>DAOTWF010000035.1:0-78683 GCA_034435835.1 Dehalococcoidia bacterium | reverse complement strand
GGGGTGGGCGGATTTGAACCGCCGACCACCTGAACCCCATTCAGGTGCGCTACCAGGCTGCGCTACACCCCGTAGCCTTGCCAGCGGCAATATGTTATCATAATTAGACGATTCGAAACAATCCGCCTTCCTATCGTATCAGAATCTGAGAGGTGACAAGGTGGCTAAGAAGTCCAGACCTATTCCTGTGCGGGTATCCACACAGCGCCAGCTTTCGAAGCGGCGGCGCGAGCGGAGGATACAGCGGATAACTTTGATTGCCGGTTGTCTTTTCTTCGCTTTCGTCCTAGCGTATGTCGGCTATGGATATTATGCCGAGGAACTGAAGCCCCTTGCCCAGCCGGTGCTTAAGGTGGACGACGCTGTGTTCAAAATGGACTACTATCTGAAGCTATTGAAACTCTACAGTCAAGGACAGGAAGAAGCCATGCTGCCGACTATAGCGGAGCTTACACTCGGGGCTATTGAGCAAGGGGAAATGATCAGGCGTGAGACACCAAGACTGGGCTTCAGTGTAAGCAGGGATGAGGTGAGGGAGGGGTTGAAAGCAGCGCGGCTGTCTGACCACCGGGCTTACGCTGACTCTGTTACCGCCCGTCTGTTGACCAGTAAGATGCTGAAGGACTACTTCGATGCCAAAGTGCCCCAGACCTGCGAGCAAGCCAGTGTACAGGCTATGTTGCTTCAGGACGAGGATACGGCGAGAAGCGTTGCCGAGCGCATCGCCGAAGGGGAGGACTTCCTTGCTCTGGCTAAGGAGTTCACAGTGGAAGCCGTGACCAAGAGCTATGGGGGTGAGCTGGGATGGGTGCCCAAGGGGTATGTGGACGAAGTTTTCGGTATAAACAGTACTGTATTCGAAAACCTTATCTTTTCCCTGGAGCCTGACACAGTAAGTCAGCCAGTGTATGACGCTTCGGTAGGCAAAAACATAGGCTACTGGATTGTCCAGGTGCTGGAGAGGGACGAGAGCAAGGGGAGCCATATCCGTGGCATTCTGCTGGGGACCAGGAAGGAGGCGATGGAGATAAGAGAGAGGCTGGATAATGGTGAGGACTTCGCCACTCTGGCAAGGGAGTTTTCCCAGGACGAAGCCAGCAGGGAGCAGGGCGGTGACCTAGGCTGGGTACAGAGGTGGAGCGGTACCGGCACTCTCTCACAGCTAGCCTTCAGACTGGAGCCGGGCGACTTCAGTCAGCCAGTCCCTGATGTCACCAGGCAGACCAAAGGGGGCTACTGGCTGATAAAGGTGGTGGAAAGACAAGCTGACAGGAGGCTGGATGACGCTGTAAGGGAAAGTCTGAAAATGAGCGCCTTTACCGAGTGGCTTAGCGAAGTGCGAAAGGGTTATAATATCGAAAGACTGCTCACTGGTGAGCAGCAGATGTGGGCGATTAAGAGGGTGCTAAAAGAGAGGTAAGTGACCGTGGCGAACAGGGAAAGCATAGGTATAGGCTTGATGGGGTTGGGGGTGATAGGCGGCGGTGTGGCTAAAGTCCTGCTGGGTAAACCGGAAACGCTGACGCGTGAGGCTGGCAGCAGGCTGGTGCTCAAGAAAGTGCTGGAGCGCGAAGTGAGCAAACATGGTGCCCTGGGTATTGACCGCTCGCTGTTTACCACAGAATTCAGGGACATTGTGGAGAGCCCGGAAATCGACATCGTCATCGAACTAATCGGCGGAGAGCATCCTGCCTTCGAGTACATACTGGAGTGTTTGAAGCGGGGCAAACATGTGGTCACAGCTAACAAGGAGGTGATATCCAAACACTTGACGGAACTGCAGACGGCGGCTGGCAGGCACAGAGTGTCACTGCGCTACGAAGCCAGTGTCGGCGGTGGCATACCGCTCATTGCCCCGTTTCAGGAAGACCTGGTCGCCAATGAAATCAGGGCTATTTACGCCATTTTGAATGGCACTACCAACTATATATTGACCAGGATGGCGAAGGAGGGGATTGATTTTTCGGCGGCTTTAAAGAAGGCGCAGGAGCTTGGCTATGCTGAGGCTGACCCTTCTAAAGACATAGAGGGCGTTGATGCTGCCTATAAACTGGCTATCCTCTCCACCATCGCTTTCAGCACCGAGATAAAGCCGGAGCAGGTCTACCACGAGGGCATTTCCCGGCTCCAGGCACGTGATTTCCGCTATGCTCACGAGCTGGGATATGCCATAAAACTGCTGGCGATTGCCAAGCGCACCGGTCAGTACGTAGAGGCGAGGGTGCATCCGGTGTTTATCCCCGAGGAATCGCTGCTGGCTAAGGTGGATGGCGTTTACAACGCCATAAATGTGGAGGGCGACCTTGTGGGCAATGTGATATTCTATGGCCAGGGCGCCGGTCCTTCGGCAACATCGAGTGCCGTCGTGTCAGATGTGATAAAGATTGCCCAGAATATAAACCGCGGTATCGCAAGCCCGGCGAGGCTGCCCCAGGGGAGCGGGCTTAAGGTCAAGCCGATGTCCGAGGTGGAAACCAGGTACTACATGCGGATGAACGTGGCTGACAGAGCCGGGGTGCTAGCCCAGATTTCGAAGGTGCTCGGCGACCACAATATCAGTATTTCGGCGGTGATCCAGAAGGAAAGCGATCTGGCAACGCAGACCGCCGAGATAGTGATCATGACCCACCCGGCTAAAGAGGAGGCGGTGCAGTTTGCCCTGAAGGAGACCGAAATGTTGGCTGTGGTCAGGAAGATAAACAATTTTGTCAGGGTTGAGGCTTGAAATGGGCCGCGGCGTTTTGTTCCGTTATCGCGATTTCCTGCCACTGACATCTGCCACCCCGATGATCACGCTAGGCGAGGGTGATACACCGCTGGTGAAGTCGGTATGGCTGGAGAAGGAACTGGGCTGTGGAGAGCTCTATTTCAAGCTGGAAGGCTGTAACCCCACCGGCTCTTTTAAAGACAGAGGGATGGTGGTGGCGGTGGCTAAGGCGGTGGAGGAAAAGAGCAGGTGCATTATCTGCGCCTCCACAGGCAACACCAGCGCTTCGGCGGCGGCGTTTGGCGCCCGTTTCGGGCTTGAGTCCATCGTTGTAGTGCCGAGCGGGAAAATAGCCATGGGCAAGCTGGCACAGGCTATCGTTTACGGTGCCAGGATCATCGCCATACAGGGTAACTTTGACCAAGCACTGCAGCTAGTGCGCAGTCTGGCGGAGAGACATCGGGTGACACTGGTCAACTCGGTGAACCCTTATCGCCTGGAGGGACAGAAGACCGCCGCCTTCGAGATTATCGATGAGCTAGGGGAAGCCCCTGACTACCTATTTATCCCTGTGGGCAATGCCGGCAATATCACCGCCTACTGGAAGGGGTTTGTGGAGTACCAGCGTGCCGGCAAAACCAGCCAGACACCAAAGATGATGGGCTTTCAGGCTGCCGGAGCGGCGCCCATCGTCAGGGGCAGGGTTGTGGAGAAGCCGCGGACGGTTGCTACGGCGATACGCATTGGCAATCCGGCTAGCTGGCAGGGCGCGGTGAGGGCTCGAGACGAGTCCGGCGGTGTCATCGATTGTGTGACGGATGATGAGATCATAGCCGCCTACAAATTACTTGCCAGAAAGGAAGGCGTCTTCGGCGAGCCAGCTTCGGCGGCTTCGGTGGCAGGGCTCATCAAGATGGCGAAGCGGGGGCTGAACCTGCGAGGCAAAAGAGCGGTGTGCGTAATTACCGGCAGTGGCCTTAAAGACCCCAACTTTCCGAAGAAGTTTGCCGAGCCCTTGGTGGAGATATCGCCGGAGCCGGAGGTTGTGGAAAGAGCCCTGGGCTGGCGATAGTCGTCAGGGAAAGGAGGGATAATGGCGAAAACGGTCACCGAGGATGTCGGAGAGTTCTATCAACACTATCCCAAGGTTGCCACGATACTCACGGTGCGGGCTGGTGAGCGGAAGAATGCTATGGCAGTTGCCTGGCACAGCTCCATCTCCTTTAAGCCGCCACTGTATGGCGTTTCCATTGCGCCGCGGAGATATACATATCAGCTCATTCTTGAGAGCAAGGAGTTCGCCATCAATTTTCTGCCCTTTGAGCGAGCAGCCCTGATAGCCTCTGTGGGCGGTAGCGGTGGCAAGGAGGTTGACAAATTTGAGAAGTTCGGCATTGCCGAGGAGCAGCCACTTAAGACCGGCGCACCTATATTGCGAGATGCCTATGCTGCCTATGAGTGTCGAATGATAGATAACAAGGAATACGGCGACCACGTCTGGGTGGTGGGCGAGATAGTGGCTGTCCATCTTGTCACCGATGTGCTCACGTCCAAGGGGGCTCTGGACTTGAGTAAAGTGAGCCCTGCCTTGTATCTGGGGGCAGAGCTTTATGCCACAGCGGATGCAACCTCCGTGAAGTTTCTGGACAGGGAACTTTATGCCAGGCGCTAGCTGAATGCTGAGTAATGAGGAGGGATATCGTGGTCGATACAGCCAAAATAGAAGCTGCAGCACGCTCCATTCTCGAAGCCATTGGTGAGGACTTCAACAGGGAGGGGCTGCGGGGCACCCCGCAACGCATTGCTGAAATGTACACCGAGCTTTTTTCCGGGATGGATATGGATGCAAAAGCTGAGCTGTCTGTGGGTTTCGAGGTGGGGCACCGCGAGATGGTCATATTGAGGGACATTCCTTTCTATTCGCTGTGCGAACATCACCTGCTGCCATTCTATGGTGTTGCCCACGTCGGCTACATACCTAACGAGGAGGGGAGGGTGGTGGGCATCAGCAAGCTGGCGCGGGTGGTGGAGATATTCGCCAAACGACCGCAGCTCCAGGAACGCATGACCTCTCAGATAGCCGATGCCATACTGGAGGCTCTGCAGCCTGATGGTGTGGCAGTGGTGATTCAGGCAGAGCACCTCTGCATGACCATGCGTGGCATCAAGAAGCCCGGCAGTAATGTGGTCACCTCGGCTACCAGGGGGCTTTTCCGCAGCCGGGCGGCGACACGGGCTGAGTTCTTATCACTGGTGCTGGGCAAGTAACTTGGTTACTCGTGTCTCAGCGACTCTATGGGGTCAAGGCGGGCAGCCCGGTAGGCTGGATAAATACCTGAAGCAAGCCCGACGAAGATTGCCACAGACAAAGCGATGATCACGATATCGGGCGACATAGGTGCCTTAACCGGGTAAGGTCCGAGCTGTACACCGGTGATGAGGAAGGCGCCGGTGGCTGCTATTATCAGCCCTATTATCCCTCCCGACAGACTGAGCATGGCTGACTCGACGAGGAACTGGCGCAGGATATCGCCCCTTTTAGCTCCCACTGCTTTCCTGATGCCTATCTCACGGGTGCGCTCGGTCACCGAGACCAGCATAATATTCATTATGCCTATGCCGCCGACTATCAGGGAGATTGCCCCTACACTGCCCAGGAATACCTGAAAAATTCCCAGGACCTGATGCATTCTGGTCAGAATTTCCTGCATGTCTATGACGGTGAAATCATCGTCCTCATTGGGCCCGATGTGGTGTCTTTGTCTCAAGATGACTGTAATCTCATCCCGGGCAGCCAGTATGCGGTCGGTGCTCACTGCTTTTACTGCGATGGTCTGGACAGGGCGTCCCCTCGGGCTGGTGGCGCCCAGCAGCCTGGACTGCATGGTGGTGATGGGTATTATGATGAAGTCGTCTGCTGAGGCAATGAAGCCGCCCTTTTTCTCAAGGACACCAATGGCTGTGAACCTGGTGCCACCTATTCTGATCGTCTTGCCCAGCGGGTCTTCATCGCCGAAGAGGTCTGATGCTGCTTTGTCGCCCAACACCGCGACAGTGTCGCCAGATCTGACATGCTCGTTAGTAATGAATTCCCCTCTGGCAACAGGGTAGCTGATTATCTCGGTAATCTCTGGAGTGGTGCCCATGACATTTATGGTCTTATTTTTGTTTCCGTAGACCACCTTGGTCATCTTCTCTATTATTGGAGATACTAGGGCTACGGAGGGTGCCCGTGCCGGGTTGGCTATTGCTGCGGCATCTTCAAGTGTCAGGCTCGCCCCACCAGCTATCGCCTGAGACATGCTCATTGAGCCGGTGATGTATATAGCGTTTGCTCCCATGCTCTCGAAGATGGCGGTGACATTGGCTTGGTGCCCTCTGCCGAACGATACCAGAAAGACCACGGCGCTGACGCCAATAACAATGCCCAGGATCGTCAGGGCAGAGCGCATCTTGTTGCTATATAGAGAATTCCACGAGGTGACTATGCTTTCCCACAGGTTCATCTCTTTTTCTCACCCACGATTTTACCGTCTCTCAGGTAGATGGTGCGTCTGGTATAGGCGGCGATGTCCTCTTCGTGTGTCACCAGGACGATGGTGATGCCCTGCTGGTTCAGGTGCTGTAATAGCAGCATTATACTGCGGCTGGTCTGAGTGTCTAGGTTACCGGTGGGCTCATCGGCGAGAATGATGAGAGGATTGTTGACCAGTGCCCTGGCGATGGCAACGCGCTGTTGTTCGCCACCTGACATCTCTGTGGGGCGGTGGTGGGCACGGTGTTCTAGCCCCACCGCTTTCAGGGCTTCGAGGGCTTTCTGGTGTCGGTTGCGATTGCCGTTCCTGCAATATACCAGAGGCAATTCCACATTCGCCAGCGCTGAAGCCCGGGGCAGCAGATTGAACGACTGGAAGACGAAGCCGATCTTCCTGTTCCTGATTTCAGCAAGCTGGTCGTCTTTCAGGCGGCTAACATCTACGCTGTCCAGCTCGTATTTACCCGAGGTCGGTCTGTCTAGGCAGCCGATGAGGTTCATCAGGGTCGACTTTCCCGAGCCCGATGGTCCCATTATGGACACCATCTCCCCAGCTTCGATATGGCAGGTGATTTCATCGAGCGCCCTCACCTCAACATTGCCCAGCCTGTAGATTTTGACTATGTTCTCAAGCTTGATCATGGTTCTGGATCTGCTTTATGATGATGTTGTCCCTCTAGCGAAAGGAAAGCGGTGACCTTATTCTGGTAGGTTCCATTACCACCCTTTCGCCTTCTTTTAGTCCTGAAACTACTTCGGTGAGATTGGTGCCTTGGGCACCTATTTCCACCGGACGTTTTTCGGTAACGCCCTTTTCCTCATCGATGATGACCTCAACATAGTAGGCACCTGGACTACCTTTTATTGCCCTGTTGGGGAGCAGTAGCACATTCCGGTGCGACTCAACGACTATGTCAGCGCTGGCGGTTAGCCCGCCTTTGAGCTCGGTGCCCGGAGGTTCGAGAGCTATGGTCACGGGAAATTCGACCACGCCGGCAATGCTAATTCCGACAGGGGAAACGAAGGTCACTTTACCTTTTAGCTGGATGCCGGGGAGCGCGTCTGTGGTCACAATTGCCTCCTGTCCCACTCTCACCTTGTAGATATCCACCTCGTCCACAGTGCCCTCTAGTTCCACCGTAGCGGTGTCTACCAAGTAGACGGCTGTCTTGGTCGAATAATCGAAGGAGGAAAGCTGGTCGTTCACTTTGACGCCTATGTCAACGATTGTGCCGTCGAACGGCGCCAGTATTTCTGTCTTTAGCAGCTCCTCCTTAGCCCGTTTTAGGTCGGCTTCAGCAAGCTGTATGCTCAGGTTGGCAGCCCTTAAAACCTTTAAATTCACGCCGCTGCGGAAAACGAGTTCGTTGCTTTCCAGTATCCTGCGGCTAGTCTCGATATCGTGTTGCGCCATGCGTAACTTGGTGGCGAATTCAACTCTGTCGCACGATTGCTCCTGACACGATTGTAGCTCTTGCAGGGTGTGTGCTGCTTGGTCAAGCACAGCAAGGGCGGTGGAGGTGTCAGGGTAGGTGATAGGCGTCCCGCCCGTGGTACCATCTGACTTTATGCCCTGCGTCATCAGTTGCTGGCAGCACTCACCGATGCGCTGGGAGATTCGGATCCTGCCGCTGATGTTCTTTACCTGCTGGTGGGTCTGGCTGACCTGCTGCAAAGCCGCTGCCAGTTTGGATGCGCTCAGGTCACCTTTCTCAAGACCGGCTTGGAAGCCCTTGAGTTGCCCGATGCTCTGCTCTACCATTCTGATCGCCAGAGAGACCTCCGGGTAGTTTTCGATTTCCGCACCGGTGGTTTCGTCTATACTTTTCAGCGAGATTTCTACCGGTGGGACTTCAAGCAGATTTTTCACCGCTTCAAGGTCATGCAGGGCAAGCCGCAGTTGTGCTGCCAGTCTGACATAATCGCCCCGACTCAAGTATACCTGTGCCCTCTTAAGCTCCTCCAAGGCCTGCTCGGTACGGACAGCAGCGGCGGGGTCGGGGTACATCCGTGGGTAGCCCATGACAGCTGGGTGCACCTTTTCCAAGAGGTCGTTCAGCGCAAGCTCCACCTTGTACTGGGCTGCCTCTACGGCAAGCCTCTGAGTGCTGTCATCTAGTTTGGCAAGGAGTGTCCCGGCCCTGACTTTGTCTCCTTTCTTTACATAGATTTCTTTCACCGTGCCCGGCGTGCCGAACTTGAGGTGCACCTCACGGGGCATTTTCAAAGTACCTTCTGCGGAGACGGTGACCACAAGGTCACCGCGGCTTATAGTTACAATTTCCTTTCCGGACAGCGGTGTCCCATCGCCCTTACAGCCACAGAGTGCAAACAGTGCAATCGTGAAGACTGCGAGTGTCGCTAACCTGTATTTCATAATGCCTTGTATACCTCCTTATTGAGAAGGGAAGTTCGGGTTTGACCAACGGTATGGCTTGCGGCTCAGCCCGTATCGGGGTATTCTGTCTGGGGCTGTCTTGCTCGTTTCATTTTGGCTGATGTTAAAGAAAGTCTAAACAGTTTGGGCATTTTTGTCAAAAGCTGGGAATCTGCCGAACAAGGGTTCAGGCTGGTCATTACAAGTTTCCCGTTGCCCTGGCAGTAATTTTATCTGTTATACTGTAAGGGGAGATTGGAGACTAAGAAGCTGATACCACCTTTTGCTGCTGAGGTCAAAGGGTTTCTTGCCCCTGAGGAGGGGGAGAGACTGTTTGAACTGGCTCTGGAGGCTTGTCTGCTGGGGCCCTGCCTGGAAATCGGCAGCTTTTGTGGCAAGTCCACGGTGTATATTGGTTCAGCCTGCAAATTGAGGGGAAGGGTTCTTTTCAGCATAGACCACCACCGCGGTTCGGAGGAACAGCAGCCGGGGCAGTTGTATTTCGACCCTGAGGTTTACGACCCGCAGAGAGGGGTGGTAGACAGCTTCCCCTATTTCCGCGCCACCATCGAGCGTGCCGGATTGGAGGATACAGTGGTGCCCATCGTGGCTAAGTCCCACGTGGTGGCGAAGGGTTGGGCTACCTCGCTGGGGCTGGTGTTTATCGATGGTGGTCATGCCTACGAGACGGTGCTGACTGACTATCGGTGCTGGGGTCAGCATGTATTACCTGGAGGCCTTCTTATTTTTCACGATATTTTCCTGGATCCGGCTGAGGGCGGGCAGGCACCCTATGCAGTCTATAAACTGGCGCTTGCCTCGGGTCTATTTGCAGAATTGCCGATGACCAGGACACTGGGTATTTTACGGCGTCACGGGGCTGTGATGGTCAAGAACCATGCTGGTGGCTGACATGTGCTGGAACATATCTGCTGCCAGCACGACCGCTGCTGAGGTCCAGGTCGGTTTCTCCAAGGGCCAGACTTCCTTCTGGGGTAAGGCGATCCCATACCAGTAAGCCCCATCGCTGTCCCTCATCTGCTGTAGCCAGTTGAACACTGTAGCTGCGCGCCGGTATTCGCCATGTACTGCCAGCGCCAGTGCCAGCTCGCTCGTCTCAGCAACGGTGACCCAGTTTTGTTCCAGGCTGCACAGAGAGCCAAACCCCTCGATGACGAACATGTCCCAACCTTGCACAATCCTCTTTCTGGCATCGTCACCGTTGACAACAGAGCACATCACCGGGTAATACCAGTCCATGGCAAAACATGACCTGTTGGTGGACGTTCTCTCGGTGGGACAGGGCATGGATCTTATTGCTCTGGCTAACTCTATCGCTGCCTGTTTCCAGGCGGTCTTGTCTTTTCCAAGCACCGAGGAAATACACAGGGCGCTTTTCAGGCTCAGGTAGGTGGAGCTACAACTGGTCACAAGTGCTTCGGGGTAGATCTCACCATTGCTATCCCTTGCCCAGTATATTTCGCCGTTTGGTCCCCTCATCCCGATGGTGAAATCGATAGCAGCGCAGACGGTGGGCCACATTTTCTGCAGGAAAGGTTTTTCCTTGGTGTTTAGATAGTGGTGCCAGACGCCTACCGCGATGTACGAGACTACATGTGAGACCTTGGATGCATCCTTAGGCTTGCCGTCCTCGTAGGACGCATACCAGCTACCATCGTTGAGCTGCGTTTCCGCTAGCCATTCATAGGCTTTCCTGGCTTCGGCGTGGTAACCACCAGCGTCTATAGCCATGGCGTTCTCGATATGGGTCCACGGGTCTACCACTCCATTCTCGAACCAGGGTATTGAGCCATCGTCTCTCTGCTTTTCAATAATATAGGTGGTGGTGGCATGAAGCAATTTAGGCGAAAGGGCTGCTTGGTCACGGCTTGGCTTCATGTCTTTACTGCTCCTGAAAGTGATTCTGTCAGCTGGTCACCGCTGGGCTTGTGGCTGGCTGCATCTGCTACAAGAATGGACTTTCTTGTACTGTGGGAGCATCTGATGGCTTCCTCGTAGACTTCGGAGGTCTGTCTTGCAGTATTGTGCCAGTTGAACATCTGCTGCACACGCTTCCGTCCTGCCTCTCCAAGTTGTCTGCGCTTGTTAGGAGCATCGAGCAGAGCGACTATTGCTCTGACAAGCGCCTCTGTGTTGGCAGGTGGTACCAACACTCCGGCATCACCGACGATTTCAGGCAGGGCGCCAGCTGTGGTCGAGACCACAGGGGCGCCGCATGCCATCGCCTCCGCTGCTGGCAAGCCGAAACCTTCGTATACTGAGGGGACAACCACCATGGTTGCCAGCGAATACTGGCGTACCAGCTCCCGGGTGGGTATTTTGCCTGTGTAAGTGACGCAGTCGCCGATGCCAAGACTTTTGATGAGCCCCTCGGTGTAGCCGTTTTTCATCGGTTTGCCCACTATTACCAGCTCGATTTTACGCTGTGCCTTGATTGCAGCCACAGCTTCGAGGAGATATTTCAGCCCCTTGAGAGGTATATCTCCACTGTTGACTGTCAGGATGCGCTCCTCCACCCTCTGTACAGTCTTGTCTGGGGTAAATATCGCGGTATCAACGCCATCGTAAATCACCCTTATGTTGCTTGCCGGGATATGGAAGGTTTCTACGATCTCCTGGCGCGAGTTCTCTGAGCCGGTGATGAAATGTGACAGTTTTTGGGCGACTTTGATCTGCATGTTAACAAACGAGTACCACCTCTGTATGCCCCATTTTTGCCATAGAGATCTGGCAGCCTGCAGGGCAAGGTCACGGTCGATGGTTATGGGATGATGGATGGTTGCTACGAGTGGTACACCCATGCCTTTTATTTTCAGAATGCTGTAGGAAAGGCTCTGGTTGTCATGTATTACATCGTAGTTCCTGTAGAGCGGCTGCCCCTGTAAGAACTTATAGGCGCGCATGCCGAAGGTGGCTGGCTCGGTAAAAAAGCCAGCGCAGACGCCGAGCCATTCCATTAAGTTGGGCAGGGAATTCAGTTTTCCGGGCGGAATGAAGAGGCGCTTGCTTTGTGGTAGCGAGTAGAGGTCAAGGCTCGGTAGCCTGATAAGTCTTATGCCTTCATCCAGCTCGGGATAGGGCGGGCCCGAGATGACATCTACCTCATGTCCCAGGTCTCGCAGTGAGCGGCTGAGATGCCTGACATAGATGCCCTGTCCTCCAGAGTAGGGGTAACTCCTGTAGCTGAGTAAGCATACGCGCATTAATTGACGCGTCCTTTCTTTCGTATCTGTCTATCGGTGCCAAACTGGAGACATTTTACCCCTTACGGGCAGATATGGCAATAGGTTAGATGTTAGGTAGAAATTAGAATTACAATTGTTTTGTGAAGTACCTTTGCCGCTCCAGCGCTTCGGAATACACATCGAGGGTGCGTATAGCTGCGGTCTGCCAGCTGAAATTTTGGGTGGCCCTCCTCTGTCCAGCCTGTCCGAAGGAAAGGCGCTTTGCCCTGTCATGCAGCAGTGCTGAGATGGCATTCACCAGTGCCCTTATATCACCGGGCGGCACCAGCAGTCCGGCATCACCGACCACCTCCGGCAAAGCACCAGCAGTGGTCGCCACCACCGGCGCACCACAGGCCATGGCTTCTGCCGCCGGAAGGCCAAAGCCCTCATAAGTCGATGGCACCACCACTATGGCGGCTGAGCGGTATTGCTCTGCCAGCTCTTTAGTGCTTACCTCGCCCATGAATTTTACATAATCTATAATACCCAAGCTGGAGACCAGCTTTTGCACAGTGGGGTTATCAGCGCCTTTTCCGATGACCACCAGTTCCACAGGGTGTTGATGTCTTAATGCAGCTACTGCCTCGAGCAGGTGGTTCAAGCCTTTCACGGCAATGTTGCCGCTGGTTACGGTGAGCAGCTTGTTTTCCAGCCTCTTGTTTTCCCGGGCGGGATAGAAGATGCTCGTGTCTATGCCGTTATACACCACACGAAGCCTTTCCCTGGGGATGTCGAAAGTTTGTGCAATATGTTCGGCTGAGTTATAGGAGACGGTGATGATGTAAGGGAGTTGCCTTGCCACCTTTTTCTGCATATTGAGGAAGGAGTACCACCATCTTAATCCCACCCTATCCTTGATTGACTTGGCTGATTTAACTGCGAGTTCGCGGTCGAGAAACACAGAATGGTGGATGGTCTCCACTACCGGCAGCCCCAGTTGCTGGATTTTCAGGATACCGTATGCCATGGTCTGGTTGTCGTGGACTATATCGTACTGGCTGTTCCTGCGGATGTACTCGTAGGCACGCATGCCGAAGGACAGCGGCTCAGCAAAATAGCCGCTTATCACCCCCAGCCATTCTACGACGTCAGGAATGGAATTAAGTTTGAGCGGGTTGATGAAGAGCCTCGAGACTGACGACATGGAGTACAGGTCGAGGCTGGGTAGTTTTATCAGCCTTACCGGTGGGTCGAGGTCGGGGTAGGGTGGTCCCGAAATTACATCGACCTCATGCCCGAGTCCGCAGAGAGCGCGGCTGAGGTACCTGAGATAGACCCCCTGACCGCCAGAATAGCGGTAGCTTCTGTAACTGAGCAAACATATGCGCATTGTGCGGGATGTCTCTGGCAAAGACCGAATTCGGCAACATTTTACTGGGGGTAGCCCGCTTTATCAAGGTGAGCACAGGTCGGCGTGTACCTCGGTCTACTCGCCGAGGAACTGGATAACGACCTTTCTTGACCGGGGGCGGTTGTCGAAGTCGACGATGACGATTTGCTGCCAAGTGCCCAGCACCAGCCTTTTGTTGGTGAATGGTATCGTCAGGGAAGGACCCTGCATCGATGCCCGTACGTGCGAATAGCCATTGCCGTCTCCCCATCTCTTATCGTGCTGGTAGGGTATGTCCCTGGGTATGTTCCGTTCCCAGACATTCTTAAAGTCGGCTATCAGCCCATCTTCGTATTCGATGGTGGTGACACCGGCAGTGGAACCGGCTACGAAAACTGTGGCGATGCCGTTGTTCAGGCTTGAATTGCCTAACTCACGGGCAATGTCCGATGTTATATCTATCATGTCACAGTTGCCGCGAGTCTCCACGGTGAGCGTTCTGGTGACCACTGTCATAGTCTGACCTCCTCCCAGATTATGTCGTCGATTTCGAAGATGGGTCCGTCCTTGCAGACCTGCCTCATCCCTTTCCTGGTCATTATGCTGCATCCATAGCAGGCGCCGATACCGCAGCCCATTCTTACTTCCAGGGAGACCTGGACGGTCTTTTTCTGCTGCCACTTCTGTCTCTGTTCTTCTATCTCTTGGTACATTGCCAGGGGACCGCAGGCGTAGATGCAATCAGCCCTGCTGATAAGTTCTTCTGAATGTCTGGCGAGGAACTGCGTTATGGTGCCTTTTTCGCCCCGGCTACCGTCCTCGGTGACAAAAATCTGCTCTATGCCAGATGGCAGATGTTTCTCGGGGTAAAGGTATTTAGAGTTCTGTGCAGCAATGACCAATTTCACCTTTTTGCCCTGCTTTGCTGCCCATTCTCCCAGGAAGACAAGAGGTGCGATCCCCGTGCCGCCAGCAAGAAGCAACAGGTTTCGGGATGAGTGGGGTGGGGAAAAACCGTTCCCCAGCGGTCCCAGCAAATCGAGCATTTCTCCGCTGTTCCGCTGTGAGAGCCAGGCGGTGCCCTTGCCGACAACCTTGAAAAAAACGTATACCAGCTTTCTATCTACAGTCCTGTGTATGCTGAATGGGCGGCGCAGGATGAGCCCGTTGTCACACTTTACAGTGAGGAACTGCCCGGGCAGGGCGGTGGTAGCAATGTGGGGCTCCTCCATAGAGAGCAGGTGGTGTCCCGGGATAAGCTCTATGTTTGATACGATGCGGGCTTCGACCAGCTTCACTTTACATCCCTGCAACCGTCGCGGTATTCGTTCAGGCGTCGCACCGAAAAGGCCTGGCTGCCTCCGGTGATAGCTTGCAGAGCAACCCTAGCTGTATCCAGCGAGGTGAAACAGGGGATGCGGCGTTCTGCGGCAGCCCGGCGTATATGGAAGCCGTCCTGGAGGGGAATGCGTCCACCGGTAATGGTGTTGATTACCCCAGTCACCAAGCCATCGTTGATGACGTCCACTACGTTTGGGTGTCCTTCGCCCAGCTTCTTGGTAACTTTGTTCACCTTTATGCCGTGAGACTCGAGGAAAGCGGCAGTACCCTCGGTAGCATACAGCCCGTAGCCCAGTGAGTGGAACCCATTGATAATGGGCAGTGCCTCCTGCTTGTTTCTATCGGCGATGCTGAACAGCAAATTGCCGCTCTGGGGCAAAATCAGTCCTGCGGCGATAAGGGCTTTAGCCAGAGCTGCCTCAAAAGTATAGTCCACCCCCATAATCTCGCCGGTGGACTTCATCTCTGGCCCCAAGTATGTATCGACCCCGATAAGCTTTGACATGGAGAACACCGGTGCTTTAATTCCGACAAGCTTCTGTCGGCGCCACAAGCCGGTTCTGTATCCCTGTTCTTTCAGGCTGTAGCCAAGCATCACTCTGGTGGCGATGCGCACCATGGGTACACCGGTGACCTTGGAGATGAAGGGGATGGTTCGGCTGGAGCGCGGGTTGGCTTCGAGCACGTAGATGACGCTTTCGCCATCCTCACCTCGCATGATGACGAACTGGATGTTTATCAGCCCTTTCACTGCAAGGGCATGGCTTATCCTGATGGTATAGTCGACGATGGTGTCCACTTCTCGCTTGGACAGGTTAAGCGCCGGATAGACTGCGATGGAGTCACCGCTGTGCACGCCGGCGCGCTCTATGTGCTCCATTATGCCCGGTATGAGCACATCCTCGCCATCGCTCACTGCATCCACCTCCACCTCCTTGCCCTCGAAATACTTGTCGATGAGGACGGGGTGCTTGCTGTCCATCTCCAGCGCCAGCGAGATATACCTGATCAGCTCCTCCTCATTGTGGACTATCTCCATAGCCCTGCCGCCGAGGACATAGCTCGGGCGGACAAGGACCGGATAGCCCAGGTGACTGGCAGTGCTTACTGCTTCCTTCAGCGTGGTTACGCCAGCGCCGGGTGGTTGTGGGATGCCAAGGCGGCTGAGAAACTCTTCAAAGCGGCGGCGGTCCTCAGCTATATCTATGGTCTCGGCAGTGGAACCCAGAATGGGGAGGTTGCTGCGTGCCAGGGGCTCAGCCAGGTTGATGGCAGTCTGTCCTCCGAACTGGACAATAGCTGGTGGAGGTGAGTCTGACACGTGGGTTCCTTCATTTTCCAGAATATTGCGCACGCTCTCTTCGTTCAGTGGCTCGAAATAGAGCCGGTCGCTGGTATCGAAATCGGTGGAGACGGTCTCCGGGTTGCAGTTTATCACAATACTCTTAACACCGGCTTCATCCAGTGCCCAGGCAGCATGCACGGAGCAGTAGTCAAATTCTATTCCCTGCCCGATGCGTATGGGACCGCTGCCGATGACCACTGCTTTGCTGCCAGACAGCGGTTCAGCCTCATTTTCCTTTTCGTAGGTGCTGTAAAAGTAGGGCGTCTCAGCTTCAAATTCTGCGGCGCAGGTATCTACCATTTTGTATGCTGGATTTATCTGCCAGTTGTGGCGTAGCTGGCGTACCTGCTCCGGCAGTCGGTCGGCGAGTATGCCGATCTGTTCGTCGGAGAACCCGAGCCGTTTCGCTTCCCACAGCAAGTCTGGTGTCAGCGGTTCTGCTAGTAGCCTCCTCTCCATGTTCACGATGTTGAGCATTTTGTAAATGAACCAGGGGTCGATGCCGCTGCGTTGTGATATCTCCTCACAACTGGCTCCACGCCGCAGGGCTGCCATCACAGCCCATAGTCTGAGGTCATTGGGCGGGTAGAGCGGCAGGGAGTCTATTTCAGCGCTTCCTACCCAGGTTTTGTCCTCCCAGAGCAATGTTCTTCTGCCGAACTCCAGCGAGTGTACCGCTTTCTGGAGGGCGGCTTCAAAGCAGCGCTCGATAGCCATAACCTCGCCGGTGGCTTTCATCTGGGTGCCGATGGTACGGTCTCCCAGGGTGAACTTGTCAAAGGGCCAGCGGGGGATTTTGACCACGCAGTAGTCCACCGCAGGCTCAAATGCTGCCATCGTTTTCCCGGTAACACGGTTGGGGATTTCGTCCAGTCTCCTACCGATGGCGATCTTGGCAGCTACTCTGGCGATGGGGTAACCTGTCGCCTTACTTGCCAGTGCTGAGCTGCGGCTGACCCTGGGGTTCACCTCGATGACATAGTACTGGCTCTTGCTGACATGTAGCTGATCAGGTGCCCATTTCTCGGCAACAACCGGGTGTGGTGTCAGGGCAAACTGGATGTTGCAGCCACCCTCGATGCCTAAAGCACGGATGATGCGCAGGCTGGCGGAGCGCAGCATCTGGTATTCTTTATCAGTAAGCGTCTGACTTGGTGTCACCACGATGCTGTCACCGGTATGGACACCCATGGGATCGAGGTTTTCCATGCAGCAAACGGTGATGCAGTTATCTGCGGCGTCGCGCATGACTTCAAACTCTAACTCCTTCCAGCCCAGCAGACATTTCTCTACCAGCACTTCGTGGCTCATACTGGAGGCAAGTCCGTTAGCCACCACGGCCTCCAGTTCTTCCATGGTGTAAGCTATTCCACCACCGGTGCCTCCGAGTGTGTAGGACGGACGGATGATGAGTGGCAGCCCGATTTCACGGGCAAATTCCTTCGCCTCTTCTACCGAATGGACAGTGGTGCTCGGCGGTACAGGTTCGCCGATGTCCACAAGTAACTGCTTGAACAGCGACCTTTCCTCTGCCTTCTTTATTGTCTCTAGCGTCGTTCCCAGCAGTCTGACGTTGTACTTGTCCAGTATTCCAGCATTGCCAAGTTCTACTGCCAGGTTCAACCCTGTCTGCCCGCCGAGCGTAGGCAAAATACCATCAGGGCGTTCTCGCTCTATTATTCTCGCCAGCACATCTACGGTCAGCGGCTCGATGTAGACGATGTCTGCTATCCCTTCGTCGGTCATGATGGTCGCCGGGTTGGAGTTTACCAGCACGGTGGTTATTCCCTCTTCTCTGAGCGACTTGCATGCCTGTGCCCCAGAATAGTCGAACTCAGCCGCCTGACCAATGATTATGGGACCGGAACCGATGACCAGAACTTTAGAGACCTTGGACATTTACTGACTCTCCTTTATCATTTCTACGAAGCGCTCAAACAGGTATAAATTGTCCTCTGGACCGGGAGCGCCCTCGGGATGGAACTGGATCGAAAGAATGGGTAGCTCTTTGTGTCTTAATCCCTCGACGGTGCCATCGTTGAGGTTGATGTGGCTGACCTCAAGGCCACCTTTCAGGCTCTCCGGGTCTGTGGCATAGCCGTGGTTCTGTGTGGTGATGTAGACTCTGCCGGTGGCGAGGTCACGTACAGGATGGTTACTTCCTCGGTGCCCGAACTTGAGCTTAAAGTTTCTGGCGTCAAAAGCCCTGCCGATAAGCTGGTGTCCCAGACAGATGCCCATCACTGGCTTGTGCAAAACAAGCTGGCGCGTTGTCTCAAGGAGGTGGTTAAGTATTTCAGGGTTGCCCGGCCCCGGTGATAGTACGATGCCATCAGGTTTGAGCCCGTTTAGGATTTCTTCAGCTGACATCATACATGGAACTATCTTGACCAGGCACCCCAGACGGGTGAGCGTTCTGGCAATGTTGTACTTCATACCCATGTCAAGAACCACGATGTTGATGGTTGTATTTTCCCCTGCTGCCTCATCCCATCTATACTGCTTTGCGGTGGTGACCTGCCTGACAAAGTCGACGCTGTCGTAGGCAGGTGCCCTCTTGAGCTCGTTAATGGCGTCCTCGGTGGTCATCTCTGAAGTCAGGATACCCATGGTCACGCCTGCGGTGCGCAACCGCCGTGTCAGTGCCCGGGTGTCCACACCAGCCAGCCCGGGAACGCCATTTTCCAACAGATAATCATGAAGCGTTAGCCTGCTCTGCCAGTGGCTGGGCACAGGGCAGTACTCCCTGACCACAAAGCCCTTCACCTGGATTTTCGCCGATTCGTAGTCCCTGTCGTTTATCCCGTAGTTGCCGATAAGCGTGTAGGTGGGGATAACTATCTGACCAGCGAACGATGGGTCAGTGAGCATTTCCTGATAGCCGGTCATACTGGTATCGAAGACCAACTCGCCACAGGCGGTGGTCTCGGCACCAAAGCATTGCCCTTCATAGACAGTGCCGTCCTGTAGCACCAGTATTCCTTTTTTAGCCATCTGTCACCTTCCTAGCCTGTGTTTTCATCCATTCGTTTTTCGGGAAAAGGGCGTTAACTTCTTTTTTTAGTCCTTATTGTGAGGGTATCATCGCGGTAAACGAGCTTCCCCCGCGATATGGTAGCCAGCACCTTGCCCCTGAGTCGCTGTCCTTCGAAGGGTGTGTTTTTTCCCTTTGAGGCAAATGTCCTGCTGTCCACTACCCATTCTCTATCGGGGTCGAAAATGGTGATATCGGCCGGGCAGCCGGGCTTCAGCGTACCAAGTTCCCCGAATCTACTACCGGTGACCTTGGCTGGTCCCCGAGTGAGCAAGGATATGAGCGTTGTCAGGTCTATCTCTCCTTTGTGTACCAGTGACATGAGGCAACCAAAAGCCGTCTCCAGACCACTGACGCCGAAGGCGGCAACATTGAACTCGCAGAGTTTGTCTACCAGAGTATGCGGCGCATGGTCGGTGGCGATGGCATCGATGATTCCATCCCTGATGCCCTGGATAAGGGCGGCGATGTCCTCTCTGGTGCGGAGAGGGGGGTTGACCTTGGCGCTGGTGTCGTAGAAGGAGAGGTGGTCGTCTGGGTCTGTTCCCATCACGCGTTCCTCGGTGAGCAGGAGGTGGTGTGGGGTCACCTCGACGGTGACTGCGATGCCCTTTTCTCTGGCGCGGCGGACTAGTTCCACCGAACCCAGGCTGCTGACATGGGCGATGTGCAGTCTGGCACCAGTTAGCGCTGCCAGACTTATATCCCTAGCCACCATCACCTCCTCCGCAGCCGCCGGCATACCCTTGAGTCCCAGTCGTGCCGATACCCATCCTTCGTTCATCACGCCGTCCTGACTCAGAGCTTTATCCTCGCAGTGGTCTATTATGGGGAGCCCCAGCCGGCATACATACTCCATTGCCAGCAGCATCACCCTGGAGTTCAAGACCGGCTCGCCATCGTCACTGAACCCAACCACCCCTGCCTTTGCCAGCTCGTCCATTTCCACCAGTTCCACCCCTTTTCTCCCTTTGGTCACACAGCCTATGGGCAAAACACGTACAACCCCTTCGCTGTCAGCCACCTGTTTTAAATAGTCCACCGTAGCTTTTGTGTCGAGCGGCGGCTGGGTGTTGGGCATACAGCAGACCGTGGTGAAGCCGCCCTTGGCAGCGGCAAGGGTGCCGGTGGCGACTGTCTCGGCATCCTCGAACCCGGGCTGTCTCAGGTGGCAGTGCAGGTCTATAAAGCCGGGACAGACGGTCAGTCCCGAAGCGTCCAAAACTATGTCAGCGTCAGCGGTGTCCTTTTTGCCTATTGCAGTATCCACAGCAGCGACCTTACCATCCTTGACAAGCAGGTCACCGATGATATCCACGCCCTGTGCCGGGTCGATTATGTGTCCGCCACAGATGAACAGCTTAGCCATTACCCGTTCCTGCCTCCGGCGACCAGATAGAGCAGCGCCATGCGCACCGCCACACCGTTGGTCACCTGTTCCTCGATGACCGATTGTGCCCCCCGAGCCACCCCGGGGCTGATCTCTATACCCTCGTTCATCGGTCCAGGGTGCATTACCAGTGCACTGGGCTTGGCAAGAGAAAGCCATGCCTCATTTACCTGGTAGAGTTGCACGTACTCCCTGATACTGGGCAGGAGCCCGCCCTGCTGCCTCTCTATCTGCAGCCTCAGCGGCATCACCACATCGGCATCCTTTATGGCGTTCTCCAGCTCGGTCTCTACTGTCACCTGTCCCCGCCAATAGCGGGCGATGAACCCTTCCAGCTCCTGAGGTAGCAGGGTGGGTGGACCGCAGAGCACCACCTTTGCCCCCATGGTGGTCATACCCCAGATGTTGGAGCGGGCGACGCGGCTGTGCATTATATCGCCGATTATGGCTATCTTGCGATCTTTCAAATCCCCTAGGTGTTTTCTGATGGTGTAGATGTCCAGCAGTGCCTGTGAGGGGTGGGCATGCCAGCCATCCCCGGCATTGATGATGCTGGCGCTGACGTGACGCGCGGCGATGTATGGCGCACCGGAGTGCTGGTGGCGCATAACGATTATATCGGCACCGAGCGCCTGAATGGTGAGCAGGGTGTCCAGCAGCGACTCGCCTTTGGTGACGCTGCTCTTGGCGGCGTCCAGGCTCACCGTATCGGCGCTCAGGTTTTTGGCTGCCAGTTCAAAGGAGGCGCGGGTACGCGTGCTCGGCTCGTAGAACATGGTCACCACCGTTTTGCCCCTGAGCGTGGGCACGCGCTTCACCTCCCGCTGCAGGACCTCTGCCATGGCATCGGCGATGTCCATCACCAGCTCGATCTCCTCCCGACTGAAGTCGTCAAGGTCAAGGACATGGCGGTGGCGCCACAGCGCTGTTGATAACGGTGGTAAAGTCTCTGAAATCGTGGTCTGAGTCCCCTGCTCTGCTGACCTCATGCCGCTGCCTCCCTATTTGGTGTTACAATGGTGACTTTGTCCTCACCATCGACCTCGGTCACGTAGACTTTTATCTCCTCACTCCTGGACGTGGGGATATTCTTGCCCACGTAGTCGGCGCGTATTGGCAGTTCGCGGTGGCCCCTGTCCACCAGGACGGCTAGCTGGATTGTCCGTGGGCGCCCGAAGTCCATGATGGCGTCCATGGCGGCGCGGATGCTGCGTCCGGTATAGAAGACATCGTCCACAAGGACGACATGCCTATCGGCGATGTCCACCGGTATATCGGTGGGATGGACGACCGGCTTAAGCGGCCTTAAGGAGATATCGTCCCGGTAAAGGCTTATATCCAGCGAGCCAGTGGGAATGGGGAAGCCCTCGATTTCCTGGATGATGGTTGCTAGCCTTTTTGCCAGCGGGACACCACGTGTCCGCATGCCCACCAGCACGACGTCCCTGGCGCCCTTGTTCCTCTCTATGATCTCGTGGGCAATGCGGACAAGCGCCCGCTTGATGTCTTGGGGAGTGAGCAGTGTCCTTTCAGCCACTAAAAAAACCTCCTGCCATCGGGTGGCAAGAGGTCTCAGTGGGTAAAGAAAGGAGGTGACGGGCTAACTGTGCATATATGGCGGCGCAGTGCTCTTTACTCATAATTACCCTTGCCAGCCTCGCTGGACTGACTTAAAGGTTTCCGTCTAAAAGTATAACACAGGGCGACCGGGCGGCGCAACAGCCGGAATGCCGTATTACCATATGTGAAAAGGGTCGCTTTATGCCTCTCTCTCCCTTTACGGGCAGGGCAAGGTAAGGGGCTAAAAGAACTGGACGATTACTTTTCCCAGCACCGGGCTGACCACGTGTCTCATGAAGCCGAGAAAGCCCGGACCGTACTTCTGTGAAATAGAGCGGGCGAGGTCTCGGAGGTAATCGCTGAAGCTATGTTGTTGGAAGAACAGCAGCGCCTGAGCCTTTGCGGTATCGTACCAGTGTAGATAGAATGGCTCTCTGGAGAACTTCTCTCTGGGTGGTAATGGCAAGCCCATGAGCCCCAGGATGGAACCCACCATCTCGCCGTAGGACATCCGTTGGTGGGGACCACCGCTTATCACCAGTGTCTCACCATTCACCTTATCAAAATTCTCCACCGCATTGACGATGGCGGTAGCAGCATCTTTGGGGTGACAGAACTCCACCGGCGTCTCCGGCGGCGCTGTAAACATCCTCTTGATATCAGAGATGGTGAAGTCCAGGTACATGGTGGCGGTGAGCCGCAGGATGACAAAGTCTATGCCTGACTCCCGGAGCAATTTTTCTGCTTCAAGCTTGGTCTTACCATAGACGTCCACCGGCTTTGGAGGCGTCTTTTCCGGCGATAGCGGCTCATGCATATCAGGCTGGCAGCCAAAAACAGCCACCGACGAGGTGAAGACGAACGGCAGTGGCTTTGGTGTCTCTTTAATAAGGTCGACCAGGTTCCTGGTACCGACCACATTGACCCTGTATGCTAGCTCGGGGTGCCTATCTGTCAGCGGCGGCAGCACCGCTGCCATGTGGACGACGGCGTCTACACCGTTTAACGCCGGTGCTATCAGATGGGGCTGGGTGATGTCCCCCCAACATACCTCCACTCTTTCTGCGGAGCGGAGCTTCTTCAGGTTGCCGCGGTTCTTGGGGGCGTTCAGGTCGAACACTCGCACCCGGTAGCCACGGTCAAGAAAAGCCTGACAGACGATGATACCGAGCCTTCCCGCGCCACCGGTGATGAGTACTGTTCTCATACCTACCTCCTGTCCTGCAGGCTGTCCACCGTCCATTCCAGCCAGCGGTTGCGAAGGTCTTTTCTAGAGAGCGGCGCAGTATGGTTGCCGCCTTGGATCACCAGCGCATCTTTGGGCAAGGGTGTTGCTTGGTATACCAGCGCCGACTTATGGTAGGGTGTCACCCTGTCGCCCAGACAGAAGACGAACAGCTTGGCGCAATCGTCCATCTTTTGCAATGCCTGACACATCTTAAGCTCGCGCAGGGCATCTAGGAATTTCTGCCAGTTCACCCTGACGGTGAAACCGCTGACTGTCATCCAAAGGCGGCAGGCGATGGCGGCGATGCCCTTGAGCCAGGGGAAGGCACCGTGTTTGGGATACTCCAGGACGATATCCTTGCCCCAGTGACCGTAGCTGCTGGTGTCACCATCGGCGGGGAACTCATCGCTGGTCTCCGGCGGGCAGGAGAGGAGCACGAGCGCCCTGGGTTTCACCTCCACGGCAGCGAAGATGGCTGTCATAGCACCTAGGCTGTGACCGACGATGGCTATCTGTCCTGCATCAATCTCAGGTTGACGGCACAGTAATTCCTGGGCATCGAGCACGTCGTCTACTGGCAGACCATCCATTGCGCCCCCGCTTTCGCCGTGCCCGCGGAAATCGAAGATAAGGCTGGCGATGTCGCACTCAGCCAGGGCACGGGCACAAGGCTCAACTGCCTTCTTGCTGGCGCCGAAGCCGTGGCACCATATGACTGCTGGTACCTGCCCACAGACTTCTGTCGGCAGGAACAGTCTGCCCGCAAGCTTTACTCCGTGACTTCCGAAAATAACATCTCTTTGCTGTACAGTATTTTTCATATATTTCACCGTGTATTTAGAAAATTTCCCCTCCCTACTGGAGAGGGGATCGAGACGAAAGCGATATCACGCATATTTTATCCCCTTGCCGTCTGCCCGCCATCGTGAATACGGCTGGTTTCCCGGCGGTGGAAGTGGCTAAACATAATCAGCCGTCTGACGGATGGGGCATCATACTTTTGTCTGACTCGTCAGACGAAGCCAAGCCGGGCGAGGATGTCTGCTCCCCAGAGGAGGGCTACCAGTGTGCCCACCGAGAGGAAGGGACCGAAAGGGATGGCGTCCTTGCGCCCTTTTATTTTGAGCAAGAGCAGCACCGCCGCCACCAGCCCCCCTGCGATGATGCTGAGGAAAAGTGCCAGCAGCACCAGCGGAAAGCCTGTAGCCAGCCCCATGAAAGCTGCCAGCTTGACATCACCCCAGCCCATCCCTCGGGAGATGATGGCGGGTATGAATAAAAAGAAAAAGCCGATGGCTCCGCCGATGGCGGCGCTTTTGAGGTCAGGGAGACCATGGAGGTGCAGGAAATGTGCCGTCAGCGCCACGGCAGAGGCGATGGCTATCGCCGGATAGACTATTTTGTTGGGCAGCAGCCCGTGCTCCAGGTCGGTCACCGTGAGCACAATGAAGATGTAACTGTAGACCATCATCAGCGGCAGGAGATAGCTGAAGCCGTAATGCCAGAAGAGGAAGGCGGACAGTGCACCAGTGCCCAGCTCCACCCAGAATATGCGGCAGGGGATAGCTGCCCCGCAGTAGCGGCAGCGCCCCCTGAGCCAGAGGTAGCTGATTATGGGGATGTTGTCCTCTGTCGAGAGCCGGTGACCGCAGTTTTCGCAGTGGGAGGGAGGGGAGATGATGGACTTTCCCCTCGGCAGCCTGTCAGCGACCACGTTGAGGAAGCTGCCGAAGCAGGCGCCGATGACGAAGAACAGCCCCGTCCAGAGATAGTCCACCCTCGTATTATACTCTATCCGCCAGCCAGCGGCGGCATGATATGAAGGGTGTCGCCATCCTTCAACACGGCATCCTTCGCCTGCTTGATATTGGTGCCGTTGAGCAGCACCAGCGAGAACTCCTTTATCTTCCCAGAAACCTCCACACCCTTTGCCTTCAGCCCCTCGCGGATGCGGGCGCCGAACTGTTGCTCCACCTGCTCTAATGCACCAGCCAGGTCATCTGCTTCCACATTAAATGACTCTGCTCCGGCGTAGACCTGCCACAGGCTGTAGAACTTCACCGTCACCTTCGCCATCTTCACCCCCTGACCTCGAGGCTCTGCAGTGTACTGCTTATGAGATCGACCACCAAGAGGCGGTTACGGATAGGCTCGCCCACGCCGGTGATTATCTTCACCGCCTCCTGCACCTGAAGGGTGGCGACCAGCGCCGGGGTGGTCGCCGGGTTCCCCAGCCTCACCTCCATGCCGGTATCGGGCAGGCTGCTCATGGTGCCATAGACAGCCTCCAACCCCGGGTCTTCGGGATAGACGGTCATGAACTGTCCGCAGAAGCCGGCGATGCTGCCGTGGATGAAGGGCACTTTAAGCTCACGGCAGGCTTTCTCCACGGCGAGCCTTGAGGGCAGGTTGTCCAGCCCGTCCACCACAACATCTGCGTCCTTGAGCAGTCTCACGGCGTTTTTTTTGGTAAGCCTTTCGGTGATGGGGATAGCGCTCACCGCGGGGTTCACCCTCTTCACTCTCCTGGCGGCGACCGCCGCCTTGTACTTCCCGATGTCCCTTTCGGTGCACATTATCTGGCGGTTCAAGTTCTGCTCGGCGAAGCGGTCATCATCTATGATGATAATCCTGCCCACTCCCATCCTTGCCAGCAGTTCGATGATGGTGCCGCCTAAGCCGCCAGCGCCGACTACTGCCGCACAGGACCGAAGCAGCCTCAGCTGCCCTTCGATACCGATGGTGCCGATGTTGCGCAGGTAGCGGTGGGGGACGGAGCCCTGCTCCAGCGCCATAATTTCAGCCGCCCTTAGCGGCAGGCGCTTCGCCCTGGCAAGTTCCCTGCAAGATTCAAGGCTCAAGACCTGGGGCTGTTCCGCTGCTGGTCGCACATTAGTCTCCATGGATGTCATTATGATACCAGAACGGTGGCTTGCCGGCACTACGCTGCAGCGTTCACCTAGCTGCGGCAGCCATGTCCGTGGAAACCGGTGCTAGGACTAAAGTACTAGTTGAGACTGTGACCAATTCATTAGCTTCAGACAGCTTCGGGTAGTTGACAGGTTACAATTTAGCAGGTATGATTGAGTGTGTGGAAGGTCGCCTTGAGGGCGACTTGAATGATTATAGATGGAGGTAGCCAAAAGTGATGAAAAGGTTCTTACGGAGCTTCAGGTACGGCGAATTAGGCTTCACCCTCATCGAGCTATTGGTGGTCATTTCCATCCTTGCTGCTCTGGCTGGCGTGGTCACCATCGCCGTGATCCGCTTCATCGGCAGGGGGCAGGAGCAGGCATGCGCCACTGAGCTGCACAATATCAAGACCGTCGCCACCGCTTACCGCTGGGAGGAGGGCGCCTGCCCAGCGGATACGGACGAGCTGCTTGAGAAGGGGTACCTGCAGGACGAGCCTATGGGCGCTTATACAATCACTGCAGACCCCAGCGGAGAGTGTCTGGTGCAGCAGACGAGCTGCCCCGCCGAATAGCCTCTGGCTGGGGAACGGCTGTCAACAACTGGCTTTACACACCTGCGGTCGGGTGCTGGAGATATAGCTGAGTCTTAGCGGACAGGTGTAAATAAAGAGGGGGACGTCTGTAAAGGTGTCCCCTTTTCTCATGGCGAGTTACTGCGCCAGTGACAGTGTGAATTGCCACTCGTTGTAGCTTTTTTCCTTCATCTCCTTGATGGTCACCTGGGTGAACCTGCCGCTATCCCGCAGTCTGGTTATGTAGTCCAGGATGGCGCTTTCCGAGGTGGCGGTGCCGGTTATTTCCATCTCAAACTGTGGGGCGGTATCAGCGCCCACGGCGGCCTTGTCGGAGCAGGTGATGTGTGTCAGTTTGAGGGTGCCGCTGGTGATGGAAGTGGTGACGGTGCGGATATCGGCGATCACGCTTGCCCGCTGGCTGGCGGCAATGTCAATGGGCTTTTTGAAGACGTCTCTTCTAGCCTGGGCGGTGGCTATCTTCGCTTGAAGTTCTTTGAGCATCTTCTCCGTGCCCTGCCGCACGCGTGCCCGTATTTCCAGCGACTTCACCTGCGATTGTAGCTCCTGTGTCTTCCTCACCTCGGCTACGGTTAATGAAGCCAGCCAGAGAAAGGCGAGCGTTGCCATGAGGACAAACCCCCAGAAGGCATACTGTCCCACCCGGCGGCGCTTGGGGAGATAGATTTCGGGAAGGACGTTCATGGTAAGACGCATGGGCGAAGGAGCCTGCAAACGCAGTGCGCGGAGGACAAGCCCGGCTGCCGTAGCATATTTGGTGAAGTCCAGCGAGTGGTGGGAGAGCACTAGCGGTTCCAGCGGCGGCTTGCAGTGATAGCCGGTGGCTTCAGCAAGCCCAGGGAGCTCGCCGTTGACGATGATGGGGATGCGGCTTTGGGAAGTTATCGGCGCCTCCTTATGGCTGAGGTTGTAGAAATTGATGGTCCTCTCCAGCTCGTCCTTTACCTCAGCCATTCTGCCATATGTATCATCGGCGGAGAAGGGTACGGTGCGCATCAGCACCGGAATGCCGCTGAGGATGATGACGATATCAAAGCTGGTGGGCTGGGCATCTATGATGATGGTGTGCGGGTCGTCGGCAAGGCGTGCCAGGGCTAATGGTCTGGGCTCCAGCACCAGCGGGCGCAAACCCGCGGTGCGCAGGGTGTTCACCATGCTGTCGATGACCTCACGGCGCACGCCCGTAAGGCACAGGGCAAGCTCGTCCTGGGAGATGTTTATTGCCTGCCAAAAGGTATAAAGTTCATCCAGCGAAACTGGCATGTTTTTCTCCAGTTCGATGATGGCGGCGTCCTCCAGCATCTTCGGCGGTACACGGGGGATGTTCACCAAGCGGTAGATGGTGTACAGACCGCTGACGGTGCCCATGGCTTCTGTGTCGGTGATGTTGTTAGTAGTGAGGAATTGCTTGAGCTGCTCAACCAGGGCGGTGGGCTCGACGATGACGCCATCCTTTATCCACCCTGGTTCCAGTGGCAATGTAGTGGCGAGTTCCACCATCTTCTTCTTCAGTACCAACGCCCTTATCTCGTCATCGGCAAAGTCCAGTATTATCATTTGGTCTTCTCCGCAGGATAACAGAGCACGAGGAGGGACAGCTCACAGGTGTCCTCTTTGCCCTCCTCGCTGTGGATGGCGAAAGCCACCTTCTTGATGCGGGTGGTAGGGAACTCTTTGTCCAGCGCCAGCAAGAAGTTCTGGAAATGGGGCACCTGCCCCTTTAAGTTCAAATCGATATTGAGGATGGTGTCTATTCTTTCAGTCGGGGCAGTCTTACTCTTTTCTTTGGGCGGCGGCAGCGTGGTGATGGCTACTTTGGTGCCAGTGACGGTGGCACCATTTTCTTTTGCCAGTGCCATAAGGCGGTTGACCAGCTCGGGAACCTGGCTGGCATCAGGGTAGCTCGCTTTGGCGGCTTTGTTCTCATCCTCTACCTTGATCAGCTCAGCCTCCAGCTTGGCTTTAGGTGTCTCCTCTGTCGCCAGCACCTTCTGCAGGCTGGCAAGCGATGCCTGTAGCGTTGCCCGTGTTTTTGGTTGCTGGTAGTAGATGAGGTAAGTGGGCAGGAACATGGCGACGAGCATGGCAAGTATGAGGATGGTCTGGCTGGCACGGCTGAGTTTGGGGAGCCTTTCCAGTACGCCTTTTTTCTTCTCTTTGTCTCCCGCCTTGTCCTTCGTACTTGTCGGCATCATTACTGTTTTGTCCTGCGGTACCCGGTATGCAAATTAGCTTCAGTTTAACATTCTAGGGCAAGGAAAACAAGGGGGTGGGCTAAGAAAAGTGGCGGTGCTTTAGCATCACTCCACTTTGAAGTCTACCACCCCGCCCACGGTTATCTCGCTGCGGAAGGAGAGGATGATATAGACCAAGTTCCAGACATCGGTATTGGTGGGCAGTCTGATTTCAGCCTGGGTATCTCCGGGCTTGATGATGCTTCCGCCGCCGGCGATGAAGGTGTCTATGTCGATACCTTCATGGGTGGTGGCTGCCTGCCCCAGTACATTTGATACCCCGTTCCAGACGTTGTTCGCCGGGTTGTACTGGTCAGAGAGAGAGACGCCGTTCACCTGGAAGTAGTCGCCTGAGTAGTGCTGGTCACCCTCACCGACGAACACCGTAATCCTGGCAGCCTGTGGGTCGGAGGCGACATCATGCGGAGCAAGGAAGCCCCTAATATTGAAGACCAGCGTACCGTACTGGACGCAGTGCTTGAGCTCGTCGAAGAGGTAAAGATGATGCCCCAGAGTGGAGGGGCTGGAGTAGATGATGACCACCGACCAGCCGGCGTGTGACCATTCGTCCTGGCTTCCTTGGTCTTCATATTCATACTCGCCGCCCCAGTCGCGCTGACCATTTCTGGGACTGCCCAGCGGATAGCGGGTGTAGCCGGCTATAGTCTCGTTCTGATGGTTTTCCGTCCAGTTGTAGAGCGCGTAGCGGTAATTGGTGCGGTCGTAAGTAGTGCTGAAGTCCCAGTGCCCCACGGTGTAGGTGGCATTGCCGTAGAAGGGAACGTTGCGCGCCTTAAAGAAGTCCACCACCTGGTTGGTGACATCGGCAAAGCAGGAGTATGACCAGCCATGCGGGTTCAGCTGGGAGGTGCCGTTGGGCATCACCTGAGACACGCTGGCGGTGACGATGGACTGGAATTCTGTTGCCCCCACCTTCACCCGGAATGCCACTTTGTTTACACCTCTCTGGATGAGCAGTGCCTGGTGCTGTGCCTCGGTAAGGTTCCATATGTTCCATGGCTTGCATTTCCACCCCGACCAGTAGAGGAAGATGCGCTCCACAGTAGCATCTTCCGGGACGGAGACGGGCTGTCCCGGTCCCACGGTCACTCGCGTCTCCTTGTACAGCCTTTCCCGCCTGTCCCTGTCGGGGTAGTCGTTATCGTGGTCACGCATCAAGGTGATGCCGCTAGCCCGATAATCGCCGTGCAATGCGGACCCCAATGGCTGGAACTCCTTCTTGACGATATGGCAGGTGACCCTGGTGTACTTGCCTTCGTCAGCGGGGGCGTGAGAGGCGATCTCGATTATCTTTTTGGAGGTGTCCCAGGAGAGTTTGATCTCGTTCCTGTTGGTCACCACCCAGGCGTAGGCATCGGTCATATCGCCGTTGGGGGCGAATTCGAAGGTGACGACTTTCTTTGTCCCCTGTGAGGGGAGGCTGCTGTAATTGATACCTGAGCCATAGTCCCAGACCACGACGGTGCCGCTCTTGTGGCTGAAGGTCTGTGGCACTTTGTAGAAAGGCTGTCCGTAGGCTTTTTCCAGATTACTGGAGCCTTTGATGTAGTTGTAGCCGGCGGGCAGCCAGCAACCTATCCGCTGCACCAGGACGGTACCCAGAGAATTATCGTACATTATGCTTATGGTGTAGATGCCGCGGCTGCCGTCCGGTGTCTGGTCTGTCCTGCCGCCGTAAGTGATAAGGCGGTCGCTCGGTGTCCGTCCTTGCTGGTAGCTCGGTTCCTCCAGGCCCTCCAGCACCCAGATGGGCTTTATCTTCACTTCAACCTGGCGTCCGTTCACGGTGACCACATCGGACGGGTTATTGTTATCGTGCATGATATAGGTGTAGGGCTCGTGGGAATATGTCTCCTCTGTCCAATCGCCGAGGAGCCAGTCGGGCAGGTAGTCATACCTCACCTTCCACAGCCCGTCCTCGATGCCGGCATCGGCGGCGTAGAAATCGCAGACCTTGTCTTCGATGACCTGTGCTGCTTTCATATTGCCGCTGATAAAGTTGAGCAGAGGAGCGATCACCAGCCCGCCGATGATGAGCAATACCATCGCCATGGGCAGTGCCTGCCCCGATTGGTCAGCCGTAACTGTGTTCAGAAATCTCAGCGGTCTCATCAGCCCCCTCCCACCCAGGCACGCGGCCTCACGATGTAGACCTGCTGTATACGGGTCATCCTGGTGCCCACCGAGGCAATGGTGACGGTCAACTGCCCCTGTTGCTCATCCCACCGGGCGGTGGTGGTTGTCATGTCAATACGTTCGGCGACTACGTAAGGCTCGCCGCCGTTGAGGCTGCGCCTGATGGTATTTTCCACCAGCAGGTAGTCGACGGCATGGCTGTTGCCATTCCAGTCCGTCCAGGAAAGGGAAAGGAAGGCTTTTGGCTTGGTGGTACTCACCGTCTGTGCCATCAGTCCATCACGGAGGATCTGATAGCCGGCGTTCTGCACCTGACGCAGGTGAAGGTTCAGGTCCGCGTCCCAAGAGCTCATCTTCATCACGGTGATGGCGGCAGCTGAGGTGGGACCTATGATCAGCCCCAATATTGCCAGCACGGTCAAAATCTCGACGAGACTGAAGCCCAGCTCACTATTACGGTGCTTGACAGGACTCAATACCTCTGGAAGCACTTGTACCCCTCCAGCGCGAGCACTTTATTGCCGTTGTACTCGACGGTGATGACTATCTTCTGCAAGCCATCGTCGTTCACGGTGCTATCTCCCCGGGGGTTAAGCCGTTGGGCAACAATTTCTAAGTCATAGCCTGGCGGCAGTCCTGTCAGCTTTTGATAGCTGCCATTGGTGTCGTACTCTTGGAGCTTAATATATTCCAGCTGAGATTTGGCAAGGCTTTCCGCAGTCGCCCGCTTCTGGACGATAAAGGTGGTGCGGGCAGATGTGCTCATGGCGGTGAGAAAGGCGGTGGCAACTAAGGATAGGATGGAGATGGCGATCAGGGTCTCGATGAGGGTCATCCCCTTTTGTCCCCTCCCCGACCTGCCTTCGCGGCGTGCCTTGTTCAGCGGCTCTGACGCTCCTCCCGCTCTCAACAGCCTAGTCTGCAATCTCCCCACCGTGCATGCCCCTATAGGCGATAATCATTTTCGAATAGTACTTTAGTACTATAGCATGATTTATGGCGCAAGGCAATAGGGTGGGGTAAGGAAATCAGCGACTTTCCCTGGATGGAGCCAGGGCTGAGCCCGGTGCAGGCGGGAAACGTGCCTGTCTATTTGACCTTGTAGATGAGGATCCTCTGTGAGCCGGCGAGGTCGTAGCCAGCAGCCATGCTGGGGAAGTCAAGTCCGCCTTCAGGTAAGCCGACAAGGTTTATGAAACACCCCGGTTGCAGGTTTACATGCGTGTTGCCGACGACGGCGCCGAAAAGGCTGCCATTGGGCTGCAGGTTGGTGGTGCACTTTACCGACATGAGCATGATGAACTCTTGTCCACCGCTGAAGCCGCGGAGGTGGTACAGGTATCCAGGGCTGGTGAACGGTCCCTGTGGGTTGTCGCTGAACTGGAAGTCATCGAAGTTGCTGATATCCCGATATCTGCTGTCGCTGGTGGTCGTTGTCTCCCTGCTGATGATGGCGGCACTGGCTACTGCCGCCAGCCAGTAGCTGGTCTTCTTGGAAACCGTTACTTCTCTGTCCTGTCTGGCTGACACCGGATACTGCGCCGGGTTTGCCAGCTCGGGCTGTTCCAGGTCTATGGTGAACCATGAGTCTTCGGTGATGTTGACCGTAGCCTCGTCCCAGGTGAGCACTATGCCGGGCCTATCATCGCTCTCGTCTTTTGGCGTGCCATTATCGTTGTTGCTGTAAAGGGCGACCTTTATCTTGGGCGGGTTCTCGGGGTCGGAGGGGGCAAGGCATCTTATCTGGAAGCTACTGAGCGTGCCATCGTCGCTGGGGGTAAACCTTTGCAGCAGGAGCCGGTTTGCCGGCTCGGTCTGCCAGGGATAGGGAACATTGTCATCGGCTTCACCTCCTGCGCCCAGCAGGAACTTCCCCTGCCCCAGTTTGGGTTGGAAGTCGAGGTTCCCTATACCGATGACGCAGCCCGGACCAATAATCTTTGTGTCCGGACCGAAATATATCGCGTTTCCCGAGCAGTTATTATAATAGGTGGCATAGATGGTCTGACCGTTGAGGTCCAGGATAATGTCCTTGTCGGAGAAATCGAACTTCCCGTCAACGTATATCGTGCCCGTCAGTTTGGCATAGCCGCTGCCCTGGATGGACAGGTTACCGTTACGGTAGAGGGGTGGGATCAGAACAGGGTTGGCTATGGTGCCACCGGAGATGGTATAAGTGCTGCTCGGGTAGGGGTTGTTCTTGTTAACCTTCTGGCTATAGAAGGCGGACAGTTCTTCCTCAGTGGGTAGCACTACTGTTACACCTTGCTCAATGCCACCTGTCTTTACTGCGCTTGAGTCTCCGGTGAATGTCCCGCAGGTCACGCCGCCATAAATCGTGCCCCCGGGCTGGATACTCACCGTGCCCGGGCTGCTGAGGGCACGCTCGAACAGCGAGGAATAGTCAGCGCCGCCGCTGAGGTAACATTCTATCTCTGTGCTTTGGTTATCGCTGCTGGTGGCTACCGACACCAGCTTGTAGACTGGTCTGGTCCCGCCGGAAGCCATGGTGAGGGTGACCTCAACGACACTGCCATTGGGTGCCTGAAATGAAAGGCGCCGTTCCTCGCCCTCTTCGGGAAGGGTGACATTGTGCTGCCAGACGTGCCACAGCATTTTGTGCACGCCGGCATCAGCATCGTAGTAACGCTTGTCATATGCCTCGATCACGCGGTGGTACCGCATGCTACCGGCCATTAGGTCGAGAAGCGGTACGATGAGGAAGCCCCCCAGCGTGAGCAGTACCAGCGCCATGGGCAGTACCTGCCCCTGCTGTGAGCTGAATATCCGTTTCACCACTCTTTTGAACATTGCCCACCTCCAACTGAAGTCACAGCGATGCTATCACGGTGTCATCTGCTGCTGGACTACCCGCGGCGTCGCCTGGTAGCACCTTTTTATCTCGTTTGTTCCGCTTACCCCACGCACCTGGCAGGTAACTTCGATGCAAAGGGCGGGGGAAGGCTCGGTGCCGGCTAGCTGTGCACAGCACTCCGGTTTATTAGTGTCGCCGGGCAGATATATGGCAAGTTCAACATTTTCTGCCACTGTAGTCCTGCGGACAGTCTCCTCACCGGCTATTTGCTCCTCTCTGAGGAGCTTTCCCGCTTGTATTTTGTAAGTGACGCTGGCGTTTACGAATTCGTCTTCAGTCTCATCCCAGCGTGGCTGAGTGAGCTTGACGATGGTAGCAGGCTCACCCTCAGGCTTTTCTACCTTTGAAGCCATGTTTATGTCCAGGACGAGCCAGTGCCCGGTGTTCTGGACCTGGCTCAGGGCGATGGCGTGCGCCTCGCTCAGTGGACTGAGACGTACCAGGGTAATAATAGCGGCGACGATGACACCCGTCGCCACCACAGCGATGCTGATGACGACAAGCAGTTCCACCATTGTAAAGCCCTTCTGTGCCGACGGTGGGCTGGCGCGCAGCCTCCCGGCGGGTACAGCTCTGCCAGGCTCAGGGTCATGGGGTTGCGGGTATGTTTGCGTCATTCCCTTCGTTCTCCCTAGTCCGGTGACTTCAGCTTGTACCCTGAAATCTGGAAAGGCTTTTCTCTACCTTGGTAGGTCACCGTGACGGTGACGATCTGCACGCCTTTGTCCTCAGCCGTCTCCATCCCGCTCTCATCGATGCAGGTAGCGTTGGTGCTCACTGTATAGCCGGCAGGGACTTGCCCCCGGTACTGGTATTCCTGGTGGCTGGGGCACTTGTTATCGCCGATGTATACCTGTGTCTTGGCGTCTTCCAGCGCCGATTTAGCCAGGCTCTCCATGGTGGTGGACTGGTCGTTCATCATCAGCGATTTGTAGCTGGTGGTGAGACCGAGGAGAAATGCCATGCCCACCGCAGCCAGAATACTACAGGCGATGAGCACCTCGATAAGGCTTATCCCGTATTGTGTTGTGGCGATTGTTGACAGAGATTTTGGCATCGTGTTCAGTGCACCAGTTGCAAGGCACCATAGATGGGCATGAAGACAGCTAGGGCGAGGAAACCTACAAAGGCGCCGATGCCGATGGTCATCACTGGCTCTATAAGTCCTAGTATAGTCTGGGTGCGCCTGTCAGCTTCGATCTGGAAGTTATCAGCAACCACGCTGAGCGTCTGATCTAGGGCACCGGTCTCTTCACCGACTTTGGCCATCTCCACCATCAGCGGCAGGAAGACCTTTCTCTGTCGCATCGGTGTAGCCAGTCCTCTGCCCCTCATCATGTCGTATTCCACCTGCTTCAGAGCCTCTGCAACCACCGTGTTTCCTGCTGCCTGGGTGGTCAGCTTTATCACCTCGGTCATGGGGATACCGGAGCGGAAGAGCAACGCCAAATTACGACAGCAGCGGGACAGCTCAGTGAGCAGGAGGAGGCGTCCGATGAGCGGTACCCTCAGCAGGATGGTGTCACGGATGCGGCGCCCGCGTGGTGTCCTGAAGAAGAGGAACAGGAGCAGCACCAACCCCACCAAGCCAGCCATGAGGTACAGCCCGTAGTCTCTAATGACGACCATGCCACCGATAAGCAGTCTGGTGAATATTGGCAGTTTGCCGCCGAGTGCGGAGAACATCTGGGTAACTGGTGGCAAAAGCACAAACACCATAATGACACCGACTACGATCGCCATCATCAGTACCAACATGGGGTACATCATCGCCTGCTTCAATTTGCCCATGGCAGTCATCTCTCGCTCGATATGGTCAGCAAGTCCACGGAGGACGGATTCCAGGGCGCCAGTATGCTCACCGACCCCGATCATGCGGCTGTAGAGAGGTGAGAAGACATTGCGGTGTTGAGCAAGTGCTGCCGAAAACGATCTACCGGCACGGAGCTCATCGATAACTTTCGCCAGTGTACGCTTAAGTGCCTTGTCTGAGGTCTGTGATTGAAGTAATTCCAATGCGGTGATGATGCCCACACCTGACTCCAACAGCAGTGCTAGCTGGCGGGAGAAGAGCACCAGTTCTTCCTTTTTGACCGAGGGTTGGAGGAAGCGGTCCAAACTGGGGAAGAGGCGGGCTTCCGGCTTGAGACTGACCACGCGGTAGCCGATGGTGCTGAGCATGTCAATGGCAGCCCTCTCATCTACGGCAGAGAGCTTCCCCTTGACCATCCTCCTGTCCTGCGTGTAGGCAACATAAGAGTAGTTCATGACGATTAACCTGCCGTGTATGCGTTGCGCAGTACTTCGTAGGGTGTGGTTACGCCGGCTCTAGCCTTGAGCATGCCATCTTTAGCCAGAGTGGTCATGCCCTGCTCTATTGCTTTGGCGCGGAGCTGTGCCGGTGTGGTGCCGGTGACCAGCATCTGCTTCAGCTCATCGCTCATCTCCAGTATCTCAAAGACGCCTGTCCTGCCCAGATAGCCGGTGTAGGTGCAGGCTTTGCAGCCGGCGCCGTAGAGGAACTCCGAGCGCTCCTCGCCGAGCTCCCGGCGGTAGGCTAGCTGTTCCACCATGGGTGCGGTGACCATTCTAGCACAGTGCGGGCAGACGCGGCGTACCATCCTCTGGGCAACTATGCCGACCACCGCGGAGCAAATTAAGAACGGCTCCACGCCGAGGTCAAGCAGGCGGAAAAGTACGCCCACGGTGTCATTGGCATGCACCGAGGAAAGAACCAGGTGCCCGGTGAGCGCCGACTGGACGGCGATCTCGGCGGTCTCGCGGTCACGGATCTCGCCGACCAGTATGATGTCGGGGTCAAGGCGGACGATGGCGCGCAAGCCACTGGCAAAGGTGATGCCGGCACGGGGGTTAATCTGTATCTGGTTTATGCCCTCGAAGCGGTATTCCACCGGGTCCTCGATGGTGATGATCTTCCGCCCCACCCGGTCAAGGGAGTTGATGGCGGCGTAGAGCGTGGTGGTCTTGCCAGCCCCGGTGGGCCCGCTGATGAGCACCATGCCATAGGGCACCATTAACATCTTTTCCAGCTTTTCCCGGCTTTCGGGCAGGAGTCCAAGCTGGGGGAGAGATAATACGGCGACCGACTTGTCTAGCAGACGGAGTACTGCCATCTCGCCATGGACAGTGGCGATGGTGGCAACACGCAGGTCGATGTTCTTGTTCCTGGTGCTGAAGGAAAACTGGCCATCTTGGGGGCGGCGGGGGTCGGCGATGTTCATGTTTGCCAGAATCTTGATGCGGGAGACAAGGGGACCGTGCGTGCCCAGCGGCAACGAGCTTATCTCGTGAAGTATGCCGTCTATGCGGAAGCGGATGCGTACTCTATCCGCTTCGGGTTCGATATGGACATCGGAAGCCCGGGACTTCACCGCCTCATCAAGGAGGCGATTCAGCGCACGGGCTACGGGAGAGTCCTCAGCAACGGCAACGGCGGCAGCAGCGAGTCTCTCCGGCGTCTCGACCTCAGCGGTTGTGGTAGCGGGACCGCCAAACATCTGGGCGATCTCACCGAAGGCTTTGTAGTTGAAGTCTATGGCTTCCTGTATATCGACGAGCTTGGCTTCCACTGGCTCGATGCGCTTCTTGGTGCGTGCCGATAGGGCTTCAATGGCGATGATATCATCGGGGTTTGCCATCGCCACGCGCAGGGTGTTGTTCCTCACCTCAAGCGGGATGACGTTGTACTTACGGGCAACGTTCTCCGGCACTAACTGGAGCGCTTCAGGCGTCGGTGCCTGGAGCAGCACATTCAGACGGGCAATGCCGCTGACCAGCTCTTCGGTGTCTGCCTTGTTTCCAGTCTTTTCCTTTACCCGCTCTTCTGCCATGTAAAATTCGTATAAGTGACATTTTATGTCAGCGCATCGGCGCTGTCAACTTCGATGACCTTTATCCGCTGGTATTCGGCGAACTGTCTGGCTTCGGTGCTGAGGCGAGGATAGACAAGTATCGCTTTATCATGGATGCTGGCATCATACGCCCTGGTATCGAAAGCGGAGACAGCGTCAAAGCCGACCTCGTCATTAGCGCTGAGAATTCCGATAGCCAGGGTGTGAGTAAGGATGCCATCGTCATAGCAGGCGAGTATGTGGAAGCGGTGTTTTGCTCCTGACCTACCCTCGATGGTCGCCTGCTCCTCCACTTTATAGCCCGTGGCTTTGAGGTATTCTACTAGCTGGGCTTTCGATTTGAATGTGCTGCGCTGTGGCTTGGTGGCTGGTGTGGCTGTAGGCGCAGTGACTGCTGTGGTGAGGAACCTTTCCAGTTCGGCGTCTTCAAAAAGGCGTATTTTCTGACGGAGGGCGAACTGCCTTGCCGGGGCAGAGAGACGGGGGATGACCACAAGCACCTTGTCGTGGATACCGAGGTCATAGGTCTTGTTGTCATAGGTGAACACTCTGTCCAGCCCCACCTCAGGTGCCCTGCCGTCCACGAGCACATCTAGAGCAATGGTGTGGGTGACGAAACCATCATCGCGGCGGGCAACGATGTCAAAGATATGCCCGGCACCTGACTTGCTGGCACCGTTCAGCGCGGCACTTTCAGCCACTTCATAGCCACGGCTCCTGAGAAAATGGATGAGCCGTTCCTTTGGTCCCAGTTCAAATTCGAGCCAGCGTCTCTTATCCTCATTGAGGCGGTAGGAGTAGACGAAAGTCTCGACTACGTCCTTTTCCAGAAAGAAACGCGAGCAGTTGAGGCAGTGCCAGGTGGTCAGCGGTTGACTGAAAATGCTTTTACAACCGTGGCATTGGTAGTTTATCCCCAGGCTCTGGTAGTCTGTACCCAAGAACTTTAGCTCCCTCTGGCATTTAGGGCAGATATACCTGTTGTCGCTGATGTATTCTTCCTCAAGGCTGAGGTTGCCGCACTGGAGGTGTTCCAGTATGCGCCCCCTGGCGATGTTCCAGGAGTAGCATCTGGGGCAGCCATCGCCTGCCTTTAGGTTGGGGGACTGGCATTCGGGGCAGAAGAGGAGGCGGTTGTGGGGGTATTTTTCCAGCAGCCCACTGACAGTTAACGATTCCATGAGTTCATGTGCCTGGCTGGTGGACAAAGAGAGCAGCTCTTCCACTTGGGGGTAGGCGAAGCCAAGTTTTAATGACAAATCAATGGAGGGCTTTACTTCGCTGATGTTGCCACCCAGCAACCGCTCAAGTAGTTTGCGCGCGATGGGATCCTCCCTTACAGTACGGGTCAGCATTTCCTCTCCTGAATTGCTTTCTGTTGTCCGATAACAGACTAAACCAAATGTGGCACATATGCAATCTGTTTGTCAAGTTATGCCATGAGCATTTAGTCGTGAGCCGGATAGTCAATTAGTCCTATGCCCGGGGATTTTAACAATATCTTGTGGTAGCAGGGCTACACAAACCTTTTTGTATGTTATAATAAAACAAGCCCATGGGGGGGAAAGCGACCATCTGGGTGCGTAGTCTTTTCGCTATTGTATTTGCGCTGGTTCTGTTTCCTTGTGCAGAAGTTGCCCCTGTGTCAGCCGACCCCAGCAAGATGAGCTGGTCAGTCGTTGATACCCCTGCTCCTGGTAAGGAAGATAATGTGGTAGTTCCGGGTGCTGAGGTGAATGCCATGGCGATTGGTGCTGACGGCAGGACCTTCTATGTGGTAGACACGCCAAACAAAGTGCTCTATAAGTCGGAGGACGGCGGTGTGACCTGGAAAAGGGAGGTCTCTGACAGGCTGTTTGAGGCTGCGGGTGGTGTGGTGCGTATCTGGAATGCGGTCATGGCACCGTACGATGTGAACATTGTGGCGGCGGTGACGGACGAAAATGCGGCGACCCCGGGACCGAGGAGGGTGTTTGTTTCCAAGGACGGCGGACAGAACTGGGATGCCCTTGATTCCGGGCTTGTACTTGCGGCTAACGAGTTAATCGGGTGTCTCGACATTTCGGTGAGGTACGGCGAGTACAGGGATATCGTCATCGGCACAAGGAATGGGGGTGGGGGTGGTAAGGTGTGGGTGCTTAAGATGGGGGCGGTGGCGTCAGCTTGGATGAACCAGAACCTGACAGGGAGTGGTGCCGGCGATGTGGTGGCGGTGAGGTTTTCACCCAGCTACACTTCGGACTGGGGCATCATCGCCGTGGCGGCGGGAAGCACTGGCACGTACATCAATCTGGGAGCAAGGGATACGGTGGCACAGACAACCACGTGGAATCGCGCCGCTGGCTACACGGGCTATCCTGTGTTGCTGAGAAGAGCGGGGGAAACACAGTACCCCAAGCTCGCCGATGTGATAACTGCCGACCTGGAGCTGCCGTCGGACTTTCTGGCAGCGACGACAACCGGTGATTCACCGAGACGCCGCTATTATATCGGTATCAATACTACTAACAACGTTGGCTATGTGTACAGGGTGACAAACACCTCTGTGTCTAATATCACACCCCCGGCATCGCCACCTGGCAAGGGGGTCTTCAGCATTGCTTACTACGGTGACTACCAGGATGGTGAGCTGCTTGTTGGTGAGGTGGTGCCTTACATCCCCGGACGGGTTAGAATATGGCGGACATCTGATTCGACCTATTATAGCCCCCGGTGGCGGCCATCGCAGCCGGATTATGGCTCGCCTACCGGTGGCTTTGGCACTGATTATGCCAATGCCATCGTTGAATGGCACCCTGACGGCACCCGGGCTTACTGCGGCACCAGCTCGGCTCGACTGAGCCTCGGTGGAACGGATGTCGCCCACCCGAACAGATGGCCTGGAGCGATGATCACTACGGCACCTCCGGGCGATGAGTCCGCCTTTTCGGTGAGTCCATGCTCGGAGTGGTATGAAATGCAGGTACGTATGACGGACAAACAGCTTATTTCAAAGCTTGCTGAGCACTGGACGCAGTTCAGCCTGATAGACAGCAACATGCAAAAGCTCTGTGATGTGGCGGCGCTTAACGTGCCCGAGCCGAAGCCCGGGGAGGAGGCAATCACCGACTATGAAATACTGTACCTGGCTTCTCAGAGCGGCAATTCGTCCTACAGCATCTGGCGTAGCACCGGTCCGCCGCTAGGGTGGAGGTGGGAACGGGTGATGTGGCTGCCGAGCCACAATGCCGACAAAGGGATACTGCTGAGGGTTAGGCAGCCGCATCACGAGGATAAGGTGCGGAGTCAGGTGGTCATCTATGGCGAGGTGGGATGGAGGGATGTGGGCTATTCTGGTGACGAAGGGCAGACATGGACGGTCATCCCCGGTGACTCTGATATGGACATCGTTGACCTGGCAGTGGCGCGTGACCGGACGCTCTATGTTCTCTCGAGCACCGCGGTGTACCAATATGATAAGGCTGGCACTAACCAGCAGACAGTGAAAAAGGTGTATACCGATTTTCCTCGCAACCACACCATTGCTGTGCCTCTCTATAGGTTAGAGGAGAGGGAGCCAAACGAAGACTGGGTGATAGTCGGGGAGGCAGGTCCCCCCGATGGCTATGGGAGGATGGCTTATGTTGATTTTGCCCGGGCGGTGGTGAAGTTCCAACCGGCGCTGGAGGAGCGGAAGCCTGTGCCTGTTGAGGGGAATGTGCATGTCGTCACCGATGACAGATTTGAAGGTAACAGGACAATATATGCTGCCAGCCACGACAGCAGCAACACTGCTGGTAAAATCTACCGCTGGGTCATGGGGAAGAGTAAGGACTGGGAGGAGTTGGGTCCACCGAACTCCGCCTTCCATGGTTTGGTGATGCGGAACAATGTCCTGTATGGGACATGGGCAAAAGACGAGCTTATCGATATTCCCGGCGACTATCAAGGTGGCGCTGACCGCACATTGTTTGCGCGTGCCCCCGTGCCGCCACCGCCTGAATGGGACTACCTTATCGAAGGGTTACCTGGCACAGGCATGGTCACCTTCACCTGCGAGCCGAGTTCGCTGAAGATATCTTCCAACAAGTACAACTGGCTGTGGGCGATCGATAACCGCGATTATAACTGGGGCGCCCAGCGGGGATGCCTGTGGGTATATACTGACATATTTGCCAAAGTTGGACCGTGGACAATACTGCCTGCCAGCGGCGATGTGCTCCCCTGTGATCCGGTACGCGGTCTGGCGAGGGAGATAAATTTCCGCTGGCGGCAGCTAGACTATGCCAGCGTTTACGAGATGCAGATAGCCAAGGATAGAGAGTTCACCACCCGTGTACTGAGCGAAAATGTTACTCCGGTGGACCAGACCTCGCCAGCCGCATACTATCCTGCTGGAGGCTTAATAGCGGTGCCCGCCTCTGAAATAGCCTTGCCGGGGACACTGGAGTGCGGGCATGAGTACTACTGGCGAGTTAGGGCGCGGCGAGCTACCACGGGTGAGGTGGTACGCAGTCCCTGGTCAGCGACCATGTACTTTACCACCAAGGTAGGCGTGCCGGTGCACAGCAGGTACCTGGGTCCGGTGTTGCGCAGCCCGGCAAGTGGTGCCGAGAATGTGGTGTTGTCGCCGGCTTTTTCCTGGGCTCCACTGCCAGAGGTGACTAAATATGAGTTTATCCTGGCTAGGGACCCGGAGCTAAAACGGGTGCTGGTAAAGAAGAAGGTGGCTGACACCGCCTTCAAATACGATGGCGAGCTCAGCCCCGGGACGACCTATTTCTGGCAGGTAAGGGGAGTGGAGCCGTTTATCACCGAGCCCAGTGCCGTAGCCAGCTTTATTGTGGCTAAGGCTGAGGTTGAGCCAATGCCAAAACCAAGGGAGCCGGTGGGTGTCTTGACCTGGGCGGGCATAGCAGTGTATACGATTCTGGCAGCGGTGGTGATGGTATTCATCAGGGCGAGGTTCGGTCAGAGGAAGGACGAGCAAGACGTGGAGGAAAGAGTACCGTGGATAAAGTAAATTTGGCAGGAGGCTGTCATGTTCTGGGACAGGAAGATGGTGTTTATAACCGGTGTAAGCGGGTTCGTCGGCTCGCACCTTGCCAAACATCTGCTGCAACAGAAGGCGAAGGTGTACGGGCTGGTGAGGAGGCGGGCTGACGGTGGCATCTCACGGAATTTAGAGCATCTCGGCATCGAGAAGGAGATAGAACTACTAGAGGGCGATGTGCGCGATATTTCCAGCCTGGCTTTTGCTCTGGATGCCTCCAAGCCACAGGTGGTGTTCCACTTCGCGGCACAATCATTTGTCCCCAGGTCGTTTTCCCACCCTTGGGAGACCATAGACATAAATTTTTTGGGCACGGTGAACGTGCTGGAAGCAATACGTTCTAAGGGGCTTGACCCCATTATAGTATTCGCCGGCAGCAGCGAAGAATACGGTCTGGCTATCGCTTCACGACGCCAGTATGAGGAGGCGCTGGAGAGGTACGGGACAGTCTTCCCGGAGCCGGAGCGTATCCCGGAGCTTCCAATAAACGAACTGAACCCATTGCGGCCGATGTCACCGTATGCTGTCTCGAAGGTCTCGGCAGAATATGCGATGCGGAACTATCACAGTGCTTATGGCTTGAAGGCGGTGGTATCAAGGGCGTTCAACCATGAGGGCGCTGGCAGGGGCAGGATGTTCGTCACCTCGGCTATTACCAGCCAGGTGATGAGGTTGAGGAGGGGGGAGATAGACAGGATGGTGATAGGCAATGTGAACGCCTTCCGAGACTGGTCGCATGTTGACGATATAGTTAACGGCTATTGTCTTCTGGCAGAGAAGGGTAAGCCCGGGGAAGTATATGTCCAGGGGTCACAGCGGGCTAACTCGGTGCTCAGTTACCTGCTACTGAGCCTGGAATGCGCTGGCTATGAGGTTCACAGTTTGCAAAGCCTGCAGGGGCAGAAGAGGCTGGAAGCGCCCACGGAGATAGACAGGGCGCCGGCGTTTGGCCTGTTGTTTGAAAAGACCAGGGTGGACAGGCTGATGCTGGAGGGTGCGCTCTCTTTCGACCTTGCCGATGGGGGCATTGTAGTGGAAACAGACAAGGGCAGGGTAGTAGTCCAGTTCGACAGTGAAAGGTTCAGACCTGCTGAGGTGCCTGTGCTGCTGTCGGACACTACCAAGATCAGAGAACTTGGTTTCAGGGTGGAGCATTCCCTGAGGGACATCATTAATGACCAGCTCAACTATTATCTGGATCCTGGTAAGTGAGTTGGGACATCTAGCAGATCGTGTCAGCCACAGGCCCAGTCTCATCCTTTTGTTTTCGAGTTGTAGAAAGGCGGCGATTAGTCTGCGCTGTATGATATAATTAGTGGGCTCGATGCGAAGAGCCCGTGATCGGTCTCCATGTATTTTTAGCGGAGGGCTGTTATGTATGGAATAACTTCGTACGGTGCTTATATTCCCCTGTGGCGGTTAAGCCGCGATGTCATTGCTGCTGGCTGGGGGCGGGCGTCGCTGGGCGGAGAGCGGAGCGTAGCCAATAACGATGAGGATACCGTGACCATGGCGGTGGAAGCGGTGCTGGACTGTCTCGGCGATATGGATCGAAGTATTGTGGACGGGCTCTATTTCGCCTCTACCACTGCTCCTTTTAAAGAAAAGCAGTGTGCTGCATTGGTGGCAGCGGCTGCTGATTTGAGGACGGACATCATAACCATGGACTTTGGCAACAGCCTCCGTGCCGGTACTGCTGCCCTGCGTGCTGCGCTGGATGCGGTAAACAGCGGCTCTGCCGAGAACGTGGTGGTGGTTGCTTCTGATTGTCGTCTGGCTTATCCGCGCTCTGACTACGAACAGAACTTCGGCGATGGTGCAGCAGCCCTGCTGGTGAGCAGGGGCGGTAACCTTATTGCCACGGTTGAGGCGAGCTACTCTATTTCGAACGACATGTATGATGTCTGGCGGCTGGACAAGGACATCTTCGTACAGTCATGGGAGGACCGGTTTACCATTGAGCATGGCTATCTGGAGAACATGTCCAAAGCAATCGGCAGGTTGATGCAGAGGCAGGACCTGAAGGCTGACTCGGTGAGCAAGGCTATATTCTACGCCCCTAACCTGAGGGCTCAGCAGACTCTTGCCAGGCAGATAGGGCTGGATGTGAAGACACAGCTTCAGGATCTGCTTATGAGCAATCTGGGAGTCTGTGGTTCAGCCCATACCCTGATAATGCTGGCAGCAGCCTTTGAGGAGGCTAAGGGTGGGGAGACCTTTCTGCTGGCAAGCTATGGGGATGGCAGCGACGCTTTTCTGATAAAGGTCACTGAAGCTGTGGAAAAAACTAAAGGGAAACGGCGTGGTGTCAAGGGTTTCCTTGGCTCCAAGCGGTCGCTGCCAAGCTATGAGCGCTATCTCAGTTACCGTGGGCTGGTGGAGCCTCAGCCTGGCGAGCCTTTCAGATTGTTCCCGTCTTCCAGTGCTAGCTGGCGGGAGCGCAATTGGGCTATCCGCTTCCATGGCAGCCGCTGCAAGAACTGCGGTCTGGTAACCTTCCCTATCCAGCGGGTGTGCTACGGATGCCACTCCAAGGACAATTACGAGGAGGTAAGGCTTTCTGATAAGAAGGGGACAGTCTATACTTTTTCACTGGACGCGCTGGCGGGCAGGAGCGATGACCCGATGGTGCCACATATTGTAATAGAGTCTGAGCTGGGTAAGACCAGGATCTACAGCATAATGACAGACTGTGACCCCAGCGAGATAAAGATCGGCATGTCTGTGGAGATGACCTTCCGCAGAATGTACGAGGGCGCTGGGATGTATAACTACTTCTGGAAATGCCGACCGGTAAGATAGCAATGGCATGGAGGAACAAAAATGGAGAGTATAAAGGACAAAGTCGCCATTATAGGTATGGGATGCACTAAGTTTGGCGAGCGCTGGGATACGGGACTCGATGACCTGACCATTGAAGCCGCATTCGAGGCTTTTGAGGATGCCGGCATCGACCCCGGTGATATTCAGGCAGGATGGTTTGGCACAGTCACTGCCCCTACCACGGGTATAGGCGCCACCCACGCAATCAATCCGCTCAAGCTACGTATCCCGATGACCAGAGTGGAGAACTGGTGCATTACGGGACACGAAGCTCTGAGAAACGCCTGCTTCGGTGTAGCTTCAGGCATGTACGATATAGTGCTGGCGCTGGGGGTGGAGAAGCTAAAGGATACCGGTTTCCCCGGGCTGGGTACTGGTAGAGGCATGGGACCGGTGCTTGAGGCAAGGCGCACCTCGCCGGGAAGTTTTTCCCTCATCGCCACCAGGTATTTCTATACCTACAACTTGAGCCCGGAGGAGGGTAAGAGAATAATCGGTAAGATAGCGGTGAAAAACCATTACAATGGCAGCATGTGTCCTAAAGCCCACTTCCGCAACAAGATAACGCTGGAGCAGGTTCTTAATGCACCGATAATTGCCTGGCCCCTGGGGCTCTTCGACTGCTGCGGCAATAGCGATGGTGCTGCCGCTGCTATCCTGGTTCCGGCGAAGATAGCCAAAAACTTCAGAAAGGATCCTGTGTACATAAAAGGTCTGGGGCAGTCTTTTGACCCACTCCTGCCACATACCCGCCCCGGATTTGACTGGCTGACCTGGGATGCGCTTATCAATTCATCACGGCAGGCTTACGAACAGGCGGGGATAAAAAACCCAAGGGAGGAACTTGACATCGCTGAAGTTCACGATTGCTTTACCATCACTGAGCTGATAATCTATGAAAACTTCGGCTTTTGTCCTCGTGGTAAGGCTAAGGAGGACATAGATGCCGGATTCTTCGAGCTGACAGGTGGGCTGCCGGTCAATGCTGATGGCGGGCTGAAGTGTTTCGGGCACCCGGTGGGCGCCAGCGGCTTACGGATGACCTATGAGGTCTACAAGCAGATACAGGGCAAAGCCCAGTCTCCGGAGCGGCAGCTCAAAGATGTGCGGTTGGGGCTATCACATACCTTCGGCGGTCCACCACAGGTGAGCGCCGTGGCTATACTGGGAAGGGAGCTGGGGTAGGCGGACTCTAGACGCAGTGATTAGAGGCGGGCTGCAAGCCCCGCCTTGTTTCACTGTTCAGGATTTCCCGTGTAGTCATAGAAACCACGGCCTGTCTTTCTGCCCAGTTCTCCGGCTCTTACCTTCATAACCAGGCACCTTGGCGGTTTGAACTGATCCCTCATGTATTCCCGATAGTGTGTCAGGGTGATCGCCAGCCCGGTGTCCAGCCCTACCATATCACGCAGTTCAAACGGGCCCATCCTGAAGCCACAGCCTTCCCGATAGGCTGTATCTATGTCCCGGGGCTCAGCAATGCCCTCATCATACATATTCAAGCCTTCGTTATACCATATCTGGAGGAGCCTGTTGACTATAAAACCCGTGGAGTCCTTACAAATTCCAGGGACTTTGCCAAGTTTGTGACAGAGCTCCGTTATCGTCTTCACAGTATCCTCAGACACACGTTCGTGGACGACCACCTCAATCCCTTGCATGAGCTGCGGGGGATTGAACCAGTGCATACCTATGAACTTCTCAGGACGCTTTGTTGCTATAGCCATCTCGGTAATGGACTGGGCAGAGGTGTTTGAGGCAAAGATGGTCTCCTTGGGGCATATTTCGTCAATCTCTCTGAATAGCTGCTTCTTGATGTCAATGTCTTCAACGATGGCCTCGATGACAAGGTCAGCATCGCTTACCGCTTTGGTCAGGTCTGTTGTCCCTTCTATTCGTGCGAGCACGGCATCCGCTTCAGCCTGTGTCATCTTCTGGCGTTCCACGCTCCCACTGAGGAACTTTTTTATCCTGGCTATACCAGCCTCGACCAGTTCGTCTTTGATGTCGCTGAGGTTGACCTTGTAGCCGGCCTGACTGCATACCTGAGCAATCCCGTGCCCCATAACACCGGCCCCGAGGACACAAATTTTTCTTATCTCCATGGCTTACCTCCAGTTATAACTACTAATGTTGTCGTATGTCCTTTCAGGTGTAGGTGTAGAAACCGCGCCCTGTTTTCTTGCCCAGCCAGCCGGCATCGACCATTTTTCGGAGCAGGGGGCAGGGCTGGTATTTGGGCCCAAGCTGCTGGTGAAGCGTTTCCAGAACCTTGACCAAGCTGTCAATACCCACAATGTCGGCAAACTCGAAGGGGCCGAGGGGCCAGTTGGCGCATAACTTCACCATTCTATCGATGTCTTCAATGGTTGCCAGTTTTGCAGAGTACATCAAAGCTGCTTCATTCACTATGGAAGCCATCACCCTGTCGATGATAAAACCCGGGCTCTCTTCCAGTTTTACCGGCGTTATACCTGTTTTGCGCAATAATTCATTACAGGCTTCGACTGTCCCAACCGAAGTCTGTAGTCCTTTTACTATCTGAGCCAGTAGTTTATCCTGGACAGGGTTCTTGGTGAGGTTGATTCCGACGAACCTGTCCGGCCTTGCAGTCTGACGTGCCAGGCGCGTTATCCATGGGTTGGCGGTTGTCGTTGCCAGGATTGTTTTTTCCTGACATTTTGTGTCACAATCACGCAGCACTTTGCTTTTTAGCTCGAGGTCATCAGGGAGAAACTCGAGGACAAGTTCTGACGTGCTTATCTTACCTAAATAGTCTTCACCCAGGTCAGTGACAAATACCTTGAATCCGTTCTTGGCTAGTATCTGTGCCAGTTCATCGCCCAGTGCGGTACGTCCGATTATGGTGATGTTTTCTATGCTCATGGCTATCTCCTGACTGACTGTTGTGGTCAAATCCTAGGTGGCTTCGATAAATTCGCGAAGATACCTGTTTACGAGTTCAGGCTTCTCATGGACGATCCAGTGGGAGGCATCGGGCACCCGCTTCACTGTGAGGCTGGCAACATATTGTTCCAGACCATCCAGGTTACCTGGGAGGAGGTAGGTGTCCTTTTCTCCCCAAATGACGAGTGTGGAAACTGTAATTATATTTGCTGAGCTGGCAGCTATGGCATCTGTACTGTCACCAGTGAAAGAGCCAAGCTGGGCAGCTCGATAATAGTTTAACATCCCGGTGAGGGCGCCGGGTTGTGACCAGGCTTTGAGGTATTCCTGCTTATCTTCTTCGGTGAAATATCCCTCTTTTAAGCCGCTTTTCAGCACGGCGTTTACCAGCGCTGCGTAGTTATCACGGGAAAGTATCTCTTCAGCCCCGGCACTGCGATGGAGGAGGATATACTGGCTGGCTTTCTGCTGTGCCGGGTTTTGCTGCAGCTCTCTGGCGAATATTATGGGGTGGGGTGCGTTTATAATGATAAGCTTTTCCAGATAATCGGGATGGCGCATGGCGAAGGGCCAGGCTACTGCCCCTCCCCAGTCGTGACCCACAAGGACGAATCTCTTGTGGCCCAGACGCTCGGCAAGAGCGCGGATGTCCTCTATGAGATATTTTGTCCTGTATTGTTCCACCTCTGCGGGCTTCGATGAGAGGTTGTAGCCCCGCATGTCAGGGGCCACCGCCTGATAGTCACTGCCAAATTCCAGCAGCTGGCGTTTCCATGCGTACCAGAACTCTGGGAAGCCGTGCAGGAACATGATTAGCTTGCCCTGACCGACTGTAACATAATGCAGGCGGACCCCGTTCAATTCGACGTATTTGTGTTCCAGCGTAAAACCTCCTGATGGATTATCAGCTCATTTTGAGCGGAGATCGAGGATATGTTAGCATCGAGTCTGATAGCTGTCAATGTGCCGGGGCAGATTTTTCGATGTGCTGCTGGTGGGCTTGCTGTGGAATTGACAAGCATTTGTGTTTGCACAGCCAAAAGGCTTGGTGTTACAATTTGGCTCAAAGCCATGGTACTCAGCGACCGTACTATTCGTGAAGAAATTGCCAGGCGCAGGATTGTTATTGAACCTTTGATGCCTGACTGCATTCAGCCGGCGAGCGTGGATGTCCACCTAGACAGAAAACTGCTGGTCTTTCAATCTCTGAAGTATCCGATCTGCATTGATGTCAGACAAAATGTTAGTGACTTGATGGAAGAGGTCGAGATACCGGAAGATGGGCCATTTTTTCTGGAGCCGGGAGGATTTGTGCTGGGTAGTACTTTGGAATCAGTTACGCTCCCGGACGATATCGTGGCTCGGCTTGAAGGTAAAAGCTCGCTGGCAAGGGTTGGGCTTTTGATGCATTCCACTGCAGGATATGTTGATCCTGGCTGGAGTGGACACCTTACCATCCACCTATCAAATGTTGCCAGATTACCGGTTACTCTTTATTATAGAATGAAGATAGGGCAGCTCTGCTTTATGAGGTTAACTTCAGCTGCGGAAAGATTGTACGGTGCTACAGGACTGGGTAGCAAGTATCAGGGCCAGACTGGGCCTACTGCCAGTCGGTTTCACTACAATTTCAAGGAGGGGGAATGATGCTAGGACGTCCAGTCAATTTTATGGAGTGTGCTCTATCATTAGCCCGATTGGCTTTAGGTTACACCAGCCCTAACCCTGCGGTAGGTGCAGTTGTGGTCAGGGATGGGGTGGTGGTGGGCTTGGGTTACACCCAGCCGCCAGGCTCAAAGCATGCTGAGGTGATGGCTCTTGAACAGGCTGGTCCGAGAGCTAGAGGGGCGACTATGTATGTTACTCTGGAACCTTGTTGTCACTATGGGCGTACACCTCCGTGCACTGAAGTAATAATTGAGGCTGGTATTTCTGAGGTGCACGCAGCCCTTATTGACCCCAATCCTCTAGTTGGCGGTAAAGGGATAGAAGCGCTGGAGAGGGCGGGAATAAGGACCGTTGTCGGTGAGTGTGCGGAGAAGGCGGCGGAGGTAAACGAGGGGTATATAAAGTTTATCACTACGGGATTGCCGTTCGTTATTGCTAAATTCGCCATGAGCCTTGATGGCAAGATTGCTACTCAGAGTGGTGATTCCAGATGGATCAGCAGCGAGGAGTCGCGGAAATTTGTGCATTACTTGCGCCACACCGCTGACGCTATAATGGTGGGGGCAAACACTGTACTATCGGATGACCCACAACTTTCAGCTAGAAGCTGCAGCGGTAAAGGCGGAAAGACCAAGCGCCAGCCATTGCGGGTGATAGTAGACGGTAAAGGCAGGACACCTCCAGCGGCTCGTATTTTTGGCGAGCCCGGTGAAACCATCCTAGCTGTGGCTAAGCCGTTGGACCCGAGGAAGGTAGAGGATTTCAAAAGAGTGGGCGCTGAAGTTGTGGAGTTTGATGCCAGGGAAGGTGTGATTGATCTTTCTGAGCTGTTGTCCTTGCTTGGCAAGCGCGAGATCACCAGTGTTCTGGTGGAGGGCGGAAACAAGCTCTTCGGCTATTTGTTCGACCAGAAATTGGTAGACAAAGTACTCGCCTTTGTTTCACCGATCATAATTGGAGGGGAAAGAGCTAAGAGCGCCGTTGGTGGCAATGGTGTGGACAGGGTGAGTGAGGCGCTCCAACTGAGCAAGGTGAGGGTGACGGAATTCGGAAACGACGTCTTGATCAGCGGCTATCTCAGGTGAAGTGACATGTTTACTGGTATTATAGAAGAAATTGGAACGGTTAGAGACTTGTCTGGAGGATTGACGATTGAAGCCAGAAAAGTAGTCGAAGATATGAAGGCTGGTGACAGCGTAGCCATTAACGGTGTCTGCCTCACAGTAATTGCAGTTAACAGAAGCAGCTTTCGTGTGGAACTTATGCCGGAGACTGTCCGCCGTACTAACTTGGGCAAATTGCGTTATCGAGATAAGGTGAACCTGGAACGAGCTGTCCCCGCAACCGGGCGCTTCGGCGGTCATTTTGTCCAGGGACATGTGGACGGCGTGGGAGTGGTGAGTTCAGTGTGGAGGGAGGGGCAGGCAGTTATTATGAAGTTCTCAGTCTCTGAACCTCTTATGCCGTATATAGTTGACAAGGGCTTCGTAGCAGTCGATGGCGTCAGCCTGACTGTGATTAGCCCGCAGGGAAACAATTTTCTGGTCTCATTGGTCGGCTATACGCTCGATCATACGATACTGGGACAAAGAAGGCCTGGCGACGTGGTAAATATCGAGGTTGATGTGCTGGCTAAATATATAGAGAGTTTAATGCGGGCAGACAGCCGGACGGTGACAGTAGAATTTCTGGAAAGGCATGGCTTTGTGAAAGCGAGGTGAGCGCAATGGGATTTGCAACAATTCCGGAAGCGATAGAGGACATAAGAGCTGGAAAGTTCGTCATTATTGTTGACGATGAAAACCGGGAAAATGAAGGCGATCTTGCTATGGCTGCAGAGAAAGTAACCCCCGAGGCGATCAACTTCATGGCTAAGCATGCAAGAGGACTAATATGTATGCCCGTAATAGGTCACAGACTGGACGAACTAAAAATTCCACTCATGGTGCAGGACAACACGGCCAAATTTTGCACTGCTTTTACTGTGTCGGTGGAGGCGAAACATAAGACCTCCAGTGGCATTTCTGCCTATGATAGGGCTGCTACTATAAAGGCGATACTCGATCCTAACACCAAGCCCGAAGACTTGGCGCGCCCCGGACATATTTTCCCTATCCGTGCTAGAGAGGGTGGTGTACTGGTAAGAGCTGGGCATACAGAGGCTATAGTGGATCTGGCGAAGCTGGCTGGTCTCTATCCGGCGGGTGTCATCTGCGAGATTATGGACGATGACGGCACTATGGCGCGTTTGCCTAAACTCGAGAAGGTCGCGGAGAAGTTCGGACTGAAAATAGTCAGCATTGCCGATTTGATCGCTTACAGGAGACGCCACGAAAAGTTAATAGAACGAGTGGCCGAAGCCAAACTACCTACCAGATACGGGGAGTTCATGATTATAGCTTATAGGAGTAAAGTGGATCCCGACGAGCATGTGGCGCTGGTAAAGGGCGACATTACAGGTGACGAACCTGTAATGGTCAGGGTGCATAGCGAGTGTCTGACTGGCGATGTGTTTGATAGCATGCGCTGTGACTGTGGAGACCAGATCCATATGGCGATGCAGAGGATCGCTGACGAAGGCAGGGGAGTATTCCTCTATATGCGACAGGAGGGGCGGGGGATCGGCTTCCACAATAAGGTTAGGGCTTATGCCCTCCAGGACAAGGGCTTGGATACCGTCGAAGCCAACATTGCTCTGGGCTTCGAACCCGATCTCCGGGATTACGGCATCGGCGCACAGATACTGGCGGACCTTGGTTTACATAAAATTAGACTTTTGACCAATAATCCAAAGAAGGTGATCGGGCTTCAAAGTTATGGTCTGGAGATAGTGGAGACTGTGCCTTTGCGCACGTTGCCGACGCCGTATAATCTGGAATATCTCAAGGCAAAGCAGGAAAAGCTGGGGCATCTATTGGGTGTCGATACTGATGAGGAGTCCGATTTAGACTGAAGGGCGAAGGAGGGAAACAAGTATGTCCAAGCAGTATGAAGGTATGCTGATCGGAAAGGGGCTGAAATTTGGTGTTGTAATATCGAGGTTCAACGAGGTGATCACATCGCGGCTACTTGAAGGTGCTAAAGACGCGCTAATAAGACATGGTGTTGAGGACGCTGACATCGATGTAGCATGGACGCCAGGGAGTCTGGAGATACCGCTGGTAGCCAAGAAACTGGCTGAAACAAAGAAGTATAATGCTATCATCTGCTTGGGGGCGGTCATCCGGGGTGATACACCGCACTTCGAATATGTTGCTGCTGAAGTCAACAGGGGTATTGCCCGCGTGAGCCTCGATAGCGGGTTACCGGTTATCCAGGGGATCATAACTGCTGATACTTTGGAACAAGCTATTGAACGGGCTGGTGCTAAGCAAGGAAACCGCGGATTTATGGCGGCGGTGAGCGCAATAGAAATGGCGAACTTGATAAAGGCGGTCAGTACCTAAGGTACCATTTTGTAGACCTTATCTCCCCGCCTAACCCGGTCAGGTACTTTCACCCCTACAGAGTCTCCAGCTTTAGCTTCGTTGACGTTTACGTTATTGATTTGCATTGATTGCACGATGAGTTCGAGGTCTGTGGTGTGCCCTTTAATGTGAATTTTGTCACCCACTTTCAATGACCCTGTCAGAATAATACCAGCCACTACAGGTCTGGCGAAGAAATCGCTCACCTGCCCAATCTCAACTTCCGGCATCTTGACTCACCTCCTTTTTGTTGCAGTCGCAAGACATATGCGATGTCGTATCCTCAATAACTAGTATATGTTGCCCGGTGTGATAAATCAATGCCCGCTGTTCGGTAAGCGACCTAGTTCGATGTTGTTGACACCTGTGAGGGGAAGTGTTAGCATTTTGTTGTTTGACTCACCCAAATTGGTTATTTGCTGGCAGTTGCCTGTAGAAGCATGGACAGAATGAAAGGGGGTGATAACTGCGAGTTATCAAGGGCGAGCAAATAATAGTGGTTTAAGATCAAGCTCTTGTCTATAAGTGCTGGATTCTGGATTAAGGAGGATAATATGCCATACGAAACCTTAATAGTTGAGCGAGAAGAAAATATCGGTATTATAACCCTGAATCGGCCGCCGGCTAACCCGATAAGTCCAGCAGTACTTGGAGAGCTGGACGCAGCTTTAACCGAGTTTAAAGACGACAAGTCGATAAGGGTAGTGATCGTTACCGGTGCAGGTGACAGAGGTTTTTCTGCAGGATTCGATATAAAAAGTGCTGTGGAAGGCCGTGGTGGGACAGGTCCTGACGGCAATGAAGTTTTCCTGCGCATCGAACGTTACCCGAAGCCAGTCATTGCAGCGATCAACGGGTATGCTCTTGGTGGTGGATGTGAGCTGGCAATGGCTTGTCATTTCAGATTTATGGTTGACGCAGAGCGGGCAGTTATAGGTCAACCTGAGATAGAGCGTGGTATTATCCCTGGCTGGGGTGGCACTCAGCGTCTGCCTCGTTTGATAGGCAAAACACGCGCCCTTGAAATGCTTCTAATGGGGACACCCATCCGGGCTCCTGAGGCTCTGCAAATCGGGCTCATCACCCGAGTCTCGAAACCGGGCGAGGTTCTGAATGATGCTAAGGAGTTTGCTAGGGCGCTAGCTAAAAAAGCTCCTGTTGCCGTGAGTATAATTCTAGACTGTGTGACTCGCGGTCTGGAGGTGCCCATTGAGGAAGGAATAGCGATCGAGAGGGAAGGGTCGCGAAGGGTTGCGCAAACGAAAGACGCTCAAGAAGGTATGCTGGCATTTGTGCAGAAGCGCGAGCCGGTGTGGAGAGGAGAATAGACGGGCTGATACTTGATGAAAGTGCATCCAGAATTGTAATCTGAGCGGGCTGCTGGGGGTTGCAGGGCAAGTACAGAAAAGGAAGGGGCTCTATCATGTGGCCAGGGATAGAGCCCCTTCCTTTTTAGTTACAGGTACCAGATGAATGCTGTGGTTGCAATCCCAAATAGCCCGGTTGCACACACAACTATGCTGCTCAGAAGCCACCAGAGCTCCCTGTGTCGGGTTATTGCGTTTGTTAGCCTATTTACTTTTGCCATTGCGTTTACCTCCTCGCGCACAGAGCTTTTGCTTACTTTTGGTTCCATTATCTCTCAAATTGAGGGACAGATAATCAGCAACGTGTATGATTTTGAATTACGGTTTTCGTTCTAGGATAAGTAGCCGATATCTGCGGCTGTTTTTCCTACGACTTCTGTACGATAGCACCTAGATGCCGGGATTTGTCAATAGTAAAATGTGGTAAACAGAGGATGTGTATTGAATGACGCGCCGTATGGTCAGTGAAATTGCAGCTGGTGTTTATCAGGTTGGTGGGTCGTGGGGAAGTGGCATTTTCGGGGCTAACATTTACCTCGTGGTGGACGATGATGTTACTCTGATAGATACTGGTTTCAAAGGGCGACTTAAGAGTATAGTCGATTCCGTGAACGGTCTCAGTCATTCGCTTTCAGACATAGTGCGAATAGTCATTACCCACCATCACCCTGACCATACTGGCAATTTGGCCAAACTGAAGGAGTTGACAGGCGCCAAGGTGATAGCCCATGGTGGGGACACTCCTTATATAGATGGTACCTTTCGCCAGCCGGGTCCGCAAGGGCCAATCTGGTTAAGTAGATACCTGACTTCGTTCAATTGGCCATGGACACTCAAACCGGTAGGAGTGGATATAGTGGTCGAAGACGGTGACGTGCTGCCACTGCTTGGCGGCGCACGAATAATACATACGCCAGGACATACGCCCGGCAGCATCTGTTTGTGGCTTGAGCGCAAAAAGGTACTTATTGTTGGCGATCTGCTGGCTAACCGGTTTGGCTTACGGTTACCAGCTCTGATGTTTACCGTGGATGTAGCTCAAGAGGTACGTTCCATTAATAAAATCCTGGCGTTTGACTTCGAGGTTATCTGTTTTGGCCATGGTTCGCCGATCAGGGAACATGCGCGTGACGCTGTCGCCAGGTTCGCAGACAGGGTCGTTAAGCGGTATTTACGGTAGTGGTATCTCGCGAAAAACGTGAGAGGTAAATTATTTCTCCGTCAAGGGAACCACTTAATGGCGAATTGTTTTCAGCAAGGTTTAGCTCCGGCTCTTGGTTCTCAGCTTTGCCGTTATGCGGTGACACGGGCTTTTAAGCACTTGCAGGCTCTATCCCCGGATCAGCAAATAGTATCTGAAATTTGATATCTAATATCTAGAACTATGCTAGATTCCAAGGTGCGATTCCCTGAGTAGTGTATGTGAAATTGGTCAAGAAGATAATAATGCCTGCTAATAACACGTTGCCCTGCTCGGGATAAGCAAAAATTGAACAACCAAAATGGTAGCGCATACCGGATTCGAACCGGTGATCTCCTCCTTGAGAGGGAGGTGTCCTAGGCCGCTAGACGAATGCGCCGTAAGGTGGCTGGGGATCCAGGATTCGAACCTGGCCATACGGATCCAGAGTCCGCTGTCCTACCGCTAGACGAATCCCCATCCGAGGATGGATTATAGCAAAATAGCTTTGAGCAGCACAAGGCAATCTTGCCGGGTTGCGGGACGCTTGGTATACTCTCGAAAGGAGCTGCTCAGGTTGCAAAACTGGAGCATATTGCAAGAGAAAGTTGGTCTTAAATTTAGTAATGTTGCTTTGCTGCAGCAGGCGCTGACTCACCCTTCATACGCCAATGAAAACCCCGAGGACGTTGTCATTGATAACGAGCGTCTCGAGTTTTTAGGCGATGCTGTGCTCAATCTTATAGTCACAGAGGAGTTGTATCGCAATTTTCCCGGGTTGAACGAGGGCGAGCTGACAGAACTCCGGGTTTTGCTGATAAAGCAGGAGACTTTAGCCAGACATGCTCGCAAGCTCGGTTTGGGGAGTCATCTCCTTCTGGGTAAAGGCGAAGAGTTGACCGGTGGCAGGGAACGCGAAACAAATCTTGCTGATGCCTTCGAGGCTCTAGTAGGTGCCATCTTCCTTGACCAAGGAATTGATATGACGCGGCGATTTATCCTGGCTCAGCTTGGTGACGAAATTGCCACCGTGATGGACCAGGGCAAGAGACGAAACTACAAGGCACTATTGCAGGAGTTCACCCAGGAGAAATTTAAGCAGCTGCCTGTCTACCAAGTTGTTGCGGTTTACGGTCCTGACCATGTCAAATGTTTCACTGTGGAGGTAAGACTGGGTGGGCAGACGATCGGGACAGGCTCGGGCAAGAGCAAAAAAACAGCGGAAATGGAAGCAGCCCGAGCCGCATGGGAGAGCTTGAATATTACCTAGGGCTTGCCCCATACCGCTAATGAATTTCTTTGCCAGTCAGCCAGGCCAGCTCTTATCTTGCCGGTTGAAGTACCACGATCTCTGTCGTTTCAGGTAGTTGCGATGCCTTAAAATCAGTCTCGCTAGAGTTCAGCCTCTTCACATTGGGTTTACCAGCAAGGAAATCATCCACCTGAGTTATCGGGAAATCAACGCACTTCGCGGTCTTAAAATGCATGGGGATAATTACCTTTGGCTTCAGGTCTTCACACACCTGGCTGGCTGTCTTAGCATCTATGGTAAAGAAGCCTCCGACAGGGATGAGCAATATATCTATAGCCCCGATCTCAGTAATTTCCTGCTTACTTAATCTGTGTCCTAGGTCGCCCAGGTGACAGACCTTTATGCCGTCTATAGAGAAGCAGAATACCACATTGTCACCCCGCTGGCTACCTTTGGCTTCATCGTGGTGGGTGGCAACCCCTTTAAACTGGATGCCCTTGACAGTCTTGGTTCCGCTTCCTTTCACCACCTCGGGATTACCTTTCACTGCTGCAACATTGTTGTGGTCGAAATGGTCGTGACTCACTGTAACGATGTCTGCGGACTCATCGATGGGGGAGTATTTAAGTCCACTTCCTTGGACATATGGGTCGGTGATGATTTTCAGTCCGTCTCCCGAAGTAATGAGAAAACATGCATGTCCGAGCCATTTTACTTTCATCTCACGCCTCCTTTTTGTTGTAAAGTTTACGCGACAATGCTTTCTAGACTGTACTAAGTGCCGACTGCTGATTTCAGGGCAAAATTGACCAGAGTGCGCACACCAACTCCTGTAGCTCCCTTTGGCTGATAACCGGACTCTTTTTCTCTGAAGGAAGTGCCGGCTATATCGATGTGTACCCAGGGTGTATTCCCAACAAATTCGGCAAGGAACTGTGCGGCGGTAATGGCTCCTGCCCACCTGCCGCCGCTGTTCTTGATATCGGCAACATCGCTCTTATTTTGTTCTTTGTACTCTTCATACATGGGCATCTGCCACAACCTTTCACCAGCATCGCTAGCAGCTTCAAGGACCCTCTCAATCAGTTCCTTGGAGTTGCCGAAAAGCCCGCTGCAGATATTACCCAGAGCCACTCTGCAGGCGCCGGTCAGGGTGGCGATATCTATGAGCGGTGATAGCTTCAGCTTGACAGCATAGCTCAAAGCATCTGCAAGAATAAGCCTTCCTTCGGCATCGGTGGTCTCTATCTCGATCGTCTTGCCATTAGCTGCCTTGAGTATATCTCCCGGCTTGAAAGCATTGCCGCTGGGCATGTTCTCTGTGGCCGGGGCAATAGCGGTAACATTCACCTTCGGTTTCAGTTGCGCGATAGCTGCCATCGCCGCTATTACAGCTGCAGCGCCAGCCATATCGCCTTTCATCTCGCCCATCCCCTCCGATGGTTTTATGGATATTCCTCCGGAATCAAAAGTTATTCCTTTACCCAAGAAACCTATGGAAGTCGTGGAATCCTTATCACCTCTGTAACTTAACACTATCAATTTAGGCGGTTGCTGGCTACCTCGTGCTACCCCAAGCAGAGCACCCATTCCTTCTGCTTCCATCTGCTCCCGCTCGAAGATTGTTATATCCAGGTTATAAACAGACGCTAATTCTTGAGCCCTTTTTGCCAGTTCGGTTGGTGTCATATAATTTGCGGGCTCGTTTATCCAGTCGCGTGCCAGATTGGTGGCTTCAGCCAGAATTCTTCCCCGTTGGCAACCCAGCCTCAGTTGTTCGAGCTTTTCTGTATCGCGTTCCACCAAAAGAAGTTCTTCAATTTCCTTATCTTCAGACTCCTTGGTCGTGTATTTTCTGAACCGGTACAGTCCCAGCAGGCTACCTTCTGCTATCACCTGTGAGGCGGCGGTGGGCTCAAAACCACCTGCACCGGCTCCGTGGACTATCGTGGCCACGCGCTGGCAGTTCAACTTGCGCAGGTGCCGACAAAACTCCCCAGAGATGTTTCGCAGTTTGTCGAGACTGAATTCAGCTTGTTTTCCCAGCCCCACCACAGCGACAATCCTAGCTGGTATTTTCCCCAGACTATGAATAATAGTTATCTCGCCCAACTTCCCTTTGATTTCACCGTGCTCTATCAGCCTGGTGATAGCCCCATCCAGAGCCCTGTCCATAGCTGCTGTTGCTCCACCGGGCGTTTTCACACCTTCAAAGAGGTTCACCACCACAGCATCTGCCTGTAATGCAGTAATATCAGCTGAGATAACTTCGATCCTCAATGCCAGCCTCCTGAAAACCAAATGTAGCTGTTCCGCAACACGCGTCAGAGACGCACTTATTTTAGCTTGTCAAAATCAGAGAGTAAAGTTGACTTTCACGAATATCAGCGGGCTATAGCTCTTACAATCTTGTCAAGCACGGGAGTGATATCCCGGGATGTATCAACCACAAAATGGTTGCGCCAGATCTTATCCACTTTCTGCCTCATGCGCTTGTAAACTTCCCAATTGGCATCCGATTTATCTTCAGGGTCATGACGTTCTTTGCGTGCTTGTAGTCTTTCATAGGTTACCGAGGGCGGTGCTTCCACTCGTATCAAAAATAACCGGGCACTCGTCTTATCAGCAATATGGTACAGCCGTTCGCGATGGCGCTCTGAAAGATTGGTGGCATCGAAGATAACAGGTATTCCATTGCTGAGTAGTTGCTCGATAAGTGCATGGCAGGCTGCGAAAAGCCGGGAATTCTCGGCAGCACTATATTCAGGTGAAGGAAATAGTATCTTACGCATGGCATCGCTCTCGACGATGCATGCCGGAAATTTTGATGCCAATTTGCGGCAGAAGAATGATTTGCCTGTACCAGGAAGCCCACTAACGATACTAAAGGGGGGATTAACCATCGGTTCAGGAAGCTGTCCGAGGCTGCATTTGAGTTTTGCCACATCTTCTTCAAGTTGGGGTCTCCCGGGGACAGGGTTTTCGTTGAATTCGACTGTTTGGGGTTTTTCTTTATCTGCCATAGCTAGCAGCATTGTAAAAAAACTCTGGGTTTCTATCAACTTTGTCTATCGTTACAGGCACAGTGATTTGCTACCCGAAAAAACATCGGTGTCAACAATGCAGCTTCAAGCGATCCCGTTTTTAGTTGCCAGTGGCTGGGGAATTGCCATGGCGTCCCTGGAGGGATTCGAACCCACGACCCGCTGCTTAGAAGGCAGCCGCTCTGTCCAGCTGAGCTACAGGGACTTTACTTGAGTGTAGCATAGGCATTATCGGACTCGCAAGTATTACAGAGAGCTTGCCTGAAGCTGTTGAGCTTACAGTCACTGGTTTGTATCAGAAATGGATATCGGGGAAAGGTTCCTGGCAAACTATTTCTTATGGGTTGCAGCGTGCTTTTTCCAGCAAGTGACGTGCACATAAACTGCGCATTTGGCGCAATAATAAAGTCTCACAACCGCCTTCTTGCCACATACGGGGCAGTTCATGGCATCCTCCTTTGCTATCTGTCACACCTAATTCTCAAAGCTCGTTATGTTCCTTTGATCACCCTTTTCCTTCCTTATCGTCCTTTTGCTCCTTTTCTGTAGGACTGTCTTTTCTATTGTCGGTGGTATAGAAACCAGGACCTTTGAAGATTATCGGGACAGGAACAAACAGCCGCCGCGCTCCATTTTGGCATTTAGGACATGAGGCCACATTATCAGCAGAAAAACTCTGCCTCAACTCAAACCTCAGGTTGCATCTGGGACACATATATTCGTAAGTCGGCATACTGCTGCACCTCCTGACCTTCTGTGCAACCTTATCAAAAATTTAGCAATCTCAATACTCGAGTGCTAATTTTATAGCAAAGGCTTGTTTTAAGTCAAGTATGTGCCCGGTTTGTTCGTAGAATGCTTTTTGCTTATAATGTTAATCGCTTAGCGGTTATGGCGGTAAGGCTGCTTTTAGCCTTTTTGCTTATGGTATACTTTAATCGTTGGGATAGCAGAATCTGTGGGCATGGTGTGAATCAGTCATTCGCCCGGGCTCGTAGCTCAGTGGCAGAGCGGCCGGCTCATAACCGGTTGGTCGCAGGTTCGAATCCTGCCGAGCCCACCACGCTGTAGGGGACAAAGGACACTCACTTTCTCTTGAGAAATCCCTTGGGGCAGGAATTGTAAAGACAGACCAAGTTCCTATGCAACAGTTAACAATGTGAGTTTTTGTGAATCAAGGGAAGCATTAGCGTGACCCCAGTCGAAACATTCTTACCTTAGTTATCTTAACTCCACTTGAAAATTTCAAGCATCATTGGATTTCGTACCCACCACTAATGGGGTTCCTAAAGATCGGCAATAAAGATTATGAGAACAGCATGAAATGACTAAAGGGTTTTGTTTCTGATTTTGAAATTTTCCTTGTTGACGCTACTACTATACCGCTGGTAAAATGCCCCAACAGGAATGGCTGAGTCATTTGAACAGGAAAGCTAATCTGACCTGATTATGGCACAGTTGTATCGGGTGAGATCTGACAATATCGCAGGCTTCATTCAAACTATTCTGATCCACAAGTATTGATTATTACGGTAGGCACCGTGACCTGACTTCAAAACTAAAGTTATGACTGCAGCAGATAGAATTTCCAGGGTTGAGAAGATGAGGCATTCAGCCGCCCATGTTATGGCACAGGCTGTGCAAGAACTTTTTCCCGAAGCAAAATTTGGCATCGGCCCAGCTATTGAAGACGGCTTCTACTACGATTTTGAGCTGCCCCGAACTCTTGTTCCAGAGGACCTATCGAAGATAGAAGCGAGAATGCGAGAAATAATAGCAGCTAAACTCCCATTCATCAGAGAAGAGGTGTCTAGGGATGAAGCGCGGCGAATATTTGCAAACCAACCTTATAAGCTGGAGCTTATCGAGGAGATCCCAGATGATAAGGTGACCGTATACCGGCAGGGTTCCTTTGTCGATCTTTGCAGAGGACCTCATGTAGAGGTAACCGGTGAGGTCGGTGCTTTTAAGTTGGTGAACATTGCTGGAGCATACTGGCGCGGCGATGAGACGCGCCCCATGCTACAGAGGATTTACGGGGTCGCATTTGAGACCGAGGAAGAGCTTGAAGACCACCTGGCGCGTTTAGCAGAGGCGAGCAAACGCGACCATAGGAAACTGGGAAAGGACCTTGACTTGTTCAGTATCCATGAAGAAGCTGGTCCAGGCCTGGTGATGTGGCACCCCAAAGGTGCCTTGATACGTCAGCTCATTGAGGATTTCTGGAAGGGGGAACATCGGAGACGAGGCTATGAGATTGTATATACCCCGCATATAGCAAAATTGAACCTTTGGAAAACAAGCGGGCACTGGGATTTTTACAGGGAGAACTTATATTCCCCGATGGATGTTGAGGGGCAGCAGTACATTATCAAACCGATGAACTGCTTGGGGCATATCTTGATATACAAAACAAGGCTGCGTAGTTATCGGGAGTTACCACTTCGATATGCCGAATTGGGTACTGTATATCGATACGAAAGGTCTGGTGTGTTACACGGCCTGGCCAGGGTGCGTGGTTTCACACAGGATGATGCCCATATTTTTTGTCGATCTGACCAGTTAGAAGGTGAGATAAGCTCAGTGGTAGCGCTGGCCCGCTTTATGCTGGCTACTTTTGGTTTCAATGATTACGAATTACTTCTATCTACGCGTCCGGAGAAATATGCGGGAACTCTGGAAATATGGGAACAGTCCACAGCGGCACTAAAAGGTGTCTTAGAAAAGATGGGGCTACCATATAAGGTGGACCCTGGAGAAGGGGTATTTTACGGGCCAAAAATTGATATCAAGCTACGGGATGCTTTGGGCCGATTGTGGCAGGGTCCTACTATCCAAGTGGACTTCAATCTCCCGCAGCGTTTCAACGTCAACTATATTGGTGACGATGGTGCAGAGCACCAGGTGGTAATGGTTCATCGGACTGTCTTAGGGAGCATGGAGCGATTCGCTGCCTGTCTTGTGGAGCATTATGCAGGGGCGTTCCCCGTGTGGCTATCACCGGTTCAGGTAGTAATAATCCCCATAGCTGACCGCCATTTGGAATACGCTTCTGGGATAGCTGAGATACTTAAGGAAAACGGGCTAAGGGTACGGGTGGATGACCGCCCCGAGAGGATGAATTCAAAGATAAGAGAAGCTCAGCTCGAGAAAATCCCTTATATGTTAGTTGTTGGCGATAAAGAGTCGAGCACAGGTACTGTAGCTTTACGTCTAAGGAGTGGCGAAGACCTGGGCTCGGTGGCACTTGCCGAGTTTATAACTAGAATAGAGTCGGTGATCAAAAGTAAGTCTCCACATGGGCTTTGATTTCTATGTTTTATATATGGTATATTTCCAGCAGTCTGCTGGCTAACTTTTAGATTGAGGAGGTGAAGACAGACATTACCAAAGAGCTACGCATCAACAGGGAAATAAAGGCTAAGGAGGTACGGTTAATAGGGAAGACGGGAACACAGCTGGGCATATTTCCTCTGGAAAAGGCGTTGCGTATTGCCAGTGAGAGGAATCTCGATCTAGTCGAGGTGGCACCGAACGCTGTACCACCGGTATGCCGACTTCTTGATTATGGTAGATACAGGTATGAGCAGACCAAAAAAGAGCGCAAAGCACGTAAAAGCCAGAAAGGTGGTACTCTTAAGGAAATCCGTATAAGGCCTAGAGTCAAGGACCACGATCTGGAGACAAAAATCAGGATAGCAAGAAAACTTCTGCAGGAAGGCGACAAGGTTAGAGTCTTGGTTTTTTTCCGTGGTCGGGAAAGCACCCATCCGGAATTGGGCTTGAAATTGCTACAAAAGGTTGCGGACAGTTTAAGGGATATCGCCGGACTGGAAGGCGAGCCGGGCTCAGACGAGCGTTTCATGAGTTTGGTTTTATCACCTATCTCGTCTAAGCAGCCAAAGAAAATCGAGGTCCAGGAGAAAGTCTAATGCCGAAACTGAAAACACACAAGGGTGCCAAGAGACGTTTCAAAATAACTGCCTCCGGCAAGCTCTTGCGCACGAAAGGCGGTAAAAGTCATTTGCGGCGCAAAAAAGCACCTAGGACAAAGCGTCTTTATGCTGATATGGTGCCTGTGCAGCGCGCAGACTCGGGTCGAATAAAGAAGCTTCTGCCATACGGCTTGAAATAGCTTTCCAACAGGGAGGGAATCTTGCCTAGAGTTAAAAGCAGCGTAATTACACGCAGAAGGCACAAAAAAGTGCTCGGGCTTACTAAAGGGCATAGGTCGACAAGACATAAATTGTATCGTCGTGCTCACGAATCCATGATTCATGCACTGTATTATGCCTATTGTCATCGCCGTGAACGTAAGGGAGATATGAGACGACTGTGGATCATCCGTATAAATGCCGCAGCAAGGGCTCATGGACTTTCTTACAATCAGTTTATTGCCGGCATGAAAAGAGCTGGACTGCAAATGAACCGAAAGGCACTATCAGAAATGGCAACAAGTGACCCAGCTACTTTTTCTAAACTCGCCTCTTTGGTTTTAGCCAAGCTTAAGAGCTAGACCTCTAACTGGACATGCTAGAACAAGTCGACGAACTCCTTCGCACAGCACTTTCTGCTCTAGACCAAATCACTGAATTGAAGGAGATGGAGGAGTGGCGAGTCCGCTTTGTGGGCAGAAAAAGTCCCTTGACGCGGATCCTGCGTTCTATATTGAGTTTACCCCTTGAGGAAAGACGTGTTGTTGGTGCGAAGGCTAATCAGGCGAAGCAAATTCTAGAGGCTAAGTTGGCGGAAAAGAAGAGAGAGCTAGAAGACAAGCTGGCTCTTGCTCTGCAACTTGATGCTATAGATGTTACCTTGCCGGGTCAGAAAGTCCCGCTAGGACGTCTCCACCCCACAACCAGAACGCTGCGCGAGATTTGCGAGATTTTCGTGAGCATGGGTTTCCAAATTGTGGAAGGCCCCGAGGTTGAGTGGGATTATTACAATTTTGAAGCTCTAAATATGCCGCAGGAACATCCGGCTCGCGATATGTTCGCTACCCTGTGGGTGGATTTTGTTGATACAGAGGGAAAACATCCAATGCTCCTCAGAACCCACACATCACCGGTTCAAATCAGGGTGATGGAGCGGTCAAGACCACCGATAAGAATAGTAGCCCCGGGCAGGGTATATAGATATGAGGCTACAGATGCTACGCACGAATGGATGTTTTATCAGGTGGAAGGTCTGGCAGTGGACACAAACATCACGCTATCTGACTTGAAAGGCACACTGTTTGAGTTTGTTCGCCGGCTTTTTGGTGAGGAAAGGAAGTGCCGTTTTCGCTGTGACTATTTCCCTTTCGTAGAGCCCGGTGTTGAGATGGCTATCGATTGCCTTGTTTGCCGTGGTAAGGGCTGTCGTCTCTGTGGCAATAGTGGCTGGATAGAAATCTTGGGTGCTGGGATGGTGCACCCAGAAGTCCTGAGGCGAGTAGGCATTGACCCTGATGTATACTCCGGTTTTGCATTTGGCATGGGAGTAGAGCGTATCCCAATGCTTCGGTATGGGATTGATGACATCCGTCTGTTTTACAGCAATGACCTCAGGTTTCTAGAACAGTTTTGATGGAGATGTCCTAGTGGAGGACTAGCTGTGAAGGTGCCTTTGCGATGGCTAAGAGAATATGTTGATATCCCCTTACCACTCAAAGAGTTGTGTGACAGGCTGACCATGGCTGGGCTGGAAGTGAGCGATGTACATGTTATCGGTGGTGAGTGGGTAAATGTGACTGTCGGCAGAATAATCAAGATAGAAGCGCACCCCGACGCTGATCGGTTGAAGCTTGTTACGGTCGATCTAGGTGGGCGTACAGAACGTGTGGTATGTGGTGCCCCTAATGTAGTTGTTGGTGCGAAGGTCCCCTTTGCCTCATTGGGTGCCCGTCTCATAGATCCCGTAACCGGTAATATCACTGAACTAAAGAGGGCAAAAATTCGTGGCATAGTCTCTGAAGGCATGATTTGCTCGGAGAAAGAGCTGGGAATTTCGGATAACCACGAAGGAATAATGATACTGCCGGATGATGCGCCGGTGGGAGAACCACTCACTGAATACCTTGGTGACACTGTGCTGGATATCGAAGTAACTCCCAATCGTCCTGATTGTCTCTCGGTGATAGGTATTGCTAGAGAGGTGGCTGCTCTTGTTGGGAATGAGTTACATCTGGCGGAGCCTTCCTATGTAGAGGTAAAGTCTGCTGGTAAGATAGAGTCTTTTATTTCGATAGACATAGTTGAGCCGGATTTGTGTCCCAGGTATTGTGCCACACTGATCAGAGGGATCAGAGTTGCACCTTCTCCTAGATGGTTACAACAGCGCTTGTTGGCTTGTGGTATGCGCCCGATAAATAATGTGGTCGACATTACAAATTACGTTATGCTTGAATATGGGCAGCCCCTCCACGCCTTTGATTATGAAGAGCTCAGAGGAAAGCGAATTATCGTACGTCGCGCTTTACCGGGAGAGACGATCACAACTCTTGATGGAGTTACTCGTCTCTTAAGCCCGGATATACTGGTGATTGCTGACGCTGAAAGGTCGGTTGCAGTGGCGGGTATTATGGGTGGTGCTGACACTGAGGTCAAAGACGAAACATCCAGTGTACTTATAGAATCGGCTAATTTCAATCCAGCGGTAATCCACCACGGCAAAAACAGCTTGCGACTAAGCAGTGAAGCCTCCTTGCGTTTTGAGAAGAACATCAGTCCGTATTTGCCACTCATCGCGCTGAAACGTGCTACACAGTTAATGGTAGAATTGGCTGGGGGTAGCGCGACAGAAGGGGTGATAGATAATTTCCCTGGGATGAAAGAGCAAGGCAAAATAATTTTTCCTTTGGGCAATGTGAAACGTCTCCTCGGCGTTGAGCTTGGGATGAAGCAAATAATAGGCACTTTAGAATCGCTCGGTTTTGTTTGCGGACAGTCCGCTGATCAATCTTATATCGAGGTGGTACCCCCCTGGTGGCGGACTGATATTAGCTGTCCTGCCGACCTTGTTGAGGAAGTTGCCCGCATTACTGGTTATGACACAATTCCAACTACTATGCTTGGCTCCCCATTACCGAAATATGAGCCTAATCCTATGCTGAGACTGAAAGAAAATATTCGGGATATCATGGTTGGTTGTGGTTTTCAGGAGGTGCTTACTTATTCTCTAGTCAGTCTGGAAACGCTAAATAAACTGGCGCCAGGCTCATCCTTCCTGGAACCTATGCCGATGAAGCTAGCTAACCCAATGTCACGAGAGTGGGAATATTTGCGAACCAGTTTACGTCCGGGCTTGCTTACCACTCTGGCTCGCAACACTAGGTTTTGGAAGGGGAGCGTCAAACTTTTCGAGTTGGGGAGAGTGTTTTTCCCACGGGCTGGTGACCTTCCTGAAGAAAAAGAAATGCTTTGTGCTGTGCTTGGTGGCGATCGTAGCAGGTCATTTTGGAGAGGTGAACCCGAAGTTTTGGATTTCTTTACCGCCAAGGGTGTTGTTGAGACACTGTTGTCGAGGCTAGATTTGAATGCCAGTTTTGAAAAGATAAACGATCATAGTTTAATTGAGGGAAGGAGTGCATGGATAGTGGCAGGCAAGGAAAAATTAGGAGTGGTGGGCGAACTACACCCTAAAGTAGCTGAAGCTTTTGAACTTTCGGAAACCACGTATCTTTTCGAATTGGAGCTATCTAGGCTGCTAAGTCTGCTCAGCGGTCACCGAGCCCAATACCGTCCACTGCCCAGATACCCCAGTGCCAGCCGGGATATTGCGTTGGTCGTTGATGAACAGATTACCTACGAGCAGGTTTATTCGATAATCTGTCAGTTTCCTCTGGTGGTCTCAGTATCGCTCTTCGACCTTTATGTGGGTGAGCAGATACCGAAAGGGAAAAAGTCTCTTGCCTTCAGGATAATTTTCCAATCCCCAAACCGTACGCTGACCGATAAGGAAATTGATAGACTTCAACAGGATATCTTAGCCAAGCTTTCCCAGGAACTCGGTGCTACATTGCGGGCTTAGGCATGTGGTATAATAGCCAAGATGGCAAGCATCGACCGGAGTGGATATGTACATCTGGGCCTCGCACTAACTTGCTTTTTAGTTATCCTGTGTATTTTCATCGTTGATGGATATTTAGGGGTCTATGACACACTTTACATAACGTATGGAGAATATGAGCAGAAAATTGAGTTCGAAAGCCAACAATATGCTGAAGCAGGGGGGACATATTTCGGAGGTGAAATTGTTGCAGGGGCGTCTGCTTTGTACCGCTATCGGATCGATAACCGGACATTTCGTCCGTGCGAGGGTCAGCTGACCGTGTCGCTGTGGAAAAGTGGCAACAGGCTGGCTGACTTGGCGGACAGGCAAGTGAAGCTGGCTAGTTTTGGGAGTACACTGATCGAATGGACAATATCTTCTGACAAGCTGACGAGTGTTGATGTATCGACTGAGGAATATACCAATTACACGGTGAAGATAAATTTTGCCGGTAAAGAGCGGCGTGTGATATTGGGGTATCGTGCTAGAGGTGTGATAGTACCAAAACCAGTTCCCAGTATGTAGGGGTAGGGAGGTATATGAAAGTTTACGTACTGTATGGGTTCGGTGTTCTACTGTGTGTCTCGGGCGTTGGTTACCTTGCTGCCGAGTATATTAGGTTCCTATCCGAGGTGGGCAAGCTCTTTTGCCTTGTTTTAACGACTGCAATGTTTGCCTTTCTGGGGAAATTCCTAGAGAAGATCGGTTGGTAAGTTCGTGATAGCTGTAGCCATTATAGGTGCTCTGGCATTCATAGGCTGGTTGATCTGGATGGGGGCCAACAAGAAGCCCATTAAGGCGTATCTTGTGAGCTATGTCCTTTCGTGCATCGCCGGTGTTTTTACCTTCTCCTTCTTTTTGACGATGGACCTACCCAAGCTGGTAAAGATTTTGGTCTCGATACTGCTTGGGGCGGCCCTTATATTTATCGCTGCCTACTATCAGACGAGAGGCAATTCGTCTAGTTAGGGCTTTACCGTGAGCTTAAGTTAACCGCCGGCAAGACCTTATCGCACAAATTTGTGTGCTGCGCTTATCTACGTTTAACTATCAGTATAAGTATACTCAAATACAACAGGAACCCTATGCCTATAATTGCAAAATAAGCTGGGGATATTGTTCGCTCCCTCTCGATATGCCGGGATGCTGGTAAGAATTCGGTCCTGAAGACCATAATGAAGCTCCATGCGCTAGTCACCGGTTCCAGAGAACGTACTTGCCAGAAGTATTCCCTGCCTGGTTCTAGGTGTCCATCGTGGACGTACACTGATGAATGCGGTGTCGCTCTGACGATGATGTCCTTCATTTCCACATCTCTGGCAAGGACAAACTCGTATCTTGTGACTGCTGGTAAGTGTGTCCAGGTGAAAGTCAGTCCGGTCGTACTACAATCTATGCTGCCATTCTTCGGTGCGATCGGTTCTGGACCTGAGCGGGGTGCTCTGACCGGGGTTCCCGGAACGACGACAAACATCTCGCGCCATGATGATGGGCTGGTGATATAGTCCCCTGTAGCGACACTCTGAACAGTCACCCGCCAGTAGTAAGTGTGTCCAGCCTCGAGTTCTGGAACCAGCCAGGAGTTTCCGTCCCGGTCTGTGATCAGACCACCACTCGGTGGTATGACCAGAGCCGGAGAATCCGGGTCGGGCGGGATATACGGAGTGTGCGGGTCAGGATAACGGACTCTGCCCAGTCTGGATGTCCTGCCTCCCCATATATTTCCAATATCGGCAATTTTCAGGGCAAAATCCTCGTCCTTGGCAATTTCGATGCGATAGCCAAGTGATAAAGACACAGGGCGCCAGCGTAGGTTTATTTCTGTGTTTCTTCCCGAAGCGGGATCACGCCCTACCGTGGCTAGACTTGCAGGTTCAAGCGGAACCGGACCTGACCAGAGTAATGTATCTGTGTAGTACCAGACACATCCGTACGGCGGATTATAAGTTTGTTGATCAATAAGCCAGACGGTCACTGGCTGGTCAAGCTCAAGACCTCCACAGGCTCTCAGCTTCCTTGATGGCTCGAACCCAAAGTTAAGGAACATGTCTATCCCTGCGGAAGCGTAATTCCATCTTATATAAGCGCCCCACATATCGGTAAAATAAAAGCTGCCGTTTCTTGATATAGAAAGGCTGGTCACAGGTGTGGGCCAGTTGGGGCCACCCCACTGCGGTGCCCATTCATTTGGGGTAGGGTTGGGCCAAGCCCAACTTCCACCACCATAAGAAATCGACCACTGATACATTCCCCCTGAATTGATCGCAATGATGTCACCCGAAGCTCCCCTCTCAGTTTCATAGTTTTGTGTAGCTATGACCAGTGTGTTACCACGCGTCGGCAATTTTGCAGGAATAGGAATAAAGGTAAGCCCACCATCGCTTGAGTAGGAAACATCGTACTCACCGTTTCCCGTGCCGCCTACGAACACATGTCCTCTGAGGTTGTCTGGAGTAGTGCTCGTGTAAGCCACGCTGATACTATAGCCACCACTAAGATGAGAGGGCACCGTGCTATGAGAGAGCCACCCCTTGCCGCTCCAGATAAATTTCTGCACATACCCATGCAGGTCTAGCACATATAAGGTCTTGCTATCTTCGACGGCAAAATCCTGGACAGAGATGCTTGGGGCTATACTGCTCCAGAAATCGCCATAGTCTGGTGACCACAGTAACTCTTTTGTGTGACGAGCCGCCCAGAACACGAGACGTCCATCGTTGTGGTCACCAGCTAGTTGTAGAATACAGTCCTGCTCTTCACTTTCGCTGGCGCGGCGACATAATACTCGTTCCCAAGTAGATGCCCCGGCGGCGTTCTGGCTACGCCATACGCTGTCAAAGCCAGAATAAAGTAGCGATTTGTTAACCGATGCTAAGTAAAGGACAGAGCAGTCTGGCGAGGGCACTATATCTGCAAACCGGTCGATTTTAGTATCAATAAGCGAAAGCTGGTTCCAGGTTTCACCATTGTTCTGACTTACCGAGAACGCTGTCTCATCTAGCGAGTTACCTGTGATATAAGGGAGGTACCAGTTTGGCCCCGGTATTAGCGGTCCACTGCTGGCTGTAGCGGTATAGGCAGTTGAACCATCTGGCGACCACGCCACCTGAGCATTGGCATAGCCATTGCTGTTGTTTCCTGCAGCTCCTGTAGGAGGTTTCATCGCCGGGTACCAGCAAGGTGTGGAGCAGGTGGTTGGTGAGTCTGTGAACCATGTCATAACTGTAGCTAATTGTGGGTCTCCAAGGATCTCTCCGACCAGTAGCTTGCCCGAAGCGAAGTTTCCGAAATATGCGATGCTGCACAGACGCCTGGAGGGTGTTGCTTTCATCAGGAGATAACCTGTCCTGTCATCGAAACGATAGACGCCAGCTGTATTTGTAGCTCCGTTATCATCTGTGCTGACGTAATATCTCCTCAAATTCGCTGACTGACTGCAAAAGTCCCGCGGCAGCGCGAGATTGCCATTGATAACCTGGTGTGGCTTGGGCGATGCCCCCTGATTTCCTGTGGTGATCTCAGGGGGTAAGCCCGAGTAAATTGCTGTCCAATCAGTGCTGTTGCTGGCGATGTCGCGGACGCCAGTGTTGAGAAATGTACCTTGGATAGTTGAATATATAATTACAAGCGCACTGTCTGTTCGATAACTGGGCGAAAATTTTAATGCCAGAATATCACCGAGCCCGTTACCCGGGGATTGGTTCTTCCAGTTATACGATTCAGAGCTTTTTAGAGTCCATACGGATCCTGTCCCGCTGCCTGGCCGTGTACCGACTGCGATATCGCGATATCCATATCCATAGCTGATAGAGATGTCGATTGCACCTATAGGTTCACTCGAGGGGAAATTTGTGTTATCCCACTTGGTACCCCCATCGATGGACACCCATACATTGACCGGGGCATCAGTTGTAGTATTGCTGGTGACCACTACCACAAAGTTAGGATCATCGGGCGCCATCGCTATGTTCCAGATTCTGAAAAAGTTTCTTTCATCTGGGCTCATAACAAGGAAAAGCCGTTTGCCAGGGCTATCATCCCATGTTATCCCACCGTCTATTGATTTGAAGAGTGTCCTGGCTCCTGTTGATCTGTCTGCATTCGGTGTATCGATGGCATAAAAAGTCCTGCCGTCTGACCCTATAACAATGCGGTTTATATCACAGGGGCTGACTATGTCGTTTCGGGAGGACATCGCACCTGGTGTGACTATTCTCACCCATTTCAGCACAGGGGATCGTTCTGCTGACGTCCTCTCTGGCAGGAATGCAGAGCAGAGAGCAATGACCAAAAGTGCCGCAACGATACTACGCTGTATTGAGTTTTTCATCAGAGACCCTCCCTAATAGAAAGTCGCTATGCTAAAAAAACCCCCTGCCCGTAGAGCAGGGGGTTTTAAAAGCGCTATCACCCCCCATCTCCGCGGAGGCTAACCAATTAGCAGGGCAGGCGTTCTGGCTTTTACAGCAGGCGGGACTGCGCCGGAATTCCACCGGCTTGCCATCCGTTTAAGCTCACGGTCGCCCGAGAGCACCCCGCTCTTTGATGGCTCTGTCACATCATGATTAGACAACCCTCCTCAAACTGGAATGGCTCTTACTTGCCTGATTGAGAACCACCCCCAAACAGTTCCGGATGAATGTATTTCGCAACCTCCTCAAGTCCGTCCACTATCCTGGGTCCCGGGCGCTCTATCAAGTTAGCATTGCTGATCTTGTAGACACGGCGGTTCACGATTGCATCCACACTTCTGAGGCGCTCCTCACCGATTATTGAGGAGTATATCAGATCTCCACTTGTCCCCATACCGCTTACTAGTATCACCTGAGGATTTTTAACTATCACTGCTTCCAAGGAAACGGCACGAGACTTTTTGAAGTCGGAAGCAAAAATATTGCTTCCCCCGGCCTTCCAGATAAGATCATCGACAAAAGTTTCACTGCCCATTGTCCATATTGGGGCATGCCAGCAAACGTAAAGTACTCGAGGGCGTTGCTCAGATGTCAGCGTTGCTGTTTTAGAGGCCACCGCGTCTATCCTCGCCCTCAAGTTGCCTATCAGCTTTGTTGCCACCCTGTTTTTGCCAGTGACCTTTCCAATTACTTCTATGTCATGGAGGACGGTATTCAAGGAAGTTGCTGAGGTAACAAAAACGGTTAGCCCCAGTCTTTCCAGCGCTGGAACCACCATCCTCTCATGTATTGACTCAGCAACTATCAGGTCAGGCTCCAAGGACACAAGCTTCTCGATGTTAGGATTGGAGTACCCAGCTACTCTTGGCTTGGCTTTAGCCGCTTCGGGGTAATCACAATAGTCTGTCACCCCAACGATTCTGTCGCTCAAACCAAGGGCAAACAGTATTTCAGTATTGCTGGGTGCTAGAGATACAATTCTTTGAGGCAAGTGTGGGATCGTCACTTGCCTTCCTGCATCATCAACTACGGTAAGGGGGAAAGAAGGCAGTTCTTCTTTTTCGATCTCAGTTTCGACTGGTGGTTTACTCTTTTCTGTCTGGGATGGTATTGTTACAGGCGATGGTTTTCCCTCCGGTGGCAAGCAGGCGAGTTCAGCGGCAAGAAAAACTAGCGCAACGACTACAAACCCTAAGATGCTGTATTTCATAAATCACCCCCTAACAGGGAATAATTTACACCTGCCTCCTTCTCCGCGGAAGCAGATGGGACTGCAAGGCAGGCGTTCTGGCTTTTACAGCAGGCGGGACTGCGCCGGGATTCCACCGGCTTGCCATCCATTTAAGCTCCCAGTCACCTGAGAGCACCTTGCATTGCGTATTCAGTTTTGTGCTGTAAAAATTCTAGGAAACCAGCCCAGGACTGTCAAGGTTCGTATAAGAGGAGTCAATCTGCCCCCAGTTAGCTTGAACGGAAGAGATAGTTTCTGGTTTTTAAAAGGATCTAAACCGGAATCGAGACGACTTGTCACTATGCTATAATGGTGTGGTGCGTATCACCATCATTGGCCTGGGACTTATCGGTGGCTCGCTCGGGCTAGCTTTGAAGCAATCAGGATGGCGGGCAGCGGATATAATTGGTTACACGCGCAGCCGAAAATCAGCCTCCGCAGCACTGAAACTTGGAGCCGTAGACAAGATATCAGCAGAGCTGCAGGAATCAGTTAAAGATAGTGATATAATCATTGTTGCTGTTCCTATCCTTGCCGTCTTAGATATTTTTGTTAAAATAGCCCCTGTGCTCAAAGATGGTGCCATTGTGACTGACACAGGTAGCACCAAACTACAGGTTATGCAATGGGCAAGGGAATTTTTACCTTCAAATGTCAGCTTTATCGGTGGGCACCCTATGGCAGGTAAAGAAACCTCCAGTATTGAAGCTGCTGATGCTGGTCTTTTTTGGGGGTGTTTATATTGCCTTACACCGCAGAACAGAGCTGCCCGAGAACCGATAGATATTATCAAAGATATGGTTATTGCCATTGGGGCTATCCCCTTCGATATAGACCCGGCAGAGCATGACAGTTTGGTAGCAGGTATAAGCCACTTGCCCATGCTGCTCTCAGTAGCACTCGTTCTGGCAACTGCAGGACATCCCGACTGGAGTAAAATGTCCAAGTTAGCAGCCTCAGGATATCGAGACATGACCCGCTTAGCTTCAGGAAACCCCGATATGCATGCTGACATTTGCTTGACGAATAAGCATAATATCGCATCTTGGCTGGATACAATAATTGCTAAATTGCAGGAATTACGCGCTACTGTTTCTGAAGGGGATACTCGTATCAGAGTAATGTTAACTCTGGCAAGAGAAGCAAGACAAAAATGGTTGAAGGAGCGCGAGTCAAAAAAGTAGCAGCACCCAGGCGATTGACTGGGACAATCAGTGTACCGGGTGACAAATCGATATCCCACCGGGTACTTATCCTTAACAGCCTTGCCATCGGCGTTGCTAAGATCAGCAACTCCTCGCCAGCCAAAGATTGTCTATCCACCATTCGCTGCTTAAAAGCCCTCGGGGTTAAGATAAGAAGGATAGAGCAACGGGACAAGGTACCTACTGTTGTTGTATATGGGCGTGGTGGCTCTCATCTGGTCGAGCCGGCAGATGTGCTTAATGCCGGTAACAGTGCCACAACTATGCGCCTTCTTAGTGGAGTGCTTGCCACTCAGCCTTTTCTTTCGGTGATCACCGGGGATGCCTCGTTACGTTCTCGTCCCATGGGGCGCGTTATTCAGCCGCTACGCCTGATGGGGGCTGAGATAAGCGGCCGCTGCGGCGATTCTTATGCTCCTTTGGTTATCACAGGGGGCAAAAAGCTTCGCGGCATAGAATACCGGCTCCCAGTTCCTAGCGCACAGGTGAAGTCTGCTATATTGTTAGCTGGGCTTTTTGCTCAGGGGGAAACCGTGATCGAGCAACCATACCCTTCTCGTGACCACACGGAGCGTCTCCTCGAATTTATGGGCGCCAATATCCAGTCCGACCGGGAATATGTGCGTCTGGCTCCTTTGTCCTCCCCTCTGAGCGCGGTGAACATTAAGGTTCCCGGCGATATCAGCTCAGCAGCATACTGGCTTGTTGCAGGAACTGTCCACCCCAATGCCAAGATCAGAGTCAATGACTGTGGTGTCAATCCACTGCGTATCGGGATTGTGGAGGCACTCAGAGCAATGGGAGCAAAGATAAAATTTGAAAACGAACGCATAGAAAGTAACGAACCCGTGGCTGATCTAGTTGTAGAATCAGGTCGGCTCCGGGGTATTGAGCTTGGTGGGGAGATAATACCACGGTTGATTGATGAGATACCTCTACTAGCAGTAGCTGCATGTGTAGCTGAAGGCACCACTATTATTAAGGAAGCCGCTGAGCTAAGAGCAAAAGAATCTGACCGAATTACGACCACCGTCCAAGAGCTTTCCCAAATTGGGGCTGATATTGAAGAACTGCCCGATGGTATGATCATTCGTGGCGGCGCTATGCTCCGTGGGGCAGAGGTGCACAGCCACCACGACCATCGGTTAGCCATGGCCTTGGCGATCGCGGGATTAGTAGCTAAAGGCGAGACCATCATCCACAATGCAGGTGTGAACGAGATATCTTACCCTGGATTCTGGCAAACGTTGGAGGAAATATCCGCCTTTTGAAGATGGCACAAGACCTGATGTGGTCTAGATTGTCAAAATCGCGGGGGGAAGTAGCTGATGACTGAATTGAAAATAACGCCGTCATCTCCACTTCTCGTAGTCATTTCGGGACCATCGGGTGTGGGGAAGGATGCAGTGCTTTCTGAAATGAAAACACGCGGCCTACCATTCTTCTATGTGGTTACCCTCACAACGCGTCCTCGGCGTCCTGGCGAGCAGGATGGCATTGATTATCATTTTGTTTCAGAAAGCGAGTTTCAAAGAATGATACAGCAAGGTGAGCTAATTGAGTGGGCAAAAGTATATGGCAACTACTACGGCGTGCCCAAAAAACAGATAGAAGAGGCACTGAGTCAGGGAAAAGATACGATTCTTAAGGTAGATATACAGGGGGCAGCGACTATTAAGCAGATTTTGCCTGATGCTGTGTTCATTTTTCTTCTGCCACCCTCTATAGCAGAGCTAGCAAACCGCTTGATGCAGCGTCAGGGGCTTACGGCCGAAGAATTGAATTTAAGGCTGGCGAAGGCGGAGGATGAATTAAAGAGGTTGACCATTTTTGATTATGCTGTAGTAAGCCAAAAAGACAAGCTCGATGTAGCCGTCTCAGAAATCCTGTCTATCATCACTGCTGAAAAGTGCCGTGTTAAACAGCGAAAAATACAGTTCCGGTAAAAAATGTTAATCACCCAGCTTCCTTTTGAGCAGGCGAAGCTGGCTATTTATGTATTGTCGAACCTCAGCGGCCGGTTGGTAAACTCCATAATGTCCCTCACAGAGGATATCTGCATTTAGCGACAGCAGTTCCTCAAGAGATGCGATAGCCTTGGTGATATCTCCTCCGAATGCTGGCTCGTAAGGGCCATGAATATCTTGCCCAAAAAGCACCCTCTTGCCGTTAATATCAAGGTAAACAGCTACGCTACCAGGGGTATGCCCCGGGATGTGTAGTATATTCAGCATGTATTTTTTTAGGCAAAACTTAGACTCCTTCTCAATCAGCTTTACGTCAACAGGGCAGGCTTGGTATTCGATGCCATAAAATTCTGCCCCAACATTCTTACCTGACTCTATGGCATCAGCATCCAGCTTGTGGGCTACAATTTTCGCCTGATACTTTTCCCTGAAAGCAGCTAAGCTGCCTGTGTGATCTACATGACGGTGGGTTGCTACCACGAAGGTTAACTCCTCTGGGGCAAACCCCGCAAGCCGAATATTGGTTAGCAAATGTGAAAAGCTGTATCCGGCCCCGCTATCCACAAGAACCAGTTCTCCGGCATCGATCAAATATACGCAGCAGTCAAACGGGTGGGATATACAAGGACCGCCAACAATGTGGACATCGTCCCAAATACAAGATGGTTGCATTTTCTTAGGCATGTCTTATTTTTGCCAGAATTTCCTCCTCTTTTTTCCGCATGTGAGTTTTCTGGGCAGGCGTTTCATGGTCATAACCGAGGAGATGGAGGATCCCGTGAACGATGAGTAGCTCCAGTTCATCTGTCACGGTATGCCCGTGTGGCCCGCATTGACGAGCTGCCTGCGGATAGCAAACTATTACTTCGCCTAGGTGGCAAATTCCGTTGGGCGGTAGTATGAATCGTTTGCCCCCTGCACCCTTTTGACTCGACATAGAAAAGGCTAAGACATCTGTAACCTCGTCTTCACCCCGGTAAATTCTGTTCAGCCGGCGGATTGTCCTGTCCCCGGTGATCACCAGCCCTACTTCCACTGGCGCTCCGACTCCGGCAGACTGCAGCACTTTTTGGACAGTTTTCATTAACCAGCTCTTACTGACGGAACGACTGAACTTGCTACTCAGCGTAATGTTGACGACCGACTTGCTAGTGCTCATGCCCAATAGTATACTCCAACCCAGAGAAGGGATGTTAGCCGACCTCGTCATTGTGCCGTTTGCTGAGTTAGGTTGAAACAGATTCAGACACTGTGCTATATTTGAACACGAGGGATATTTGCTGCGGAGGGATCGCATAGTGGTCTAGTGCGGCCGCCTGCTAAGCGGTTACCCCGAGAAATCGGGGTCATGGGTTC
>DAOTWF010000034.1:0-58381 GCA_034435835.1 Dehalococcoidia bacterium | reverse complement strand
GGCGGGGCGTTTTGCCCCGCCGCGCTCGCTAAGACCGCTCTCACTGCAGATAGCCCAGCTTTCTCATGAAGTCCTTCATCACCCCCACCCAGTGGGCATTGTCTGCGCTTGCTGCAGCCACCCGGTCCCATACCTTAAGCGCCGCCGCCTGCAGCGCCTTCTGCGCATCAGCATCAAGCGTGGTCACTATCACACCGTGCTTGGTGACCATGGTATTAAGAGCGTCCATCTCATCCATATAATACTCGTTGCTCCGGTCCCAAGCGCGCTCTTTCAATGCCAGATCAACGATAAATTGCAAATCTTTGGGCAGTTCGTCCCATGCCTTCTTGCTGATAGCCACCCAGTCAGTGGCACAGAAAGCTAGGTTCGGCTGCACATAGTACTTGGCAACCTCATAAAATTTCATCGTATAAGCACCGCCGGCAGCACCCCAGTGAGCCGCATCGACCACCCCGGTCTGCAGAGCCGTATATATCTCCGCGCCAGATATCATAGTAGGAGCAGCACCAACTTCCTTGAGCATATCGGCGATGGCACCAGACGACCTCACTTTCAAACCCTTCAGGTCAGCAAGTGTCTTTACCGGCTTCTTGCTGATCATGGCTGTAGGATACCACTTCTCCGTCCAGTACATTACCCCAGCAGCCTCGTGCGCCTTTTTCAAGGCGTCCTCAAAGCCAAGCTGCATATGGAAGTACTGCACCTCCCAGGCATCTCTGAAGGCAAACGGACAGTTGCCAGAGACAGCTTGCAGAGGCACAATACTCGTCCAGTATACCGAGCCTGTACCGCCCTGAAGTGCGTTAGTCCGCCAAGCTTCAAACATGTCCTTGGTGGGCATAAAGGTGTCTGCAGGATAAAGTATAATCTTTAACCGTCCATCTGTCAGCTTTGGGATCTCCTCTTCGCAGAACTTCTTGAACGGCGCATAGGATAGACTTGCCGCTGGCCAGTGGGACTGGAACTTCCATTCAAAGGTTTTGGCTGGGGCTGAAACAGGTGGCGCTGCGGTAGGTTGACTCGGAGCCTGAGCGGTACAGCTAAAAGACAAACCAACCACGAGCACCAAAGTCATTAAAAACACTGAACAGGCCAACAATTTTCGCCTCACTTCTACCCTCCTTATGTTTTTCCATCAAACGGTGGCTTAAACAGTGTTACTCGCGACCTTCAGTTATCTCACCTCCCTTCAAATAACAAAATAAGGACACCACGACAAGAATCAGACATAGCTTCCCTGCTACAACCGGCGCGAAGATAAAAACTCTTTACATTATAGTCTGGCTTTCGTAGCCAGTCAAGGGGTTTTGTCGAACGGTAGCCGGTGATAAACGCACCTTCTCCCGGTACCAGCAGACCCTGGCTAAAGACGTGGCTGCCCTGGTAAGGGACGGGGCAAAAGCTATACCGGCATTGAAAAGTTTCTGCTGCGCCGATCTCCGCTCCACCTCCGCCTCTATCTTGTCGATAGCGGTGGTGAGCTCCTCAGTGACCACCACGAACTGTCTGCTGGTTTTCCGCTGCAAATCCAGAACCACCTCCAGCCGCTCTTCACAGCTCTTTTCCGGCACCCCATTCAAGCCTCCCAGCCCGTAAAGGTATATACGGTCGATTATCACCGCATCTATCCCCTCCCAGGAAAGCAGCACTTCGAGCACTTTCCTGAATAGCTGTGCCGGCAACACCGGGGCACCGATATCAAAGGGGTTCCTGATGCTCGTCCCCACCGGGGGTAATAGCCTCCTCAGCTGCTCCTGCACGCCTGCCGGCGCCATGGGTACCGTGAGCCCCACCCTCTCACAGATGTCCCCGGCAGCCACACCCACGGCGCCGCCTCCACCCACCACCGCCACCCTGCGTCCGACATCGCGCTGACACTGTCTGAAAAATAGCACGGCATCGACAAGCTCCTCAAAATCGTCCACCAGTATAGCGCCGGTCTGGCGGGAAAATGCTTGCCACACCCCCTTCTCTCCGGCTAAAGAACCGGTATGGCTGCTCACCGCCCTACCACCAGCCTGGCTGAGCCCGCCCTTCCACACGATGACCGGTTTCTTTCCCAGCAAACTGCGGGCTAGCTGGAAGAAACGACTGCCCTCCTTCACACCCTCTATGTAGGCAGCGATGACTTTAGTCTCATCATCGCCCCCGAGATACTCAAGGAAGTCACTTTCGTTTAAATCGCAGGCATTGCCATAACTGACCACCTTGCTGAACCTCAGACCGCAACCGCTGGCTGCCCAGGCGAAATATAGAGCCAGTCCACCGCTCTGCGAGATAAAGGCGACATCACCGCCCTCCCTGGGCAACCTAGCGCCGGGGAGCAATGTCAGCCCACCACGCGGACAGTAAACGCCAAAACAGTTGGGCCCTATGATCCGCAGCCTGCCTTTAGCCACTCTCACTACTTCCTCCTCCAGCTTCCTGCCGTCTTCACCGACCTCCCTGAAGCCGGAGGTGAATATCTCCACACCCGCCACCCCCTTCGCCGCACAATCGCTGATGACTCCGGGCACGGCACTTGCCGGGACGGTAATGAAGGCAAAATCCACCGGCTCAGGCACGTCCCGCACGCTGGAATAGGTCCTGAACCCGAGTATCTCCTCCGGTGCCTCCGGGTTTACCGGATAAAGCTTACCTTGGTACCCGAACTCAAGCAGCGTCCTCATGAACTGGTACCCGGGCCTGCCCGGCTCACCGGAAGCCCCCACCACCGCCAAAGATCTGGGGTAAAAAATACGCTCAAAGTCGCTCGCTCTATCCATTGCTGGCTCCTGTAGACTTATTCTCGCCACGCCAGACACAGCCAAATCAGCATTTTACTGCATAGCAGCCCCCTATGCCAAATCGAGTGACAGATGACAATCGGATACATAAACTTTCGCCACCGAGCCCCGTTTTATATAATAGACACCAGGCGAACAACCCCCTGGGAAAAACCCTCTCAGGCAAATGTAAGAGGTTCCTCCTGGTGTTAGAAAGCGAAGAATATCTGGTAAAACAGGCGGTAAATGGAGACCAGACGGCTTTTACGCAGTTATACAACGCCAACTTTGACCGCATTTACCGCTATGTTTATGCCAGGGTGAGGAGTCAGGCTGAAGCCGAGGACTTAACACAGGATGTATTCATCAAAGCCCTGGAGGCGATCAACAACTACAGGTGGCGGGACCTGCCCTTCGCCGCCTGGCTGTTTAAGATCGCCCACAACACCATCATCGATCATGTGAGAAAAATGTCCAGAGAGAAAAGAGCTGAATTCGACGAGGCGCACCTGGCTACGGTAGAGGACCCCGTGGAGATGAGCGAAAGGCAGTTTGAGGTAGAGCAGTTGAAAATGGCGCTGGAAAGGCTGCCCGAAGCACAGCGGGAGGTGGCTACCCTGCGTTTCATCGCCCAGCTCTCCATAGCCGAAACGGCTAAGGTGCTAGGTAAGAGCGAGGGCACCATAAAGGCGCTCCAGTTCAACGCCACCATGGCTCTGAGGAAAGCCCTGAGCAAAATAGAGGAGTAGAATGGGGAAAAGGCTCGAAGATATATTCAATGAGTGCTATGAGCGGGTTCGCTCCGGCGAAAGGGTGGAAAGCGTCCTCGCCAGCTATCCAGAGCATGCCGCGGAGCTGGAAAGACTGCTCCGCACTGCCTTTGACATCGGCAGGAGGGGCTCCTACATTCAGCCCAGACCGGAATTCCGATACTGGGCAGGCGTCAGACTGCAGGGCGCATTCGAGTATGCCCGCCGACAGAAGCAGAGACCCGCTGCCAGGGGGTTCAACTGGAGCACCGCCTGGGCGGCGGCAATTACCGCCATCGTCATCATGGTAGTGAGCGGCATCAGCACCGCAGCCGCAGCCTCAGATGCCATGCCTGATGAGGCACTCTACCCTGTGAAGCTGGCTACCGAGCAGGCAAGGTTAGCCCTCACCTTCTCCGAATCCGCTAAGGCTGAACTCTACGCCAAGATGGCTGAAAAAAGGGTTATCGAGCTTGAGACCATGGCGCAGCAGGGGAAAATAGAGGCGGCTGCAACCGCCGCAGAGAAACTGGCAAACCATCTGGAGACAGCCAGTGTCGCCATCACCAAGATGACCGAAGTCCCCCAACCCGCAGTCACCGCCACCACCACTACCACAGAATCGGCGCCGTTAACCCAGGAGGTCACCACAGAAAAACCAGCCGCAACCGAGGAGACACCACCTCAGCAACCATCACCACAGGATATAGCTAAAACCGCCACCACGGCAGCAACCGAAACCATCCCAAAAACAATCCCCGAAAAGACCGTTAGAGCTGAAAAAGCAGAGCGCGTCAAAACGGCGTTGGAAAACAGTACCGCCCGTAGCCTGACCGCACTGCAGAAAGCGATGGATGAGGCATCCCCTGAATCAAAAGACAGGCTGCAGAAAGTTATGGACAGGCTCTCGGAAAGGGGCTATCGAAAAGACCAGCGCAAGGATAGCCACAAGAGCCAAGAACAGGGCAGCGATGATGAAAAGGATGCTGGTCCGCAGCAGAAACTCGCTCCCCCGCCATCCCACAAAGCCCCTGAAGACAGCCAGCAGCCCGGCAACAGTTCAAAACCATCGGCACAGCCCGTCGGACCGAGAAACCACAGACGGTAACCCCGTTTGCGCGGGACTAAACCTCCAGCCACCACGCAGCGTTGTAACTGTTGAAAACACAAGATAGCGCTTTCCGATAAAGGAGGTCATGATGAAAAACTGGAGTCTGTCACTTATAGTAGCCATAGTTCTATTATTGGCACCGTCACTGACAGGAGTGGTAACTGCCCAGTCCGATGCGGTGCTTGACACCACACTCGAGTCCGGCACCTCACAGAGCGACAATACCACGGACAACGCTACTGACAATGCTACTCAGACCAAGTGCTGGTGGCTGAGGCTACGCGGCGTCCCCGGCAAGGGCATCTTAACCGCCCCCGGGCTGCAAAAGCCATTCCACCCCAACTGGAAGGGGTTCAAAGCCTTCGAGAACAAACTCAGGCTGACAACCCAGCAGCAGACCGCGGTAGAGGAGCAGACACAGAACAAGGGCGAATCACAGCACCTGCAGGTGAGAGAGAGGACAAGGCAGGAAACACAGCTTCAGGAGCAGGCAGGAACAGCACAGCAAACACAGAACCATAACCCTGCCGCCGGTCCTGAGGCGAAAGGAAAGGGGGAAAAGGGCAAGCCCTAGATGCCAATACAGGCCGTATAAGGGGTGACCATGGATGGTCACCCCTATTTCGTTTTGCCCACGGGTATGATGTAGAGCGGTGCCTCGTCATTAGCCAGCCCCACTATTTTAGCCACCCCGGCATCATCAAAAGCCCCTACCGTCACCAGTCCCAGACCCAGAGCAGTACCCTGGAGGCAGATGTTCTGGGCAGCATGTCCCACCTCGATATGGACATAGCGCTCGCCGCGCTCACCATACTTTGCCTTTGTCCGCTGGTATACAGCAGCTATGATGATATCGATAGCCCCCTGCTCCACCCACGGCTGTGACAATGCCGCTGTCGCCAGGCTCCGCCGCACATCCCCCTCTTTGACAAGTCTGATGTCATTTGCCGCCGGGTCATACTTATATATGCCCGGCTTCAGCCCGGCAACATTGCCCACCACAACATAGAGCTCCAAAGGGTAGAGTGCCCCTGCTGAGGGCGCCGTACGGAACCGTGGCGGTCTGGTTATCCCCTGCCCCGCCCAGAGCAGTTTCATTACCTCCTCCTTAGTCAAGGGCTCACCGCTGTACTCCCTCACCGACTGCCTCCGCCGCAGCAGTTCTTCAAGCGTGGCAGTCCTAGCGGTAACCACCTGGGCACGTGCCTTCTCAAGTTCGGCCTTCATGGACTCCAGCTCACCCTTCACCCTCTCCAGTTCAGCCCGCAGGGCACTGCAGTCCTCCCCGCCAGGCGCAGTAGCACACCCCGGGACAATCAGCAGCAAAAGCAACAACACAGACAACAGCTTACAAAAGACACGCACCATTTCTGTCCTCCCCGACTATTATGCCCACCCCTGAGCGCAAAATCAATATATATGTGCTAGTTCAATACACTGGTCACATTTTGGCTGTGTTCCTGAACCAGACCAGCAAGCCATCACCCGCATATCGTATTTTCTTTTTTGGCGGGGGAGGGAGGATGGGGACTTTCCTAGCGCGAGCACCTGCCTATAGAGCCGACCACCATTCCTGCAGGCTGCGCCACACCGACCTTGTCCAGAAACTCCTTGTACTCCACCAGCTTGGCTAATACCTTGGCAGCGTGTGTGCCTGAGCGGTAGACATAGTGCGAACCATGCAGCCGTGGCTGATCCTCGGGAAAGAAGGTGGTGGTCAGCACCGGCTTCCTGTAGTCCGCCACCCACTGCTCGGCTATTGCCCTGAAGAAACGGGCTATCGCCTCTTCAGGAACGAGCCTCTCACTGCTGGCACCTTCGCTGGGTACGGTCGCCTCCGCGGGGCGGAAAGCGTTCAACAGGAGCAGGGCATCTATCCTTCCGGTAGCTACCGCCGAGGCGACCAAGTGGCAGAAATCCTGCACCTCCTGCTCGTTGTAGGTACCGGTCAGCATCGCCAGAGCTGAGACGACCGGGCGCAGTGCCTCCTTTATCTGTTCCACATCTTTTGACTCTAGTGCCCCCCGCATCCTGGACAAAAGCTCCTGCGGCGCTTGCTGCATAGGCACTCGTACATTGAAAGCGCCATCTCTGTCCCTGTTGAAAGAGGCGAAAAGCGAAGCGAAAATGGAAAAGCCTCCGAAGCCCATGAAGATAAGCGCGTCCACCTCATCCACCCTGAGCAGCTTCATCGGTGCGGTGAGGTAGGTGATAAAATTTCTGTCCCCGGCGGGGTCCACCGGGTTGCCCCGACTCCACCTCGGCGGGAACACCCTGTCCAGTTCGGCGATTATCTTCTGCGGCAGCTTGACCACATTAAGCCCCTCGGCAGCGCAGGCATCAGCACAGAGCACACCATAGCTGCCCCCCGGGGTCAGTATCGCCACATTCCTCCCCCGGGGCAATGGCTGGGTGAGGAAGCCGATAGCCACATCTAAAAGCTCCTCGGGGCTGTCCACCCTGAGCACGCCGATGCTCTTGAAAGCCGCTTCATAGATATCATCGGTGCCCGCCAGTGCACCGGAGTGGGAGACTATAGCTTTGGCTGCAGCATCCGTTTTCCCCGGCTTCAACACCACCACCGGCTTCCGCGGCGTCACCTTAGACACCTTGTCCAAAAAGCGCTTGCCGTTAGCCAAGCCCTCGATGTAAGCCAGTATTACCTTCACCGCGGGGTCTTCGCCGAAGTATTCTATATAGTCCTCTATCTGTATGTCGGCAGCGCAGCCGCAGCTTACATAGCGGTGGAAGCCCACGCCCTTATGGTAGCCGGAGATGACCACCGCCCCACCGACATTTCCTCCCTGCGATACAAAAGCCAGTGGCCCGTCTTTCACTGGCAGTGGAAACATAAAAGCCCGCAGGTTAGAGGTGGCACTCCAGTAGCCCATGCAGTTGGGACCGACGAAGCGGATACCTCCTTTGCTGGCAATCCTCAGCACCTCGTCCTGCAGTTTCTTCCCCTCGGCGCCTGTCTCGGCGAAGCCCGCCGAGATGATCACCGCCGCCTTCACCCCTTTAGCCACACAGTCCTCCATTACGGAAGGCACGCTTGATGCCGGCACTACTATAGCCACCAGGTCAACAACATCGGGTATGTCAGTCACCCTGGCATACGCCCTCCTCCCCAGCACCTCGGTCTCGCGGTTGTTCACCGGGTACACCGGACCCTGGAAGCCGTCCAGCGCACTGGAAAAGGTGAAAAAGCCCCACTTGTTGAAGTTGTTGGTCGCTCCCACCACCGCCACCGCTCTGGGATTGAATAATGGGTCAAGTTCCTCAACGATAGATTTAGCCATGGCACTCCTTCTGCACCCACAAGGATAGCAGAATACTTCCATGACCTCAATGACGGGGCACTAAACTTTTGTAGATGCCCGGCGTTCAACGTATGATCTAACCACGGAGTCAGGAAAAGAGATAAAAAGGGAGGACAAGGATGGGCAAAGCGTTCACAATCGTGGCAGTGGCGGCGTTCCTTGCCATGGCGGTGCTTCTTCCGGCGTGCAGCAAACCGGCACCACCGGCATCCCAGATAGTACCGCCGCTGGCGCCCGGAGCCAGCAGGGAGGCTGTAGAATCAAAGGCTGTTGTCGCCGTGGATGCCGGTGTCACCGACCGCAAGATCGTCAGAACAGGGTACATCACCCTCGAGGTCAATGATATCACCGCCGCTCTAGAAGACATCGCCAGGCTGGCACAGTCGCTCGGCGGCTATGTAGTGTCCTCCAGCAGACAGGGGGAGGAGGTTGATAGGGGAAACATATCCATACGGGTGCCTGCCGACCGCTTCGATGAGGCGTTTATCAAGCTGCGCCAGCTGGCACTGAAGGTGCCCTTCGAGAACACCGAGAGCCGTGATGTCACCGAGGAATACACCGACCTCAAGGCACAGCTCCGCAACCTGGAAGCCACCGAGGCGCAGTACCTTGAGCTCTTAAAGAAAGCACAGACTGTGGAAGACACCCTGAAGGTGTACCGCGAGCTTACAAATGTGCGCGGTGAGATAGAGCGCGTCAAGGGGCGCATCCAGTACCTGGAGCGGACTTCGGACATGGCGCTCATCCAGGTCACACTGCAGCGGGCACAGCCCATAGGCGGCAAAAAGTGGAGCGCCCTGCAGACGCTAAAATCGGCTGTCCGAGGTTTCGTCACCGCGGGCAAAGTACTGGCAGACCTCGTCATCTGGCTCATCGTCTTCTCCCCCATCTGGGGCACGATACTGGCTATAGTCCTCTGGCTCAGGCGCAGAAGGGTGCGCAGGGCGGTGGGTAAGAGCTAATCAGGAAACTGTCCGGGGCGCGAAGCACACCCGAAAATACAGCAGGCTTGCCACCCCTTTTTAAACGGGGCAGCCTGTTCCGGCTACTTACTGAACACCACCTCCCAGAATGGCACCTTTTTACCTGCTTAACCACCCTCTGCTTTTCCACCTGGTAGGGCAACCGATAAGCCACCTGTCTCTCCCTGGTCACGGGCCTTGGTGCCGTGACCTCGTCCCGCCAGAACGAGCTTGACGGTGCCGATGGGTGAGGTGTGCCAGACATTGGCAAATACGGCGAACTCCCATATCCCGCTGGCATCGAACATGGCTGGAGAATTTTTAAGCTGTCCCGCTTTCCGCAGCCCCTTTAAGTAGAGCATAGGGCGAGGGTGACGGAGTACCCACTATCTGTCCAAGCCGGCACAGGCGACACTCCATATGGCATAAAAGCTGCTTTTAGGATAATATGTATTGCAAATGGCAATGGCGCCAGAGCAGGGAGATCCACTGAAAGATAATGACTGTGACTACTTATGAAGATACACCGCGGTATGACGTCTGGTTTAAAGCCGTCCTGCTGCTCCCCATTTTTTTCCTGCTGATAGCAGCCTACCGTCTGGCTAGCGGCGACGTGCGCTCGGCGGTCGGCTTGTTCGCCACCGCAGCACTGCTGATAGCCATCTTCTGGGCCATCGTCCCGCGGAAATACTGCGTACTCGAGGACAGACTGAGCATAGTGCTCGGCGGACCCTTCCATTTCGATATCCCCTACGAGACAGTGGACATGGTACGGAAGCCAGAGGGCATCAGCCTAGGCATCAACTTTGCCACCTCGATGCACGACCGCAACGCCGTCCAGATCGTGAGGTACGGCAGGATGAACGTCCATATCACACCTTCCAAACCGGAGGAGTTCATCGAAAACCTGAGCAAGGCGGTTGACCACTGGCGGGCTGCCGGAAAGAGACCAGCATGAAGGCGGTGGAGTGGCTCGGGGACAGGCTGAGACTCATCGACCAGACACGTCTGCCCTGCAGGCTGGTCTATGTGGACTGTCGTGACTACCGCCAGGTGGTCTCGGCGATAAAGGAAATGAAGGTGCGTGGCGCCCCGGCCATCGGCGTTGCTGCTGCATACGGTATCGCCCTCGGCGCGCTGAAAATAAAGACTGAGATCAAAGCGGAATTTGATGCCCGCCTTGATGAAGTCTTCAGCGCCTTCGCCACCTCCCGCCCCACCGCAGTCAACCTGTTCCGCACCATCGACCGTATGAAACAGGCAGCAATGAAAGCCAGCAGCGTTCAGGAGGCAAAACAGACGCTCCTCGAGGAGGCAAAGCAGATCCACACTGAGGAAGAGGCAGCTACCCTCAGGCTCAGCCAGCTCGGCACCGAGCTGATTGAAGACGGCGCCACCGTGCTCACCCACTGCAACACCGGTCCTTTAGCCACCGCCGGCTATGGCACGGCGCTGGGAATAATCAGGGCGGCGGTGGTGGCGGGCAAAAAGGTCGGGGTAATTGCCACCGAGACCCGCCCCCTACTCCAGGGAGCACGGCTCACCGCCTGGGAACTCATGCAGTATAACATACCGGTGACCCTCATCACCGACTCGATGGCGGGGCACTTCATAAAACAGGGAAAGGTTCACTGCGTCATCGTCGGTGCCGACAGAATAGCCGCCAACGGCGATGTCGCCAACAAAATCGGCACCTACACCCTCGCCGTATTGGCAAGTGAGCATGGCGTCCCCTTCTATGTCGCTGCCCCCACCTCCACTATCGACCTCTCCATCACCTCAGGCGATGACATCCACATCGAAGAGCGCAGCCCTGATGAGGTCACCCACATCGCCGGCGTGCGCATTGCCCCGGAGGGCATTGCCGCTGCCAGCCCCGCCTTCGACATCACACCCCACCGGTACATAACTGCTATAATTACCGAAAACGGCATCGCCCGGGAACCATTTGACCAAAATTTGAAGGCACTGCTTACACCCAAGGAGATGTGAAAATGGCTGAGGCAAAAATAGGTATTATCGGCGGCACTGGACTCTATGAGCTGGAAGGACTCACCGAAACCAGGGAGGTGAGGGTGAAGACGCCATTTGGCCACCCCAGCGATGCCATCATGCTGGGCACACTAAACGGAGCAAAGCTGGCTTTCCTCCCCCGCCACGGCAGGGGGCACTATATCAGCCCCACCGAACTACCGTCCAGAGCCAATATCTACGCGCTTAAGTCGCTGGGGGTCGAATGGATTATCTCCGTCGCCACCGTGGGCAGCCTGAAGGAGAAGATAGAGCCGCTGGACATCGTCATCCCCGACCAGATAATCGACCGCACCTACCTCCGCCCCAATACCTTCTTCGGCAACGGTATTGTGGGGCACATTGCCTTCGCCGAACCGTTCTGCCCGGTGCTCCGCCGCATCCTGTATAACTCAGCGGTAAAGGTCGGCGCTAGGGCACATGACGGCGGCACCGCCATAGTAATGGAAGGGCCACAGTTCTCCACCAAAGCCGAGTCCAACCTCTACCGCTCCTGGGGCGCCGATGTTATTTACATGACCGGTCTCCCCGAAGCCAAGCTCGCCAGAGAGGCAGAGCTCTGCTACGCCACCTGCGCTGTGGTCACCGATTACGATTGCTGGAAGGAGACGGTGGAGGTGGTCACCGCCGAGATGGTCATCTCGAACCTGACAAAAGGCATCGAGACTGTGAAGAAGATAATCAGAGAGGCGGTGACCCACCTGCCCGAAAAGCGCGAATGCATCTGTACCAGTGCCCTCAAAGACGCCCTGATCACCTCGCCGGAACTGGTACCGCCGAAGGTGAGGAAGAACCTGGCGCTTATCCTCGATAAGTACCTGAAGAAGACGAAATAATGGCGAAAATCGAGTTCGGCTGCCTTGCCACCGCCATCGGGAGCATGCCCCACACCGACGCCACCGAGGCTTGCCGGCCAGTGCTCAAATACCTGCCACAGCTCCCCTGCTGGCCCCAGCTCCCCAAGCGTTCGCCCAAGGAGAACATGTACCTCCAGTTCAGCGAAGGCTTCCCTGGACTGGTGGTGGACGGAGACAAGCTCAGGATAGAGCAGACTGCGGACTTTGATGCCGCCCTAGAAACTTTGCTTACCGCCAGAGATAACGACTTTGAAGCATATGAAATAAGCCGCGACTACGCCGCCGGGCTGTACGCCCTGACAGCCCTGCTTTCTCGTCCTGAAGCAGTAAAGGGGCAGATAACCGGTCCCGTAAGCATGGGCTTGTGCATCACCAATGCCCAGAACCGCGGCATCATCTACGATGACACGCTCGCTGAAGCACTGGCTAAGTTCCTGAGACTTAAAGCCAGGTGGCAGGAGGAGTTCTTGTGTCGTGCCGCCAGGACCACCATCATCTTCGTCGATGAGCCTTACCTCACCTCTCTGGGCACCGCCTTCGTCGCCCTCTCCAGCGACACCGTCACCAGACTGCTCACAGAAGTGCTTGGCGGCTTGGACGGGCTTAAAGGTATCCACTGCTGCGGCAGCACCGACTGGTCGCTCTTGCTCAGCACGCCCATAGACATCCTCAGCTTCGATGCCTATAACTACGCCGACTCCCTCGCCTGCTATCCCGCGGAGGTGAAGGCTTTTCTTGAGAAAGGTGGCAGTATCGGCTGGGGAATTGTGCCCAATGACGAAGAGGTATTGGCGAAGGAGTCCCTGCCCAGCCTCTATGACCGCCTCGGTGAAGCCATAGCACACTTCACCAGAGATGGCACTCCCTTCCGACAGGTCGCCGCCCAAAGCCTGCTCACCCCCTCCTGCGGGCTCGCCTCCCTCTCTCCCGAAGCCGCCGTCCGGGCGTTAGAAATCCTCTCAGAGCTCTCAGTCAGAGTCCGCAGCCGCCTCTCCCTGTAGCCAGACCAGGAATTGCAATTCAGTGTGATTTCGGGCATAATACTACGCGCTAGATGAAGCTGTTCTGGTGGTGAAAGATGAACAAACGTAAAAGAGTGGCGATGCAGAAGCACCGCCGGCGGATGAGAAAGCTGAAGGAAAAGAGAAAGGCCATGGCGCTAGCTATGGGGCTGACCGTTGCTGCACCTCAGGCAGCGGCTGCCGTAGCCGTGGCTGAAAAGCCGGCGCCGAGGAGGCGTACCACAAAGAAAAAGGCCGAAGTCGCAGCGACCGCAGCAGTTGCAGAAAAGGCAGCCACACCCCCTGCCGAAGCGCCAAAGAAGCGGGGCAGACCGAAGAAAGCAGAGGCTGTAGCAGAAGCAACTGCTGAAGCTAAAGCGGAGGCTACCAAAAAGCGGGACAGACCGAAGAAGTCGGAGACCAAAGCCACAGGTGAATGACAGCCACATACCTGCTCACCGGTAGCCCCGGCGTGGGCAAGACGACCCTCATCCAGGAGATCTTAAGCAAAGTCAGCAAGAAAACCGGTGGCTTCTACACACAGGAGTTGAGAGGCGGCAGCACCAGACAGGGCTTCAAGATAGTCACCCTCGATGGCAAGGAAGCTATCCTAGCACATACCAGCATTACCAGTCCATATCGCATCGGCAAATACGGCGTGGATATCAACAACCTGGAAAATACCGCGGTCACCGCTTTGCAAAAGGCTATTGACGAAAGCGAACTGATAGTCATCGACGAGATCGGCAAGATGGAACTGTTCTCCCCCCGATTCAGGGAGGCAGTGTTCCGGGCGATTGAAAGCGGCAAGAAGGTGCTGGGTACCATCATGCTCAAGCCCCACCCCTTCGCCGACGAAATAAAGCACCACCATGCAGTAACCGTCCTCCACCTCACCCGCGACAACCGCAATGAGGTGGCAGCCCGGATACTCGACTGGCTAAAATAGGCAGCGTGAAGATAGTGCTCATATCCATAGGTAAAATAGACGACGGTGTAATGGCGGAACTCAGACTCAGACTGGCTGATATATTCGGCTGCCCCGTGGAAATGGTGCCGCTGACCATTGACCTGGCAAAAGCCTATAACGCCGACCGCGGACAGTACCTGGCTGCCAGCATCACTGATAGGCTGAAAGGGGGACACAGTCCTAAAGACGAAAAGGTGCTTGGCATCGTTGATGTCGACCTCTATGCCCCGCACCTCAACTTCGTCTTCGGACAGGCGGACATTGTCTCCGGGACGGCCGTAATCTCGCTCTGTCGCCTGCGGCAGGAGTTCTACGGACTGCCTGAGGACAGAGGACTGTTCCTGGACAGGGCGACCAAGGAGGCAGTACACGAGCTGGGACATCTCCTTAACTTGGGGCACTGCCCTGACCCAAAATGTGTGATGCACTTCTCCAACTGCCTGGACGATACCGACTGGAAGCAGGCTGCCTTCTGCAGCCGCTGCCAGCCGAAGCTGATAAACTGACTTTCTAAGGAGGGAAATATGAGGAAGGTCGCAGTGGTCGGTGTTGGCATGACCAGGTTCACTGGGGCGCAGTCCAAGACAGCCGTGGAGCTGTTTGCCGAGGCTGCCATGGACGCCATCGTCGAGTCCAATATCAAGCCTAAAGATGTCCAGGCGCTGTTCGTGGGTAACTTCGTCGGCGACTTCGCGGAGGGGCAGGCGCAGATACAGGCCTTCGCCGCAGATTACCTGGGGCTAGACCATGTCCCGGCAAACAGGTATGAGAACGCCTGTGCCTCCTCCAGCGCCGCCTTCCGCGACGCGGTGATGTGGGTGGCTTCAGGTGCTTTTGACATCGTCCTAGTCGGCGGCACCGAGACCGCCGCTAAAATGGGCACTCCTCTGGCAACCAGGTCCTTTGCCGCCGCCAGCGATAGCCGCTATGAGTACCCCTGCGGGCTTACCTTCCCGGGAGTCTTCGCCCTGCTCGCCCACCTCTACGCCCAAAAGTATGGCATCCCGCTGGAGAGGCTGAAGCGACAAATGGCACAGGTCTCGATAAACTCCCACTACTACGGGGCACGCAACCCCAAGGCACAGTTCCGCAAAGAGATCACCATGGATGACGTATTCAACAGCATCATGGTCGCCCAGCCGCTCCAGCTCTACGACTGCTGCCCCTTCTCCGACGGCGCTTCGGCGGTGGTTCTCGCCTGCGAGGAGAAGGCTAAAAAGCTTACCGACAAGCCGGTCTACGTCATCGGGTTGGGACAGGCATCCTCAGGTAACCTCGCCAGCCAGAAGGACTATCTACCCCGCCTTATCGCCAGGGAGCTTGCCGCCAAGCAGGCTTACAGCATGGCAGGGCTATCGCCCAAGGACATAGATGTCATCGAACTGCACGACTGCTTCAGCATCGCCACGCTCATCGCCCTGGAGGGCTCGGGGTTCTTCGACTTCGGCAAGTCTGGTGAGGCGGTAGAACGTGGTGAGACGAAGATCGGCGGCAAGATAGCGGTCAACCCTTCAGGCGGCTTGAAAGCCAAGGGGCACCCGGTCGGCGCCACCGGCACGGCACAGGTATATGAGATCGTAAAACAGCTCAGAGGGGAGTGCGGTGAAAGACAGGTGGAAGGCGCAAGGATAGGCATGACCGATACCCTGGGCGGCGATGGTGGCACCATCTGCAACGCCATACTGGCGCAGGGCTGGTAAAGCATCGCAAAAGGTGACAGGAGGCAACCATGGAACACAAGCTGACCTTCAAAGAATATAATGAGGCGCTGAAAGAGGACAGGCTGCTGGGACTGAAATGCCAAGAATGTGGCACCATCACCATGCCGCCAAAGATAACCTGCAGCAAATGTCAGGGTACCCAGCTTGAGGTGGTGCAGCTCAGCGGCAAAGGCACCGTCCAGACCTTCACCACCATCTTCGTCCCGCCGGAGGGCAGAGAGGCTGAAGCCCCGTACGTCGTAGCGCTGGTGGAGCTCGACGAAGGTCCCTGGCTCATGGGCAACCTCGGTGGCGTAGACCCCACCAAAGTCACGATGGATGTCATCGGCAAGAGGGTTAAGCTGGGGCATGCCATTTTCCCTGGAGACAAGTTCTCCGCAGGTGAACTCGTTAGACCCCTTTTTAGCCTGGAAGACTGACACTGGTGAGAGAGTTAGAGTGAGGGGGTGTAGCTGTCGTAAAATAAATGGCCTGCGGAAAATGCCACAAAAAGCGGGAAAGCCACCGATAGCGGAAATAGAGGACAGGCTCAAAGCCGCTGAGGGCAGGTTCGAGCTCTTACGGCTGAAAGAGGAAATAACCGCCCTCCTCTCCAGCCCTGAAGCCAGAAATTTCTCTCAGGCTGATAGGGACCGCCTTGAAGACCTGCTGGTAAGACTGCTCGCCAAAGAGGAACAGCTCCGCGGCTGCGACCCCTGGCGTGTTATCCTCAGACCACCACTGAAATAGTCCTCAACCGGGGCATTTTGACCAGCACCAGGCGGTAGTAATCCTCACCCTTAACATCAGCTCCGGGCTGGGCATACATACGTGCTCGGAGCCACCAACCCACACGGCACCGTTACCATGACACAGACGATTCAGGTAAAGACGTAAACCCGTTTTTCAGTGGCTCGCTATTCCAGTGCCCGGCTTCGCCAGAGCAACTGCGCCGGCCACAATCTGCTATAATCTGATTCCGGACAAAAAGGTGTCACAACTGGAAGCTTTAGTCGAAGCCCTGCTCCAGCCTGAAACCTATCCCCACCGTCCCCGGCAGGTGGAGCTGGTGCAGACACAGATGTCATTCATCTTTCTCACCGGTGAATACGCCTATAAGGTGAAGAAGCCGGTGGACTTGGGCTATCTGGACTACACCACGCTGGAAAAACGACATTATTTCTGCCAGCAGGAGGTGGAGCTGAACCGCCGCCTCTGCCCCGAGGTCTACATTGAAGTGGTACCCATCGCCTTCAGCCGGGGAAAATTCCAGCTCGGCGGAAACGGTAAGGCGGTGGAATATGCCGTGAAGATGAAGCAGCTACCACAGGAGCGGATGATGGACAGGCTGCTCCTTGCTGACGGGGTGACCGGGGAGATGGTCACCGCCGTCGCCCGAAGGCTGGCAGCCTTCCATGAGAAAGCCGCCACCAGTCCGGAGATAAGCACCTACGGCAGACTGGACGCAATCAGAGTGAACACTGAGGAGAACTTTTCCCAGACGGAAAAATACATCGGCACCACCATCAGCCGCCGTGCCTACGACCTTGTCAGGGACTATACCAACAAGTTTATGGAGGAGAACCAGACGCTGTTCGAGAAGCGGGTGACTGAGGGCAGGATAAGGGACTGCCACGGAGACCTGCACGCCGCCCACGTCTGCTTCACCGACGGCATCTGTATCTATGACTGCATCGAGTTCAACGACCGCTTTCGCTACGGCGACGTTGCCTCGGAGGTCGCCTTCCTGGCTATGGACCTGGACCGCTTCTACCGTGCCGACCTCTCCCGCACCTTCGTCAATGCCTACGTGCAGGCAAGCGGAGATAATGAACTGCTGCAACTTCTAGACTTTTATAAGTGCTACCGCGCCTATGTGCGAGGCAAGGTGGAGGGCTTCAAGCTGGACGACCCCTTCATCGCCGACAAAGGGACCGCCCTCAAAGCAGCCCGCAGCTACTTTCGCCTCGCCTGCCGGTATGCCCGCGGTAAGAAGCTTCTGCTCATCGTCGCCGGGCTGGTGGGCACGGGCAAGACCACCGTCGCCCACGGTCTAGCCCGTAGCTTCGGGCTTACAGTCATCTCCTCCGATGTGGTACGCAAGGATCTGGCGGGCATCCCGCCCACCGAACGCCGTTTCGAGCCCGTTGACCAAGGCATCTACTCCGAGGAGTTCACCAGGAGGACATACGACGAAATGTTCGCCAGGGCAGAAAAGCTGTTAAAACAGGGTGAGTCGGTGGTGCTCGACGCCTCGTTCAAAAAACGGGGGCACCGGCTGGAAGCCAGAAGGCTGGCACAAAGGACAGACGCCCACTTCGCTGCCCTGGAATGCGTGCTCGACGAGCCCACCGTAAAGGCACGCCTGGAGCAGAGGGTTAGGGAGGGCTCCATCTCCGACGGGCGCTGGGAGATATACTTAGCGCAGAAGCAGGACTTCGAAAAAATAGACGAGTTTTCACCGCAGGAGCATATGGTACTTGACACAGCGCAGCCAATAAGTAATATTGTGGGGACGGTCGCCGAAAGGCTCTGGGGCTAATTATGGACTACCATATCAAGGACAAATCATTAGCCGGACCGGGGAGGCTGCGGGTGGAGTGGGCAAGCCGCGAGATGCCGGTGCTGGGGCTGATAAGGGAGAGGTTCGCCAAGGAGCAGCCGCTCAAAGGCATCCGCATCTCTGCCTGCCTCCACATCACCACCGAGACTGCCAACCTGGCGCTGGCGCTGAAGGACGGCGGTGCCTCGCTTGTCCTCTGCGCCTCCAACCCCTTAAGCACCCAGGACGATGTCGCCGCGGCGCTGGTTGAGTGGAGGCTGCCCACCTTCGCCATCAAGGGCGAGGACAACGAGACCTACTACCGGCACATAAAAGCAGCCCTTGACCATAAGCCACAGCTCACCGTAGACGACGGCGCCGATTTAGTGAGCACCGCCCACAAGGAGCGCACCGACCTGCTTGACGCCATAATCGGCGGCACCGAGGAGACCACCACCGGCGTCATCCGACTGAGGAACATGGCAAAGGAGGGCAGGCTGAAATACCCCATCATCGCCGTCAACGATGCCCGCACCAAGCATTTCTTCGATAACCGCTATGGCACCGGTCAGAGCACCATAGACGGCATCACCCGCGCTACCAACATACTGTGGGCAGGAAAGAAGGTTGTGGTCTGCGGCTACGGCTGGTGTGGCAGGGGCATCGCCAGAAGGGCACAGGGCATGGGCGCACAGGTGATCGTCACCGAGGTCGACCCCATCCCCGCCCTGGAGGCAGCAATGGACGGATTTCAGGTCATGCCCCTCATCGAAGCCGCAAAAATCGGCGACGTCTTCATCACCGCCACCGGCGATGTCAACGTCATTGACAGGCAGCACTTCCTCCAGATGAAGGACGGCGCCATCATGGCTAACAGCGGCCACTTCAATGTGGAGATAAACATACCGGCGCTGGAAAGCCTCGCCACCAGGAAGAGACAACTGCGCACCTTCGCCGACGAATATACCCTGGCAGACGGCAGGAGACTTTTGCTCCTCGGCGAGGGCAGGCTGATAAACCTGGCGGCTGCTGAGGGGCACCCCGCCAGCGTCATGGACATGAGCTTTGCCAACCAGGCGCTCTGCCTGGAATACTTAGTAAAAAACAAGGGCAGACTCCAGCCGCAGGTCTACCCCGTCCCCGAAGACATCGACAGGGAGGTGGGCAGACTGAAACTCAAGTCCATGGGCATCGCCATAGACTCGCTCACCGAAGAGCAGCAGAAATACCTCCACAGCTGGGAGGAGGGAACATAACTGCAAGGAGAAAGGAAATGGCAAGCAGCTTCGAGAATAATCCGTCCTACTTCTTCGCCTCGGAATCGGTGACCGAGGGGCATCCGGACAAGCTCTGCGACCAGATTTCCGATGCCATTCTCGACGCCATCCTGGAGCAGGACCCCTACGGCAGGGTTGCCTGTGAGGTAGCCGTCACCGTCGGGCTGGTAATCGTCCTCGGCGAGGTCACCACCAAATGCTACGTGGAGATACCAGAGGTCGTCCGTAAGGTGGTGAAAGAGGTGGGCTATATCAGACCTGAATACGGCTTCGACTACCAGTCCTGCGGCGTGCTGGTGTCCATAAAACCGCAGTCAGCGGACATAGACGCCGGCGTCAGCCAGGCTATGGAGGTGCGAGAGGGCGCCGCAACAGTTGACGAGCTGGACAGGACCGGCGCCGGCGACCAGGGGATGATGTTTGGCTTCGCCTGCACCGAGACCCCGGAGCTGATGCCGCTCCCTATCTCGCTTGCCAACAAGCTCTGTCGCCGTATGGCACAGGTGAGGAAGGAGAGGATAATCCCCTACCTCCGCCCTGACGGCAAGTCACAGGTGACCGTGGAATACGAACACGGCGTGCCCAAAAGGATAGACTCCATCGTCATCGGCGCCCACCACGACCCCGATGTTGATGCTAAGACCATCCGCAACGACATAATCGAAAAGGTGGTCAGAGCGGTGGTGCCCTCTCACCTGCTCGACGACCGCACGCGTTACTATGTGAACAGCGCCGGCAGGTTCGTCGTCGGCGGTCCTGTCTCCGATACCGGCTTCACCGGACGGAAGATACTGGTGGACACATACGGCGGTGCCTGCCGCCACGGCGGCGGCTGTTTCTCCGGCAAAGACCCCACCAAGGTGGACCGCTCCGCCAGCTACGCGGCGAGATACGTGGCAAAGAACGTGGTTGCCGCTGGGCTCGCTGACCGCATCGAGGTGCAGGTGGCTTATGCCATCGGAGTTGCCCGCCCGCTTTCATTGTCCATTGAGACCTTCGGCACGGGCAAAGTCCCGGACAGGGTGATACTGGGGCTCATCCAGAAGCACTTCGACTTCCGCCCCGAAGCCATCATCAGATGCTTAAGTTTGCGCCGCCCCATCTACCGCCAGACCGCAGTTTACGGGCACTTCGGCAGGGACGACCTGGACCTGCCCTGGGAGAAGACAGATAAGGCAGCGATTCTCAGGGCTGAAGCTGGGCTATAATATTCTGGCATGGTTAGGATAAAATTCGGCACCGATGGCTGGCGGGGGGTCATCGCCGAGGACTTCACTTTTGATAACGTCCGCGCCTGTGCCCAGGGTGTGGCTGACTACCTCAAGCGCACCGGACAGGCAGAACGCGGGCTGGTAATTGGCTACGATACCAGGTTCGCCTCCGGGGACTTCGCTGCTGCAGCCGCGGAGGTCGTTGCCGCCAGCGGCATTAAGGTAAGGCTCTGCGAAAAACCGGCACCCACCCCGGTGATAAGTTATACCGTCACTAATACCAGCTCAGCCGGTGCCATCATCATCACCGCCAGCCACAACCCAGGAAGGTGGAACGGCTTTAAATACAAGGACGATAACGGCGCCAGCGCCCCGGCGGAGATAGCCGCAGAGATAGAGAGCGCTGCCAATAGAGTGGCTACAGGCGGGGAAACAGACAGGGTGCCGCTGGCTAAAGCGCTGGAGAGCGGACTCATCTCCTACATAGACCCCGACCCCGCCTACTTCGCCCATATTGGCAAGTTAGTCAACCTTGAAGCCATCCGCAGGAGCAACCTCAAAATCATTGTCGACTCTATGTACGGCGCCGGCAGCGGCTACTTCCGCAGGCTTCTTGAAGGCGGCAACACCTCCATCACCGAGATACACGGTGAGCACAACCCCTCCTTCCCCGGCATCCAGCCCGAGCCCATAGCCAGGTTTCTCGGCGAACTCAGCGCCATGGTGGTCGGGAAGAAAGCCGATGTCGGCCTTGCCACCGACGGCGATGCCGACCGCATCGGCGTTATCGATGAGAAAGGAAGATTCCTCAACCAGCACCAGGTCTTTGCCCTGCTCACGCTCTATTTGCTGGAAGTCCGCGGCGAGCGGGGCGCCATCATCAAGACCCTCACCTCCACCGACATGCTCTACCGCCTGGGCGAAATCTACGGCGTCCCCGTGTTCGAGACGCCGGTGGGCTTCAAGTATGTGGCGCCGCTTATGAAGGGGAAGGACACCATCATCGGAGGCGAGGAGAGCGGCGGCTACGGCTTCCGCGGACATATCCCCGAGCGCGACGGCATCCTCGCCGGGCTCTACTTCCTGGACTTCATCATCAGGACAGGCAAGAAGCCCTCGCAGCTACTGGAATACCTTTTCAGCAAGGTTGGCGAACACCACTACGACCGCATTGATATCCATATCCAGCCCGAGGAGAAAGAAAGCTTGAATAGCAAAATCTCTGGACAGATGGTGAAATCAATTGCTGACAAAGATGTGGTGCGGCTGGACACCAGGGACGGCTACCGCTATGTGCTGGATGACGGCTCCTGGCTGCTCATCCGCTTCTCCGGCACCGAACCGCTCATCCGAATATACGCCGAAGCCCACACGCAGGAGCAAGTACAGAAACTGCTCGATAGCGGCAGGAAAATGCTGGGACTGTAACCATGGTCGACCTTGAGGACTTAGCCATCTACCAGCGCCTCGACACCGAGGGGATGCTGGCACAGCTAAAGCGACTGCCAGCGCAATGTCGTGACGCCTGGGAAAAAGCCCTTCGGTTCAAATTGCCACGGGGGTACCGCAAGGTGGACAAGGTGGTAATAGTGGGGATGGGTGGCTCAGTCATCGGCGGCGGCCTTCTCCGCAGCCTTGCCCACCGCTTGAAGAGACCGCTTATCTTTCTCGTCAGGGACTATGACCTGCCGCCGTTCGTTGATGAAAACACGCTGGTCATCGCCTCAAGTTACTCGGGAAATACTGAGGAGACGCTTTCCGCCCTCTCTCAGGCGCTGGAGACCAGATGCCATAAACTGGCGCTCACCACCGGTGGCAGGCTGGGAGAGATGGCGAAAAGAGCTGGCGTGCCCGTGTTCCCCATAGAGTATACCTCACCGCCGCGGGCGGCTCTGGGCTACAGCCTCATGCCGCTCATCGCCTTTTTCCAGCAGCTAGAGTTCTTCAAAGACATGTCCGCAGAGGTGGCTGAAATGCTTCAGACGCTGGATGACGTGCTGAGGGAATGGAATGAGACTGTGCCCACAACTTCCAATCCGGCAAAACAGCTTGCCATAAGTCTCCACGACAAAATCGCCGTCGTCTACGGTGCCGGCATCATGAGCCAGGTCGCCCGCCGCTGGAAGACTCAAATAAACGAAAACAGCAAGGCATGGGCATTCTTCGAGATTCTGCCCGAACTTAACCACAATGCCGTGGTAGGCTATGAGATGCCGAAAGGACTGGCAGCAAATATCTTCGTTGTCATGTTGCGCTCCAGCCACATCCGTAACCGCACCCTGCTCCGTTATGAAATCACCGCAGAGCTGCTTAAACAGAACGGCGTCCCCCATCAGATTGTGGACGCCCCTGGCAAGGGCGAGCTGGCTCAGATGATAGGGCTTGTCTACCTCGGCGACTGGGTAAGCTACTACCTGGCGCTCCTCTACGGTGTCGACCCCACGCCGGTCAAAACCATCGATTACCTCAAAAAGCAACTCGCAAAACACGCTAACTTCTATCCGCATTAAGCCAAGTCTTCTTGACTAAAATCCTTAGTGAGTTGCCGATTGACAATCGCCATCCCTTTATGTAAGCTAAACTCCATATCAAGGAGGGGTACGATGAAGGCGGGAAAGGGAAAGGGGGCGGCGAGAAAAAAGGGTAGCAGCAGCTCTCCGCAGATAGATGCGCTTACAACCTCCCGGGCAAGGCCAGACGAGCTTATCGCCTTAAGCCGCGTTGCCGCCGCCATCAGTGGGCTCACTGACCTTGATACCATCCTACGCGTAGGTCTGGACATTGTCCTTGACATTCTAGATAGGGCTATCGGCGGCATCATGCTCCTCGATGACAATACCAACACCCTCTCCTATCGGGTATACCACGGCATATCCGATGACTACGCACAGGAAATGCGCGTCAGACTGGGGGAGGGCATCGCCGGAAGGGTAGCGGAGCGTGCTAGGGCGATCATGCTGGAGGACATCTCACAGAGCCCTGAAGCCGCCCACCCTGAGCTCATCAGCAAGGAGGGATTGAAGGCTTTCGTCAGCGTCCCTTTGATGTCCCGAGACAGAGTACTCGGTGTGATGAACATCGCCAGTCACCTGCGCCACCAGTTCACCGAGAGGGACATCCACCTACTGTATGCCACCGGTGATCTCCTCGGCATGGCTATCGAGCAGGCAAGGCTCTACGAGGAATTGCGGCGCAGCCGAGAGCGCTACCGGCAACTGGCACGGTTTGCACTGATGGCACAGGAGGAAGAACGGAGACGTATTTCCCGCGAACTGCACGATGAGACCAGCCAGGCGCTCTCCGGACTGGTGCTGAACCTGCAAGCGGTGATCGAGATGGTGGAGATGGCTGGAATTCAGGACAGCAGGATAAAAGAGACGCTGAAAAAGGCACACACGCTGGCTGTTGAGGTGGGAAACGAAGTCCACCGCCTTATCGTTAACCTCCGCCCCACACTCCTCGACTCCTTGGGGCTGGTGCCGGCGCTCCGTCAACATGCCGAATCAGTGCTGGCACCGTTGGGGATAAGCCTATCCTTTCACTTCGACGAGCTGGGCAGAACGCTGCCCAAAGACGTGGAGACCAACCTCTTTCGGGTGGCACAGGGGGCTATCGGCAATATCCAGCAACACTCGAAGGCGACCAGTGCTACTATCGCCCTGACGGTGAACGGCAATGACCTGACGATGACCATCAGCGATAACGGCGTTGGTTTCGATGTGTCACAAATAAAGACGGTGGAGCCAAGCGGGCGCGGCGCCGGCTTATTCAGCATGAAAGAGCGGGTGCAGCTCATGGGCGGCAAATGCAACGTGAAGTCACAGCTGGGTAAGGGGACCACGGTCACCGTGCGGATACCCATGCAGTGGAGGACAGACGGTGTCAAAAATAAGAGTGCTAGTAGTTGACGACCACGCCATAGTCCGCGATGGCATCTATGCCCTTCTAGGGCTGATGGCTGATATAGAGCTAGTGGGTGAGGCAGCTAACGGCAGGGAGGCTCTAGAAAAGGTGGAGAAGCTGATGCCAGATGTGGTGCTTATGGACATCGCCATGCCGCTAATGGACGGGCTGGAGGCCACCCGCCGTATCTGCAGACAGTTCCCAAAGACAAAGGTGGTGGCACTCACCCAGTACGACGACCACGAGTTTGTTTTCCCCATATTCGAGGCCGGTGCCCGCGGTTTCATCTGCAAAACAGCGGCTTCTTCGGAGCTAGTCACCGCCATCCGAGCGGTACACCATGGCGACTCCTATCTTTCTCCGTCGGTCGCCCGTATCTTCGTGGAAGGATACCAGCAACGGCTTGATCTGATAAGAGGGCAAGACCCTTACAGCCAATTAACAGACAGGGAAAGGGAGGTCTTAAAACTACTGGCAGAAGGCTACACAACTCAGGAGATCGCCAAGATGTTGGTGCTCAGTCCCAAGACGGTGGATAGGCACAAGACAAATCTTATGGCTAAGCTCGATATTCATAACCGCGCCGACCTCATAAAGTACGCAATACGAAAGGGGATAATCACCATCTCTTGACACCGTTAGACCCCGGCTACACAAAATCCTAGCCAATTAATTATTCAGCGTCTTCCCCCGGCAAAATGCAGTATTTCCCCATGCCTTTTGAGGTGTTCACCTCTGTGCCTCCTTCCAGTAAGCAGCTACACTTTAATATAAAGGTACAGTGCCCCTGTGCGAGATTCGGGCACCGTGGTAAGGAGGTTTAAGATGGAGGAGAGAAAAGCGAAGGTCCTGGTGGTGGATGATGAAATGGATTTTGTCGCAGAGGTGATAAAAGCTCTGGAAAGTTCCGGCTATTCGGCGCTCCATACTCGTTCCCTGCCTGAAGCACAAGATATGGTGCGCCGCCACAGGCCTGATTTGGTCATCATCGGCGTCATTGAGCCACGCGGTGCTGCATTCCGCTTCCACCAGTGGCTGAGAAAGAGCCCAAGCTTCAGTGACATTCCGCTGGTGGTGATCGATGCTCCTCCGGAGCAAAGGCTAACCAGGGGATGGCAGTGGGAGGAGGGCATGCAGCTGGAGGCCGAGGATTACTTCCAGAAACCCGTGGATGTGAGAATGATGATGGTCACCGTGAGAAAAGCACTCGACAGAACGACCAGAAAGATAAAGGTGCTCATAGTCGATGACCATGTGGTCGTCAGGGAGGGTATTCGCATCCTGCTCGGTCTACAGCCCGATATCCAGGTGGTGGGAGAGGCGATGGACGGCGTCGAAGCCATACGAAAGACTCGCGAACTTACACCTGACATCGTTCTCATGGACATCGCTATGCCGGGTATGGATGGGCTCGAAGCCACTAGGGAATTAACCGAAATTGGTATGCCTGCCAGGGTGCTAATGCTGACACAGTACGCTGATGAAGCCAACCTACGTGCCAGCGAGAGAGTGGGAGCCTTTGGCTTCATCCCCAAAAAGAGCGCCAGCTCCATGCTGCTCGCCGCCATCAGGGCTGCTGATAAGGGCGAGCGCATCCCTGTCCCGCTCTGAGCTGGCTGGTCCGGCACAACACCAGACCCGTTCTCGAGGGCAGTGGTGAGTTGCAGCCAATAACAATTACACTGGACGGCAACGAAGTAAGTGGCTATGCCGGGATGAGCATCCTCGCCCTAGCACGGGAGGCGGGGGTGCATATCACGACGTTGTGCCATGATGACCATCTGCCTGATATCGGTGCCTGCCGTCTGTGCATCGTCGAAGAAACGAAGAGCGGCACCCTGATGGCTGCCTGTGTCACCCCCATAGCTTCAGGGATGACCATCGACACTCGCTCGCCACGGGTGGTTGCTCACCGCAGGACCCTGGTGGAACTCATGCTAGCAAGCCATCCCGATGCCTGCCCAGTGTGCGATAAGGGCAATCGCTGTAAGCTGCGGGGGATCGCTGCTGAGATGGGGGTATCACCTACCGGGCTCCACCGCATCCCCCAGGCAGTTACCGTCCAGGAGGTCAACCCCTTTATCCAGCGGGACTTGAGCAAGTGCGTGCTCTGCGCTAAATGCATCAGGGCATGCCAGGAACTCGTGGTCGAGGGTGTCCTGGACTACTTCCAGCGAGGCTTCAAGTCCAAGCCGGCGACTTTCGGGGATATGCCGCTGGAGGCATCAGAGTGTACCTTCTGTGGCACCTGTGTGGCGCTCTGTCCCACCGGTGCCTTGATGGAAAAAGACCCGGCATCCCGTGGGACAACACAGAACAGAGTCAATACCACATGTCCACATTGCGGCTGCGGCTGCAGCATCGAGCTCGAAGTCAAAGGCGACCGCATCATCCGCTCGACACCGGCGAAAACAGATGGCAGCGGCTACCGACCCCTCTGTGTCCGTGGTAGTTATGGCTATGACTTCATCCACGGTCCAGACAGGCTCACCAAGCCGCTTATCAGGAAAAACGGTAGCCTAGAGGAGTCCCACTGGGAGGAAACGCTAGCGCTGATAGCTGACGGACTTGAAAATGTGAAAAAGAGGTACGGCGCCGAGAGCATAGCCGTCCTCGGCTCAGCACACTGCACCAACGAAGAAGCCTACCTACTGCAACGATTTGCCAGATGCACCATCGGTACCAACAATGTGGATAGCGGCAGCCGCCTTTACAGCGCCGCCACCGTTCTGGGACTGGTCACCACCATCGGCTTGCCCCAGCCAGCAAACCAAATAGAGGCGATCGAAAGATCAGACGTAATCATGGTAGTGGGTGCTAACCTCACCACATCTGCCCCGGCAGTAGGCTATGCCATCAAGCGTGCAGTCAAGACTAAAGGCACCTGTTTGATACTAATAGACCCACGCCGCACTGGGCTCGCCTTTTTCGCTACTCTCCATCTGCAACCGAGACCAGGGACTGACATAGTACTGTTGAGTGCCCTAGCACATCTAATTGTGAAGGAAAACCTGCTGGACAGGGAATTTGTGGTGCGGCGCACCGACAATTTTGAACAGTTTGCCAGGAACCTGGAACACTACACGCCAGAATATGCCGCTAAAGTCACCGGCGTCCCCGCTGCGCAGATAGTGACTGCCGCTAGACTCTATGCCAAGGCAAGGCAGGCATCCATCGTCTACGGCAGTGGTATCACCCAGTATCCCACTGGTACCGACTGTGTCAGGGCAATCGCCAACCTAGCACTGCTCACAGGCAACGCTGCCCCGAAGAGAGGAGGTATCATCGCCCTGCACGGGGAAAGCAACAGCTACGGTGTTATGGCTATGGGGCTGTCACCCCGACTACTCCCTGGGTTCCGCAGTATAACCGACACCGCGGCAAAAGAAAACTTTGAAGCGTTCTGGAGGGTGAAACTGCCCCGCCCCGCGGGGTTGACAGCTATAGAGATGCTCCAGGAGGCAAAATCGGGGAGGATAAAGGCATTGTATATCCTCGGCGAGGACCCTGTGTCCACGTTCCCGGGCCGGCGGTTGATTACGGAAGCCCTCGCCTCTGTGGAGTTCCTTGCTGTGCAGGACATATTCCTCACCGAGACGGCGAAGCTAGCCACTGTGGTGCTCCCCGGCACCAGCCCCGCTGAGAAGGATGGTACGACAATAAACTTCGAGGGGAAGATAAGAGGGTTCAGAAAGGCAATCACACCGCCTGGCGAAAGCCGCCCTGATTGGGAGATATTGCTCGAGATCTCTTCTAGAATAGGCAGACCGCTTCCTTTTTCGAGCTTTGAGGACATCGTGGAGGAGATGGAGGACTGCCTCCCCAGCTATCAGTATTATGGCGGTGAGGGTAAGGTCTTCGAGGTTCAAGCAGTAGGTACCGCCAGTCAGCAACCTGAGGAGGCACCGCGCGGCTTCCCCCGCTTTTGGGCAGTAGAATACCAAGCCGCACCACAAACCGATGAGCGTGAATACCCATTCTCGCTACTCACCGGGGCTGTCTTCCCCCACCCCAGCAACGGAATATGGTCGCTTAAAGCGCCAAGGCTGAGGAAATTTCTTCCCCGGGGGTACGCCGAGATCAACCCCGGGGACGCCCACAGCCTCGGCTTAAGCTATGGCGACATGGCTAAAATCACCTCGACGGTCGGCGAGGTGATCGCCACAGTGAGAATCTCAGAGACGATACCCCAGGGCATCATCTTCCTGCCGTCCTCGTTTCCAGATATACCGGTAAACGAACTGTTTGATATAAGGCTGGACCAGCAATCGAAGGCACCGGCGTTCAAGTCATGCCGGGTGAACGTGCAAAAGGTGGGTTGAAGATGACCGAGCAACTGCTGAACACCAAACTAAACCTGGAGAGGCTTATGACTATTATCGCTGACTGCAGCAAGCAGCGCTGGTCACTGATACCGCTGGTACAAAGAATACAGAACGAGTTCGGCTATATTCCGCAGGAGTCTATTCCGCTCATAGCCCAAGCCTTGAAGTTATTTCCCAGCCAGGTGCAGGGCGTCGTCTCCTTCTATGCCCAGCTCTATACCAAACCGCGAGGGAAAAAGGTGGTCAGGGTCTGCCGCGGCACAGCCTGTCACGTCAGGGGCGGCAAGACCATCCTGAAGTTGGTCAAACAAACCCTAGGCATCGAGGAGGGTGAGACCACCCCGGATATGGAATATACGCTGGAGACAGTGGCATGCATCGGTGTCTGCGCTCTCGCACCGAATATCGTCATCAGCGACAGGGTATTCGGACACATGAACCCAAAGAAGGTGGAATATCTCCTGAAAAGGGGTGATGAATAGTATGAAACAGCCGCTTACAGTGCTGGTATGCCAAGGCACAGGTTGTATCTCCAGCAGGTCGGACGCTGTCTACGAGGCGTTCCAACACGAGATAACCAGGCTGGGGATAAGTAATATTAAGGTCGACTTCACCGGCTGCCACGGCTTTTGTGAGCAGGGACCTAATGTGGTAGTCGAACCTGAAGGCATCTTCTACACCCATGTGCAGGTGGACGACGTCCCCGAGATCGTCAGTTCTCACCTCCAGAGTGGCGTGCCCGTGGAACGGCTGTTCTACCAAGACCCGCTCAGCGGCAAGCGTGTGCCGCGGTATTCGGAAATCAATTTCTATGCCAGACAATACCGGGCTATCCTGCATAACTGCGGCTACATCAATCCCGAGAGCATAGAGGACTATATCACTAGCGGTGGATTCCGTGCCCTGCGCAAAGCACTGCTGGAGATGACACCGGAACAGGTGATCGAGGAGGTAAAGAAGTCTGGCTTGCGTGGACGTGGTGGTGCCGGCTTTCCCACCTGGCGTAAGTGGGAATTCTGCCGCAATGCCCCGGGAAATCAGAAATATATTGTCTGCAACGCCGACGAAGGGGATCCCGGCGCCTTCATGGATCGCTCCATCCTTGAGGCTGACCCTTTCTCCGTTATCGAGGGACTGACCATCGCGGGTTATGCCATCGGAGCAACCCGGGGATATATTTACGTGCGGGCGGAATATCCTTTGGCAGTCAAGAGGGTGCACCACGCCCTAGAACGCGCTTCAGAACAGGGATACCTTGGCAACAACATTCTAAGCTCCGGCTTCAATTTCACTGTAGAGATCAAGGAGGGCGCCGGTGCCTTCGTCTGCGGTGAGGAGACAGCGCTGATAGCCTCCATCGAAAGCCGCCGAGGGATGCCTCGTCCCCGCCCACCATTCCCGGCACAATCAGGACTGGACGGAAAACCCACCATCATTAACAATGTGAAGACCTTAGCTTCCGTCACCCTGATCATTGCCAACGGCGCTGAGTGGTACGCCAGCATCGGAACCGAGAAGAGCAAAGGCACCGCGGTCTTCGCCCTGACCGGAAAGGTGGCAAACAGCGGTCTGGTGGAGGTGCCCATGGGCACACCACTATCCACCATCATCTTTGATATCGGCGGAGGTATCCCCAGAGGCAAGCGGTTCAAGGCAGTGCAAACCGGTGGACCGTCGGGAGGCTGCATTCCAGCCCAGTTCCTTGATACCCCCGTAGACTACGAAAACCTCGCCAGGCTGGGCTCCATAATGGGCTCTGGCGGTATGGTTGTGATGGACGAGACCACCTGCATGGTGGAAGTTGCCCGCTACTTTTTAGGTTTCACTCAGATGGAGTCCTGCGGTAAATGTGTCCCCTGCCGGCTGGGGACAAAACAGATGCTAGAGATACTCAATAGAATCACACAGGGCAAAGGGCATGATGGCGACATCGACACATTGCTCACCATAGCCAGAACGGTCAAAGAATGCTCGCTCTGCGGATTGGGACAGACCTGCCCTAACCCCGTGCTCACCACGCTTAATTACTTCCGCGACGAGTATGAAGCCCACATCAAAGAAAAGAAATGTCCTGCAGCGGTGTGTGATGCACTGATGATCTCCCCCTGTCAACACACCTGCCCTGTGGGCATCAATATACCAAAATATGTCGCCCACATCGCCGCCGGTGAATATCTGGAGTCAATAGAGACCATCAGGGAGAGAAACCCATTCCCCGCCATCTGCGGTCGCATCTGCCACCACCCCTGCGAGGGCAGGTGCCGCCGCGGCGAGCTGGATGAGCCAGTGGCTATCAGGGCACTGAAAAGGCTCGTCGCTGACTGGTACTTCGAGCATATTCATGAGCTGCCCCAGCCAGAGCCCTTCTCCAGGACAAAAAAGGAGAGGGTAGCAGTGATCGGTGCTGGACCATGTGGTCTTTCCTGCGCCTACTTCCTAGCCCAGATGGGCTACGGGGTCACCGTTTTTGAAGCCGCCGGGGTGGGTGGAGGTATGCCAGCGGTAGCGATACCGGACTTCCGTCTTCCCAGAAAGGTCATCGATAACGAGATCGACTATATCACCAAACGGGGAGTGGAGATAAGATATAACACACCACTTAACACCAATTTCACTATCGAACACTTGCGCTCCAGTGGCTACGACGCTGTGTTCATCGCCGCCGGTGCTCAGAAAAGTCAGACAATCGGCATACCGGGCGAAAGCGAAGCTCTTTCCGGCTTCTACTATGGATTAAATTTTTTGCGCGATGCCAAGCTGGGGAGAAAGATCAAAGTGGGGCGGCGGGTGGCGGTCATCGGTGGGGGAAATGTCGCCCTAGATGCCTCGCGCACCGCACTTCGCTTCGGCGCCGAAGAGGTCAATATCTACTACCGTCGCTCCCGCGAGGAGATGCCGGTGACCGAGACGGAGTTCAACGAGGCGGTGGCCGAAGGTATCAAAGTCCACTTCCTTGTTGGTCCCACCCGAGTCGTCAGTCATGAGAGCAGTGTGGCTGGCTTGCAGTGCGTCCGCATGAAGCTGGCTGAGCCGGACGAACGCGGTCGCCGCCGTCCCGTACCCATCCCTGAGTCAGAGTTTTTTGTCGAGGCAGATACCGTCATCGCCGCCGTTGGTCAGGCAGCCGACCTCTCCTTCCTGCCATCGGATAGCGCCCTGGAGCGCAGCCGCTGGGAGAGACTGGTGGTCGATCCCAACACACTCAGTACCAATTTGCCTGGCATTTTCGCCGGTGGTGACTTCGTCTTCGGTCCAGGCATGATCATCGATGCCATCGCCAGTGGCAGACGGGGGGCATTGGCGATCGATAAATACTTCAGAAACGACACCTCGCGAGTACAGATGTACGACACCAGAAAGCCGGGCATGCAACCAGCAGAAAAGCCAGCCACAACGGAAGAGGAGACCTGGCAAGCTGCCTTTAGACCCAAGCCATCTACACTCCCCATTGAAGTGAGGAGGCGCAGCTTCCAGGAGACAGAACTCGGGCTTACCGAAGAACAAGCCAGGTACGAAGCCAGGCGGTGCCTGAGGTGTGACCTGGAAGGTTAGGAGGTGCCATGAAGTCCATAACAAGCCAGAAGCCGTTCGAAGAGATCACAGAGCAGCTCCATAATTTCAGCCGTATATTCATCGCTGGCTGCGGCACCTGCGCCACGCTGACCCATACCGGCGGGGTAGAGGAGGTAGCAGCCATGAGGGAAAGACTGCAATCGCAAGGTAAGTTCATTACCGGTTCTATAGTTATTCCGGTCGCCTGCGACGACATCACTGAAGCATTGATGAGCGAACACCATAGTTCCATCCTCAGCGCCCATGCCATATTGGTGATGGCATGTGCTCTGGGCGTGCATAAAATGGGCCAGAACGCAGCTAACAAGCCCGTCATACCAGCTCTGGACACCTTGTTTATCGGCATGGACAACGGACAGGGTGTCTTTCAGGAGGTCTGCGCTCAGTGCGGGCAATGTCTCCTCGGAGAGATGGCTGGCATCTGCCCCATCACCGCCTGCCACAAAGGCTTGCTCAACGGTCCCTGCGGCGGCACCAATAACGGTAAGTGCGAGGTGGATAAGCAGAAGGACTGCGCCTGGACGCTCATCTACAACCGACTAAAGGAGCAGGGCAGGCTCGATATGATGCGGAAATACCAACCGCCGAAAAACTACCAGGTTGCCCCCAGACCCCGGGTTATCAAGGTGCTCTGAAGAAGCGAGGTGAATCATGTCTTCAAAGTTTAAGGAAGTACTGAACTCGGGCAAGTTCGTAATCACCAGCGAGATAGGCCCACCCAAGGGAACCAACTTGGAGAAGATGTACCACCACATCGATTTGCTCAAAGCTCATGTGGATGCTATCAACGTCACTGACCACCAGAGCTCGGTGATGCGTTTCCCCTCCATAGGCGGCTGCCTGGCAATCAAAGAGCGAGGCGGTGAGCCGATCTTGCAAATGACCTGCCGCGACCGTAACCGCCTGGCGCTTCAGGCAGAGCTCCTCTTCGCGTACACCAGGGGGATCAAGAACGTTCTCTGCCTCACCGGCGATGCCGTGCCTGTAGGCGATCACAAAGAGGCTAAAGGCGTCTTCGACCTTGACTCCGTCCAGTTACTCCGGACAATACGGACACTGGAATCAGGGAAAGACCTCGGTGGCAATGACCTTGATGGTGCTGTGGAATTCTGTGCCGGTGCCATCGTTACCCCCGAAGCCAATCCCATTGAGGCGCAATTGATCAAATTCGAGAAAAAAGTCGAGGCCGGCGCCGAGTTCTTCCAAACACAGGCAGTCTACGATCTGGACAAATTCGCCAAGTTTATGCAGTTCGCCCGCCAGTTCCCGGTGAAGATCCTAGCTGGGATTGTTCTACTCTCCTCGGCAAGGATGGCAAAATACATGACTGAGAACGTGCCCGGCATCCTCGTTCCCCAGCACCTGATCGATGAGCTGGCAAATGCCCCCAAAGGGGCAGCGCTGAATAAGGGCATCGAAATAGCCGGCAGGATGATAGCTGCCATCAAGAAAGAGCGCCTCTGCAACGGCGTCCATATTATGGCCATCGGTAGGGAAGAGGTTGTCCCCGATATCATCAAGGTAGCTGGCATTGGCTGATCTCAATACCGTCAGAAGACTGGTTTGACCGCCCGCCTGGCACCACGCCAATAGACGCTCATTGCCTTGTCTTTGCCGCTCCATTATAATATTGCTAACTTTAGACAGAAAGGGGGTGACGGTATGGTTGTCCTGCATCGGCGGGTATGATCTGACCCGACTAAGGTGCACGTAGTGCACCACCGGGAAACCGCTGCACAGGAAGCCAGCAACGCCACCCCAGCCATAGATACCTGCTGATAACCGCTGGGCACCCCGCGTTGTTATAGTTCCTGCGCAGCCGGTAAAAATCATAACAACGAAGGAGTGCCAAATTGATGTACGCCATCTCACGCTTTCTTACGTCACGCTGGGGACCTATCATTACCGGCGCCGTCGTGGGCATCCTGGCCCCTGTGCTGGTGAAACTGGGCAACCCCGGCAATATGGGTCTGTGCTTGGTCTGCTTCACCCGTGATACCGCGGGTGCTCTGGGTCTGCACCGCGCCTCATTGGTGCAATATATCAGGCCCGAGATCATCGGCCTTTTCTTCGGAGCCCTGGTGGGTGCCCTTGCTTTCGGCGAGTTCAAGCCCCGCACCGGCTCAGCACCACTGGTGCGCTTTTTGCTGGGCATGTTCGCTTCGTTCGGCGCGCTGCTATTCCTCGGCTGTCCCTGGCGCGCCTACCTCAGGCTCGCTGGCGGCGACTGGAACGCAATCTTCGCCATCCTCGGTCTCATCGCCGGCATCGGCATCGGCATCGGCTTCCTTAAGATGGGGTACAGCCCGGGGCGCAACCATCCTGCCCCTAAAGCCCTGGGCTGGGTGATGCCAGCAATTATGATCACCTTGCTCTTGCTGCTGATACTCGCTCCGCAGTTCGGGCGCGATGCCTCGGGCAACCCCACCGGTCCTATCTTCTTCTCCGAAAAGGGTCCCGGCAGCCAGCACGCGCCAATCATCATCGCCATCGTCGTCGGCTTGGTAATAGGCTTCCTTGCCCAGAGGAGCCGCTTCTGCACCGTGGGTGCCATCCGCGATGTCATCCTGCTCCGCGATTCCCACTTACTCAACGGCATACTAGCTTTCATCGTGTTCGCCTTTATCACCAACCTGATACTCGGGCAGTTCCACCCCGGCTTTGCCAACCAGCCGGTGGCGCACACCAATGCCCTGTTCAACTTCGGCGGCATGGTGTTGGCAGGGCTGGCATTCACCCTAGCGGGCGGCTGCCCGGGGAGACAGCTTTTCCTCTCGGGAGAAGGCGATGCCGATGCTGCCATGTTCGTCATCGGCATGATAGTCGGCGCCGGCTTCAGCCACACCTACAGCGCTGCCGCTACACCCAACGGTCCCTCCGCCTTCAGCGCGCTCGCCCTGATCGTGGGGCTGGTCGTCTGCATCATCATCGGCCTCACCATGCGTGAGAGAAAAGTTTAGGAGGTTTAATATTATGGCTGAAACTTTAGATGCCCGCGGGCTCTCCTGTCCCCAACCTGCGATGCTAGCCCGACAGGCAATGCAAAAGCTGGGCAAGGGGACGCTGGAGGTGCTGGTGGACTCACCCACAGCGCGTGAAAATGTCTCCCGCCTAGCGAGGGAGGCCGGCTGGAAGGTCGACATCCGGCAACAGCCCGACGGAAGTGTTAAACTCTTACTGAGTAAATGATCTACCTGGACAACGCCGCCACCTCCTGGCCCAAACCTCCAGAGGTGCTTAAAGCGATGACCAATGCTCTGGAACGCTCCGGGGGCAACCCGGGGCGTTCCGGACACCGCCTCTCCGTACAGGCTGCCAGGCTGATATACGATACCAGGGAAGAAATCGCCGACTTCTTTAACGCCGGCGACCCCATGGGTGTGATATTCACCGGCAACGCCACCCACGCCCTCAACCTCGCCATCTATGGACTTCTCCGTCCCGGCGACCGTGCCGTCACTACAGCCATGGAACACAACTCGGTGATGCGCCCCCTGCGCCACCTTGAAAAGAAAGGCGCGGAGCTGCACGTCGTCCCCTGCGCACAGGACGGCACCGTGGACTTAGTGGAGATGGCAGAGGCGGTGACACCGGGGACGAGATTAGTCATCAGCGTCTTTGCCAGCAATGTGGTCGGCACCATTATGCCGGTTAAAGAGATAGCCGAGATCGCCCACCGGGCTGGTGCTTTACTGCTGGTAGATGCCGCTCAGGCAGCCGGTGCCCTGCCCATAGACATGCAGGAGCTGGGCATCGACCTCCTCGCCTTTACCGGACACAAGGCGCTGCTGGGCTCACCGGGAAGCGGCGGGCTGGTGATAAGGGCAGGTGTCGATGTCTCGCAGATACAGCCACTGATGCGCGGCGGCACCGGGAGCCAGTCTGAGCTCGAGGAGCACCCTGACTTTCTTCCCGACAGATTTGAGAGCGGTACTCCCAACCTAGTGGGCATCGCCAGCCTTCAGGCCGGGATAAGATGGCTGAGGCAGAGGGGCATGGAGGCTATCCGCGAATACGAGAAGGACCTCACCCGCCAGCTCATCGAAGGGTTATCACAAATACCACGGCTCAAAATTTATGGTACACTTAATGCCGAAAAGTGTGTTGCCATAGTTTCCTTCACCACGGAGGGCAGGACGGTGTCGGAAATAGCGACGAGGCTTGACGAGGAATACGACGTGCTGGTACGGGTGGGCTTGCACTGTGCCCCGGCAGCCCACAGGACGATCGGCTCCTTCCCCGAGGGCACAGTGAGGCTGGCGCCCGGTGTCTTCACCACCAGAAAGCAGGTGGAGACGGCGCTAAGAGCAATAGCCAAAGTGGTCAGGACATGACATACGGGGTGGTACTGTTCCATACCACAGCCTCGGCAATGCAGGCGGAGAAGGTGCTGTCGAAAGCCGGGCTGAAGGTGAAGCTGATCCCCACACCCCGCCAGTTCTCCAGCGACTGCGGCATAGCCCTCCGCTTTGACTGGGAGCAGAAAGGACAGGTCGAGTTCCTGCTCGCCTCAAACAAAGTTGACACCACCGCCATGCGTCAGATGTGACAGGCAACCAGACGGAAACCGAACCATGAAGGTCATAAAAAATAATGCGCTCAAGATCCATCCGGCTGACAACGTCGCCATCGCCATTCGCGATCTTAAGAGGGGCGAACCGGTGGTGGTAAATGGCACAGAAGCCTGTCTGGCGGCTGAGGATATACCCGCCAGCCATAAGATAGCACTTGAGCCAATCGCCTCGGGCAGGATGGTCATCCGCTATGGCGAGTCGATTGTGGTGGCTACCAGCGATATTGGTGTGGGGCAGTGGGTGCACCTTCATAATACCAAGCCCATAGAGAAATAACGCTGGAGGCAGTGACATGGAGTTTAACGGCTACTGGCGTGAAGACGGCAGGGTGGGGGTGAGGAACCACATACTGGTAATGTCATCGGTCGCCTGTGCCAACGGCGTGGTGGAGGCGTTGGAACGCATGTTCCCCGAGGTAATGACCATAAAGCACGCTTACGGCTGTGGCTACGGCCCTGACGACCTGGCCCTCAGCCTGAAGACGCTGGGTGGCATGGCAAACAATCCCAATGTCGGCGCTGTCCTAATCATCGGGCTGGGCTGCGAGGTGCTCAAACCAGAGTATGTGGCAGGCGGCGTCAAAGGTAAACCAGTGGAGACAATGCTGATTCAGACGGCAGGGAGCAAGGCTACCATAGAGAAAGCCAGTCAGACTGTCAAGAAGTTCGCTGCGCACCTAGAGACGCAGAAGCGCGAGCCAGCACCGCTGAGCGGGCTGCTGGTGGGACTAAAGTGCGGTGGCTCTGACGCCTTTTCGGGTGTCACCGCCAATCCGGCGCTGGGCGTGGCAACGGATATGCTGGTGGCAGAAGGAGCAAGCGTGGTCATGGGCGAGGTCACCGAGATGATCGGCACCGACCATATCCTGAAAAGGCGCTGCTCTGACCCTGAGCTGGGCGCAAAGCTGCAGAAATTGATACTGGAGCACGAGAGACGTGTCAGGGAGGCGCTCGGCGAGCTTGCCGGGCTGGTCATCGCGCCAGGGAACATCGATGGCGGGCTTTCCTCCATCACCGAAAAGTCGCTGGGTTGCAATGCCAAGGCGGGCACCTCGCCCATAGTTGAAATTGTGGGCTACGCCGAGAGTCCTGTACGCAAAGGGCTGGTCATCATGAACACACCCGGCTATGACATCGATGCCATGGCAGGTATGGCTGCCGCCGGCGCCCAGATTATCGTGTTCACCACCGGCAGGGGTACACCCGTTGGCTTCCCCGCAGTCCCCGTTATCAAGGTATCGAGTAACACCACCATCTTCAAAGCGATGGCAGGTGATATAGATGTGGATGCTGGCACCATACTGGGAGGAGAAAGATCGCTCGCCGATGTGGGCAGGGAGATTTACGAGCGTATACTGGCGACGGCAAACGGCAGGCTGACCTGTGCCGAGATAAACCGCATGGAGACCTTCAACTGCCTGAAGCAGGGGATGACCTTTTGATGTATGGTCGTCAGGCTACCGCTTGGTGTACTGCGGTGCTTTTCGGGCGCGCTTCAGTCCGTACTTCTTGCGTTCCTTCACCCGCGCATCGCGGGTGAGCAAGCCGGCATAACGGAGTAGCGGCTTGAAGTTTTCGTTATAGGCGACGAGTGCCCTAGAGACGCCATGTTTGATGGCGTCCGCCCAGGCGCTGATACCACCACCCTCCACCTTCACCTCAACATCGAACTTGCCCACGGTCTCAGTGACCAGGAACGGTTGCTGGATGGTGCGCTGGTGCGTCAAGCGGGTAAACACCTCTTGGTAAGGTTTGCCATTCACCATAATCTTTCCACTACCACCAGGGAACAGCTTCACCCGTGCTATAGCGCATTTGCGTTTACCTGTGCTCGGGACATAGATCTGCGTGGTCATTTGCCCTTAACCTCCTTGGTGGCTGCCCTAAAAGCGGCTGATTGCGCCTGGTGGGGGTGGCTTTCCCCGGCATACACTTTCAGCTTCTTAAACATACGCCTGCCTAAATCTGTGTCCGGCAGCATCCCTTTCACTGCGTGTTCGATTACCCGCGTGGGATATTGGGCAAGCATCTCCTTGAGGGTAATTGCCCTCAGCCCTCCAGGATAGCCGGAATGGCGATAGTATATTTTCTCCTCAGCCTTTTTGCCGGTCACCCTCACCTTGGCAGCGTTGATGACGATGACATAATCGCCGGTGTCCAGGTAAGGAGCATATATCGGCTTATGTTTACCCATGAGCAGCCTGGCTACCTGCGATGCCAGTCTGCCCAGCGTCTGCCCGGCGGCATCTATCACATGCCACTGGCGCTTTACATCGCTAGCTTTAGTTGCATACGTTTTCAATTTTCCATCTCCAGAATATACGGGTATTCCACTTTCACCAGATATAGACCATGGGCTGGCGCGGTCGGCCCCGCCAGGCCCAGCTTTTTAGCCTCCGTGACCCGCTGGAACTCCTCCAGTCCGACTTTCCCCAGCCCTATCCTCACCAGCAGCCCCACTGTGTTGCGCACCTGATGGGGCAGGAAGGAGTTAGCCCGCATACGCAGGCTCACCACCTCATCCACCCTCTCCACTCTGGCTTCATACACAGTACGCACCGTGCTTCTGACTGATCCCAGATCGGCACCGAAGGAGGCGAAATCGTGCTCCCCTTCAAGCAGCCTGCATGCCCTGTCCATCGCCTCAACATCTAACCTCTGGGGCACGAAGTAGGCGAGCCCTTCCCACAGGGGCGACCGCGTCGGGCGATTCAGTATCTTGTACTCATATTCCCGACTGATGGCATCGCGCCTGACGTCGAACTTTATGTCCACCCCGCAGGCGCCTTTGACAGCGATGTCTCTGGGCAGGTAAAAGTTGAGCGCCCGCACCAGCGTCCGCGGCGGCAGCGCTGAGCGCGTCCTGAAGCTGACCACCTGCCCCCGGGCATGCACTCCGCTATCAGTGCGGCTGGCAGCAACCACACGGACGGCTTCGCCGGTCACTTTCAATACCGCCTTCTCCAGCTCGTCCTGAACGGTGGCCACCCCAGCCTGCCACTGAAAGCCACAATAGTTCCCGCCATGGTATTCCACCAAGAGCACTATCTTATTGTTATTAAAGAGCGCCACCAACTACCTTAAAAAAACAGAGCCACCGCATTCCATATATGATGACAGCGCTATTCCACCATTTCAAGCTGCACCAAAGGTGCCCCGTCCCCCACCCTTCTTCTCAGCTTGGTGATCCTAGTATACCCGCCGGGGCGTTCTTTGAACTTGGGCGCCAGCTCGTTGAACAGTTTTTCCACCAGTTTCTTATCGGTGATAAACGCAAGGGCACGACGCCTCGAGGCAAGGCTACCCTCTTTGCCTAAAGTGATCATCTTCTCCGCCAGACCTCTCACCTCTTTCGCCTTTGCCTCGGTGGTCACGATTTTCTCATAACGGATGAGGTCAGATACTAAGTTGCGGTAGAGCGCCCACCGCTGCTCCGTGGTCCGGCTGAATTTCCTGCCATCCACTCCGTGTCTCATCTTTGCCTCATTCCTCAGCAGAATCGGAAGACTCTTCTTCCGCCTGTGCTGCCTTCTTCCGGCGCCGCTTCTTTTCCTTGGACTCCATCACCAGCGGGATGCCGAGCTTTTCCAGAGCCGCCTGCACTTCTTCCTTGGACTTCACCCCAAAACCTGGCAGCGAGGTCAGTTTGTCAACCCCTTTCTCCAACACCTGCCCCACAGTGGTGATGCCAGCCCTCCTTAGGCTATTGTAGGTATGGGTGGAGAGCGACAACTGGTCCAAGGGCATGAGGTACTGTTCGGGCGGGATGATGCGCTGCCAGACCACCTCCGTCCCCTCCTCCACAGCCACCTTCACCAACTCGCGGAAACAGTTGAACTGCTCCACCAGAATGGCAGCGCTCCGAGTCAAAGCCTCCAGGGGAGACAACGCCCCGTCCGTCCATATCTCCAGCGTCAGTTTCTCCAAGGTGCTCCCCTCTCTGGCGCTGCTGGGCTCAACAGAAAAATTCGCCCTACGCACCGGTGAGAAAATAGCGTCTACGGGGATGGCACCAACAGGGAGGTTATCGCTGGATTTCGCCGGAACATACCCCTTGCCGACCTCAATATTGAAGTCGACCATCAGCCTGGCTTCAGCAGCGTCCAAAGTGGCTAGATGGAGCTCAGGGTTGACAACCTCAAAGCCAGCAGGTACCTGAATGTCCCCGGCACTTACTTTCCCTGCGCCCTGCACCTCCAGTCTCCCCCTACCACTGATCTGCCCGGTATGGCGAAAACGGATTGCCTTGACATTGAGCAGGAACTCGATGACATCCTCTTTCATATGCGGTATGGTGGAGAACTCGTGCTGGATGTTCTCTATCCAGACCCAGGTAACAGCCGCGCCGGACAACGAACTCAGCAACACCCTTCGCAAGCTATTCCCCAGGGTAATGCCAAATCCCTTCTCCAACGGCTCGGCAACAAAACGTCCGTATGTCTCGGTGCTCTCTACACACTCCACTTTCGGTAACACTAGCCCTACCACAGTAGCTCCTTAACCTAGCGTGAGTAGTACTCGACAATAGACTTTACATCAAACTTTGCCTGCATGTCTTCAGAGGCTGGCAGGTTAACCACCTTGCCGGTGAGCTTCTGTTTGTCTAACGACAGCCAGGCAGGGACAGCTACATCACTTGCTGTCTGGGACACCATTTTATAGTATTCACTCTTCTTACTGGACTCACGCCAGGCGATGATATCGCCGGGCTTTACCAAGTAGGAGGGAATATTGGTTCTGCGCCCGTTTACCATTATATGTCCGTGGCGCACGATCTGCCTTGCCTGAGCTCTGGAGCTGGCAAAGCCAAGGCGGTAGACCACATTGTCAAGGCGCCTTTCCAGCAGCACAACCAGGTTTTCACCGGTAACCCCGGGGAGCCTCTCAGCCTCGGTAAAGAACTTACGGAACTGGCGCTCCAGAAGTCCGTAGGTATACCGGGCTTTCTGTTTTTCCAGCAACTGCAGACCGCGTTCTGATTTTCTGGGACGCCGTTTTGCTGTGGCACTATAGCCCGGGGGCACGCTCCGACGCTCAAGTGCGCACTTGGAAGTATAGCACCTGTCGCCCTTGAGCATCAGTTTATCTCCAACGCGGCGGCATAGCCTACAAGTGGAGCCGGTGTAACGTGCCATGTCTAGACACGCCTCCTTTTACGCGGCCGACAGCCATTGTGCGGCACAGGGGTTAAATCCTTAATTGCCGTCACCATTATCCCCGATGCCTGGATGGCACGAATGGCAGCCTCGCGTCCGCTACCGGGACCCTTAACCAAGACCTCAACCTGCCGTAAGCCATGCTCTCTGGCTTTCTGGGCAGCCTGCTGTGCTGCGAGCTGGGCAGCATACGGCGTGCCCTTCCTCGACCCCTTGAACCCCGCTGTGCCTGAACTACTCCACGCAACCACATTCCCTTTGACATCAGTCATGGTTACAAGGGTGTTATTGAACGTGGACTGGATGTAAGCCCTGCCCTCGCTTACCTGTTTTCTCTCCCGTCTCCTGCCGCTGCTCTTACTTCTTCCAGGCATGACTAATCTACCCCCTTACTTCTTTGCCAGACCGCGCCTCTGTCCGCGGCCAGCCACTGTCTTCCGAGGTCCGCGCTTGGTGCGCGCATTGGTGCGCGTCCGCTGTCCATGGACAGGCAAGCCACGGCGGTGCCTGATACCACGGTAGCAACCGATTTCGATAAGCCGCTTGATATTGAGGTTGACTTCCTTGCGCAGTTCACCCTCAACCGTATATTCCTTATCAATGATCTCGCGTATGCGGCTGAGCTCCTGCTCCTTAAGGTTTTTTACCTTGGTGTCTGGGTTCACATGTGCAGCCTGCAGCACCTTACGACTCAGCGTGGGACCTATACCGTGAATGTACTGCAGCCCGACATAGACTTTTTTCTCATTGGGGATATCGACGCCAGCAATCCGTGCCATCTCAACTGCTCCTCGCTTTTATCCTTGTCTCTGCTTATGCTTCGGGTTCTCGCAGATGACACGCACTATCCCCTGGCGCCGGATAATCTTGCACTTGGCGCAGCGACGTTTTACCGACGATCTCACTTTCATGTCCAATCACCATGCATGTCAGTCAAAAAACCTTTAAATAATATACCTTATTGTCACTTATGTCAAAATGTCACGAAAACAGCCTCACTTGAGCCTGTAGGTTATCCGTCCCCGCGACAGGTCATACGGAGAAAGCTCCACCAGCACCCTGTCCTGCGGCAAAATGCGGACATAGTTCCTCCGCATTTTCCCCGAAACATGCGCCAGGACCACATGCCCGTTAGGGAGTTGCACCCGAAATGTTGCATTCGGTAACGACTCGATCACCACTCCTTCAACCTCTATGCTCTCTTTCTTAGGCATACAAAACAATTATACCAGAGTGAGTATTTCCGGCTCATCATCTGTGATTGCAATAGTGTGTTCAAAGTGGGCTGCCAGACTGCCGTCGGCGGTGAGCACCGTCCATCGGTTAGAAGCAACCTTTGTCCGCCAGTCACCGGCGGTAACCATCGGCTCCACCGCCAGCGTCATCCCTTTCTGAAGCAAGGGCCCCTCCCCGGGAGAGCCGAAATTGGGCACCAGTGGGTCCTCATGCAGGTCCCTGCCTATACCGTGCCCAGAATACTCGCGCACCACCGAGAACCCCCTTCCCTCAACATAGCTCTGGATCGCTGACGAGATATCTCCCAAGTGACTACCGTAGCGCGCCGCCTTTATCCCTATTGTCAAGGCAGCCCGCGTTACGGCTATCAGCTCCTCAGCTTGTGCGCTGATTTTGCCCACGCCTACAGTGATGGCAGCATCACCATGGAAGCCGTTGATCACGGCGCCGAAATCCAGCGAGACAATATCACCCTCTCGAAGCTCGCGGCCAGCGGGTATACCGTGCACAATCTCATCGTTCACCGAGACACAGAGGTGCGCTGGAAACCCCCGGTAACCCTTAAATGAAGCCCTGGCTCCGTATTTACGTACCTCTTTCATAGCTATCATATCAAGATGGCGTGTCATCACACCGGGTTTTATCTCCCCCTTTAGCCTCTCCAGGACCGCAGCTACCACTCTGCCAGCCTGGCGCATAACCGCTATCTCCTGTGGCGATTTTATGATTATCACGGTCACCCATGTTCTGCTACTTCTTCACGGCGCTGACTATCACTTCAGCCACTTCCTCTATGCTACGCTGCCCGTTCACCCGTATAAGCTTGCCCTGAGCCTGATAATAGTCCAAGAGCGGTACTGTCTGGTCAAAATAGACCTTCAGGCGCTCTTTCACCGTCTCCACTGTATCATCAGGGCGCTGGTACAGCTCACCACCGCACCTGTCGCATATACCCGCCACTTTCGGTGGGGAGGTAACCTCATGGTATGGTGCCTGACATTTGCGGCATATCCAGCGGCCACCCAAGCGTTTCAGCAGTTCAACCTCCGGTACTTCAATGTACACCACCCTGTCCAGCGCCTTGCTCCGCTTGGCAAGCATCTTGTCCAGTGCCTCCGCCTGGGCAAGGGTGCGCGGGAAGCCATCAAAAATGCAGCCCTGCTGGCAGTCCTGCCCATCAAGACGTTCCGAGACCAGTTGTATGGTCACCTCATCGGGCACCAGCACCCCCCTTTCCATATACCCTTTAACCTCTTTCCCCAGCTCTGTGCCCGCCTCCACCGCTTCACGGAACAGGTCGCCGGAGGCTATATGCGCTAAAGACAGTCTCTTGGAGATGATGGCTGCTTGAGTCCCTTTGCCAGCTCCAGGTGCACCAAGAAAGACCAGATACATCCGTCCAGCTACCTCAGAAAGCCCTCGTAGCGGCGCATGGTGAGCTGGGCTTCGATCTGCTTCATCGTGTCCAGGGCGACGCCTACAATTATCAGCAAACCCGTGCTCGATATAGTCAGCACCGCTACATTGGTCACGCTACGGATGAAGAAAGGCAATACCGCCACCGTGGCAAGGAATAAGGCACCCCCCCAAGTTATCCTGGTTATCACCCCGTTGAGGTAGTCCGTGGTTGGCTTCCCCGGACGCACGCCGGGGATAAAGCCGCCCTGCCGCTGCAGCGTCCGCGCCAGATCCATCTGCTCGAATATGACCATAGTGTAGAAGAAGGTGAAAGCGACCACCATAAGGAAGTACAGCACCCAATAGAACAGCCCCACTGGCAGGGGTGTATCCGGATTGAACCACCTCATGATCGTATTAGCAAAATTGGGTGGCTGCCCCGCCGGAGCAGCAAAATAGCTGGCTATGGTGCCGGGAAAGATCATCAGCGAAATGGCAAAGATGAGTGGTATCATGCCAGCGGAGTTCACCCTTAGCGGGATATGCGTGGAGCCAGTCTGACGGTACAGCCGGGCACCGCGGAACGCCGTCCGGGCATACTGCACCGGGATGCGTCGGTGGGCTTCTGTGAATATGACTATGAAAGCTATGGTAGCCAACCCCAGGAGGGTAAAGGCGATGAGTCCCGTGATGTTTTCTCTAACGATAAGTCCACGCCCCACCATCTCGGGGAGCTTGGCAACTATACCGCCGAAGATGATTATGGAGACACCGTTGCCAATGCCCCGCTCTGTAATCAACTCGCCCAGCCAGACAAGAAATATTGTTCCGGCGGTCAGCGACAGCACCATGGCAAAGGTGGGGAGCGCTGCAGCCGCACTCACCACGCCCTCGCTGCGCAGCAGGTTTATCTGGGCATAGCCCTGCAGGGCAGCCAGAGGGATCGTCAGCCAGTGTGTAATCTGGTTGATCCTGCGCCTGCCAGCCTCGCCCTCCTGCGATAGCGCCCTCAGTGCCGGTATCACCGGGACCAGCAACTGCATGACGATGGAAGCGGTGATGTAAGGGTAGACCCCCATCGCCGCCACGCTGAAGTTACGCATGGCGCCGCCGGTGAACAGATCCAGCATACCTAGAAGTTGGTTTTGTTCAAAGAGGTTCCGCATCGCCGCCACATCCAGGCCAGGCATGGGGATATGGGCGATGAACCGGAAGACCACCAGCATGGCAAAAGTGAACAACAGCCGACGCCTCAAGTCAGGCAAAGAAAAGGCATCGATCATCGCCTGGATAAGACGGGGCCTTCCTGCTACCTGTTGCATGGCTAGATGCTCTCCACCTTCCCCCCAGCCGCAAGTATCTTCTTCTCAGCAGAAGTGGAGAACTTGCTGGCTTTTACCACCAGAGGGCGGTCTATATCGCCATTTCCCAGAACCTTGAGAGGACACTCACTGCTCTTGACCAGACCAACCTCGAAGAGGGTCTGGGGCGTGACTTCAGTGTTGGGTGGAAACACCTTCAACTGCCCTACATTAACTATCTCGTACTCCATCTTAAAGATGTTAGTGAAGCCGCGTTTGTGCGGCAGGCGCTTGATTAGCGGTAGTTGTCCGCCTTCAAACCCAAGACGCACCCCTCCCCCGGAGCGCGACTTCTGTCCCTTGCAGCCACGTCCCGAATAGCTGCCGTGGCCGCTGCCATCGCCACAGCCAACGCGTTTTCTTTTGCGCTTGGCGCCCGCAGGCGGTTTCAGTTCATGCTGCTCCATCTTCGATCACTTCCATCTGGACCAAATGCCTGACTTTGGCTACCATACCCCTTATGGTAGGAGAATCTTTGTGCTCCACCGTCTGCTGAAGTCGGTGAAACCCCAGAGCCTTAAGTGTCCGCCTCTGGTCCCTTTTATAGCCGATATCACTTTTGACCCAGGTGATACGCAGTTTAGCCACCTGACTTCTCTCCCTTGGTTGCAACCTCTCTTTTACGCTGGGCGATTACCTCCTCAGGGTCTCTCAGGTTCGCCAGAGCCAGAATAGTGGCTCTGACCACGTTTATCGGGTTGGAACAACCCAGCGACTTGCTCAAAATATCTTTTATGCCCGCCGCCTCCACCACCGCACGCACCCCACCGCCGGCTATTACACCGGTGCCGGGCACCGCCGGTTTCAGGAGTATCTCCGCCGCCCCGTACTTGGCGCGAACCTCATGCCGAATTGTGGTGTCTGACATTGCCACCTTGAACAGCTCTTTCTTAGCAGCAGCACCAGCTTTGCGCACCGCCTCCGGAACCTCCCTGGCTTTACCGATGCCAGCACCCACATGCCCCTTGCCATCCCCTACCACAACCAGCGCACGGAAATGGAGCCTCTTGCCACCTTTCACCACCTTGGTAACGCGGTTCAGCGCCACCAGCTTCTCGGTCAGCTCCAGTTCGGCAGGATCGATCCTGGCTTTGTTTTTGGGCATTTTGGTCACTGCTTTCATAAACACAAACCTCAGAAATCCAGTCCAGTCTTCCTTGCCGCTTCCGCCAGCGCCTTAACCCTTCCCTGATACTTATAACCGCCACGGTCGAAAGCGACCTGTTTTATGCCTCTGCTGATTGCCCTCTGGGCTAGCATAGTACCCACCATCTCAGCAACCTCAGTCTTTTTCTTCCCGTCAGCCCTGTCTTTTATTTCCGGCTCAAGGCTGCTGGCTGCTGCCAGCGTATGCCCGATGGAGTCATCGATGACCTGGGCATATATATGGTTCAAGCTCCGGAAAACGCACAGCCTGGGCCTGGCAGGCGTACCCACCAGCCTCGCCCTGATGCGTGCATGACGTCTTTTCCTTGCCAGTCTGGTATCTAACCTAGCCATAATATCGCTTTAACCTTTAGCTGCCGCCTTGCCAGTCTTACCTGGCTTGAGCTTAATTTTCTCACCCACGTACCTGATGCCCTTTCCCTTATAAGCATCAGGCTGCCTTATCGCCCGTATCTGAGCCGCGACCCTGCCCACCAGTTCCTTATCGATGCCGATAACGCGGATGCGATTGGTTCCCTCGACTACCAACTCGATCCCCGGCGGGGGTGAGAAGTCCACAGGATGGCTGAAACCCACCTGCAGAGATATCTTATCACCCACCTTCTGCACCCTGTACCCCACACCACTCAACTCCAGTGCTTTTTCAAAGCCTTTGGTCACCCCCTCCACCATATTAGCAAGCAGCGACCTGGTCAGCCCGTGCAGGGCACAGTGATCCCTGTTATCGGTCGGTCGAGTCACCACCAGCTTGCCGTCCTCCAGGGTGATGGACATGTCCGGGTGAAAGATGCGCGTCAACTTCCCTTTGCTACCTTCCACCGTCACCTCACTCCCCTTTATGGTGACTTTGACACCAGGGGGTACGGGTATCGGCATCCTACCTATACGTGACATAATAGCTCTCCGTAGCACCTACCAGACATAACACAATAGCTCTCCGCCCAGCTTTCGCCGCCAGGCTTCCTGTCCGGTCATAATCCCTTTGGATGTGGACAAGATAACAATGCCCAGTCCCCCGTAAACGCGAGGTATCTCACCACGCCCCACATACACCCTGAGACCGGGCTTGCTCACCCGCTCCAGCCCCATCACCGCCGGTTGCTCATCTATATACTTTAGTGTTATCTTTATCATCCTCTGCGGCTTGCCCCTGAGCACGCTATAGTCTGAGATGAAACCCTCTTCCTTCAAAATTTTGGCTATAGATAGCTTCATCTTCGAAGCCGGAACCAGCACGGTGTCATGCCTTGCCATCACGGCGTTCCGGATCCGGGTAAGCATATCAGCGATAGGATCAGTGACCATCTATGTGCATCCTCCGTGTCACCAGCTCGATTTCCTCACTCCCGGGATCTCGCCCTTCAAAGCCAGCTGTCGAAAACAGATACGGCACAGGCCAAACTGCCGTATAAAGGCACGCGGTCTGCCACACAACCGACAGCGATTACGGTGCTGCACCTTGTATTTGGGCGGTCGCATAGATTTGATAACTTTAGATAATTTTGCCATGTTTCAGTAACCTCACTGCCTTCTGAAGGGCATGCCCAGACACTCGAGCAGGTATCTGCCCTCGTCCGGGCTGGTCGCAGTGGTGACGATGGTTATTTCCAGCCCTCTTAGTTTGTCCACCTTATCGTATTCAATCTCCGGAAAGACTATCTGTTCTTTAAGACCCAGCGTATAGTTGCCAGCGCCATCGAAGGAGTCCCTCGGTACTCCTTGAAAATCCCGCACTCGTGGCAGCACCACGCTGACCAGCTTATCAAAAAAATCATACATCCTTTTCCCCCTGAGGGTAACCATCATCCCCACTGGTACTCCAGCCCTGATCTTAAACGCTGCAATAGACTTCTTGGCGCGCGTTGTTACCGGATGTTGCCCCGAGATGAGCGTCAGGTCTCTCTCGGCAGCTTCCAGAGCCTTAGGGTTCTGCACCGCTTCCCCCAGCCCTATATTCAATACGATCTTGCTCAGCCGTGGTACCTGCATGACGTTCTTGTATCCAAACTTCTGCATGAGTTTCGGTACCACTTCCTTAAAATATTTTTCCTTAAGACGAGACATGGTACAGATACAACCTTTCAGTCAATCACCTCATCGCAGAAGCAGCAGACACGGACTTTCCTGCCGTCCTCGAGAAAACGGTAGCGGACCCGTGTCGGCTTATTGCATTTGCTGCAAACTAGCATGACATTGGACACATGAATCGGCGCCTCCAGCTCAATAATGCCAGCCTGTCTTGCTGCCCTCCGAGCCCTAGAATGGCGCTTGATCATATTCACGCCCTCGACTATCACCTTCTGGTCTCTGGGCATGGCTTTCCTTACCTTGCCCTTCTTTCCCTTATCTTTGCCGGCAATCACCAGCACAGTATCGTTTTTCCTGATCTTCATACTACAAGACCTCAGGAGCCAGCGAGATTATTTTTATGAAGTTCTTGTCCCGCAGCTCTCTGGCTACCGGACCGAAAATGCGCGTACCCCGGGGATTGTTCTTGTCGTCCAAGATGACTGCGGCATTTTCATCGAACCTGACATAGGAACCGTCAGGACGGTGGTACTGTTTTGCCACGCGGACGACCACGGCACGAACCACGTCACCCTTTTTTACCACACCGCCGGGTACAGCCCGCTTTACCGTAGCCATGATGACATCTCCCACGGTGGCATATCGCCGCCGGGTACCACCCGGCACATTGATACACATTATCTGTCTGGCACCAGTATTATCAGCTACTTTGAGTCTGGTATAGGGCTGGATCATCTCTAGTTCCTAGAAAGGTGTCGCTCAGGTTACTTCCCCGGGCTCGACCTCGACCTTCTCTTTCTTCTTTAATATTTCCACAACGCGCCAGCACTTCTCTTTGGAAAGCGGGCGTGTCTCCACTATCTTCACCACGTCACCGACGCGGCACTTATTCTCCTCGTCGTGCGCCTTGAACTTGGCTCGCCGCCTTATCACCTTCTTATATAAGGGATGACGGGTCAGCGTTTCCACCTGCACCACAACCGTCTTGTTCATCTTGTCGCTTATTACCGTGCCTATCCTGACTTTTCTGTTACCTGCCATGGGCTATCTTATCCCCAGCTCCCTTTCTCTCAATATTGTCTTGAACCTGGCTATCTTTTTCTTCACCTTCTCCAGCTCGCTGCTATTGGCAAGCTGCTTTGTCGCCAGGCGAAACCTCAGATTGAACAGCTCCTCATGAGCTTCTTCAAGTTTCTTGGCTAGCTCCTCGCTGCTCAGCGCTCTGATCTCCTGAATCCTCATGCTACTGCCTCTTGTTTAACGCCCTCTTTAGCCACAAACCTGGTGGCTATGGGCAGCTTGTATGATGCCAAGTGCAGCGCCTCGTGAGCCATATCTGCCTTAATCCCACTGATCTCAAAAAGTATCCTGCCTGGCTTTACCACAGACACCCAGTGGTCAGGGGCGCCTTTGCCACCTCCCATCCTCGTCTCCGAGGGTTTCTTGGTAACCGGCTTATCCGGGAAAATACGTATCCACATACGCCCGCCACGGCGCAAATAGCGCACGATAACGCGGCGCGCTGCCTCAATCTGCCGTGCCGTCACCCAAGCACCCTCCAGAGCCTGTAGCCCAAACTCTCCGAAGACGAGGGTGTTCCCGGCTTGCGCCTTCCCTCTGCGATGCCCTCTCTGGGTTTTACGATACTTCACTCGTTTCGGCTGCAACAAGTTCCCTACTTACCTCCGGTGTAATGTCGCCTTTATATATCCAGACCTTTATCCCGATATTGCCCAGGGTGGTCTTAGCCTCGGCAAATCCGTAGTCAATGTCAGCACACAGTTTGTGCAAGGGCAATTGTCCCTGAAGGGTGGTCTCCCTGCGGGCTATCTCAACGCCGCCCAGTCGTCCAGCGCAGCTAATCTTTATGCCCTTAGCCCCTGCCTGCATGGTGCGGAAAGCTGCCTGCTTCATAGCTCTGCGAAAAGGCATCCTGCGCCCGATCTGGTCAGCTATAGCCCGCGCCACCAGCACAGCATCCAGTTCCGGCTGCTCCACCTCCTTGATGGACAGTCTCACCTTCTTGCCACATATCTCCTCAAGGTGTCGCTTCAGTTCTTCAGCCCGCTGCCCTCCCCGTCCGATAACGATGCCCGGACGGGCGGAATACAGGGTTACCACCACCTCATTCCCGGCGCGCTCGATCCACACCATAGCAACACCGCCATCTGCACACTTTTCGGCTATAGCCCTGCGCAGCTTCAGGTCTTCCTGCAGGAACTCGGTGTAATGTTTCTCGCTGTACCACTTGGCGTGCCAGCCGCGGATCACACCGATCCTAAAGCCATAAGGATGTACTTTATGCCCCACTTGCCTCCTCCTCGACAAAGACTTTTATGTGTGTCGAGCGCTTAAGGATGGGGTTCACCCGCCCCCTAGCTTGGGGACGGTACCTCTTTAACTTATGCCCCTCGTTAGCAAAAATCTCTGTGATCCTCAGCGCTGCGGGCTCCATCTGAAAATTGTTCTCGGCATTGGCTGCCGCCGACTTGACCACCTTGGCTACCTCTCTGGCTGCCTTCATGGGCAAAAACTTGAGTATCGCCAGCGCCTCGTCAACCTTTTTGCCGCGCACCAGGTCAACAACCAGTCGCACCTTCTGCGGCGATATGCGTACGTCTTTGGCTTCAGCTTTCACTTTCATGTCGCTAACTACTGTTTCTTTTTAGCCTGCACCGCCACCTGGGCTTTAGCGGTATGGCCGCGGAAGGTCCTACTCGGTGCAAATTCCCCCAGCTTGTGCCCCACCATATTCTCTGTGATAAAGATGGGCACATGTCTCCGCCCATCATGCACAGCGATGGTATGTCCTATCATTTGCGGCAATATGGTGGAAGCCCGCGACCATGTTTTTATTACCGCTTTGCCGCCGGAACGATTAAGCGCTTCTACTTTCTTTAGCAACTTCGTATCACAGTACGGTCCCTTTTTTGATGAACGCGACATTTCCTACCAATACCCCAAAATAATAAATATTACTCCTTTCGACGCTTCACAATCAACCTGTCGGAAGGCTTCTTGCCCCGGGTCTTAACACCAAGTGCCGGCTTGCCCCACGGCGTCTTGGGCGCCATTCCTCTGGGTGCCCGACCCTCGCCACCGCCATGGGGATGATCGCGCGGGGTCATCGCTGAACCACGCACCTTAGGCCGTCTCCCCAGCCACCTGGTGCGTCCGGCTTTGCCCAGCTTTATCCCCCTGTGCTCCACATTGCCCACCTGACCTATGGTCGCCATGCAGGTGGACAGAAAACGGCGCACCTCACCGGAGGGCAGCCGGACAAGCGTGTACTTGTTCTCTTTGCCCAGTATCTGAGCTGCCGTGCCGGCGCTACGCACTATCTGCCCACCCTTCCCCGGCTCCAGTTCAAGATTGTGTATCAGTGTACCGTCCGGAATGGAACCCAGGGGCAAGGTATTCCCGGGCTTGATCTCGGCACCATCTCCAGCCATTATGGTGTCGCCCACATTTAAGCCCAGAGGTGCCAGAATGTAGCGTTTTTCCCCATCGGCATAATGGATCAGGGCAATACGCGCCGACCGGTTGGGGTCATATTCGATAGCCGCCACCTTGCCCGGGACACCGAGCTTGTCCCTCTTAAAGTCTATAATACGCAGCCGCCGCTTGGCACCGCCGCCACGATGGCGCACGGTGATCACGCCCCGGTTGTTACGTCCTGCCTTTTTTTTCAGCGGCAACAAAAGGGCTTTCTCGGGCACGGTCTTGGTTATCTCCTCAAAAGTGGCACTGACCATGCCCCGCTTGCCGGGCGATGTTGGTTTGAATGTCTTAAGTCCCAAAGCAGTCTACTCTCAAACTTTAAGGATGTCTCCGCTGCCACCGCGTCTTCTTGAGAAGTTTGCGGTGTTTATGCTTCGCCATTTTCTTTTTGCGCTTCTTTATGACCGAACCCACTCTACTCCTCGGTTCTGGACTCGCTACACTCCCTCGAAGAACTCTATCTTCTGGCCCGGAGCCAAGGCCACCACTGCCTTCTTCCACTCCGGCGTCAGCACCTGACGCCTACCAAACCTTTTCATCTTGCCGGGCACATTTATAATATTCACCTTGACCACGTCCACCTTGAAGGCAAACTCCACCGCCTCCTTAATCTGGCGTTTGCTTGCCCCTTTCGCCACCTCAAAAGCATATTTGCCCTGCTCTTTTAAGGCAGTCGTTTTCTCCGAGATTATGGGGCGCCGCAGTACCTGGTAAGGATGCACCTCACTTCCTCCCAAAATTTACTTGGCAGCCGCCACCGATTTGGCTCTGGGCTTTACACCCCATAAACCTTCGACGGTGCGCACCGCTTCCTCCGTCATTATCAGAAATCTGTATGACAATAAGTCTGCCACATTAAGCAACGAAGCCAGCATAGTCCTCACCCCTGGCAGATTGCGTGCCGCCTTGACCACCTTATCATCTACCTGGCTTGTGGCGATGATAGCTGACTCTTCCACCCGCAGTGCCGCCAGAACACTAGCTATTTCCTTGGTCTTTGGGCTGGCAAGCTCCAGCTTGTCCAAGACTATCAATCGCCCGTTTTTTGCCTTATCAGAGAGCACGCACCTGATAGCTAGCCGGCGCATCTTTTTGGGCACATCCTGCCGGTAGCTCCTGGGGTGGGGACCATGAGCCACCCCACCGCCCACAAAGATAGGTGCTCCGGCATCGCCGTGTCGTGCCCTGCCCGTATGTTTCTGCGGATAGAGCTTTCTGCCGCTGACATTGACATCGCCACGCGTCTTGGTATCCGCAGTGCCCAGGCGCCGGTTAGCCAGCTGTGCCACCAGTACTTGGTGTACCACCGCCTCATTGAAAGGCGCACCAAAGACGTCATCCCTGACCTCTATTTCACCCACCACCTTGCCTTTTGTATTATGAAGCTTTATCTGCACTCTTACTACCCTTGACTGCCTTTCTGACGAGCACCAGCCCGTTCCTGCCACCGGGCACTGCCCCCTCCACCAGCAAGAGATGACGTGCCGTATCTACCTTCACCACTTTCAGATTGCGCACCGTAACCCTAACGTTGCCCATATGCCCCGCCATGCGGGTGCCCTTGAGCACCCGCCCCGGAGATGTGGTGGCACCGACCGAGCCCGGCGCCCGGTGCCTGTCCGACTGCCCGTGTGTTTTGGGGCCACCAGCGAAGTGGTGGCGCTTCACCACACCGGCAAAGCCCTTGCCCTTCGACGTGCCGGTGACATCCACCAGGTCCCCGGGCTTGAATATATCCACGTCCACCTTCTGCCCCAGCGTAAAACCGCTGACATCCTCAACGCGGAACTCGCGCAGGTGCTTGAACAGCCCTAAGCCTTTGAGATGTCCCTTTTCCGGAGAATTCAACCGCTTCGTGTCACCAAAGCCAAGCTGGATGGCGTTGTACCCGTCCTTCTCTTTCGTCTTCACCTGGGTGATGACGCAGGGACCAGCCTCAATGGCTGTCACCACCGTTTCGCCATCTTCGCGGAACAACTGGGTCATGCCTATTTTCTTACCGATTACGCCTGGAAACATCTTCTGGAAAACCTTACAATTTGATGTCGATCTCCACCCCGGAAGGTAGCTGGAGCTGGGTGAGAGCATCTATGGTCTTAGAGGTCGGCTCCAGAATGTCGATAAGGCGCTTATGCGTGCGGATCTCAAACTGCTCCCTCGAGTCCTTATCGATATGGGGAGACCTGATGACGCAGAACTTGCGGATATGCGTGGGCAATGGGATGGGTCCGGCTACTATGGCCCCCGTCCGTTCCACGGTCTCCACAATCTGCACCACAGACTGGTCCACCAGCCTGTGGTCGTACCCTTTGACCTTTATCCGGATCTTCTGCTTGGGCATCTCTAAACGCCTCTCACTTTCACCTGTGCCTGCTCGGTCAGACTTGGCGGTAGCTCTTTATAGCAATGGAACTGCAGCGAATAGCTCGCCCTGCCCTGGGTCAGCGACCGCAAAATAGTGGCATAGCCAAAGGTCTCAGCCAGCGGGATCAGCGCCCTCACCGTGCAGGTCTCGCCGTAAGTCTCGATGCCCTCAATATTGCCCCGCCTGGCGTTGAGGTCGCCGATGACATCGCCCAAGAACTGCGCTGGCATCACCACTTCCAGCTTCATAATCGGCTCCAGCAGCACCGGTTTGGCTTTCCTTAACCCCTCCTTCACCGCTATGGAACCAGCCATCTTGAAAGCCAGGTCCGAAGAGTCCACCTCATGGTAACTGCCATCGAACAGGGTGACCTTTACATCGATCACCGGATAGCCAGCTATGACGCCGGTCTCCAGTGCTTCTTTGACACCGCCCTCCACTGCGGGGACATACTCCTTTGGTATCACCCCGCCCCTAAGGTGGTCCACAAACCTAAAACCGCTGCCCCGTTCACCAGGCTCTAACTTCAACCAGACATGTCCATACTGGCCCCGGCCACCGAACTGCCGGATAAACTTACCCTCAACCTCAACGGGCATGGTTATCGTCTCCTTATAAGCGACCTGCGGCTTGCCCACCCTGGCAGATACGTTGAACTCACGGTGCATGCGGTCAAGCAATACTTCCAGATGCAGCTCGCCCATGCCGGCTATTATGGTCTGCCCGGTCTCCGGGTCAACACGCACCTTGAAGGTGGGATCTTCTTCAGAAAGCTTGCCCAGCGCCTCGCTCAGCCTGTTCTGGTCAGCCTTGCCCTTCGGCTCCACCACCATGGAAAGCACCGGCTCAGGAAAGCGGATCGGCTCCAGCAGCACCGGATGTGCCGGGTCGCACAGGGTATCGCCGGTGAAGGTATTTTTTAGCCCTACGGTAGCAGCGATGCTGCCGGTGTCAGCCATCTCGATCTCTTCCCGGTGGTTGGCATGCATCCTTATCAGTCTGCCGATGCGCTCCTTCTGTCCCCGCGTGGAGTTGAACACCTGCATCCCCGGTGTCACCACCCCCGAATACACTCTGAAATAGACCAGCCTGCCCATAAAGGGGTCGGTCACCACCTTGAAAGCCAGAGCGGTGAAGGGCACTTCATCGCTCGCTTCCCTTACACCCTCTTCACCGGTGCGCAAGTCCGTGACCGGCACCGGTGGGATATCCAAGGGAGATGGCAAGTAGTCCACGACAGCGTCCAGCAGCGATTGGATGCCCTTATTCCTCAGGGCGCTGCCGCACAGCACCGGGACTATCCTGTTGGCAAGCGTCAGCCTTCTTATTGCCGCTTTTATGTCCGCTGGCGGGATCTCCTTTTCTTCCAGATAGAGCAACATCAACTGGTCATCGTTCTCCGCCAGCTTTTCAATCATCAAATGGCGTTGCCGGTTGAACTCTTCCCGCTCCTCCTCAGGTACCGGCACCTCCTCTGGCGCGCCCTCGGGGTCATCAGAAAACAGCCAGGCTTTCTGCTCAATGAGATCGATAACACCGCGGAACTTGTCCTCCCTGCCCCAGGGTGTATGCACTGGTAACGCCTTGGCTCTCAGCCTTTCCTCAATCATGCGCACCGTATGGTAAAAATCGGCACCGGTCCTGTCCATCTTGTTCACAAAGCATATCCGTGGCACCCTGTATTTATCAGCCTGCCGCCAGACCGTCTCTGACTGGGCTTCCACACCGGCGACGCCGTCGAACACCACCACACCACCATCGAGCACCCTCAGGCTCCGCTCCACCTCGGCGGTAAAGTCCACATGCCCCGGTGTATCGATGATGTTTATCCGGTGCTCACGCCAGTAGCAGGTGGTAGCTGCAGCGGTGATGGTGATGCCGCGTTCCCTCTCCTGCTCCATCCAGTCCATGACCGCCGTCCCTTCATCCACCTCGCCGATCTTATAGGTGCGGCCCGTATAGAACAGGATCCGCTCGGTGACCGTGGTCTTCCCGGCATCGATATGTGCGATGATGCCTATATTCCGCACCCTATCCAGAGGAAAAGTCCGGCTCATAACACTACCACTAGCCACCTTTTTAGTCTGTTGTACCACTTTATTCTGAAATAACGTTACCATCGGTAATGAGCAAAAGCTTTGTTGGCTTCAGCCATCTTATGGGTATCCTGCCGCTTCTTTATCGTCGCTCCTTGTCCCTGGGAGGCATCAATTATCTCGGCAGCCAGTTTCTCCGCCATCGACTTGCCGCTGCGCCCCCGGGCAAACCCTATAAGCCACCGCATAGCAATCGACAACCCTTGCTCCGGCGCCACCTCCACCGGGACCTGATAGGTAGCACCGCCAACACGACGCGACTTAACATGGAGAAGCGGCGTGGCATTCTTGATCGCCTGCTCCAGCACCGGCAGCGGCTCGGTGTGCATCCGCTCCCGCACTATATCAAGTGCTGTATACACGATCCTCTCCGCGGTAGCCTTCTTGCCGTCCTTCATCACCCTGTTGATGAGTTTGGCTACCAGCACGCTCCCGAACTTGGGGTCGGGGGCTGGCACCGGTTTTATCACCTCACCACGTCTCGGCATTTAACTTTCCTCCCCTGCCCTTGTTGTCTTGGGCCTCTTGGCTCCGTACCGGCTCCGTCCCTGCCGTCTCCCCTCCACACCAGCAGCATCGAGGGTACCGCGGATGATGTGGTAACGCACGCCGGGCAGGTCCTTTACCCTGCCACCCCGCACCAGGACAACAGAGTGTTCCTGAAGGTTATGCCCCTCGCCCGGGATATAGGCGGTGACCTCAACGCCATTGGTCAGCCGCACACGGGCTATTTTACGCAAAGCCGAATTCGGTTTCTTCGGCGTCATCGTCTTCACCTGCACACAGACGCCGCGCTTCTGCGGTGAACCCACACCCTGAACCACCTTATTCTTCAGCGCGTTATAGGCAATATTCAGCGCCGGCGCCTTGGTGCGCTTGGTCACCTTTCGCCGTCCCTTTCTCACCAGTTGATTAATCGTCGGCATACCCAGCTCCTCGGATAAACATTACCATAATACCGCTATTCTAAACAAGTAAAAAGCCACCTAGTTGTCCACCGGTCTACTTCCCAGAAGGTCTGCGTCCCGGTTCAACTAGCCGGCCTACTCAGGCTGTTACACCCAGACTAATGGCTAGTAGACGCTGGAATGAAACTATAGCAAACTATTCAGTGATTGTCAACAGCCTGTACCCGTTCACTACATTTTAGACAGCACAAGTACTGGCGGTAGAAGTTAACTCCGGATGGCATCCTGTAAG
>DAOTWF010000033.1:0-14520 GCA_034435835.1 Dehalococcoidia bacterium | reverse complement strand
CCGAGTAGCTCAGTGGTAGAGCGGGCGGCTGTTAACCGCTTGGTCGTAGGTTCGAATCCTACCTCGGGAGCCAGGCTACATTCCGCTTGGTATCCATCTTGACACCCACTGCCCTTAGCCGTATTATGTTTGACCAAAGCTGGTAATTGTCGGCACAATAAGTGAGGAAACTTGGTAACACATACAGGCAGGCAGACACTGGCATCACGTTATGTGAATTGGTTGCAAGATAGGCCACTCCTGGCTGAGGTAGGCTTTGGCTCACTTGCCATCCTATTCGGCGTACAGACGTTAAAGGTCTTTGTACCCGGCATGTTTTGGGTACTCGGGGATCGTGTAGGTATAAGCTCAATCTGTCTCGGACTAATTGGTTTAGCAGTATTCCTTACTGCCTTTGCAGTTATTCCTCTTGAAAAATTGCTGGGCAGGTGGCGCCTGGTGATAATAGTAGCTGCGGGGCTGGCACTGGCACGGCTGTATGTCCAGATATGGTGGGGTGAGCCACTGTTTAACCTCAGCCTGGCCGGTATGGGTGTCGCGTTGTTCTTTATATTCCTACTCACCTGGTATAAAGATGTTTCTCACATCTCCTATTTTGTTTTTGGTCTTTTCGGAGGACTGATCCTTGATACCGCTATTAACGGTATTTTTGCTACTTATGATCCCATCTGGCAGCCCAAACTTCTGCCGGTTCTACTTACCTTGGTATTGATAGCGCTTCAGTTCTCGCTGCTTTTTGGTATACGAGTGGAGAGCAAAGCTGCAGCGACGGGCTATATGCACAGCCAAGACGAAAAGGGAGTTACCAGATCACCATTTCGCCCATACTTATTATTGGCCATCGGACCATTTCTGTTCTTGGAACTGGTGGTTCTTAAGAATATTCCGCGCTTGGCTGCTGTCACAGACTGGCAGCTTCCTGCTGCTTTTGCTTTGGTTCTGGTAGCTCAGCTTGGTGGTCTAGTCTTGATTGTCTGGCTTTTGACCAAGGTGAGAAGATTATCATGGCTATGGGGGCTCGGAATAGGAGTTGTTCTGGTGCTGTCATTAATCGTTGCCCAGCAGAAGATATACCTATTGCCCGCTGTGCTAATCCCTCTGGCTCAGGCGCTGATATCAGTGCTAATTGCTATTATAGTGGTTAAGTCGTTTGCCCAAGATAGCAGGGTTTCTATTGGTGGTGCCATAGGTATAGTGCTACTGCTGTTGCTCTTATTTGCGTACTATGCCGTTTATGATATGAAGCTGCCTTATAATAATACCGTGCTAGAACCCACGGCTGCTGCTATAGTAGGCTTATGCGCTGTCGGTGCTCTTTTAAGAGCGGACTGGCAACGAGAGGCGAATCAAAAGCTATGGTTAGTTCCAGCCTTCGCTGTGGTGTTAATGTTGCTGCCGATTGCTAACTTCCTTGTCTGGGAGCAGCCTAAACCGATTCAAGGGAATGGCTATCCTGTTCGAGTGATGACTTACAATCTTCACAATGGCTTCAATGTAAAAGGGCATCTTAACCTGGAAGAAATAGCCAGCGTTATCGAAGATAACAATGCGGACATTGTGGCACTTCAAGAAGTGTCTAGGGGGTGGGTGATAAGTGGTGGTGTAGATATGATTGCCTGGTTATCGCAAAGGCTTAAGATGCCATATATTTTTGGGCCGACGGCTGATCCCTGCTGGGGGAATGCGATTCTCAGCCGTTACCCTATTGTGGCATTTAGTCGACACGATTTGCCACCTCGTGATCTGACTATCAAACGAGGCTTTGTTGTGGCTCTTGTAGATATAGGTAATGATGACACGGTCAAAGTGATTGCTACACATTTTCACCATCTGGAAGGAGGTACCGCTATCCGCCAATTACAGGTGCAAACTATTCTAAACTTCTGGAGTGATCTGGGAGAGACAGTTATTATGGGTGATCTCAATGGGGAACCGAATAGCTCTGAGATCGCAGCGCTGAGACGAGCAGGGTTGGTGGATGTGGCTAAAGTGATGTATACTACTCCACCATTCACATATAGTTCGGATTCACCAGTCCGACGCATAGACTACATATGGATATCTGGTGACCTGCAGGTACTGGACGCATCGGTGCCTTTCAGTAGGGCTTCAGATCACTTGCCTGTTATTGCCACTATAAATAAGCAGAGGTAGACTGGGGACACATGGATATATTGGAACTTTTATGGCGGATGAAAGAGAAAGGTGCTTCGGACCTACATATACGGGTACCGATCCCACCGGTGCTGAGAATCGATGGTGAGTTAGTACCACAAACTGATTTGCCACCTGTTACCCCCGAGTATGCCGAAAATGTTTTCAAGCAGATCACTACACCTGAACAAAGAGAAAGGTTCTATCAGGACAAAGAGCTGGACTTTGCTTACGGGGTGTCTAAACTTGCTCGCTTCCGTGTCAATGTTTTGCAGCAGCGAGGCACTATTAGCGTTGCCTTTCGCATGATTCCATTTGATATTCCCACGATTGATGAGCTTGGGCTACCTCAGATATGCAAGGAACTGGTACTTAGGCCCAGGGGGCTTATTTTGGTTACAGGTCCAACTGGTAGTGGCAAATCAACCACACTGGCTGCTATGATCCATCACCTGAACCAGACTCTTGCCCGAAACGTCATTACGATTGAGGATCCGATAGAATACCTACACCGGAACATTAAATGCATAATAGCCCAGAGAGAGGTGGGTACTGACACCAAGTCATTTGACAAGGCTTTAGTTCATGCGCTCCGTCATGATCCTGATGTAATACTTGTGGGTGAGATGCGGGATCTTGAGACCATCAGCACAGCTATGAGGGCTGCCGAAACAGGACATTTGGTAATGGGCACGCTGCATACAACCGATGCTCCCCAAACAGTTGACCGCATCATTGATATTTTTCCCCCGGGCCAGCAACAACAGATCAGGTTACAGTTCTCTCAGGCAATTGAGGCCGTCCTTTCGCAGACATTGTTACCCAGAGCCTCGGGCACAGGCAGAATTGCTGCTTTTGAAATAATGATCGCCAATGCAGCGGTCAGGAACCTTATTCGGGAGGGCAAAAGCTATGAGCTGCACAATATCATGCAGCTAAGTGCCGGCGAAGGGATGCAAACCCTCGACCAAGCCCTTGCTGACCTAGTAAGAAGAAAGCTGATCACTCTTGAAGACGCGATGATGAAAAGCAGCTCTCCTGAAAAGTTGAGAAAGCTACTGGATTATCACGTCAGAGCTATGCGCCGTTAGCTAGGCTGCACTTTCTATATACTTTCGTAAAAAACCTCTGCCTGCCTTAAGAAAGAGCCCCTATTCAAGTTGCACAGCTATAATTTCTGCGATGTCCATGGCTTTTAGTGATTCCTCGGTGCCTTTGGCTTTTATAGCGTCTTCGAACATTTGCAAGCAATAAGGACAAGCTGTAGCCACAATGCTAGCCCGGGTTTCTAGCACCTGTTCAATGCGAGCCTCGCTAATCCTTTTACCTATTTTTTCTTCCATCCAGTAACGCCCGCCACCGGCACCGCAGCAAAAGCCGTTGTTCCGGTTGCGTTTCATCTCAATTAACTTTGATTGTGAAACAGCAGATAGTATTTCCCTCGGAGGCTTATAAATATCATTATGTCTGCCCAGATAGCAGGAGTCGTGGTAGGTTATCAGCCTGTTTGTTTTGGGACTTAAACGCAGCTTTCCCTCCTTGATGAGTGTAGCGATAAGCTGGGTGTGATGGATCACTTCAAATTTGCCCCCAAACTGAGGATACTCGTTCTTTAAAGTATTGAAGCAATGTGGACAACTGGCTACTATTGTCTGCGCATTATAGTTTTTCAATATATCTATGTTCTTAATTGCCTGCATCTGGAAGAGGTACTCGTTTCCCAATCTTCTAGCTGGTTCACCGCAGCAAGTCTCTTCAGACCCCAGGATGGCGAAGTTTACTCCGGCTGCCTTTAAAATTTTAGCCACTGATATCGCTATCTTCGTGCTCCTTTCTTCGAGGGCCGCTGCGCAGCCCACGTAATAGACCAACTCAGTGTTTTTGCTCTCGGCGAGGAGCTTAATGTCCAGTCCTGTAGTCCAGTCAGTCCTGATAAGAGTTGTCCCCCTACAACTGTGCCCCCTAGCTTCAATACACCGCAGCATCGCTTCGCCAGTCTCTGGCACTTTAGCTTGTTCAAGAACAAGGTTCCGCCGCAGGTCAACAATTTTGTCGATGTGCTCTATAAACACTGGGCATATATCTTGGCAAGCACGACAGGTGGTGCATGACCATATCTCATCCTCTGTTACCACATCCCCTATCAGTGCTTTGCTGCCATTATTATCGCCACCTTTGCCATCTTTGCGAAGTAATAGCTCACTTCTTTCGAGCCAGTGTGACTTTATATTCTGGATTAGCTTTCTCGGTGTAAGCGGTTTATCAGTAAGGTATGCCGGGCACCTGTCTTGACATCTCCCACAGTTGGTGCAAGCGTCAAGGTCGAGAATATCTTTCCAAGTAAAGTTTTCGATCTTCCCCACTCCGAAGCTTTCTGCCTCCTCAAGGTTTATGGGTGTCAGTGCTCCTTTAGGTCTTGATGAACGGAAAAAGACATTGACAGGAGAAACAATAATATGCGTCAGCTTGTTAAATGATATGCAGACATAAAAGATGGCAGCTAGTGATAGAGCAGCATGAAACCACCATAGGCAAACATAGGTAATCTGCCTGATGCTTTCAGAAAGGTTGCTGAACAGCCCTGCGATGAAATAGCCAACGAAGGACCATTTTGACCATTCGGGATGGGCATAAAATTCCGGTTGTGACATTCCGTGCGGTATAGCCACCAGCATTCTAAAGCTTTCTACAAAGAATCCTGTAATCACAATCACAAAGATGAAGCTTAGTACCACGGCATCGTCCAGCACGGTTTCCAACCTTTGCGGTTTCTGGACGTAGCGCCTGATTGCTGCCATAATAGCACCGACCAGAATTGCAACTCCGCCAAGGTCTAGGGCGAAGCTGAGGCCGAGATAGAAGTTGCCGTATATGAAATGAAACACGTAATGGTCTATAACGTCGAGCGCTGTTCCCAGAAGCAAGATGGTTGCGCCCCCGAATATTAGGAAGTGCATTATTCCAGGGTAAGGGTCGCGGAGGAAACGCCTGTGGAATAGCCCATCAACCACCCCGGTAACTATGAAGTCCCATATTCTCTTCCCAAGGTTATCCCATCTGTTTGCAGGTTTGCCTAACCGCCACAGGAGTGAACGTCGGTATATAGCATATGCAAATATGGCAAGTGCCGCTACACCGAGTGGGTACAAGATAAACGGGCCGAAGCTGATACCCCAGAAGATTTCGCGGAAGGCTTCCATCGATGATATCCTCCTTTCTTCTTGGATGTTTATTGTTTGAGCTAGCTTTGCATGTCCTAGATTTGCAGCTTTGGATTTACTGTCTGCAGTAGTTGCAGGCTGCGTGGGTTTGCCAGAGAGAACAATTTTTCCAGTGAATCTGGTGGGGTGAGCTTTGCCCCAAGCATGACTTCAGATTCATTGGAAAATGCATGGTAGTCGGTCCCGCCTGTAGGTATCAGGTGGTACTTGTTGGCTATATCAAGAAGTCGGCCAGCTATTTCTGTGTCATAGTCGCGATAGTATACTTCCATGCCGATCAGTCCACATTTTTTCAACTCACGGACAAAGTTCTCTAAATTATCAATATCAGCCGGATGAGCCAGCACCGGAAGTCCACGTGATGCGCTGACCAGCCTTACTGCTTCCTCTGGTGGCAGTTTGTACCTTTCCACGTAAGCTGGGCAATCGTGCCCGATGTATTTCTCAAAAGCCTCACGCTCTGAGTTCACGTATCCCACTTCCAGCAAGGCTTGAGCTATGTGAGGCCTGCATATAGCTTTACCGCTAGCTAATTCCTCAACACGCCCCCATTCAATGTCCATGCCAAGTTCTGCCAGTTTAGCAACCATCGCCTTGGCTCTTGCCCGCCTAGCGGTGCGCAGTTTTTGTAGCACCGACTCCAATGTTGGGTAAGTATAATCAATGAAGTAGCCTAAGATATGCACTTCACCATGTGCAATGTCGGTATTGATTTCCACCCCGGGAACCACAACAAACGAAGGGTAATCACGAGCTGCTCTCAGAGCTGATATCACACCATCAACGGTATCGTGATCAGTAATTGCAATGGCGTCGAGGCCAAGCTCGACTGCCAGTTGCACCACTTTTTCCGGACTGAGCCGTCCGTCGGATGCGCTGGTGTGTACATGAAGGTCTGCTTTCATTTATTCTTCAGACCGGCGAATGCGTTGTATTTCTTTGGCTTTTCCTGTAGCATCGTCGATGTCAACCAGAATGGCATCAAGAGCGACCGGTCCGTCACCTACTGCAAACCGGTGGGGAATGCCAGTAACAAAATTCTGGATTGCCAGTTCTGTATCAACCCCGATTACCGAGTATATGGGGCCTGCCATACCTATATCGGATACATATGCTGTGCCCTTGGGTAAAATGTGTGCATCAATGGTGCCGACATGGGTATGTGTACCCAACACGGCGCTTGCCCTTCCATCAAGATACCTGCCCAAGGCGACCTTTTCAGACGTAGCTTCAGCATGAAAATCGATGACTACGATTTTGCTTATACCTGCGGTGTCTGAGAGCAGAGAGTCCATGGTGCGAAAAGGACAATCGAACTGTCCCACAAAGACACGCCCGATAAGGTTAACAATGGTCACCCCCTTGGTTGTTATGTAGCCCCGACCTGGTGCTCCAGGTGGGAAGTTAAGGGGTCGAAGGACAGGGAGATCACTACTGAGGCAGGGAATTATCTCCTTCTTAGCCCATATATGGTTGCCTGTGGTCACGACATCAATACCATATGCGAGAAGTTCTTGCAATGTATCCGGCGTAAGCCCCAGCCCCCCGGCACAGTTCTCGCCGTTAGCTATTACAAAATCAGGTTTGTACTGACGAAACAGGTCTGGCAGAAATTGTTCCACTGCTCGCCTGCCAGGCTTGCCCACGATATCTCCAATAGTTAAGATGCGCAACACGATCCCTCGAATCGACTATTTAGCGTAGTCCACTGCCCTAACCTCACGCAGTACAGTTACTTTGACTTGTCCCGGATATTCAAGGGTCTCTTCTATTTTCTTAACAATATCACGAGCGAGTCTCATGGCGCCAAGGTCATCGACCTGCTCAGGTTTTACCATTATGCGTACCTCTCTTCCAGCTTGAATGGCAAAGGCTTTTTCAACTCCCGGGAAGCTTTTAGCCACGTTCTCCAAAGCCTCTATGCGTTTAAGGTATTGCTCCAGTGATTCACGTCTCGCCCCGAGCCTTGATCCACTTATGGCATCTGCAGCAGCCACAATATAGCCCAGCACACTGCTTGTTCCGATTTCGCCGTGATGTTCGGCGATTGCTTGAGCAACTTCTGCTGACTTGTCCCACTGTCTGACCAAGTTAGCACCTATCGCTGCATGTGGACCCTCCACCTCGTGGTCTACTGCTTTGCCAATGTCGTGCAGTAATCCCGCTTTCTTGGCTAAATTGACATCAGCCCCTAATTCGGCGGCCAGCACCCCAGCCAGATGAGCAACTTCTATACTGTGAGTCAACACGTTCTGCCCGTAGCTGGTTCTAAACTTTAGCTTTCCTAAAAGCCGCACCAGTTCAGGGTATAATCCGATTATCCCTACTTCACGGGCTGCTCTCTCACCTTCACTGCGGATTATCGATTCAACCTCATTTCTGGCTTTTTCTACGACCTCTTCTATTCTGGCAGGATGAATACGCCCATCAAGTATTAGGCTCTGTAAAGCAATCCGGGCTACTTCTCGCCTCAGCGGATCAAAACTAGATATTGTGACTGTCTCGGGGGTATCATCGATGATTAGATCAACCCCTGTTGCCTGTTCCAGAGCCCTGATATTGCGTCCTTCTCTGCCGATGAGCCGCCCTTTCATCTCATCACTAGGCAATGGTACTACGGACACCGTGGTTTCTGATACTACATTGGTGGCACATCGCTGAATAGCTGTTGCTAGAATATCACATGCCTTTTCCTCGGCTTCGCTTTTTGCTTTTGCTTCCCATTCCCGTACAAGCCGTGACGCTTCCTCGCGAACCTCCCCCTCGATTGCCCTTAGTAATTCTTGCTTCGCTTCTTCGCTTGATATGCCTGATATAAGTTCAAGCTTTTGCATCTGCTTGTTTCTTATTTCTTCAAGCTGGGCTCTAAGATTCTCTATCTCTTTCTCGCGGTTTGCCAAAGCACGTTCGCGGCGTTCGAGTGCTTCTAGTTTACGCTCAAGCTTTTCCTCTTTTTGAGCAAAACGTCTTTCTAGTCTTTGCAGCTCATAGCGACGCTCACGGCTCTCGGCTTCAGCAGTAGCTCGAACTTTGACTGCCTCTTCCCGGGCCTTCTTGAGCATCTCCTCATGGGCAGCTATCGCCTCATCGAGTAGCCGTTTTGCCTCGTTTTGAGCTCTCCGGAGTTGCTGGTTGGCTAGTATTTGCCTGGCAAAATAGCCAAGAAGAAGGCCAAGAATAAGGACAAGCAAAATTAGTACAAAATACAATGTTGTAGGGATCACTGAACCCATCTGTTCGCCTCGCTTTCCTTAAAAAACGCCCCTGCGCCGGAATAAACACCGGAATAAACATTAGTATGCCGCCTCAGCAATTCTACTGTTGCTGTAATAATGGTAATTCTTTTAAGTAGACGATGTCAAACAAGACTGTATAGGATGCCTCTTGCGGCTATGATAAAGAGCCCCGTTTTCTAACTCCGTGAAAAGTGCGCTTGACATTAATCTTTCTCTGACAGTATCCTTGAACCCACATAACCGCTAAGGAGATATACGATGAGGTTAAAGGACAAAGTAGCTATAGTAGTTGGTGCTGGCTCAATACGTCCGGGTGTAGGCAATGGTAAGGCTACAGCTATCCTGTTTGCCAAGGAAGGTGCTAAAGTAGCCTGTATAGACGTGCGGTTCGAAGCCGCACTTGAGACGGCTAATATCATAAACCAGCAAGGTGGTGAAGCCACGGCGATAGCAGTCGATGCTACAAAAGAGTCCGATGTTCAAAAGATGGTGCAACAAGTCATGTCTAAATACGGGAAAATAGATATCTTGTTTAACAACGTAGGCATTGGTTTAGGCGAATCTGGGTTGAAAATAACAGAGCAAGACTGGGACACAGTGATGAACACTAATCTCAAGAGCATACTTATCACCTGTAGGCACGTGGTTCCAGAAATGATCAAGAACGGCGGAGGCGCCATAGTGAACAATGCATCAATGGCTGCTTTTTACGGGCACTACAACTACCCTTATGCCACCTCAAAAGCAGGAGTCGTTGCCCTTACAAGGTGTCTCGCAGTTGGGCTGGCAAAGTATAACATCAGGGTCAACTGCGTAGCTCCTGGCTACATCGCCACTCCAATGGTGTCATCTCTCATGGGGGCTAGACGCGATGCTGCTATCGAACAGAGGGTGCCTTTGAAGCGACATGGCAAACCTGAGGAAGTGGCTTATACTGTGCTGTTTCTAGCTTCTGACGAAGCTTCTTTTATCACAGGGCAAACTATATGTGTAGACGGTGGTCTTTCAGTTTTGTGATAGCAAGTCCAACTTGGAGGTAATGATGGCTCGCGTCAGTTTTGTGGAAAAGGATCAAGCTCATCCTTTAATGAGAGAGGTTTACCAAAGGTTAGAAAATCAAGGTTCTGAAATCCTCAATTTATTCAGAGTGATGGCACATTGTCCCTGGATCGGGCGCAACTTCATACGGTTAGGCAACTCGATCCTCAAGGGTGAAGAATTATCCGCTAGGCTGCGAGAGCTGGCTATTCTCAGAGTAGGTTGCCTCTTGCAAGCCGACTATGAAGTAACAAAGCATATCCCTTTGGCGTTGCAAGCTGGACTTAGCCAGGAAGAAGTTGATCAGCTACTTAGAGGGGACTCTGTGCCAGAACTCGGTGACGAGGAAAGAGCAGTCTTGTGTTATACAGACGAGCTTACGAAAAAGTGCAGGGCAAGCAATGTCACCTTTGCAAAGCTGCGGACTTTTTTGAGTGAGCACGCCATTGTTGAGCTGACAGCAGTTATAGGCTATTACAACATGGTTTGTAGGATCTTAGTCGGACTCCAAATTGAACTGGAGAAGAGCTAGCAGAAGCAATCGAGTAGGCATCCGGCAATCCTTCCGAGTCTTGAGAACTTGGGGCCGCCTGGTGATGGCACAGTGGTTCTTTATGTAATCATTCCGGAGGTGCAGAGCGTACCCGGTGGTTGCTTGACAGCCTTAGGTTACAGGGTAATATAATGGCGACAGCTTTGTCTGCAGTTTAGAACTGGGGATAACGCTAACATCTTGGGAAAGGAGCTTACATAGGCACACGATCTGGTAACTTGGGCTAGATAGGGCGTTTGCACGGCGAAAAATTCCTCGAGTTGTCTATAGGAAATCGTGCAGTTCCTAACATGGATAAGGCTTATTTGGCCGCTGAAATTATCCCAGGGACAAAGAACTTCGGGGGCAATGCTTACGAGTTTTGGAAAATTGTGAACAAAGAGAAAAATTCAACAGTGCTGCGGACACAACTGAAGGAGGGAAAATGATTGGAATCAAATCTTACGGGGCGTATATCCCATATCGGAGGCTGGCTAGAAAGTTGATCAACGAAGCTTGGGGGGGTACTGGGGGTCGGGGTGAAAGGTCTGTTGCTGCTATTGACGAAGATTCTATTACGATGGCAGTCGCTGCCGGTATGGATTGTCTCAGGGGTATCGATCCGAAAACGATTGACGCTGTCTTTCTGGCAACCACGACTGCCCCGTATAGCGAACGCTTGAATGCTAATATAGTTGCAAGTGCTCTCGACTGTCGCCGGGATACTCGAAACATAGATTTTGCCAACTGTCTGAGGGCGGGGACAAGTGCTTTGTTGTCTGCTATGGATGCTGTGAAGGCTGGGGCTTTGAAAAATGTCTTGGTGACTATTGCTGATATGCGCATGGCGGGTGCTGGTGGAGAGGATGAGCAAATGCTCGGAGACGGCGCGGCAGCCTTCCTCGTTGGTGGCGAAGAAGCAGTAGTGGAAGTCGAAGGTAGCTATACTCTCTCTGATGACATGGTTGATTACTGGCGGCTCGAAGGTGACCGTTTTATCCGTTCGTGGGAAGACCGTTTTGGAAGAGACGCGGGATATCTGGTGACTCCTGTGGAAACGGTAAAGACGCTTTTTAGTCAATTAAACCTAACACCGCAGGATATATCCAAGGCTTGTATTTATGGTACCAGCACTAGAATGCATAGTGCTGTAGCCAGGGCCATGGGATTCAGACCAGAACAAATTCAGGATCCACTGCTTGACAACGTTGGTAACACAGGAACAGCTCTAGTGCCAATGATTCTTGTTTCCGCCTTGGAGGCAGCTAAACCAGGAGACAGATTTCTATTGGTTGACTGGGGTAACGGCTGTGATGCTGTGGTGCTCAGAGCTACTGCAGCTATAACTCAATTAGGGCAGAGACGCGGCATCAAAGGTCATCTCAACATTAGAGGGCAACTGGAAAACTACAACAAATATTTGCGCTGGCGGGACATGGTAGCTTTAGCACCACTTTCACGACCGGCCGGTGGGGCAGTGTCTATGGCAGCGGAGTGGCGAGAGCGAAGACTAGGCCTGCCGCTGTATGGTGTAAAATGCCTAAAGTGTGGTACTGTCCAGTTGTATATGAAGACTAGCTCGATGCGTGCTCATGTGTGTCTTGAATGTCAAGCCAAAGATAGTTTTGAGGCTTACCGCTTTGCCGACAAGAGAGGCAAAGTGGTAAGTTTTAGCCATGACTATCTTGGAGGCGGGATCGATCCACCGGCAACCAGAACAGTCATCGACTTTGAGGGTGGTGGGAGAGGACTGTTCGACATGGTCGACCGCGATCCGGCAGAATGCAAGGTGGGGATGGAGGTAGAGATGACGTTTAGAAAGGTGCGCTCAGCGCCCGGGTCGAATGTTTACTTTTGGAAATGTAAACCAGTCAGGGATTGAAATTACCATTCTGCACATTTAAGCAAGCACTCATAAAGAAGGAGGTGAAAATGCCAGGGAGTATTAGAGACAGAGTTGCTGTTGCCGGCATGGGTTGTTCTAAATTTGGCGAGCGATGGGATGCGAGCGCAGATGACCTTATTGTAGAGGCTGCTTACGAAGCATTTGGGGACGCTGGAATAGAACCCAAAGATGTTCAAGCAGCTTGGCTTGGTACCACGACCGGCTCTACAGGCATGGCGCTATCCGAACCCCTTCGGCTACAGTACATCCCTATCACTCGTGTGGAAAACGCCTGTGCTACTGCATCAGACGCTTTCCGAAATGCCTGTTATGCTGTTGCTGCCGGTATATATGATATTGTGCTGGCACTTGGTGTTGACAAGTTCAAGGATAGTGGCATTAGCGGTCTGGGTGATGGTGGCATACCTGGTCCGGGCCACGGTATGATGGCAGGAGCAGCCGGACCGCCGCCAGCACAATTCGCTATGCTGGCGACTACTTATTTTCATCGCTATGGGCTAACCTATGAGGAAGGCAAACATATGATTGCTCGTGTGTCATGGAAGAGCCATATGAACGGTGCCCGGCATAAGAAGGCCCATTTCCAGCGCGAGGTGGACATGGATACGATCCTCAATGCCCCTATCGTTGCTTGGCCACTGGGATTGTTTGATTGCTGCGGTGTGAGCGATGGAGCTGCGGCTGCGATCATTACCACGCCAGAAATAGCCAAAAGCCTGCGCAGGGGCAAGGAACCACCTATGTTTGTCAAAGCATTGCAGATTGCTATGGCACCAAATGATGGTAATTTTAACACTAAGTTCGATTACACACATGTCGAGGCTACTGTAAGGGCTGCGCAGGCAGCTTATAAGGAGGCTGGCATAACAGATCCCCGTGAGCAAATAAGTATGGCTGAGGTTCATGACTGCTTTTCTATTACTGAAGCAGTAACTATGGAGGATCTCGACTTCAGCCCTAGGGGCAAAGTACAGAGAGACATTGAAGACGGCTTCTTTGACTTAGACGGTAAGTTGCCGGTGCAGCCAGATGGTGGGCTGAAGTGTTTTGGCCATCCCATTGGGGCCAGCGGTATTCGGATGCTTTATGAGATGTACCTCCAGCTCCAAGGACGTGCAGACACAATGCTGATCACTGGGAAGCCTTCGCGACAAATAAAGAACCCGACGCTAGGTCTAACACACAATTTGGGCGGTGCTCCGGCTGGCTGTGCCATCTTTGTGGGCATTGTAGGGCTAGAGGGTATGTAATTATCGCGCTCACTTTTCAAAATGTGGGTACGGCGGTTATTTTCATACTATTCTCTATTTGCCTCGCCAGACAGGTGTCCTCTTCTCTAGAAAAGCTCTAATGCCCTCCCTGCAATCTTCGGTCTGGTTCAAACTCCGGAACCGGACTCTAGTCTCACTGTGATGTACTTTTGGAGTCCACTGTAGTGAACCATAAACTAGCTCTTTAACGGCTCTGATCGCCAGAGGTGCACCTTTTATAAGCTTGTGTGCAATTTCCTTTGCTGCTGGCATCAACTCCTCTGGTGGAACCACCCTGTCCACCAGTCCTATTCTCGCCGCTTCGTGTGCATCAATTATTTCGCCGGAATACATAAGCTCCAGAGCTTTGCTTAGTCCTACGATGTAAGGCAAAAGATAGGGTCCAGAACCATAATCAGGGCAGAGCCCCCTCAAAGGGAAAATCCAGCCAAAACGGGCATTTTCTGAGGCGATTCTGATATCGCATTGGACTATCCACTCGGCACCCATCCCAACGGCAGTACCATTAACCGCAGCAACGGTCGGTTTGGGAACCCGGGTAAATGTCCAGTCAGGGAGTGGATAAGCGTCTGGCAAGGTTACTCTTTTTGCCCTTTGTCTCCTTTGCTCTTCGACAATAGCCTCTTCTTCCGGAGTTCTGCCCAAATTGGATACATCGGTCCCGCTGCAAAATGCGCGTCCTCTGCCAGTAAGAATCACTGCCTTGACTTCGTCATCATAGATGATATCACGTATTATTTCTGTTAAATACAGTTGCATATCCGGCGTCACTGCATTGAGTCGCTCGGGTCTGTTCAAGGTGATAATCCCGATGCCTTTTTCTTTCTCATATAAAACTTCCCTTTCTGACATGTGCTACCTCCTTATGACTGAAGACCAACCGACCTTAATTGTTGTCTGTGACTGCCCTTTTGCCCAGTATGCGTTGACCCAATAACCATCATTCTAACAGGCTTTCCCATAGTACAGCAAAGTGAGACAAATGGAGGCCCAGCATAATACTAACAACATGTCTCTATTGTGGATAATTTGGAACACCATGTCCTACGTTGAAGGGCTGGAAGTAGAGTCTTGCCCTGCTAAGAGCTATGGGCCATTGTGGATTCGAACCACAGACCCCGGTCTTATCAGGACCGTGCTCTAACCGACTGAGCTAATGGCC
>DAOTWF010000032.1:0-35127 GCA_034435835.1 Dehalococcoidia bacterium | reverse complement strand
GCCTATAGCTCAGCGGACAAGAGCACCGGTCTTCGGAACCGGGGGTCGTGGGTTCGAATCCCTCTAGGCGCGCCATGCCAGCCCGCTAGAGAAGCCACCCCTTTACTAAAAGACGAGCTGACCTCACCATTTTGCGCGCTGGACCTCCACCCAGCCGATTAAGTCCTTTAGCGCCAGCTTTGTGCCATTGTCCAAGACAGCGGTGCCACTGTAATAACCGAAGGCCTGATGCACTTCGCTGGAAAGCACCTTAAAATCAGTTTTAGCAACCCGCTCAAAGAACGGCAGGAAGTCAAGCTCAAGCCGCCCATCCTTTGATGACATCCGCCACGGCTTGCTCAAGTCCTTATCATTGTACTCAAAGTCCACTATCCCCAGCTTGTGCACCTTGCCGTCCAGTATGAGGGCGTTGTCGGTCACTGCGGGGTCGTTCCCGATACCACCGCCAAGATTTAGTCCGATCGTCCGCCCATCGGGCAGGAACTGCGAGCTGCTGCCCCATATCCAGAAGGTACGGTAGGGCCAGATCCCCACACCCCAGTCCAGCACCCCGAGGCTGTCATCAGGGCTGAGCCGGTGCTCCCTATCATATTCCACCGTGCCGCTAGCCGTCATACAGTTAACCTTGCGGGTATAGAAAAAGCGGCGGTTAGGATAGGGAAACACATTGACCACGGACTCATGCCCCGGCTTTAGGGCTAGTTCTATATTCGCCTTCAATCCCTTCCCGCCAAAATTTGGCCACCTTATGTCCAGCACCCGCAAATTGTCGCTATTGACATAAAAGTCCAGGCGCAGACTACCACTCTGGTAATGGCAATCGCCCGATGTACTGGAACGCGGCAACACCACACCGCTGCCAAAGGGCACGGTCAGCGTCTCTTCTTGGCACTTTCTGGCAGCAAAATCCACCACATAGGCGAAGATGGATGCCAGATAGCCAACATGGCTGATGGTGAAGGAAAAGAAATGGGTGGGCATGGTGATGCCATAGTACTGCCAGCGCTTTATCCTGAGAGGCTGCAAAAACTTCAGCGGGTATATATTCACATTCTCCAGATTGGCATCCAGCAATGGCTGCCTTGCCCAGCCGGACACCATCAGGTTCCCTTTGCTGTCCAGCAACGGACCGGCCTTTGTTATCTCCCTCATGTTGACCTCCACCCTGTTATTACAGCTTGAGCTGCCCCCTGAAATAAGTCTCCCTGACGCCGCGGGCTTTCGTCTCCGCCCACTTCTGCAGCCCCATTTTCTTTATCAGGCACAGGTTGAATACCTTGGTATTGTGCGGTCTCTCTGCGGCTTTATCAGCATAGGGATGGAGATGGTCACAGGGGAAATCAGTACATTCGCAGCAGAAATCAAGCCCTTTCTTCTGGATACACCTGTAAACGTTGCAGGGCTCTGTCATCCCCAGGACACCTATCGTGCCGTTCTCCTCCCGGCAACCACGGCAGCCAACCTGTTCCACCGGGACATTCAGGTTGCGAGCCACAGCAGCCCTGAGCCTCTCATTGTCCTTCGCCAGATAGACGGCACAGTTGAAACAGTCCAGCCCGCATGGCGCTGTCATCCTTTTGTAGTCCATATCTCCTCCCTTTTGTTTGATAAGATCCGTTAGGGACTGAAACTCGAGCCCTACTTCACAAATCCCCGTGCCTTTAAAAGCTCGGCTATCAGGATAGCACCGCCGGCGGCGCCTCGTATAGTATTATGGTGCAGACCGACGAAGCGGTAATCGAGCACATTGCACCTCCGCAGCCTGCCAACAGTGACCGTCATCCCCCTCCCCATGTTCCTGTCCTTCTGCGGCTGGGGACGGTCCACCTCGGTGCGGTAGACCAGCGGCGGAATAGGCGCAGAGGGCAGTTTCAGTTCCTGCGGCAAAGCGGTGAGGCTCTGCCAGATGGAGACGATCTCCTCCATCTCCGGCTTCTTGCCGACAAACCCCATGCTCACACAGGCGGTGTGCCCGTCGCACACCGGCACACGGTTGCAGTGCGCCGAAATCTTAATACTCTCGTTGGGCACAAGTTTCCCTTTCTCTATCCTGCCGAATATCTTCTTCGGCTCCACCTCAGACTTCTCCTCCTCGCCGGAGATATATGGGATGACGTTGTCTATCATATCGATGGAAGCCGGACCGGGATAGCCGGCGCCGGACACCGCCTGCAGGGTGGTGACTATCATCTTATCAACAGTATAGCCTGCCTTCACCAGTGCATAGATGGGCAACATATAGCTCTGGATGCTGCAGTTGGGTTTCACCACGATAAATCCCTTACTCCAGCCGTGGTTCCGCTGCTGGTCGGGGATAATGTTAAGGTGATCAGCATTTATCTCCGGGATGACCATGGGCACATCCTCGGTACTGCGGTGAGCGGAGTTATTGGAGACCACGGCAAACCCTTTGCTGGCGTATTTCGCTTCCATCTCGATTATCGCCTGCTTGTCCATCTCCACCGCGGAAAACATCAGGCTGCATTTCCCCACAGCCCTGTCCACGTCGCTGGTGTCCTCCACCACGATGTCCTGCATTTTCTCCGGGATCCCCTCCCGCATATGCCAGCGTCCTGCCACGGCATCGCGGTATTTCTTGCCCGCCGATCTTGCTGATGCCGCCAGGTACACCACCTCAAACCACGGGTGGTCCTTCAGCAGCACCAGAAAGTTCTGCCCCACCATCCCTGTAGCTCCCAGTACTCCTACCTTAATCTTTTCTGCCATATCCGAAACCTCCAGAATGCGATACTCGAGTCTTGAATAATGTAGGGTTGAATTATAGCAGTTTCAGCACGATTACCGTTAACATAAGCCAAGCGCGGCCAGGCAGCCCCACCCACAGAGGCCACCGACCGCCTTTTAAGTTGTGCCCGGAGGGGCTGCCGCTCGTTACTCTGGTAGCCCCAAATCAACCAGTCCTCACAGGCTCCTACACCCCCAAACGCACCTGCAACGCCCACGATGGCGACCACCAAGCCCGGTACGCCGGGTACCCGCAGATACTTAAGTCCCTCTTTCAGATACTTTAAGCAGGAGAAAAAGGCGGAGAGGCAGAAGAAGAATAGCTGCTGCGGGCTATGAGGGGTGGATGCCTGAAAACCAGGGAAGCCGAGAAAGCCCAGAAAACCGTTGTACCACACCCTTTCATTCATCACCCCCTCCTTGCCACCGATTATACCAGGTTTCTGGACATAAAGGGCGACGAACAGCTAGAATTTAACGTCCCCTCGGGGCAGAGTAAAAGATGGGCTACACCATTTCCTGGAGCGGCGGTAAGGATAGCTGCCTTGCCTGTTATGAAGCTATGAGACAGGGGTACCAGATATCACACCTCGTGAACTTCATCTCTAGAGAGTACCGCAGGGTCAGCTTCCACGGCACCGAAGCTAGGCTCATACAATTGCAGAGCTACTCACTGGGCATCCCGCTGGTGCAGCAGGAGACATCGTGGGACGATTACGAGCCAGCGTTCAAGGAGACAGTAAAAAGCCTCATCCCTGAGGGCATAGAGGGCATGGTCTTCGGCGATATATACCTGGAGGAGCATAAGGCATGGGTGGAAAGGGTGTGCCAGGAACTGGGCATCCGGGCACTGGAACCACTGTGGGGTAGGTCACCTGAAGATGTGTTGGATACCTTCATAAACGGCGGCTTCGAAGCTGTGGTGGTCAGCGCCCAAGCAGACCTCATCGACCCGGAATGGGTGGGGCAGCCCGTGTCCCGGCTCTTCCTGGACTATCTCAAAAACAAAAACATCGACATCTGCGGCGAGAATGGCGAGTACCACACACTGGTAACGGGCGGTCCTATCTTCAGCAAAAGGATCAGGCTTGTGAAAACTGACAGGGTTTTAAGGGACAACCGCTGGTTTCTGGACACACTCAGTTACCACCTCGAGGACTGAGCTACCTGACACCAACATCCTACCTGCCTCCCAGCGCCTGAATGATGGCAGCGTTGAACAGCGGTAAATCAGCCGGCTTGCGCGAGGTGATGAGGTTACCGTCACGCACCATGGGCTCGTCCACCCAGACGGCTCCCGCATTCTTCAAATCAACCACGATCGAGGGCCAGGAGGTGAGCCGTTTTCCTCTGACCACGTCCGCAGAGATGAGTAACTGTGGGCCATGACAGATAGCAGCTATCACCTTCCCCTGCTCGTGTGCCTGCCTCACCAGGTCTATCATCGGCTGGTGCAGCCGCATCTTGTCCGGCGCATAGCCACCGGGAATGATGACCGCATCGAAATCCTCAGCCCCCACCTTGTCGGCGGGCAGGTCCGCCTTCACCGCTGCCCTGCCCCTCTTGCCCCTGTACACCGTAGCAGAACCGCTGCCAACGATGAACACCTGTGCGCCTGCCTCCTTCATCGCCTTCAATGGCTCCATAAGCTCGGAGTCCTCGAAGTCCTGTTCGACCAGTATGGCAATGCGTTTGCCCTTTAGCATCATCGCTACTTCATACCTCGACCAGAACTCTGTCGCCGTTCACCCTGATGGCATATACAGCCAGCCCTCTGGGACCCTTCATAGCCTTGCCGATGGCAGACAGCGCACCCGAGCCCTTCAGCCAGCGGACGACATGCCCATCGGCGATGTCAAACTGAGAGCCGTGCAACGGGCAGGTGACCACCGTCCCTTCAAGCTTGCCCGACGCCAGCCTCCCACCCATGTGGGAGCACCGTGCCGCCACGGCATAAAACCTGCCCCCGGACCTCACCACCAGCACATCCTTATCGCTCGCCTTCACCTCCCTCATCGTCCCCTCGGGGAAATCGCTGACTGCGCCTATTGCTACAAACTCGCCCATTTTATCCCTCCAGCCCTACTTTAACCTGCCCTCCACAGCAGCCCAGTCTATGTTGCGGAAAAACGCCTCGATATAGTCGGCACGCTTGAGCCCGTAATCAACCATGAAGGCATGCTCGAAAACGTCGAGCACCAGTACGGGCACACAGCCAGCGGGATGACCGACATCATGCTCGTTTATCCACTGGTTAAAAAGTTTGCCGTTTGTGTTATCTTGATACAGGATGACCCAACCGATGCCACGCATGGTGCCACTGGCTCTAAAGTCCCTCTCCCAGTCCTCGTAGCTGCCGAAGTCCTCAGCCAGATTGCGGGCTAACTTTCCTGACCTGTCCAGCGTCCCCTTACCACCGAGGTTCTCAAAGTAGTACTCGTGCAACCTCATTCCATTGAACTCCCAGCCCAGCCTGCGCTTGAGCTCGGCATACTCCGGCGTGCCCTGCTTTCCCTCCTTTAGCATGGCAGACAGAGCATCCATCAGTTTGTTGGTATTGGTGACGTAGCCCTGATAGAGGGTAAAGTGGTTTTTGAGCAGTGTCTCGCTGAACCCCTCCATGCCGATAAGCCTGCTATAGTCCTTAGCCTGATAAGCCATTCTTCACCTCCGCTTAGTTTACTTCTGAATCTTCATCGGTTCGCCGCAGCAGACCAGCTCGCCACCACCCACCACCCTGACCTCGACCACGTTTCCGCATATGTCGCATTTGAACACCTGACCCACAGCAGTCACCTTCGCCATATCCGTCTCCTTTCTTTGAAGTTCACCAACTTCAAACTATAACTATTTCTTCACCTTCCTCAGTAAATCGGTGAATACATCGGTGTGGTAGACCTCATGGTCCTTGATACGCAGAAGCAGCTTCTTCAGCTTCTCATCGGCTATTTTCTTGGCTGCCCTGTCGTACTCGGCTGCCACCTTCTTTTCGATCTCGATGTCGGCTTTGAGCATCGCGGCATGACTGGTAGACTGGTCCACCCCGGTGTGCTCAATACGCGGGCTACCACCACCCCCGACCAGCTCCTCAGCCAGCCAGCCGAGGTGCTGCATCTCGTTTATCGCCTGGTCCTCCATCTGCTTCTTGACCTCTTTGTTCCTTGCCATGTAGGAATGGAAGAGGTATTGCAGTATTACCGTGTATTCATGCTCTATCCCCCAGTCCAGCACTTTGGTCACCTCGTCCTTCCGCTCCCCCCTGATGTCCTTCAGTCCTTCCTTCTTCGCCTTGTCCACGAAGTGACGGAAATCATCGCGGTGGGACTCTTCGTCGGAGAGGATGCGCTGCAGCACCCGCTTTATCCCAAGGTCGTCTATATCCCTGATGTGCTCTTTGTACATGGCTATGGCGTCTTCCTCCAGGAGCACGTCCTGCCCCATCCAGTCGCTCACGGTCTTGCCCTCCATACGCATCTTGCCGCGCTTCAGGCTGGGCTTGCCACCGAGCTCCACTATGGTCTCAGCCAGCCAGTCGAAATGCCGCATCTCTTCCCTGGCGATTGCCTCAATTTCACAGGCAAGCTCACCCTCACCCATGGAGTAGGCGTGGATGAGGTACTGGATGATAGCGCCGTGCTCACCCTCTAGGTCCTCGTTGAGCAGGGCGATGACCTTTTCCTTATCCATACTTTTTACCTCCTGCAGACTTTTTTACTTTTGATAGCCCACGGCTATCCACACCCTATATGCCTCACCTGCGCGGCGGTTTCTGCGGAGCAAGATATTTCTCAGGGTCTTGGTCGAAAGCCTTCTTGCAGGCGAGGGCACAGAAGTAATACTTATTGCCTTTGTACTCAGACGTTGCCGCAGCTTCTGATTCCTTAACCTCCATCTTGCATACCGGATCGGTCGCCATCTGTTCACCTCCTTTCTTGATAGTTTGTAATTCAGGTAGCTTGAAACCTTTTAGGCGCAAAGAGTTGAGTACCACGGTGATGGAACTGGCAGCCATGGCTGCTGCCGCCAGCACCGGGTTGAGAAAACCATATTCGCCCAGCGCGAAATGTAGCGCCGGTGCCACCCCACTGCCCCGGAAAAACGGATAAAGCGCACCAGCCGCCACAGGTATCAGAGCCGTGTTATAAGCAAACGCCCAGAAAAGATTCTGCTTGACGGTGCGCATGGTGCGTCTGCTCAGATATACTGCGGTGACGATGTCACGGAGGTCACCGCCCACGAGCACGATGTCTCCAGCCTCCATGGCGATATCCGTGCCGGTGCCGATGGCAAGACCCACATCTGCCTGAGCCAGCGCCGGGGCATCGTTGATACCATCGCCCACCATCGCCACCACCTTTCCCTCGTCCCGCAACCTCTGTACTTCTCGGGCTTTGTTCTCCGGCAATACCTCAGCCAGGACGCGGTCTATACCTGCTTCCCGGGCGATTGCCCTGGCGGTGCGCTCATTGTCCCCGGTAAGCATCGCCACCTCGAGCCCCATCTGGTGCAGTGCCCTGACCACGTCCTTCGCCTCAGGCTTTATGGTGTCAGCTAGCGCAAGTATGCCCACCACCCTATCCTCTACACCCAAGAACAGCACAGTCTTGCCCTGCTCCCAGAGGCGCTGCGCCTGGGCTAAAACGCCGTCTGATGACAGCCCGCCCAGCTCTATCAAGTTCATGTTCCCCAACAAGACCCTTCTCGTCCCCACCATGACCTCAACGCCATGCCCGGGAAGAGCCTGAAAAGCCGATATCCCCAGAAGCGGTAGCCCCTTTTCCAGAGCGCTGCTCACTATAGCCCTGCCCAGAGGGTGCTCCGAATTGCGTTCAGCAGATGCTGCCAGCCGCAATACCTCGTCCTTGGTGAACGGGGGCAAGGACTCTATATCTGTGACCACAGGTTTACCGGTGGTCAGCGTGCCCGTCTTGTCCAGAAGCACACAGTTGACTTTTTGCATCTTCTCCAGCGCCTCGGCACTGCGGATAAGGACGCCGTTCTCGGCACCCTTACCCGTAGCCACGATGATAGCGGTGGGCGTGGCTAGTCCCAGCGCACAGGGACAGGCAATGATGAGCACAGCTACAAAATTGAGCAAGGCGTGTGTCAGCGCTGGCGCCGGTCCCAAAAAATACCAGACGATGAAGGTGATGACTGCTATGCCCACAACCGCAGGTACAAAGTAGCTGGCGATGACATCTGCCAGACGCTGCACCGGCGCCTTGCTACCCTGGGCTTCCTCCACCAGACTGATGATGCGAGCAAGCATGGTGTCCTTGCCCACCCTGGTGGCTTCAAACTGGAAGCTGCCGGCAAGGTTGATGGTGCCACCGATAACGATGTCGCCCACCTTCTTCTCCACCGGTAAACTCTCGCCGGTTATCATTGACTCATCCACAGTGGAGTGACCCTTTCTCACCACCCCATCCACAGGTATCCTCCCGCCGGGACGCACCAGCACCACATCGCCGACGCTCAATTCCTCCACCATCACCTCTGTCTCCATACCATCCTTGAGCACGATTGCCCTGTCCGGTCTGAGCTGGACGAGCTTTTTGATCGCCTCAGAAGTGCGCCCTTTGGCTGTGGCTTCGAGGAAGCGCCCCAGCAGCACCAGGGCAATGATCATCGAAGAGGTGTCGAAATACACCTCGGGCATCGCCATCACACCCGAAAACGCCTGTGGTGCCACCGCCACTGCGACGCTGTAGAAATAAGCCGCAGAGGTACCTACAGCAATGAGGGTATTCATATCAGCGGTGCGGTGTCGCAGCGCCCCCCAGGCGCCTCTGTAAAATTGCCACCCCGCCCAGAACTGCACCGGCGTAGCCAGCAGCCACAGAACGTATGGTTTCCCGACGAAATCGAACGTCATGCTCAACACCATCACAGTGGCGGCCAACGCCAGCGCTGCGATCAGTTTTACCTTCAGTCCTCGCACCTCACCGGCACCGATAAGCCCGGAGCCCTCAAGTCCCACCCCCTCCCTGAGCTCATAGCCAGCATTTGCCACCGCCCGACGCAGTCCCGCAAGAGCAGTACCCTCATCATATTCCACCACTGCCGTCTCCGAAGCCAGATTGACACTGGCGGAGATGACCCCGGGCACCTCCTTCAGCGCCCTCTCCACGCGAGCAACGCAGGAGGCACAGCTCATACCGTGGACGCGGAAGACCGATTTCCTGATAGCCATCTAGTCTGTTTCCACGCTGATGCTCACCTGGGTAGCATCGCCAACACCTTTGAGCGAGGACACGAGCCCACGAAGGGTATTGCCGATGACCTCACTGGTGAACGGGTTTAAGGGTACCTCCCTACCGTTTACAGTGACCCTGACATCGTCCTTCGCCAGGTTGATATCAAGATGGTGCATGTCCTCGGTACCCTTAAGGGCTGAGGCGATAGCCACTGAGACCTTAGCCAGAAGGTCTTCCACAAAGCGGTTCATCTCCACTTGATTGTGGTTCACACTGAGTTTTGATTTCATTTTGTTTGCACTATTCCATCTTGGGGTTCCAGACCTCCCACACCTTGCCCGCCAGCTTCATGCCCGGCTTCAAGGTGGGCTTGCCCGGCTGCCAGCCCGAGGGCATCACCTCGCCGGTAGCTTGATGGTGCTGGTAAGCCTTTATCTGGCGCAGCGTCTCGGCGACGTTGCGTCCTACCGGCGGGGTCAATACCTCCATAGCTTGAATAATGCCGTTGGGGTCGATGAGAAAGCGTCCCCTGACATTTACGCCAGCCTCCTCATCGTAGACGCCGTACAGCGAGCCGATCTTACCGCCGGGATCCGAGACCATGGGGAAGGGCACACCGCCCTCCACCATTTTGGAAAGCTCCTCCTCCTGCCAGATCTTGTGGGAGAATATGCTGTCCACACTGATCGACAGCACCTCCGCACCCAGCTCCTGAAATTCAGCATACCTTGCGGCAACTGCCGACAGCTCCGTCGGTCAGACGAAGGTGAAGTCCCCGGGGTAAAAACAGAGCATCACCCACCTGCCGCGGTAGTCGGAGAGCTTGATGTCCTTCGCCTTCCCTTCGTGGTATGCCCGTGCGGTGAAGTCCGGTGCCGGTTTACCTACTCTTACGCTCATCTCCTCCTCCTTCTTCTATATTTACATGACACCGCTCTCTCGGTGTTTCTGCCTCACCATCTCCGCAAGGCTGTCCAGCGCTTTCAAATCAGCCTCGCGCGGATAGCCTTTTGCCAGTACCGGTGGCAGCAGCTCTACCTTCAAATTGGTCAGCATCCCGCTGAGCTGCTCCACAACCTTACCGCCCCAGCCATAGGAACCGATTATCGAGGCAAACTTCAGGTTGGGCCTGAGCGCGTTCGCCAAAAAGGCGGCATAAGCGGCTGCGGGGTGTGCCCCACCCAGCACCGTGGGCGTGCCGATGACCACGGTGGCGGCGTCCACCAGAGCCATAGCTAGCTTACCGATGTCGGTCACCGGCAGGTCGAACTGCTTCACCGTTATCCCCCGCTCCACCAACGCACCAACAAAATGAGCCACAAGCCGCCTGGTGCTATCATGCATGGAAACATAGGGCAGCACCACAATGTTCTTGGGCTCGTCGAACGCCCAGCTATGGTAAGCGCTGAGGATGAACTCCGGCTTATTATAAATGGGACCGTGGCTCGGTGCGATGAGGTCTATCTGATACTCCCTCACCTTCTCCAGGTTCTTCTGTATGGTAGTGCGGAAGGGCATCATGATCTCGGCATAATACCTTTTCGCCGCCTCATACACCTGCCCCTCGTCGGTGACAAACAGGTCGCTGGTGGCTAGATGGGAGCCGAAGAAATCGCAAGGGAACAGGATTTTTTCTTCCCTTAGATAGGTGAGCATGGTCTCGGGCCAGTGCACCCAAGGGGCATGGATAAACTCCAGCGTCCTGTCTCCCAGTGAGACGGTCTCCTTGTCCTCCACAGTTATGAACCTGTCCTCAGCCACCATCAGCAAATCTACGAGCATCCCTTTGCACCTCGGCGTGCACACCACCTTGGCATCAGGATATCTTGCCAACACCGTCGGGATGGCGCCGGCATGGTCCTGCTCTGCATGATTGGCAATCAAATAGTCCAGCTTCTTTACTCCAAGTGCGTCCAGGTTTTCCAGCAGCAACCGTTCCTTGGTGGGGTCAACACCGTCGATCAGCGCCGTCTTCTGGCTGCCCTGCACCAGATACGAGTTATAGCTGGTGCCGTCGGGCAGCGGAATCAGCGAATCAAATAGCCTTCTGTCCCAGTCCACCGCTCCCACCCAGTAGATGCCATGCCTTATCTCCCTCGGTCTCATCTTTCGCCTCCTCTACTGGACAGCTTCCAACTGCGTGTCGTCAGTCCAGCAGCCTCTTCTCCCCTTCTATCTTCTTGACATCGGTGATGTCCTGGGTCACCTCGAGACAGCCCAAATATTCGTCCTCCCTGCTGCGCACGGCAAAGTATCTGATGTAAATAAGCCTGCCTTTAAGGTTTATCCAGAACTCAGCCACATCCCGTTTCTTCGCCCTGAAGTCCTCCAGTATCTGGTTGACCACATGGACACTCTTCTGCGGGTGGCACTGCTGCACCTTCCTGCCGATGATCGCCTTGGTACGGGCGAATATCCTTTCCTTGGACTGGCTAAAATAACGGACGGTGTCGTCTTTGTCCACAAAGGTGATGTCCACCGGCAGGGTATTGAGCACCGCCTCCAGTTCTTCCAGGGAAAAGCTGCCGGTCTCCAGCGAGACCACGCCATCCACCTGTGCCAGCTGCGCCTGTAGGGGTGCTGCGGGGGCTACCCTTGCAGGCTCCGGGGTAAAGCAACAGTAGCCCAGTTCGTCAAACTGCCGCCTAATTTCCTGCCATTCGCCATCGCCGATTACCTTCAGGGCGGTGGGAAAGAGGATGTTGTTCTCTTTGTAAAAATGGCTGGAAAGCATCTCCGCCAGCTCCAACGATGTCTGGTCGAGCCGCCTGGAAAATTCTGAAAAAGCCACACCCGACGCGGTCTCGACCACCTGATAGAGTTCCTTCTTTATCCCCCTTATCTTATCGTGCTCCATCCACATAATCGCCGGTGGCTGGGTGATACCGTGTTTCTCCAGCATGGGGAAGAGGACGTTCTCCTCCCTGAGGTAATGGCTCTCCGAGTCTTTGAAATGCTGGACTAAGTGCGCTAGGTGTTCCGTCTCGGCAGCAAGGGCAGCGAGGCTGCCGGCCTCTTTCACCATCCCCACAACCTCCCTGAGCTTGCCGGCGAATTCAAGCAGCATCCGGTGCTCCTCCATGAGAATATGCACCGGATGTCCTTCGAGCACCGCCACCTTCTCCCTCTCCACAGACTCCCTCATCACCGCCAGATGCACATCGCACAACCGCTGTATCTCCTCCCTGGGCATGCCCTCTTTGATAAGCTCCTCCTCCACCTGGGCGATATCCAGCGGCGCCACCTCCTTCGCCAGCCTGCGGAATTCCTGCTCCACCTCCGCCTGCGGTGCACCCTCATGCAGCCTCTTGAGTAGCTGCTTCAACAGAAGACGCTTATTGCCCCCGAACTCTTCGCTCACTCGAACCTCCTATATCTTTTCGAACTGGTCCTTGCTGGCGCCGCAGACCGGGCACACCCAGCTATCAGGTAGCTGCTCAAAAGGTGTCCCCGGCTTTATGCCACCATCGGGATCACCCACTTCAGGGTCGTATACATAGTTGCAGACAGTGCATCTGTACTGCGCCATCTTCGGTGCTGCCTCCTTAACTTCAATGTAACTTGGAGCGGTCCTGGGCGTGCTACCCCGCTTGACCTGATGGTAGTAAGCATAGGTCATCGGCTCGCCCTCTTTGAGCACATCAGCCTCAACCACCTCCCCCAGAAACAGGGTATGGGTACCGCAGTCCATCTGGTTGACCACCTTAGCCTCAAAGTAAGCCAGGGTGTTATCCAGCACTATCGGTGCCCCGGTGACGCCAAGCCTGTAGTTCACACCCTGAAGCTTGTCCACCTCTCTACCCGACTTGAAGCCAAATCCACCGATAAAACTCAGCGGTGTGTCCTGCGAGAGCACCGAGACGGTGAACACCATGCTCGAAAAAATGAACTCATGCGTATAGTTCTTCTTATTTATGGCTACGGCGACGGTTGGTGGCTCCGACGACACTTGAAACACGGTGTTGGCGATCTGACAGTTTAACTTGCCGTCCATTTTCGAGCCCACCACATACAGCCCGTAGCTGAGTTTGAAAAATGCCTTTGGATTCATCGTCCACCCCCGTTGAAACTTGCTAAAACAGCGTTTTCTCGCTGGCTTCAATGGCGCGCTGGATTTCAGCGTCGAGCTCCGCGGGCAAGCCCTCGATACCCGCTCTGAGGAACCCCCTAACGATGGCTGCAGTGGCTTCATCGCGGGTCAGCCCCCGGAGCATCAAATATTCGATCTCCTCCTCAGCTATCTTGCCCACCGCCGCCTCGTGGGAGAGGTCGACGCCCGGGACAATGCCCTTGAGCTCCGGGATGGCATAGATAACACCGCTCCCGCCCAGGATAAGGCCACGACATTCCAGATGTCCCTTAACATCAGGGGCACTCCCCTCAATGTAGCCGCGGGCAATTATCGTCCCGCCGGTGGTTATCGCCCGTGATACCACCTCGCCTTTGGCACCGGGCGCCTCCAGCAGAACTTTTGAGCCCACATCCATGCTTGAGCCGGCGGTGGCGATGAGGATGCTGTGGAACCTGACTATGGCGTTTTCGCCGGTGCACCTCGCCACAGGGTACATCTGCAGGGAACGCACCGGTTTGAGGATTACATAGTTGCTGATGAACACCCCATCTTCTTCCACGATTATCCCAGTACGGGGACGGGCGGCTATCTCAGGTGTCCAGTTATGTATCATGGTGAAGGTGAGCCTGGCGCCGCGCTTGACATAGAACTCGGAGACACCGATGTGCAACCCTGGCTCTCCCCTGGGTGCGTTGGTGCAGCCGGTAATAATATGTAGCTCCGAACCTTCCTCGGCGACGACGATGTTGTGCACCTTTTGTGCCAGCCTGGCTTTGGAAAGGTAGAGACATGCCTGCACCGGATATATCGCCTTGCTTCCCGGCAGTGCTCTAATCAAGTAACCATTGCTCTGCCCCAGCTCCACAATCGCCGTATACTTGTCGGTGTCCACCGCCACCGCCTTCCAGAGGTAATCAGCCAACCAGTCATACTTTTCCATCGCCTGCCCGATGCCCATCACCTCAACGCCCTCCTGCCGCACCGAACTGTAGACCACCGAGTGGTCCATCTGGATGAAGGTGCCGGCACGCTGGTCGCCGCTCTCCGGAACTACTCCCACCTGTAGCATTTGTTTCTTCGTCTCCTCGGGCAGTAGCGCCAGTTCCTGTAGATAGGGCTGCTCCTCCGAGGCATGCACAAACTGGTTCAGATCAACGTCCTCACCGAAAGCCGCCGGCTTGTTAGCGGCTGCCTTTGCCCTTTTCTCAAGATCATTGGGTTTTTTTACATGGTGCATTTGCGGCACTCCTCGTAACCCTTCCTTTTTATCGTCTCCAATATCTCCAGCGGGTCGCCCTCACAGACGATGCGTCCATCAAGGAGCACGTAGCCAGTGCGGGCATGTACATATTCCAGAATATGTCCGGTGTGGGTGATGATCAGTCCGGCGTGCCTCCGCTCTCTCATAGGGTGACCTTTGTGCAGCAGCTCATTGACCAGCTCGCCGATAAGGGCAATGTTCACCAGATCAACTCCGGACTCTGGTTCATCGAGCAGCACCAGCTCCGGCTCCTGCGCCAGAAGTTGCAGAAGTTCAGACCGCTTTGTCTCTCCGCCGGAGAAACCGTAATTGACCTCCCTGTCCATAAAGTCGACCAGGTTCGCCTTCTCCGCCAGCATGGTGATGGCTTCCTCGCTGGCACGCTCCCTCATGCAAACAGCCACCATTTCCTTCATCCTCACCCCCCGCAACGCCGGGGGCTTCTGCAGCGCCAGTCCGATCCCCAGCCGTGCCCTCTCGTCGACCGAGAGCCCCAGGATGTCCCTGCCATTGAACAAAATGCTCCCCCTGATGACACGGTACCTGGGCAGTCCCATTATCGCCATAAGCAGCGTGGTCTTGCCGCTGCCATTGGGACCAAAAAGCACATGCGTTTCACCCGGCTTGATGGTCAGGCTCACACAGTGCAATATCTCTTTGCCCCCAACTTCAACCGCAAGGTCTTTTATTTCAAGCAGGTTCTCTGTATCCACGATGCCTCCTTAGCCACCGTCGAGGGAGTGGTGTTCCATCTTGCGGAACCAGCCCGCGGGGTCGATCAGGTATTCACGGTAATCTACCAGTGCCAGATAATGTCCCCGCTCCTCAGCCGCCAGCGCTGAATAGAATTTTCTGGCGACTTCAGGGAGGGCTTGCTGGCTCTGGCTTTCATAGTACCGCTGTGTCTTTACCTCCATCTCCATAGCCTTGGTCACCGCATCGAGTTCCCTGCCAGCACTCCCAGCCCTGTCTTCAGTCGCTGCCTTACGGAACAGGCTGATCCAGCCTTTCCCTGCTGCGGGCTTGGCCTCGATCTGAGGCCAGCCCCTGTCTTTTCTCAACGACTCGTATATCTGCTCAAACCTCTGCCGGTGTCTGTCCTCCTCGCCGGCAAGCCACTGAAAAAGCTCTTTTCCCAGCCTGTCACCAGCCTCCTTGCTGGCATTGAGGTAATACCCTTTGCCCTCGGTCTCCATCTGGATAGCGAACTGCAAAGCTTCCAGAACTGTGTCCTGCTCTTCCTTCATTTCAAACATTTCAAATACTCTCCTTTTTACGCCGACTTGCGCACAAACGCGTGGTACACCCCTTCCCTCTCCTCAATCCCCAGAAACTCGTTGCCCGTCATCCGGCACCAGTTGGGCATATCCTCTTTTATCCCCTTGTCGTCCGCCAGCACCTCGAGCACCTGCCCCGGCTTCATCTCCTTCATCTTTCTGGCAGTATGTGCTATGGGCATGGGGCAGTAGAGCCCCACACAGTCGAGGACCTCATCAGCCTGCATCTTCCCGACCTCGCTATCAGACATCCCGGAACCCTCCTACTCGAGCTGCCCACCGCACTTGGGGCATATCCTTGCGTCCTTCTCCAGAACAGTCACCCCGCACCTGATGCAGTGACGGAAGACGACACCGCACGCCCGGCAAAAGGGCATGGTGGCAACAACCAGTTCCTCCTCACAGTAAGGGCAGAGGCACCTTTCCTTCTCAACTTTCTTCTGGTTCTTCATGTTCTTCTCCCTCCAGTCCTTCGAGCTTGAGCCCCTTTTTGATGGCATAGTCCTTTATCGCTTTGCGCAGCGCCTGCGCCCCCAGGTTGGAACAGTGGTACTTGTTCTTGGGCAGGCCACCGAGCTCTCGTGCCACCACGCTAGGGGTTATCTTTAAGGCCTCATCCAGCGTCTTCCCCTTTGCCATCTCGCTCACCATGCTGGAAACGGCTATGGCAGCACCACAGCCGAAGGTCTGAAACTTTACATCCTCAAGGCGGTTGTCCTTGACCTTGATATAAAACGTCATCATATCACCACAGACCGGATTGCCTTCCTCACCGATGCCATCGGCATCCTTTATCTCCCCCACATTGCGCGGGTTCATGAAATGGTCCATCACTTTCTCACTATACATCGGCATCGTTACCTCACCCCCTTTGCTCCTTCAAAAATCTGGCGTACAGTGGCGACATTTGCCTCAGCCTAGCCACTATCGGTGGCAACTTTTCCATAACATAGTCTACGTCATGGTCGGTGGTGCTAAGACCCACGCTGAAAAGGAGCGATCCCTGGGCCACCTCGTGTGGAATGCCCATGGCAATGAGCACATGAGAGGCTTTGAGCGCCCTAGAGGTACACGCCGAGCCGCTGGAAACAGCAATGCCCTCGTTATTGAGTAACATCAGCATAGCCTCGCCCTCGATGAACTGCACGCAAAAGCTGGCATGGTGTGGCAGACGCCGCTCCGGATGTCCCGTCAGGACGACATGTTCCACCTCTGACAGTATTCCATGGATAAGCCTATCCCTGAGCCCTCGCAGTTTCTCAGTCCGCTGCGACATCTCTTTCAGCGCCAGCTCTGCTGCCTTGCCCATGCCCACCATCGCCGGCACGTTCTCCGTCCCCGGCCGGCGCCCGCCCTCCTGGACACCACCATCCATCAGCGGGATGAGCCGTACACCTTTCCTCAGCCAGAGGGCAGCAGTGCCCTTGGGGCCATAGAACTGGTTAGCCGCCAGACTCAGCGCGTCCACCCCGAGCTGCTTCACATCCACCGGGATATTTCCGGCACTGGCAACTGCGTCAGTGTGGAACAGCACCCCTGCCTCCTTCACTACCCTGGTTATCTCGGCTACAGGCTGGACGGTGCCCACCTCGCCGTTGGCATGCATTATGGACACCAGCACCGTGTCCTTCCTGATGCTCTTTTTCACCTCATCCGGATCCACCAGCCCGTACTTATCTACGGGCACCACGGTGACCTCAAACCCGGACTTCTCCAGCGTCCGCACCGCATGCAGCACGGAAAAGTGCTCTATGGCGGAGACCACAATGTGCTTCCCCTTTGCCGCTTGCCCTTGGACTATCCCTTTGAGCGCCATATTATTTGCCTCGGTGCCGCTGGAGGTGAAAATGATTTCGTCCGGTGCGCCGTTTATCAGCGCCGCCACCTGCCCCCGTGCCTCCTCAACCGCCTCTCTGGCGCGGTCACCCCACGAATGTATAGACTGTGGATTGCCGAAGGCTTCTCTGAAATAAGGCAACATCGCCTCCAGCACCTCTGGCAGCACCGGCGTGGTGGCTACATAATCAAGATAGACTTCGCGTTTGGTTGACATCCATCCTCTCAGAACTTCTTAAACTTAGTCCTCACCGCGCCGCACACCGGGCACCTCTCCGGTGCCTCCCCCTCTACAGTATATCCGCACACGCTGCAAATAAATACATCTCCTAACTTAATGTCGCTGCCGCTTTCCACAGCCTGTTTAGCCTTCTGGTACATGCCGGCATGTATCTTTTCAGCCTCCAGGGCAAAGTTCATGCTCTGCAGTGCTCTCCGCTCCTCCTGGAGCTCCGCCACCGACTTATAAGCCGGGTACATTTCCTCCACCTCAAAGTTCTCGCCATCTATCGCCGCCTGCAGATTGGCTGAGGTACTGCCCACCAGTCCCAGGGCGTTGAGGTGGTTGGCAGCATGCACCTGCTCGGCGTAGGCAATAGCGCGGAACAGCCTGGCGACATTGGGCCTTGCCTCCTCTTCAGCCTTACCGGCGAAGATGAGGTATTTCATGTGCGCCTGACTCTCTCCGGCAAAGGCACTCTTCAGATTATCTTCAGTCATCTTTCTCATATCCCTGTACCTCCTTACTCGCTACTCTTTCTTTGCTTTACGCGCCTGGTACCTTGCCACCCCCTCATTGAATAACTTTTCCTCTTCCTCGGTAATCACTATCAGCGGCGGCACCTCCACAGCCTTGCCCTGAAGGTCGACTGCCACCATGACATAATAGGCGCTGAGCGCCCGCCTTCTTTCACCGGTAATCAGGTTCTCGGCATCGACCTCTATCTTTATCTCCATCGAAGAGCGGCTGACGAAGGTGACTTTGGCATGCACCAGCACCAGCTCCCCCACCCGCACCGGCGTGTGGAAGTTTATGTCCTCCACCATGGCGGTCACCGGGTTTGCCCGGCTATGCCTTGCCGCCACCACGCCGGCAGCATTGTCCATCAGCTTCATCAGCTCACCGCCGTGGACGAAGCCGGCAGGATTTGCCTGCTCCGGCAGCATTAGCTGCGCCATCCATAACTCAGAATGCCCCACCGTCCTGCCTCTGGCGGGCTCACCCTTATCCAGCCTTTCCAGCAACTCGTTGAAGTTCTGCTCGTGCCTCGCCTCCACCTTTCCCATACGCTCGAAGAAATCAGCCACCTCATTAAAGCCCTCTTCCCGCGCCACCCTCGCCGCTTCAGGGTATAGCAGCGTTGCCTCCTCGTGCTCCCGTTCCATCGCCGTCGTCAGGCTAGCCTTCGTATCGCCAGCACCGCCCAGAAACTGGAACTCATGCCAGGCATGTTCAGCCTCGTTCTGGGCAGTGGCAAGGAACATCTCCGCCACCTGCTCCAGCCCGGCAGCCCTAGCTGCCTCGGCATAATACCTGTAATAAGCCTGGGCATGCAGCTCCCGTGTAAAGGCATGGCGCAGGTTTTCCTCTGTCTTACTACCTTTAAGTCGCATTATGCCTCCTTGTCCTTGACCAGCCTCTGCAGGTAACGGTGTGCCTGAAGGGCTGCCTTCGCCCCCTCCCCCACCGCCACAGCTATCTGCTTCTCCGGCACATCGGTGACGTCCCCGGCAGCAAACAGTCCCGGTACACTGGTCTCGTTCCTGCAGTTCACCCTTATCTCACCAAACTGATTCAGCTCCACCAGCCCCTTTACCAGGTCGGAATTGGGTATCAGCCCTATCTCCACAAATACACCACTGACCTCCAGTTCCTTCTGCTCGCCGCTCTTCAAGTCCCTTATCCGTAGTCCACCGACCATGCTGTCTCCCAGCACTTCCAGCACCTCGTGCTCCAGGAACATGGTGACGTTTCTTCCCGCCTTCACCCTGTCCACCAGGACAGCATCGCCGGTTAGCTGCGTCAGCGATACCAGGTAAATATGCTCGGCTATCTTCAGCATATCATCGGCAGCTTCCAGCGCTGAGTTACCGCCTCCGATAACCGCAACCCTCATGCCAGCAAAAAGGGGACCGTCGCAGACCGCACAGTAGGTCACCCCTCTGCCCACCAGCCTGCCTTCCCCCGGTACATTCAGTGGACGGGGGCGCTTCCCGGTGGCAACGAGCACCGCCCTGGACTGGAAAACTTTACCGCTTTCAGGCCTCACCTCAAAGCCACCGTCTACTCGTATTATGCTGGTTATCGCGTTGCCCAGCTCCATCCTCAGCGGGAACTGCTTTACCTGTTCCTCAAACCTGCGAATGAGCTCCGGTCCCTCGATAAACTGGTAGCCCATATAGTTCTCAATGCCCAGCGTCCAGTTCACCTGTCCACCGACATCTTTGCTCACCAGCACGGTGTCCAGCTTCTTCCGCGCCGCATAAACAGCTGCCGTCATCCCGGCGGGACCACCGCCGACAATTATCAGCTCGTGCATAGCCCAGAACTATAAGCCAAGCTTTTGCTTCAGCCAGTTCTCATCGTAGCCCACAACCACCTCACTATCGACCTCGATGACCGGTACCGCCAATCTGCCGGTCTTGTTCACCATCTCATCCCTGGCTGCCTTGTCCACAGCCACATTCAATTCCTGATACGGCACCTTGTGCGCGTCAAGCCACTGCTTGACCTTAACGCACCAGGGTCAGGTGGGTGTGGAATAGACCTTGACCTGCTTTGCCATTTCTCCTCCTTATTTAATGATTCAACAGGGGCAGGGATACCCACCACAAGCTACTTTTTGGTTTCGCCGGCTTTTGGCTTGGTCTCGGTGGTCTTCGCCTTTGTCGCCGTCCCTTCAGAAGCCCCCTTTACCTTGACCTGTATCTTCTTTGGCTTCGCCTCCGGGGCTTTAGGTAGGACTATTTCCAGTATGCCGTCCTTGTAGGTAGCCTCGACTTTGGCGGTCTGCACCGCTGAGGGCAGAGTGATCGAGCGCGAGAACCTGCCATAGCACAGTTCACAGCGGTAATAGTCCTCATCCTTTACCTCGGTCTCGGCTTTGCGCTCTCCCCTGACGGTCAGGGTATCGCCCAGTACGGAGATCTCGATATCCTCCTTTTTCATCCCTGGCACCTCAGCCCGGACGATGAACTTGTCCTCTTTCTCATACATCTCCAGTGCCGGTATCCACGCCGCCTCCTCAGTGGGTGCCCGCCACCAGGCGAGCGGATACCGCAGGGAAAGGAAGGGGTGACGCATCATCTCCTCCATCCTCCTCTCCAGCTCGCGGAACTCGTCCCAGGGACGCCATCTCTGTATCGCCATATTCAACACCTCCCTTCTTCTTGTTATATTAAACAGGCTTCCCTGCCCCTGTTTTCCAGAGAAACCAAAAGAGGCTGCCGCGAAAGCACACAGCAGCCCCTTTTCTCAATTCCAAAACCAGCACCAGTAAACAGCGGACCACACCCCCTCAAAACCCCGCTCCCGCCGCCAGTGCATACAGACATACTATAACCTGCCAGCAACCCTCTGTCAATGTATACGCCTGCAAAATGTTGCGCTGTCACTTCACGCTCCCCTTCCGTCTCTCTCAGATGACCCGGAGCGGGCTACTCAACTCTGCTTACAGTCCAAGCAGAGTCCCCGAAACTCCAATCGGTGGCATTGGACATCCAACCCCGTCTTTTCAGCCACCTTCCGGCTTAGCTGTGTATCCACCGGCTCATCTATGTCAAACACCCGTCCGCACTTTAAACAGCGGAAATGGTAATGATTGTCCGTCCTGGCATCGAACCTGCTGAATGTACCGCACATATCAAGCTCCAGCGCCTCGCCGGTCTGGCATAAGAGCCGGAGGTTCCGGTACACCGTCCCCAGACTGATGTTCGGTATCTCCTTCCTCACTTCATTAAATATCCAGTCAGCCGTGGGGTGCGTATTCGTCCCGCGTAGTACCTTAAGGATAACTTCCCGCTGCCTCGTCTTTTTCTGCATATTTAAAAACTGATAATTGTAATTATTTTAAACCCTTTTTAAGCGTTTATCAAGTGACATAGCCGCCGAATATAGGACTATTATAAACTTTACCACAATGGCACGAGCGGCAGGAAATAGCTTCTCCCGTGTCTTAAAAGTCTGGCTTGACGACGACTGCCTAACGGCATATGATGGACTTTGAAAACTGTGGTTCAGGAGGTGGGTGCCATGGCGGAAAAAGTTCAGCGCATTGAATACTACTACACCATCGTTCCCAACAAAGCCGGTGCAGGGGCAGCGGTGCTTGACGCCCTCAAGGCGGAAGGGGTCAACCTCATCGCCTTCCTCGGTTTCCCCACGGGCTGGGGACGCGCCCAGCTCGATTTCGTCCCCTACGATAAGAAGGCGTTCCTTGCCGCAGTAAAGAAGGCAAATATCAAAATCGTGGGGCCTAGGACAGCTTTCCTCATCCAGGGCGATGACCGCGCCGGTGCCGTGGCAGATACGGTGGGCAAGCTGAAGCAGGCACAGGTCAATATCACTGCCATGCAGGCTGTAGCCAGCGGTGAAGGGCGCTACGGAGCCATCCTCTGGGTGAAGCCCAAGGACCTGGAAAGTGCAGCAAAGGCACTTGGTATTTCCTAGCGCAGGACCAAAAATTTATCCTTTTTCTGCCTTCGTCAGCCCGCACGATAAAGCTGGTGCAGAGGACAGGGACTGAGCCTGACGTGATAGTCAATCACAGTGAGGTTACTTTTTCTGGCGCTGTTTGCAGCGCCACTCGCCAAGCCTATCCACGGCCGGCTCTTTATAGATGACCCCTTCGGCGAACAGTCTTTCGATCTCGCTGTCGCTATATCCCAGGAGCCGTGACAGCACCGCACGACTGTGTTCACCTATTAGTGGGGCGTGCCCCATAACCCTGCCAGGCGTCTCGGACATCCTGAAGGGGCTGCCATAGATTTCGATCTCGCCCACGAAAGGCTGCTCCACCTTCACCAGCATCTCCCTATCGCGTATGTATGGAGCGTCCACCACCTCGGCAAACGTCCGCACCCGCATCGCCGGGATGCCAGCTTTGCGGAGAATCTCCTCCACCTGCTGCACCGAGTCAAATTTGCCTACCCACTCCTCCAGTGTGCCATGGATAAAAGGGGCATTCCGGTAAGTGAGCCTGACCTCAAGCTCGCAGGTGCGCGGGTCGGTAAGCAGCCACTCATACCCCTCACCCATCGTCCTGACCAGCTTTTCCCAGAGGACATCGCTGAGTGCGGCGATGGCGATAAGCCCATCCCTCCCCTTATACAGCCCGTAGGGGGCATAAGCCGCCGCCCAGCGCGTGTTGGGCACGGCCGGCACGGTGCGATGGCTGAACAGATAACCTGGCCCGTTGTTCTCGTTGAGGTGAAACAGACAGTCGGTCATGGATATATCTATGTTCTGTCCCCTACCAGTCTTTTCACGGTAATACAGGGCAGCCAGGATGGCTGTGGTGGCGTGCATGGCAGCATTGCAGTCCCCGATAGCCAGCGGCGCCGGAGCCGGCGGGTCGGTCTGTCCGCACCACGAGCTGGCAACCTGCGCGATCAGGTCAAAGCCAGGCTCCGTAGCATAGGCACCGTAGTGACCGAAGCATGAAATAGTACAATAGATAATTCTCGGATTTATCCTCCTGACCGCCTCGTACCCCAGCCCGAGTTCCTTCATCGCCCCCGGCGCCATGTTGGAGATCATCACATCTGACTTCTTGACCAGCTCCTTGATGATTTTCAGCCCCTTTCTTGTCTTGAGATCGATGGACAGGCTCTTCTTCCCCCGGTTAAGAAAGACGTGGTAGCTGCTCTGCTTGACGCCGTTGCGCTCCATCACCAGGGAGTAGCGTCTCTCCAGTGCGCCAGTGCCGAAAGGTTCCACCTTTATCACCTCAGCCCCCATATCGACAAGCTGCCTTGTGGCGAAAGGGCCAGCGTACACCCAAGTGAAATCAAGCACCCGCAGCCCCTCCAGTGCACCTCGTTTCCTTGCTGCCATGGTCTCCTCCTTTGAGTAAGTGTGGACGAATGGGGTTGCCCCTTAAAAATTCCGCCTTCCACAAAGAGCAGAGCCCTCAGGGCTGCTCCAACTCCCGTCGGACATCCTGTCTATTTTACTGCCAGTAACCCCAGCCGTAAAGGCGCTGTGGTTCCCGATAGCAAACGCTGCCACTGCGTCTAGCAGAAGCCGTTCGCTACTGCGGTAGCGTCAAGGCTGCTATAATGGGTGATGAGCGGCAACCTTCATAAGGAGGAATCATATGGCACAGGAGGGCAAGCGTAGCAATCCCACAGGTGCCCTTGCCGGCACACTCTGGTTCTTCGGCTGGCTGTTCACCACCGGCTTTGCCCAACTATCCTGGTGGAAGATCATCGTCGGCATAATCGTCTGGCCCTACTTCCTCGGCGCAGCCATCCGGTAAACCCCGAGAAGTCAGATACCCCGACAAAGCAGGCGACAGGACACAATTTCTACATACTGTAGAGCGATCGACCGAGAATAGCCACTGGTGAAGCTTGCGTGGGCATGCCCTGCTATTCTATACCCCAGCGGTATCGTCGCACGGGGGTTTGGGTACCACCACCAGTTTGAGCCCGTCCACGGCAGTGACCACCACGTTATCGCCTACCCTGAGCTCGTGCCCGTGGCACTTCGCCTTCCACAGCACGCCCTGCACCTTGACATAGCCCTTAGACGATTGCCATCTGGTCACCACGCCCACAGCGCCGACGATGTTCTCAAATGCAACTTTTGGCTTCAGGGAGAAGGTGGCCCTGCCCACTCGGTACATGATGTAGGAATGTACTGCCAGCCCGAGCATGAAAACCGCCAGCAGCCACAGCGGGAGCCTTATGCCAAACCCCGGCAGCAGCCCCAGTACTGCAGCCACCAGCAGTGCCTGCTCGAGCAGGGCACCTAAAATAGCCTGCACGGTATACCATAGTGGGAGTCTGGAGTTCATAATGTCATTCGCTAGCGCAGGGGCTTATTCCCCGAGGCAGTTATTCCACAGTCTACGCGTCGCCGTACCGCCCTCCGCCACAGAGGTAGGCACACTTAGGGCAATACCTAGAGTCCGATGGCACCACAACGCCGCAGTTGGGGCAACATAAATCAAGCACGGCGCCGCAGTCGGTACAGAACTTGAAATCGGGCGGGCTTTCCATGCCGCACCTTGGACATCTCTTAACCACCGATTGCGCTTTAGCCGCTAACTTGGCACCACAGTTGCCGCAGAACTGGTGGTGCATCAGGTTCTCAGCACCGCAGTTGGGACAGAGAAAGGTCTCCACCATCGGTTATATCAAACGCCTTCTCTTACTACCTCATCCCCGCCATCGCCACAAAACCACCACATTTTAACCATTTCGTCTCCCTCACTCAACCCCTCAGTCCTCAAATATCGCCACCACCCGGCTCCAGCCGGCGCTACCGCCCTTCACCTTTATGGGGAAACATGCCACCTTAAAGCCGAATGGCTTCGGCAGTTTGTCCAGATTAGCCAGCTTTTCAATGTGGCAATATTCTTTCTCGATGCCCGCATAGTGGCCCGCCCATATCAGACTCTTGTCGTGAGTCTTGCTGAAGTCCTCCCTTATCGCCCAGAAGGGACGGTCCCAGCCCCAGGCGTCGGTCCCCATCACTCTGACCCCCTGCTCTATCAGCCACAGCGTGGACTCACGGGTCATACCACAGCCGGCATCGAAATATTCCGGACTGCCCCAGAGCTCGTCAGCTCCGGTCTGTATGAGCACTATGTCCCAGGGCTTTATACGGTAGCCTATCTTCCTCAAAGCCTCTTTCAGGTCGTCAACCGTTACCCCCGAACCACGCGGTTTATGCCGCATATCCAGTACCACGCCATCGCCATAAAACCACTCCAGGGGTATCTCATCGATCGTCCGCGCCCTTTTGCCCTCAGAGACCGGTGCATAATGCCACGGGGCATCGACATGCGTGCCAGAGTGGGTGGAGAGCGTCACCGTATCGCTCGACCAGCCCAGCCCATCAGGCAAATCGCCATCACCACAGCCAAATATCGCCTTCATTATTGTCGCGCCCTGTTGGTGTGGCTCATAGACGATCTTCGGCGCTACCGGTTCGCTACGGTTTTCTTCAAGAGGAACGCTCAAGTCTATGATTCTGACCATTCGTTTTCCCTCCTTCAGTGCAGGATGTCCCGATTATGGCACAGACAGCGCTCTCAGGCAACATCCATCGGCACCGAGACAACTGCCTCGCCAGAGAGAACAAGCCCGCTTCTTCTCACTGCCATCTGGCGGGTGCTATACTAGACTACAGGGGAATAGCGATGGCAGAACTGGATGAGGTGAAGCAACAGATAGAGAAGCTGCGGGAGCAGATAAACTACCACAACTACCGCTACTACGTCCTGGACAGCCCCGAGATCAGCGATGCTGAGTACGATGAGCTCATGCGCCAGCTCAGGGAACTCGAGGCTAAATACCCGCAGTTCATCACCCCGGACTCGCCCACCCAGCGCGTCGGCGCTGCCCCAGTAGAAGCCTTCGGCGTGGTGGAGCACCCCCAGCCCCTCCTCAGCCTGGCAAACGCCTTCGATGATGAAAGCCTTGAAGCCTGGTACCGTCGTGCTGCAGATTTGCTTGGTGGGCGGAAGTTCGACTTTGTCTGCGAATTGAAAATAGATGGACTAGCGGTGGCGCTCACCTATGTGAACGGGCTACTCGAGGTGGGTGCTACCAGAGGCGACGGCTACCGCGGCGAAAATATCACCCAGAACCTGAGGACGATAAAGAGCATACCGCTCTCCGTGCCCAAGGACAGAGCACCGCGGCGCTTCGAAGTCAGGGGCGAGGTGTACATGCCTAAGACAGGCTTCAAAAAGCTAAACCAAGAGCGAGAAAAGGAGGGGCTCCCCCTGTTCGCCAACCCCCGTAATGCCGCCGCCGGCTCGGTGAGACAGCTCGATCCCCGTATCACCGCCCAGCGCCCACTGGACATCTTTATCTATGGCCTGGGCTGGGCTGAGGACGGCACCGCGCCCGACACCCACTGGGAGACACTGCAATACCTTAAGACCCTTGGCTTCAAAATAAATCCCAATGTCACCCACTGTAAAACCATGGCAGAGGTGCGTGACTATTATCGCCACTGGGTGGAGTACCGCGAGACGCTGCCCTACGATGTCGATGGTGTGGTGGTGAAGATAAACCCCATCCCCTATCAGGTGGAGCTGGGCTATGTGGGGCGAGAGCCCAGATGGGCAATAGCCTACAAGTTCCCCGCCACGCAAGCCACCACCCGCCTCATAGACATCGGCATAAACGTGGGCAGGACAGGCAGCCTCAACCCCTACGCCATCCTGGAACCGGTACAGGTGGGCGGCGTCACCGTGAAGAGCGCCGCACTGCACAATGAGGAGGATATCCACCGCAAGGACATCCGCATCGGCGACTGGGTCATCGTACAGCGCGCCGGCGAGGTGATACCGGAGGTGGTCGGTCCCGTCATCAGCCGCCGCACCGGAGAGGAGAGGATCTTCCACATGCCTGACCGCTGCCCGGTGTGCGGTGCTGAGGTGATAAAGCCCGAAGGCGAAGCCATGCACCGCTGCACCAACGCCGCTTGCCCGGCGCAGGCACTGGAACGAATCAAGCACTTCGTCAGCCGTGGTGCCATGGATATAGAGGGCATCGGCGAGAAACTGGCACAGGCTATGTTTGAAAACGGACTGGTAAAGGATGTGAGCGACATTTATGGACTCACCAAAGAAAAATTGCTGAAACTAGAGAGGATGGGGGACAAGAGTGCCTCCAATGTCCTCAACTCAATCGAGAAGAGCAAGGACCGTCCCCTGGCACGGGTTATCTTCGCCTTGGGCATCACCCACGTCGGTGAGGAGACCGCGGAGCTCCTTGCCGAGCACTTCCACAGCATTGATGAACTGGCTAAAGCCAGCAGAGAGCAGCTAATGGAAATACCCTCCATAGGGCCAAAGATTGCCGATAGCATCGTGGCTTTTTTTCGGCAGGAACAGAACCGCAACATCATCGAAAAACTGCGCCGCGCCGGCGTCAGAATTGAGGAAAAGAAAGCTGAAGCAAAAGAACTCCCTCTCGCTGGTATGGAATTTGTCATCACCGGCAGGCTGGAATCGTTCACTCGCCAGGAGGCGGAGGCTAAAATAAAAGCCCTCGGCGGCAGGGCGGGTTCCGATGTCACCAGAAAGACGAACTTCCTGGTGGTCGGTGCCGACCCCGGCGCCAAGCTGGCGCGTGCCCAGGCGCTGGGCATCAAACAGCTCAGCGAGGCAGAATTTCTGGAGCTCCTGCGCCGTGCCGAAAGTCAGCTAAAGTAAAGTCTCCGATGAAGCTTATAATAGGTCTGGGAAACCCGGGCAGGGCTTATGCCTCGAGCCGCCATAACATCGGCTTCCGCTGCATCAACCTTCTGGCACGGGTGCACTCCATCCCCCTCAGGCAAAACCAGTGCCGGGCACAGACCGGCAGCGGCGAGATAGCCGGCGTGCCCGTGCTGCTGGCAAAACCAAAGACTTTCGTCAACCTTTCCGGCGAAGCCGTCAGCCGGCTGATGCAAAAGCACTCCATAACCGCCGATAATGTCATCGTCATCCACGATGACCTCGACCTGCCCCCGGGCAGGCTGCGCATTCGCAAAGGTGGCAGCGCCGGGGGACACAAGGGCATAAACTCCATAATCTCCGCCATTGGCAGCAAAGACTTCTGCCGTATCAAGGTAGGCATTGGTCGCCCGGTGGGACCAGATGGTACGCCCACCACCGACGAGAAAATAATCGTGGACTATGTCCTCGGCGACTTCACATCTGACGAGGAGAAAGCCATTGGGCCAGTTATCAGCAGGGTGGCTGAAGCCATCGAATGTCTGCTCACCGAGGGCTTGAGCACAGCCATGAACCGCTTCAACCGATAGGCATTTTGATGGCAGAAATGTGTCCTGAAGCCCCGCAACTAGACCGGCGCCCTATTAATGTCGAGCTGGAGGTGGGCTTTTCCGAAGGCGGCGCCATCGGTGCTGGTGGCGGAGATGGCGGTGGTGGAGGAGGTGGAGGTGGCGGCTGAGGCTGCTAGTGACTGACCGGGCGGTCAGCAATTTCTTCTTCGCCAAAGAGGATACCTAGAGTGAAAAGACTAATCGCAAGCGCATTGCTATTCTGCGCAGTGCCCTTTACCGCTCCAGCTGGTTGCCTTGTGCCCAAAAGCGCCCTGATCGGCGAATTCGTCAGCTGTCTGGTTCAGATGAACGCCGAAGCTCTAGACGAGGTACAGTCCGAATTAGACACAATCGACCGCAATCTTTACCTGACCGAGGAGAGGTTATTGAAACTGGAGGAGGTGGTAACGCCGGCGTTGCAATGGATAGAGGAGCACATCCGAGAACACAGGCTTCCATCCAACTCTGCCACAGTGAAAATCCAGACAACTCTGGTTTGCCACCGTTAGACTTCGTGGTATAATTGCCTTCAGGCTTTTCCCCGATTCTTGAACGTGCTATGTCCAGAGTGGCGGAGAGGAAGATAGTCATCGGCGTAATCGGCGGCAGCCAGTGCACCGCCCAGGAGGCAGCACTAGCCGAGACGGTGGGCAGGGAACTTGCCAAGAGGGGGGCAATAGTTATCTGCGGCGGTTTGGGCGGTGTGATGGAGGCTGCCTGCCGCGGTGCCGCTATCGAATCAGGCACGACCATCGGCGTGCTCCCCGGCGATAGCCCCTCATCAGCCAACCAGTTTGTCCAGATCCCCATCGCCACAGGTCTGGGCGAAGCTAGAAACTTGGTCATAGTAAAGTCAGCCCAGGCGATAATCGCCATCGGCGGCGATTATGGTACCCTGAGCGAGATCGCCTTCTGCCTAAAAAACGGCACACCGGTCGTGGGCTTGAACACTTGGTCCTTCTCCCGAAACGAAAGGGAGGATACGTCAATAGTCCGCGCCGAGGATGCCGTGGATGCCGTGGAAAAAGCCATCGCGCTGGCAAAGGAACGGAAAAGGTGCTAGGAGCAATCCCATGACAAGAAGCCCCGCAACCATCAGTAAAATCGCCGCCCGTGAAATCCTGGACTCTAGGGGCAACCCGACCGTAGAAGTAGATGTGGAACTGTCCGACGGTAGCTTTGGCACTGCCGCTGTCCCCTCCGGCGCCAGTACGGGCAAATACGAAGCCGTGGAACTACGCGATGGCGATAGGTCCCGCTACGGCGGCATGAGTGTGCTCAGGGCGGTGGAAAATATTCTCAGGGAAATAGCACCGGCGCTGCTCGGTATGGCAGCTTCAGAGCAGGAAACCATCGATGAAAAGCTCATCAAGCTGGACAGCACCGAAAATAAGTCACGTCTCGGTGCCAATGCCATACTCGGCGTCTCTCTGGCAGTAGCCAGAGCCGCTGCCGTGTCCCGCGGCTTGCCCCTATACCGTTATCTCGGCGGCAATTCTGTCAGCCTCCTGCCCGTGCCGATGATGAACATCCTCAACGGCGGTAAACATGCTGCTGACTCCACAGACTTTCAGGAGTTCATGGTGGTGCCCGCCGGTGCCCCCAGCTTCAAAAAAGCACTCCAGATGGGCACCGAGGTCTACCATGCCCTGAAGAAGGTCATCAAGGACAGGGGCTTGAGCACCAACGTCGGAGACGAGGGCGGTTTTGCCCCATCGCTGAAGTCGAACAAAGAGGCGGTGGAACTGATACTTGTCGCCATTGAAAAAGCGGGCTACAAAGCGGGTAAGGACTGCTTCATAGCCCTCGATCCCGCTGCCAGCAGCTTCTACCAGGACGGCAGGTATTTACTCAGCCGTGAGAGTTCCTCCCTCACCAGCAGCGAGCTCATCGAGTACTACGCCCGCTGGGTGGACGACTACCCCATCGTGAGCATCGAGGACGGGCTGGCTGAGGACGACTGGGACGGCTGGGTGGCACTCACTGCGAGATTAGGCGATAAAATCGCCCTGGTGGGGGACGATCTTTATGTGACCAACCTCAGGCGTCTGGAAACCGGCATCGCCAGGCGGGCATCCAATGCCATTCTAATAAAGCCCAACCAGGTGGGCACGCTTACCGAGACAATCAACACGGTAAAGAGGGCTCAGAAGGCTGGCTGGCTGACCATAATCAGCCACCGCTCTGGTGAGACGGAAGACACCACCATCGCTGACCTGGCGGTGGCTATGGGTTCGGGGCTCATCAAGACCGGTGCCCCCTGCCGCAGCGAGCGTGTGGCGAAGTACAACCGCCTGCTCAGGATTGAAGAGGAACTGGGCACCAGAGCTCGCTTCCCGGGCAAGGAGATTTTCCAGAGACACGGAGGTAAATAGCATGGAAATAATCCAAGGCGTACACCAGATAAAAGTTCCCCTCCCGGGTGGCTCGCTGGACCACGTAAACGTCTATGTATTGCATGGGGACAAGGGCAATGTACTCATAGACACCGGATTCGACACACCTGAAGCCTTCGCTGCGCTCAGGGACGGGCTAAAACTGGGGGGTTTCGGCTTTAAAGACATAACCCACATCATCATCACCCACATCCATCCCGACCACTACGGAATGGCAGCAAAACTGAAACAGATGACCGGAGCAACAGTTGCCTTCAGTGAGACCGAAGAGAAGCTGCTGGAGTCCCGCTATCAGAACCCGGAGAGCCTGCTGGCAGAGATGAGGGAGCTCCTCCAAGCGAACGGCGTCCCCGAAGAGGACCTGCCGGAGCTGGTTGAGGTTGCCATGCCGCTGCGCGAGTTCGTGGGGATGGTGACAGCTGACAACAAGCTCAAGGGCGGAGAAAAGATCTCGCTCGGTTCAGCAGAGCTCAGGGTAATCATCACCCCGGGCCATTCACCGGGCCACATCTGCCTCTACGAGCCCAAGAGGAAGTTCTTGTTCTCCGGCGACCATGTCCTGCCGGATATCACCTCACACATTGGCTTCCATCCTCAGTCGGGTGATAACCCGCTGGGCGACTTCCTTGCGGCACTGGAAGCCCTGACCCAGCTCGATATCAACCTCGTCTTTCCTGGACACGGCTCCGTTTTCTCCGGGATCAGGTTGCGCATAAACGAGCTATTGTACCACCACCAGGAGCGGGAGCGGGCAATAGTCATCGCCGCGGAGGACGAGATGAAGACCGCCTACCAGATAGCGAGCGAGATATTGTGGATGCCCGCAGGCGAACCAATACCGTTCTCCAAGCTTTCCAACTTCGATAAAAGGCTGGCAGTGCTGGAGACACTGGCTCACCTCAAATACCTGACCAGCAAAGGCAGAGCACAGAAGTTCACCAAGGACGGCTTGGACCTGTACTGGACAGGGGAGTGAGGATGATGGAGGAGCTTAAGAAAAAGGTGAAGGGGCTGAGGCTCAAATATAAGTCGCAACCGCAGAAGGACCTTTTGATAGCCCTGACCAACCCCCATCCGGACAGAGAATACGAGGTGGAGATAACCACCGCCGAGTTCACCTGCCTCTGCCCGCTCAACCCCGGGCAACCGGACTGGGCGACCATCAACATAAAATATGTACCTGACAAGAAAGTAGTCGAACTGAAATCGCTCAAGTTTTACCTCACCAGCTACCGCATGGTGGAGATGTTCCACGAAGCAGCCACCAACCGCATACTGGAAGACCTAGTTAGCACCATCGAGCCCCTGCGGATGGAGATTACTGCAGACTGGAACATCAGGGGAGGTATTGGCACTAGGATAAAGGTGAGCTATAATAGGCAGCGATCCTGAATTTAACAGGGAGGGCAGGATAATGGCAACGAAAATCGGCATCAACGGTTTCGGTAGAATCGGCAGGCTGGTCTTCAGGGCAATAACCCAGCACTATGCCGGCAGGCTCGAAATAGTGGCTATCAACGACCTCACCGACGCTAGGACTAATGCCCACCTGCTCAAATACGATAGCACCTATGGCATGTATCTGGGGAAGGTAGAGGCAGTCAGCGATGGCATAATGGTCAACGGTAAGAAGGTAAAGGTGCTCGCCGAGCGCGATCCGGCAAAAATCCCCTGGCACGGTCTGGGAGTTGACATAGTCATTGAGTCCACCGGACTCTTTACCGACGCCTCCAAAGCCGCTGCCCACCTTCAGAACGGTGCCAAAAAAGTCATCATCTCAGCACCAGCCAAGGGAGAAGACATTACCATCGTCCTCGGCGTTAACGAGGACAAGTATGACCCGGAGAAACACAGGGTCATTTCCAACGCCTCGTGCACCACCAACTGCATCGCCCCGGTGGTAAAGGTGCTCCACGAGAACTTCGGGGTGGTGCGCGGTTTCATGTCCACAATCCACGCCTACACCAACGACCAGCGGCTGCTCGATATGTACCATTCAGACCTGCGCCGTGCTCGTGCTGCAGCGCTAAACATAGTCCCCACCACCACCGGCGCTGCCAGAGCCATCGGCCTGGTAATCCCGGAGCTTAAAGGCAAGCTCGATGGCGTTGCCTACAGGGTACCGGTGCCCACGGTCTCCATGTGCGATTTCGTGGCTGACCTGGAGAAAGAGGTGACCGTGGACGAGGTCAACGGAGTGTTCAAGTCTGCCGCACAGGGCAAGCTCAACGACATCCTGCGCTACTGCGATGAGCCGCTGGTGAGTTCAGACTTCAAGGGCGACCCAGCTAGCTCCATCTTCGATGCCCCCAGCACTATGACCATGGGCAACATGGTCAAAGTGCTTGCCTGGTACGACAACGAGTGGGGCTATAGCTGCCGTCTCGCCGATCTTGCTCTCTATATCGCCAACAAAGGTCTTTGACTTGCTAGTCAGTAGCCGCCTCCACCCTCCCCAAATCCACGTAACTAGCGCAACATTGTTTGAGGCAACCACAACGCCACTTGGGGAAACAATATTATCAAGGCTAACCCCAGCGCCTGAAGTCCCACGAAGGGACCCACAGAACGGTATATTTCCATCATGGTCGTTCCCGGCGGAGCCACCGCTCTCATATAGAACAGGTTGAAACCAAACGGTGGCGTCAAGTAAGCCATCTCCATATTCACTACGAAAAGAATGGCAAACCACAGGGTGCTAAAGCCGAGCTCCTGGACCACCGGAATAAATATCGGGGTACAGATCATGATTATTCCCACGGGATCAAGAAAACACCCCAGGACGAAGAACACCAGTTGCATGGTGACCAATACGGCATAGCGCCCGCCAGGCACGGAAAGCAACAGGTCTTGTAACAAGTGGGAAACCCCTGTGGTGGTATACAGCGCTGTGAAGCAATAGGCTCCAGCCAGTATCCAGATTATCATACCGCTAAGCCCGGCAGTGCGGTAACAGGCTTCTTTGACCATCGTCCAGTTAAGCCTGCGATACACAGCAGCCGAGATCACAGCCCCCAGCACACCTATCGCCGCCGCCTCAGACGGCGTGCACACCCCGAAGTATATCGAACCCAACACCATCACCACGATGACCAGCGGAAGAATTACAGCTCGCAAACTTGCTAGCTTCTGACCCCAGGTCGCCCGCTCAGGAAGCGGTAAAGGGGGCCCCTCCTCCGGTCGCAGCCAACAGCGTACAGCTATGTAAACTACAAACAAAGTGGCGAGCAGAAGCCCGGGAAAGACCCCTCCCATAAACATCGCCCCTATGGACTCGCCGGTATAGACGCCGTACAGTATCATTATCACGCTCGGTGGAATAAGTATCCCCAGCGCACCCCCAGCTGCGATGCAGCCTATTGCTATTTTCTTATCGTACCTTCGCTTCAGCATCTCAGGAAGCGCGATCACCCCCATACTGGAAGTAGCTGCACCGCTTATACCAGACATAGCAGCGAACACGGTGCAGATACCCACTGTGCCCATTGCTAGCCCCCCACGTAGACCAGCCATCCAGCGGTGCATCATGGTGTACATGTCGTCAGCAACGCCAGCCCTTTCCAGCAGCATCGCCATAAAGATGAAGAGTGGCACCGCCACCAGGGTGAATTTCCCCATGGCAGCATACATCTGGGATGCCACCACCATGAGACCACCTGGACCCCAGAGGAGCAATATACCGATTACACCCACACCTCCCAATGTAAAAGCAAGTGGCAGCCCCAGTGCCAAGAATAGAACCAGACAACCGAAGAGAATAACGGTAGCCAGTTCTGGCGACATCAGGGTTCCCTCCCAGTTACCGCCAGAACGGCATTTCTCACATAGTCTGCCAGCCCCTGCAGGAAGAGGAGAAATGCTCCCACAGGTATGCAGAGTTTGACCGGATAAACGGGGCAGCCAAAGCTTGTCGGTTCACGTTCCCTCACCAGCAGAGAATGCCAGCCCGACTGCCACCCTTCCCATATCATGGAGCCAACCCAGAGGAAGAAGAGACACCAAGTAAATAGATCTACCGCCGCTCTCACCCTGGGGGGAAAACGACCGTATAATATTTCTACGTTTACATGCTGCCCCACGCGGAGCACATAAGCACCGATTAACACGATATAGGCACCGTAAAATGCCAACGAGACCTCAAACGTCCAGTTCGTGGGCGAATCGAAGAGATACCGAGCTACGACTTCGTACAAAATGACCAGCGTGAATACAATGACCAGGAAGCTAACGACTTTCCCCGACCATTCACTGATGGCATCTATGACCTTCAGAGCTCTGCGCATCGCTCAATCCTAACAATGGTCCCCATAGAGAAACGCGGCGGGGGGGTTT
>DAOTWF010000031.1:0-5269 GCA_034435835.1 Dehalococcoidia bacterium | reverse complement strand
GCGCCGAGGAGACGCTGAAGATAGCCAGGCTGCTGGGCATAACCGAGTTCATCGGTAGGTCTGGAAGTCCTTCTCTGCCTGCCTCAGCCACCGCGGTTCTTCCATAACCCCTACCCATAGCACTACAAACCGCACTCCCCAGCACCCTCGCTGGGTTGCCCCAGCCCTTTTGGGACAGCTGTGTATCGTACTCTGCCACGACTGAGCAACAGCCACGCCTTGTGGTCTGAACTTGTAACAACATTGTTCCCCGCCCGGCGGCGCCGGGATGCAAGCAATAAACTGTAAATGCTCACACCGTTTCCGGTGCAGATTTGTCTTTTAGTGAGACATTGATATACAATAGCAGGCAGAGCTATTATGCACTGTACTGCACCCGTCTCATAGCGAGTGAAAGAATAAAGGGTCACAGCAGTGAGGGGGTAAATGGATATCCAGCTGTTTGTACCGACCTTCAGAGTAGAAGAATGCCTGCAGGAAATCCGTGAGTGTCTGGAGAAAGGGTGGACTGGGCTTGGTTTCAAGACAGTTGTCTTCGAGGAAGCCTGGAAGCAGTATACGGGCTTACCGCACGCCCACTTCCTCAACTCCGCCACCGCTGGCCTCCATCTCGCCGTCCATGTGCTCAAGCACCGCCTCGGCTGGCAGGACGGCGATGAGGTGATCACCACACCAATAACCTTCGTTTCCACCAACCACGCCATACTTTACGAAAACCTCAAGCCAGTATTCGCCGATGTTGATGAGTACATCTGCCTCGACCCCGATGACGTCCTGCAGAAACTCAGCCACCGCACCCGTGCCATCATGTTCGTGGGCATGGGTGGCAATACTGGTCAGTATGAGAGGATAGTTGATATCTGTCGTCAAAACGGCTTGGCGCTCATCCTAGATGCCGCCCATATGGCGGGCACCAGGTTGCACGGCAGGCATATCGGCGGCGAGGCTGATGCCACCGTTTTCAGCTTCCATGCGGTAAAGCCGCTGCCCACCGCCGATTCCGGCATGATTTGCTTCGCTCGGGCAGAGGACGATGAGGTGGTGAGGAAGCTCACCTGGCTGGGCATAAACAAGGACACCTATGCCAGGACCATCGGCGGCGGAGCCTACCGCTGGCTATACGAAGTTGAGTACACCGGCTTTAAATACCATGGCAACTCCATAATGGCAGCCATCGCCCTCGTCCAGCTAAAATACCTCGACCAGGACAATGCCTACCGCCGTCAGCTTGCTGAGTGGTACACCCAGAACCTTCAGGGCGTGCGCGATATCACCATAGTGCCCACCGCCCCCGGCTGTGAGTCCTCCCGCCATCTCTTTCAGGTGCTGGTGGACAACCGCGATGAGCTTATCCTCGCCCTGAATGAACACGGTATCTACCCCGGAGTCCATTACCGCGACAACACCGAGTACGTCATGTACCAGTATGCCTACGGCACCTGCCCCAGAGCCCACGAGATCAGTAACCACATTCTCTCGTTACCCATGCATCTCCGCCTAAGCAAAAAGGACCTAGATATGGTTTGCGAGGTACTGATAAAATGCAGCCGCAAGCTCAGAAACCGCCACCGTCAGCGCGCCAGACAACAACAGGCTATCTGAGGCTAACATGCGCCCCTGGGAAAACTGGGACAAAGAAGAGACTGCGCGACTCATTGACCACTACTGGGCAAGCAATAGGGACGAGATAGCCTTCCGCAAGATGGTGGCTGCTGATATCGAAGTTCGCCTCGGTCGAAAAATTCCTCTCCTGGAGATAGGCTGTGGCAGTGGACTTATCTACGCAGAACTCAGAAGGATGGGTATCGTCACCCCACAGACTTACACTGGCGGCGATATCTCTGCTAAAATGCTGGAGATTGCACGGAAACGGTTCCCTAAGGCGAGGTTCGTTAAGCTGGATGTTTTAGGCCTGCCGTATCTGGACAACTCACAGCCAAACGTTATCTGCGTGCAGGTACTGCAACACCTGCCAAGCTATGAGGAGGCAATGAAAGAGCTGCTTCGCATCACTGCTAGCAAACTGTACATCGTCTCATGGTTCACGCCCAATGCCGACGACGAATTCACCTTCTCTGATATCCAATTGGGCGGTCCCTTCTATAATAACTGCTACTCACTTCCCCGTTTTCTCAGCTTTGTGTACCGCTGCGCCACCAGACCGATTGAGCAAGCGTATATCAGACACCTGGTCGGACACACCTATTCGATCACCCTTCAGTTCCACTGAACTAAGTGCCATGCCTTTGAACCACGTCGAGTTAGCACGCTCGAAAGCCAGCACCCTCACCCTTGCCGGAAAGAGGACACGGCTCAGACTACTTTCCCCCGAGGACCTGCCTCTCACCTTAGCCTGGCGCAACCGCGACGATGTCCGTCGCTGGTTTATTCACTCGGAAGCGGTCACCCCCGAGCAGCATTTCGCCTGGTGGCAGGAGTACCAGAAACGCAACAACGATTTCGTTTTCATTATAGAAGATAAACAGACCGACAAGCCGGTGGGGCAGGTATCGCTGTATAATATAGACCTGGAAAAGGGTGAAGCGGAATACGGTCGGCTGATGATAGGTGAAAAGGAGGCTCAGGGGAAAGGACTGGCTAAGGAGGCAACAAGACTCCTTCTCGACTGGGCTTTCAATGCTCTGCAGTTGAAACGCGTATATTTGCAGGTGTTCAAAGACAACGAGGTGGCTATAAACATCTATCTCGGCTGCGGTTTCACCATGGATTCCGAGGTCGGCAACCTCTATCAAATGGGGCTCAAAGCGGAAAGGTATCTCAATCAAAAATAAGCTGGGAAAATTATGCGGTTTGCCGAGTTTCTTAAAGACCAAAAAGTAATCAGACCGCAAGACCCGCCGGCTGACCCCAAGGTCAGCGTCATCATGCCCACCTACTGCAGGGCACACGATGGGCTGCTGGAGCGGGCGATCGCCAGCGTCCTCAGCCAGACATTTGGCGACTTCGAGTTTATCATAGTGGACGATGGTTCCAGAGACGGCACTGAGGATATAGTCCGCGATTTTCAGCAGCGGGATGCCCGCATAATCTATGTCCGCCATGGGCTCAATTCAGGGCTTCCCGCACTCAGGGTGGACGAAGGCATTCTCCTGAGCCGTGGCGATCACCTTGCCTTCGCCTTTGACGACGATGAATGGTTGCCCCGCTTCCTTGAGGTGGTCATCGCCGAGGCAGAAAAGCAGCGGAAGCGCTTCGTCCACTGTCAAGCAGAATATTATCTGGGAGACAAGCTCTTTCATCCCCGCTTCCCCACGGTTGCCCATCCCTATGAGAGCCTCCTCAAGAGCAACAAAATAGCCAATGCCTCTGTGGTGGTGCACAGAAGCTTGCTTGAAGCAAGAGGACTTTATAACCCCCATGTCGTCCTCCGTCGCTCCACTGACTGGGAGCTGTGGCTCAGGCTCACCCAAATTGAACTACCCCATCTCGTCCCCCAAGTGCTGGTCCGCATTCACGGCGATCTGCCCGATTCCCTAGCCCGTAAGGCACCGCCACCCGACCATGAGGACCTTGTTTCACTGACATTGCTTGCTTTTCCGTCTGAGCTCTCGCCACAGCAAATCACCGCTTTCGAGGTGCTGTCATTGGAGCACTACCGCGAGGTCCTGGGGGATGAGAGACTGGCTCGACTGTACTCAAATGTTGTCATCCCCTGGCTGGAGGAGCACCGTGATGACTTTGTCAGGCACAATATTCCTATGAGCGAAGTCATCCCACCTACAGCCTGCCGCAGCCCCGACTTTCGCAGTGCACCTTTCCTCATTCACCCGCTTTCCGGGGATAGAGACAGGCTTCGCCATAAAGCTGCAACCGAAGGCACACCACCCGCCTACCGGAATTCTCGGCATAAAGATAGCCTCAGCCGACAATCGTATCATAGCAGCCACGAAAATCTTTACACCGTAAGGAGGCGCCACATGCCCAATTTCCTGGTCACATGCACCGACAGAACACCCTCCGCCGAGCTGGGCGCCATCATCCCCCTGGCTGAGCTCCAGAAGCGCGGCTTGTGTCTCTTCAGATACAAAAACGAGTTAAACCTCTCGCTGGCAGATATTGCCTGGTGCGATATCCTGCTCGTTGTCCGTGGCGGCATAAGCCCTCTAAGCTCCCATTACACCGAAAAGGCAAAGGAGCTGGGCAGAAAGGTGCTGTGCTACTGGGACGACGACCTGCTCGGCATCCCCGAATATTCCCTCATCTATCCCTACCTTTCGATCCGGGAGGTAAAAGAGAACCTCCTAAACCATATCCGCACCGCCGATGCTTTCTTCACCCCCAGCCCCAAGCTGGCAGATAAACTCTCGGCAATACGCGGCGACGAGGTTAAAGTATTGCCCGTTCCCTGTGGGCTGGAGACCATTCGCCCGCCGCAATTCAGGGATACCACACCGGTCGTGGGCTATGCCGGCGGTCCTGACCATTTAAGACTGCTGAACTCCTTCCTTGTCCCGGTGCTTGCCGCCACCACCGCAGTAAATCACAACTTCAGAGCGCATATCATCGGTCCCAAGCCAGACGAGCTCGACGGTCTCCCTGTGGCAACAATCTATACACCGCATATCTCAAATTACTATGATTACCTCGCCTTCGAAAGCAAGCTTAGCTGGGACATCGGGCTGGCACCGCAATGGGAGCACGAGTTCACCACCTATAAGTTCTATAACAAACTGTTGGAATATGCCCATATCGGCTGCGCCGGTATATACACCAAAATCGAGCCTTATACCGCCGCTATACAGGACGGCATCACCGGCTTGCTCGTCCCCAACGAGATCGATGCCTGGAGGGACGCCATCATCAGGCTCATCAAAGACCCCGACCTGAGATATAGAATAGCCCGTAATGCCTACGATTTTGTCATCGCCAACCATAACAGGGATGCGGTGGCTGAAGGGTATGCCCAGGCACTGGCACCTTTCCTGAACTATAAGGCACCACCCGTAAGCCGTGCTTACCTGGTGACCGTGGGATTTGCCGATAAATTCACCAGCTTCTGGCAGTTCGGCATGAAGCACATCAAAACTTACGGCTTATGGTACGTCCTCCGCAGAGCACCGGGCTATCTCTTGCGAATGCTTGCCAGACGCCTTTAGAAGAGTACGCCGCTTTGCAGCCAATATTCGTTTACTCCAAACACGAAGAGACATCGCCAGCCTGAGGGTTACATGAAACTCGTCAGCGCCTGTCTACTGGGAATAAGGTGTAACTGGAAGGGTGACGAAGGTTACCTTAACCGGAAGGTGCT
>DAOTWF010000030.1:0-210497 GCA_034435835.1 Dehalococcoidia bacterium | reverse complement strand
GTCCGCGGTGGCGAACACCAGCGCCAGGGCGGCGTCGCTGGTGTAGCTCGGCGAGAACTTGCCGGCGACGAAGTCACCGATGCTGGGGGCGGCATCGAATCCCTGCTTCATCCAGCCGGTAAACCCGGTGGACTTGAGCACGTAGACATCGCCTCCGCCTGACCCGTCTACCGTGCCCACGGCGATATCGCGCCTGCCGCCGTAGTCAACCGAGATGTCTATCCAGCGGATGAACTCACCAGCCCCGAGGGTGGCATTCAGGTTGGTAATCTCCCACCTGCCGCCGCCGTTGGTGGTGACCCACACCTCACGGGGACCGCTGCTAGCGGTTTTGTTGTCGGTGACGATGGCGATGACGTTGGGGTTGTCCGGGGCGATCGCCACCAGGTAGACGTTGTGGCCAGCCCACGACGGAGTAGTACCGAACACCCGCGCCCATTCTACGCGCCAGTTAGCCCAGGCGCCGGTGGTGAACGACATGCCGCTGGTGGTGCTGATAAACAGCGCGTTGGTAGTTATATCCGGTGTACCAATAAGAGTCCCCGTGGACCTCGCCACCAGCGCTATGTTGCTGCCGCTCACCGACATGTCAATGATATCGCTGCTAGGCCACAGGGGGTGGGTGCCTCTCGGTGTGGACAGCGCGTCCCAGGCGCACACCGCCGGGTCGGCTTCCACAGGCGAGGGGGTGATGAGGTTGCCGGGTACGATGAAGCTGGCGACCAGAAGCAGTGCCGCCAGGACTCCAAACATACTAGGGTATTTTTTCATTTTACCTCCTTGGTTGGTGAACTCCGAAAACTAGCTTTGACCTTTCTGCCCTGCGGCAGTCCGGTCTCCGGCTCTTTCCGGAGACCTTCGGCGGAGCTCGACCTTTCTCTGTGGAGAGAGAAGTATATTTTTTAGACTCCGCCTCCGGTTTTGGAGAAACCCTTTCGGGAAAGTGTTCACTTTTTTCGGGTATTTTTAGAGCCCGCCCCCGGGCTGCTCCCCTGAAAAGTGGACCCTATGTCCCGGAGCCAGGACGGCGATCGCTCTGCCGTGGCAGATCCCCTGCCGCGGCGCTTTTGCCATGGCACCACCTCCTTTCACAGATATTTCATCCGACGGACCTCTCTCCGTCCGTCTGGTACTATTTTACCACGCCTGTCAAGACCCTGTTCCTAGGTCCCTTTTACCTTACCGCCGCTCGTCGGTCTGAAGCGGTCGCCCTTCCGGGTGCGCATCTCCCGGTTGCGGCGGCTACCTGATGTATTCGCTGAGCCTGCGGAAGAAGGCGCGCAGCGCCAGGATGAAGACGATGAGCAGGACGGCGGCTGCGATGACCAGCATCCAGCCGGAGAAGAAGCCGACGCTGAAGGCGTAGTAGGTGGACTCCCACTCGCTTTTGTTGCCGCAGCCGTCCACCGCCCTCACCCGCCAGTAGTAGGTGCCGGGCTTGAGCCTGACGCTCCAGGTGTTGGCGGTGATGTTCTCCCTGGAGACCACCGGGGGGAAGACGCGGGGGGTGGTGCCCACCTCCACTGTGTAGCTGACGCCGCTGGGGTCCTCCACCGGCTCCCATTTGAAGGTGACCACCCGGGAGCCGAGCCAGCCGAAGCGCTGGTTCGTGGGGTAGAGGGGCGTCGGCGCCTCGGGGGGCTGGGACTCGAGGGGGAGCTCGAAGGTGGCTTTGTTGCCCGCCTTATCGGTGGCGGTGACCCTGTGGCGCGACTCCTTGGTCTCGGGCACCTGGAACTCGTGGCTGAAGCTGCCGTTCAGGTCGGTCTTCGCCGCTTCGGTTATCAGGATGTCATCGTACCTGATGGTCACCTGGCTGTTGGCGGCGAAGCCGGAGCCGGTCACGGTGACGGTGTCCCCGATGCCGGGGCGCTCCGGGGAGAGCGTCAGCGCCGGCACCACCTGGAGGCTGGCGGCGAGCTCGCTGCCGTAAGCCATGGCTTCGGCGTAGGCTTTGAGCTCGTGCCTTCCGGCGATGGTCTGGGGGACGGTGAGCTCGGTGACGAAGGTGCCCTTATCGTTGGTCCTGAGGTTGAGGTCGAGCTCCCTGCCGTCGAAGCTGATGGTCACCGGCTTGCTCGCCGGGAAGCCGGTGCCGCTGAGGGTCACCTTCCTGCCGGGTGCGGCGGAGTCCGGCGACAGTTTGAAGTCGGGCACCACGATAAAGGGCCCGGCGGAGCCAACATAGGGAAGGTTCTTGAAATACTCCGTGCCTTCGGGACGGCTGAAGAAGCGCACCTGAAGGTAGTTGTTCCCCATGGGCGTCTCGGGCACGGTGAAGCTCACCGTCAGGTTCTGCGTCCGCGGGGTGGTCGCCTGTTTGAGCACAACGTAGTCGGTGCTCTCCGGGGTCAGCGGCTTGCTGCTCCAGACCACCTGATAGTCGCCCCGGAACCAGGTCGCCGTGCTGGTTATGGTGATGGTCACCGTGGAGCCCACGGTGCCCTTGCCCTCTCCGCTTATTCCACTGACCGTGGAACAGACATCGCCGGCTCAGCCGCCACTGGCGGCGGCTTCTGCCGGGAACCATAACGGGGACAGCAGCACCAGCAGAAGCAGGCTGAGCAGCTTCAATCGCTTTAAGCCCTCCATGCCTACCAGTTTTGCCTTTTTGACCGCTTTTGTCAAGCCCGCAGACCCCACACAGCGACATCATCCCCTTGAAATGATAGAACACGTGTACTAATATTTATGGTATTATGGTGGGGTTTTTGACCGAGGACTTTGAGCGGCGGGATGAGGGTTGTGAGCTTCATCCCAGGTGTCTGGAGTGTCCGCTGGAGAGGTGTGTGGAGGAGGAGCCGCGCTTGAGGCAGCGGCTGAGGCTGAAGGTGAGGGCGGAGAGGATGCGGGAGCTGAAAGCCCGGGGCAGGGGGACCGCCGAGATAGCCAGGGCTTTCGGTGTCAGCGTGCGCACGGTGCAGCGGGCGCTCAAGGGGGTGGCATGAGCGACTTCAGCCCCAGGGGGCTGGCTTCCCGCGATACAAAGCGTTTAGCCGGCTACAGGCAGCACCTCGACTTCTACAACGGCATCCAGTGGCAGGAGCGCTCACGCCACCGCCAGCTTGTGTTCAATTACACCAGGGTAGCCATCGACAAGGTCACCAGCTATCTGATGCACGGCTTCAATATGATGTGCATCCCCGGAGACGACACGGACGGGGCGAGGGAGAGGGCGAGGCGGGCTGAAGCCGTCCTCTACGATGTCTACGATAAAAACCACCTGGCACAGCTGGACTACGAGACGGAGGTCGACTGCGCCGTCCTGGGCGACGGCTGCTATAAGGTGCTCTGGGACACGCAGGAAAAGCGCATCAGGGTCGCCAGCCCGTCGCTGGAGGGGGTATATGCCTGGTGGCTGGGCGATGATACCTCCAGGGTGTGGAGGGTGGCTTCCCAGTACCAGCTGACCGCAGATGAGATACAGATGCTCTACGGCATCAAGCTAGCCGGCAGGAGCGCAAGGATAACCGAGGTGTGGACGGCAACGGACTTCGAGCTCTACCTGGGCGACCAGCCCCTTAAGAGGCAGAGGAACCCCTACGGCTTTATCCCGTTCGTCATCTTCCCCAACCTGCGCCAGCCGAAGGAGTTCTGGGGCGTCTCCGATATCCCCCAGCTTATGCAGCCGCAGCGGGAGCTCAATAGGGCGCTGACCCAGCTGTCCCGCATCCTCGAGGTGTCAGGTAACCCCATCGCCGTGCTCGAGGGCGTGGAGCAAGCCGAGGACATCCAGGTGCAGCCCGGGGCGGTGTGGACATTGCCGCCCGATACCAGGGCGTATATCCTTGACCTGCTTCAAGGCGGTGGTATTAGACTTCATGTCGACTACATCGGGCTGATTTACCGCTGTCTCCACGATTTGTCGGAGGCGCCCCGGGCAGCCTACGGCGGCATAGAAAGGGAGCTTTCGGGCGTTGCCCTTGAGGTGGAGCTGCAGAGCCTGCTCCAGAAGGTGCAGCGGAAGCGGACCATCAGAAAGGCAGCCTACGAGAAGCGGTGCCGGATGATTTTGGAGCTTCACCGCCTCTATGGGAAGGAGGACCTGACCGATGTCACCGTGCAGGTGCAGTGGGGCAGCATCATCCCGCAGGACAGGGCACGGCAGGCGCAGAATGAGCAGCTGCTCGTTATGTCGGGTATCCACGCACGCCGTACCGCCATGAACGAGCTCGGCATCAGGGACCCCGACGTCGAGTTTCAGAGATGGCTGGATGAGAGGCGGCGGATTATGGAGATGAACCAGACTTTGAGGGCGAGCCCCGGCAGAGGCGGAGCGAGAGTGAGGGCGACGTCAGCCGAGCCGGAGGGCTTCGAAGATTAAACGAAAGGAGAAAAGGGAGAATGCCCGTAGTTGACCCGGAACCGCAGGAGAAAAACGGCGACCCCGGAGAGGACGCAAGGAAGGACATCAGGCAGGAGCTTGAAGCCGGGGCGGCGGGGGCTGAGGAGCTTAAAGCCAGGATAGCCGCCCTCGAGCGGGAGGTGTCTATCAGGGACGAGGACATCGGAGCTTTGAAGAGGTCGCTGGAGCTCACCAGGCAGGAGCTTGAGGGCGCCAGAGCGGCCTATGCCTTCGCCGTGGAGGAATATAAGCGCCTCGCCTGCGAGCATAACCCCCTTGTCCCAGCGGAGGTCATCGCGGGGGACACCGTGGACGAGGTGAAGGCTTCTATTAGAAGAGCCAACGACCTGGTCAGTAAGGTGAAAGAAGCCATCGCAGGTCAGGCAAAAGAGGTGCAGGTCCCCGCAGGCGCGCCGCCGCGGCAGGAGCCCGACCTGTCGGCTTTGAGCCCCAGGGAGAAAATAGCCTACGCCGTGAGGAACAGGCAGGCGAAATAACCGGACGAAAAAGGAGTGAAGTAAGATGGCAACCACCTTAAGCGAGTACGCTAAACTTTCAAACGACGTCCTCTATCAGGGCATCATCGAGACCATCGTCAGGGACAGCCCCATCCTCCAGATGATGCCGTTTATCGAGATCGTGGGGAACGCACTCACCTATAACAGGGAGCGGACCGCCCCGGAGGCGAAGTTTTACGCCGTAGGCGGCGAGATCGATGCCCCCGGCAACTTTGAGTTCGACCAGCTCACCGCTACCTTGAAGATACTGGTCGAGGACGCCGATGTGGACAACTATGTCAAGGGCACCCGCTCGAATGTTATGGACATCGAAGCGGCTGTGCTGGAGCTTGCCGCCAGAGCCGTGAAGCAGAAGTTTGAGGAGACTTTTATTTACGGCACCACCACCGACTTCCTGGGCATGGCTGGCGACGCCGCCGCCTTCGACGGCATCGTCAGGCTCATAGATACCAGCCAGCCGGGCAGTCAGGTGGTCACCATGGGCGGCGGCGGCGGGGCGCTCACCCTGTCCAAGCTCGATGAGCTGGTGGACGCCGTTAAGCCCGGTAAGCCGGACCTGCTCTTGATGAGCAAGCGCAGCCGCAGGAAGCTGCAGGCGCTGGTCAGGGCTTCAGGTAGCTACCTGGAGACGGAGAAAAACGCCTTCGGTGAGTATATCCAGCTCTATAACGGCATACCGGTGGGCGTCTCGGACTATATCTCGAACACCCACACTTTGTCTTCAGGTTACGAGACCGCGGTCGCCGGTGGGCAGTGCTCTACCATCTACGCCCTGAAATTCGGAGAAGGGGCGGTCTGCGGCATTCAGGGACCCGGCGGGCTCCAGGTCGAGCCCATCGGTAGCCTTGAGTCCTACGACGCCACCCGCACCCGCATAAAGTGGTACTGCGGCATCGTGGACTTCTCCAGGCTGGCTAGGGCAGCCCTTATCGGCGTCACCGATTAGCGGTTTGGCGGCTGAATGCCCCCGGGCGGTTTTGCCTCCTTCCCGCCCGCACCCATAACCTTCACAGCTCTCAAGGGGGGCAGGTGGACGGATGAAATATGAATAAGGCGCCGGAAGCACCCCCCTTGAGGGCGCCCGGCAGGGAAAAATGGACCTATCGCAGATGAGAGCGCTGGTACGCCGAGACCTTAAGGACGAGGACTCGAACAATTACCGCTGGACGGACGGCGAGATAGACCGCGCCATCCAGCGCGCGGTTGCCGAGTTCTCACGCTATGTGCCCAGGGAGATGAGCACCGGGGTGCAGACCCAGCCCGACAGCCGCGAGCTGGACATCAGCGCCCTATCGCCCCGCATCAGAATCGAGCGCGTGGAGTTTCCGCAGGGGCGCAGTCCGAAAAGCTACCGGCGCTTCGCCATATTCAGGGACACCCTGACCCTGCTGGGCGATGTTTCGGGGGACGGCACCGATGCCAGGGTCTTCTGGCTGGCGCCCCACATCTTGGACAGCCAGACCAGCACCATCCCACCGCAATTTGAGGACGTGGTCGCCCTGGGGGCGGCAGCCTACGCCGTGCTCAGTATAGCCCAGTATGTCACCGAGACCGCAGGAATCGGCGGAGCGCAGGCGGACGCGGACTACCTCCGGTGGGGGCAGGACATGCTCGACCGCTTCAGGCGGTCGCTCAGGGCTCACGCCCGCGATAACAGAGCGAGGACTTCAGTCCTGTATACGGAGAACGATTAAAGGAGAGGAAAATGGCAAAGACGAAGGCAGGGGAGAAGATTGCACAGGCACTACCACCGACCAGAGAGGGCTTGCCCTATCAGGCATTCGCCATCGTGGGCGATAAGGATGACCCCGGGACATGGAAGCTCCCCCACCATACCAGAGCCATCTATAGGGCTATCAGGGGCAAGCTGGGACACTACCGCACCACCGACTGGGACAGGCTGCCGCCAGCCGTAGCCGCCCTATCGCCCGGCGGGTATCGGGGGAAGCGCGTCGAAGCCACCGAGGAGCAGATACTGGAGGCAGCCAGGCACCTAGCCCGCCACTACGAGGAGAACGGCAAGCCGGTCCCGGACACGTTGCTGGCGCTGATTTAAGGAGGTGAATCATGTGGTTCTGGCCACTCATGGCCGCGCTGGTCATCGCCGATATTGTGATGGCGGCTAAAACGAGAGGCAAAGGAGAGAAGAAATGGGAGACAGGATAGATAAGTTCTTGGCGGGCAAGAAGAAGTACAGCGTCTTTGTCGCCACCTTCCTGACCGCCGTGGTCACCACGTTCGTCGGAGACCCGCAGCGGGCAGCCGAGCTTCAGGAATTCGTGCCCCTGCTGGCGATGCTGATTTCAGGCGTAGCCTATCTGGTGGTGGAGGGCTGGAACGACATTAGAAGGGCGGAGGCGGAGCAAGCCTATTACACCATGCTCAGCACCAAGCCGCAGGTCACCCAAGCCGAGCCAGCAGCCCAGCCCGCACCGGTGCAGCAGCCCTTCGACGAGGCGGAGTTCATCCGTGAGCTCCACATCGCCGCCGCGGAGCTGGCTAAAAAGGCGTTCCCGGAGGCGCCGCGGGCTTTGACCAGTATATACAGGGCGGCGGAGCAGCTGGGGCAGCAGACGGAGTGCACCGATATCAGGCAGGCGCTGGCTTACTGGCGCTACCTGCAGGGGCTTGCCGAGGACGCCTGGAAAGAGCTGGAGTTCAACAACAAAGACCCCAACGGCTGTAAACTTCATCCGCCGGACCTGTATGAATTCCGGGCGACCTGCCGCAGGGCTACCGCCACCCTGGAGGAGCTGGAAAACGCAGTAAGGGCGGGCTTTGACTGGCGCCGGTGTAAGAGCATCCCGCAGGGCACGCCGACCTTGTACAGCGTCGGCGAGCTGGCAGCCTAGCGCTCCCTATATTATGTCCGGACCGCCAACAATAGCCGGTTTATTAAAGCCCCCGGTGCGATCCTTTCCAGCCTGTATAGAAGCCCCGCTCACGGCGGCGGGTCCGGCGATCGCCACGTTAATGCATTACCCCTGGAGGGACCGATGAGGACGATATCCGAAACGCTAGCCACAGCCCAGCGGCGCCCCTTCGGCAAGCCCATCATCAAGCTTGAGGTGCAGGCTTACGGCCACCCCCAGTCGCAGCCATCGGTGCATTGGGGTGGAGGGCTGTTTAACTGGACGAAGCTATACGGCGGCACGGAGCCGCAGTTCTGGCACGGTAGCTGTATCTCAGGCGCCGGCACCCTCCACAGGGTGAGGGTGCAGGGGACGACCGTCTTTTATTCCCGGGTGCCCGGTCCCAGCCCCGGCAGCAACTTCGGGCAGTGGACCAACATCGGCACGGTCCCTTCAAGCCCCCAGGGCAGGGTAGCCATCGGCGCTGCGGGTAATAATGTCATCATCGTGGCGATGGACGCCGCCTATCTGTATAGAAGGGAGTCAACCGATGACGGCGTCAGCTGGGGCAACTGGGTGAGCATGACGAACACCAGACCATGCGAGAGGGGAGTCGCCATCGCCTTCAAGCCCAATGGCGATTGCGCTGTCGTTCATGCGTCGGACATCAACGCAGCCAGAGCCCTCTATATCCAGCGCAGGACCTCGGGAAGCTGGAGCACCGGCACGGGCCAGCGCACCGGTCAGTTCGACGTCCAGGCTCTAGCCATGTACTTTGAGGGCGATTACAACATCATCGCCCTCGTGGTGGAGGGGTCTTACCTGACGGTGCAGCGCATGGTCTACGGTCAGGGCTATAGGGTGACCTCCGGCGTCTGGGCAACGGATGCCAAGGTGGGGCTTGCCAGAGCAAGGCTCGACATCAGGGGACAGATAGCGCAGAGACGGTTCGACCAGCAGCAGAGGGGGAGCGCCGACGCCAGAAAGGCCCCCACATACTGGGAGGTAAACCAGGCTGTGCTGGAAATGCTGGCGGGGGAGGCACCGGATGTAGCCGGTCCCTCTTTATGCAAGCCGGCTAACTATCCCGCCCTTCTCTGTCTCACGAGGGCGGGCACGCCGTGGATTTTCAGGCTTCAGCCAGCCACGGACTTCTTTGATGGCCGGTGGACCAAGGCGGACAGCATACCCACATACGCCCAGTACGGGATGTCCCTGTGCGCCGACGGTACCCACCTCTGGGCAACGCAGGCTAACGAGGTCTGGCGGGCTGGTATCCCGTCATCGTGGCAGCCACCCACCCCGGGCACAGGCGCAGGAAGCAGGTTTACCATCCCCATGGACCGGATAGTGAGGCTCGAGGAAAGACAGAAGGAGGCGGGAGCCGCGCTCACCGTCTACCTCGATAACTCCAAAGGCTACTTCAACAGCCCGGGCTCCGGCAATCTGGAGCACCTAAAACGAGGCTCACGGGTCAACCTATATCTGGGTTATAAGACGCCGCAGGGGGAAGAGTACCAGGAGACGGCGAGGTACTTCATAGACTCGTGGGGCTACAAAAGAGGACCGGCGCAGAGCACCTTCAGAATAGAGGCGGTCGACGCCTGGGCGCTTCTGGAGCGCTACCAGTTCAACCAGCCGGTGGAGTGGAACATCGGCTCCAATGATTATACCGCATACCAGCTTATCGCCGCGGTGCTGCAGGCGGTGGGGGGCTCTCTCACATACCAGAGCCGGAGCACCCTGTCAACTTCCCTCTACCCCAGACTTACCGTCAAGCCCGGTCAGTCGGCAGCCAGCGTGCTCAGACGCCTGCTCAACATGCTGCCGGATAGACTGCGCTTTTTCGGCTTGCAAGCCACCATGGTATGCCCGCAGGAGGGCGATACGGTTGACCATGAGTACATCCTGGACTAAATTGGTACTGAAGCGCGGGATACAGCGAGGTGAAAGGTGCCATTTTTGAGGGTTAAGAACAATGCAGAGAGCGTGCTGGCCAGCGGCATAAATGCCAGCGCCACCAGCCTAACGGTAGTCACCGGCGAGGGGGCGAAGTTTCCCGCGGACAACTTCCATATCTCCATAGACGATGAGATTTTGCTCTGCACATCGAGGAGCGGTGACGCCTTCACCGTGCAGCGGGGGAAGGAAGGCACGCAGGCGGCAGCCCACGGCGCCGGGGCGAAGGTGCAGCTGCGCTGGACTGCAGCCTATGTTGAGGAGCTGCAGAGCGCCCTCGAGCAGCTGCAGGGCACCGTGCAGGCACTGCAGGGCTTGCTCACCGAGAAGTCGTGTAGCGTCACCCTATCCGGCAATCAATCGGTACCAAACGCCACCTTGACCCCCATCTCCTGGGACACCAAGGAGTGGGACACCGATAATATCCACAACAGCCAGAACCCCACCAGACTGACCTGTCAGACCCCAGGCAGGTACCTGGTATGGTATCAGGTAGTCTTCGGCGATAACACCACCGGCGGCAGGCTAGCCCATGTCAGGAAGAACGGGAGCGAGCAACAGTACATCGCCCAGTACGCCCTGGAGAAAGACGGAGTGGGCAGGTGGCGTATGCTGGCATCCACCGTGCTAAGCCTCAGCCAAAACGAATACCTTGAACTCGTGGTTTGGCAGGGGAGCGGCGGAGCCCTAAATGTGGCAGCGGGTGCCACCCGATTCGGCATTATGAGGCTGCCGTTCCAGACATAACAAGATGCTCAACGTCTACCTTCTCAACGCCGTCGCCCTTAACGGACTACCCAAGGAAGGGGGACAGACGCCTCCACCGCCCCCGCCAGGACCGCTTGTCCACAAAGCCACCGATGTATTGTGGGAGATAGAGGCTTTAGATATAAACACCGTAGCCGTCTATGGCGAGGCGGCGGACGGCAGCCTGGTGTTTGGGCAGGCTTACGATTCAGATGAGGTGCAGAAGGTGGGCTACCGCCTCGATATCGTCAGGGAGCCAGCCATACCATCAGCGGAACTGTGCGCTTCAGTAGCAGCAGCCATCATCGCCAAGATGAGGCTGCTCAAGACCAGCGGTGAGCTGTCAGCCTTGCCCAATTGCGCCATAGAGCTCTACGATGTCATCGAAGTGACCGATAGATGGGCTAACCTGGACAAAGCCGCCTTCAGGGTATCCGCCATCAGCCTGTCCTACGACGGGGAGGCTGGCACCTTCAGTCAGAGGCTATCGCTATTTGGGGTATAGTCCTGGCAGCCTAGTCCAGGGTGATTAAGCCCCGCTTCAAGGCGGTGATGACCGCCTGGGTGCGGGCGTTGGCGTCGAGCTTGCGCAGGATGGAGGTGACATGGTTCTTGATGGTCTGCTCGCTGATGTTGAGGATGGCGGCGATCTGCTTGTTGAAGTAGCCCTGTGCCATATAGGTCAAAATCTCGGTCTCGCGCGGGGTGAGCGGGGAGATGAAGTTTTCCACGCCCTTTCCCCAGGAAAAGTCCTGGAACTGTTCCAGCACCTGCTGTGCCACCTTGGGTCTGGAGAGGAAGACATCGTTTATAGGGTGCTCGCCGTTGGCACAGCGGCGAATGGTGGTCATCAGTTCCTCGGGCAGGACATCGCGCTTCAGGTAGCTAGCCACCCGTGACCTTATCGCCTGGAAGAGCTCTTCATCAGTGGGGTTGGGTGTAAGCATGACGATGGCTATGCTGGGCACGAGCTGTTTTATTGTCCTGGCGAGGTCCGGCTGACGGCTGCGGGATAGCCCTATATCGAGGAGGATTACATCGGGGTAGAGGTTGTGCACTCCAGCCATGAGCTCGTCAGGAGTGCCAGCCTCACCGCAGATCTCGATGTCGGCGGCGCGGCTGAGGATGGCGCGGACGCCGTGACGGAACAGCGGCTGCTGATCGGCGATCAGCACCTTTATTTTCCGGTTTGCCCGTGCTGTTCCTCTGGGCATCTCTGCTATGCTCAAGTGTAACAGTAAGCAGACATGTTGTCAATTTGTCAAAAGGTCTTGGGCATGAGCTTAATGGCGCAGATGGATGCGCCCCCCGGTGAACAATGGGCACACCGCATGGCAGACACGGTTCAGCGATTTGGGACATGTCCGCGCTAATGCGGTTTACTGGAATTGTACCGTGCTGATGATGTCAGTCTTTTGCGTCGGGGTGGCGAATGGGAAGTAGGCGGGCACGGTGAACACCTCGATTATCACCCATTTACCCTTCCTCACCAGCCCGACCGTGAGGCTATCGTACTTGCCGACAGCGCCGGTATAGGTCACCTCAGCCTGTTCCAGCTCGGTGCCGTTTATGGTGACCTTGCTTGCCGAGAAGCTGTCAATTGTCTTGTTGCCATCGGCGGCGAGGTGTCTGGTGAACACCTCCTTCAGGTCAGCCCCCTCAGACCGGTCGCGGACGATGACCCTGACCGTGGGCACGCAATAACTACCTGCACCCACCCGCCAGATGACTGACGGTCCCAGGTCTCCGGTCTTCGGTATCCAGTTATCAGGGTACTTGAGGGAGAAGCCGAACTCGGAGTTGGTGTAGGTAACTTCTCCTGCCGGCTGGGCAGCAGCCGGCGTAGGACTCACCGCGGCTTTTGATAGCCCGGTCTTGGCTTTGAGTTCATAGCCGATGTCCAGGTACTGTTCAATGGCGGGCTGGTATGGGGGCCAGTCGACGAGCCCGGGCACGCTGGGGTTTCCCGTCTTGGCGAACTGTACCCACATCCTCATCATGTGTTCCGCCACCACCCTGTCTTTGTCACCAAATCCCGGGTCAGGTTGTTTAACCCCGCTGGTCCTGCCGAGAAATGCCAGTGTGGGTATTGCCTCGAGGAGCCCGAAGACATAGGGTAGCTCGAGCCCATGGAAGGCGACGACGCCCTCCTCTTTCCAGCGGGAGGGAACATGGCTGAATACGTAAGTATAGACTTTGGACGAGGCGGTGGTTGCCATCAGCGTAGCCACACGGGGGATGCTCGTGGACAATTCGGTGACCTCTCCTTCCTGGGCACCGACGATGAGCGGGACGTCATTTTGCTTGCCCTGCTGAAAGATGTTGTGGACGGTGTCAGGGAGGACCCAGCCGTCGGCTGTGAGCATGGTGTTGTAGCCGGAGTCGCTGGCTGAAGCAGCATCCACTATCTCCTGCCAGCTTTTGGCGCGGAGGGCGGCGAGCACTTCGGCGGGCGTCCCGCTGATACCGAGTTTTGCCGCCAGGTTCTGCCCCATTTTTTCCGCTTGCTCGCGGGTGGCGGTGCCGGTGGGTGCCGCATAAGCCGAGCCGCTTTGGATGATAGCCCGGTGGAACAATCCCTTGGCTAACGGCGATGCCATACAGGAGAGGACCTTGCCACCACCACCGGACTCGCCGAAGATGGTAACGTTGTTCGGGTCACCACCGAAGGCGGAGATGTTCCTCTGCACCCACTGCAGAGCAGCGATTAGGTCGAGGACGCCATAGTTCCCCGAGGAGTTGTGCGGTGATTCCGCGGAGAGGGCTGGATGAGCCAGAAAACCCATCGGTCCCAGTCTGTGGTTGACGGTTACCAGTACAACCCCATGCTGGGGCAGCGCGTAATGGTTGTAAAGGGGACCGTTGCCGCTGCCTATGGTCAAGCCCCCGCCGTGGAAGAACACCATCACCGGAAGCCTATCAGCGGTCGTTTTTGCCGGCGTGGTTATGTTCAGATACAGGCAGTCCTCGCTGGTGTTACCTGTACCGAACTCTCCAGTCTGAGGGCTGCGGTTCCCCCACTCGGTACACTGGCGGACACCTGTCCAGGGCATGACCGGCTGCGGGGGCTTCCATCGAAGGTCTCCTACCGGTGGCGCTGCGTATGGTACGCCTTTGTATATCCGTACCTCTTTCCCCGGCTCGCTCACCGCAAGCGAGCCAGCTATCAACCCTGATTCGGTCTTGATGGGGTCGGCTATGGGGGCTGGCTTTGCCTCCCCGGGGCCCCTCCCGACGCAGGAAACGGCTGTGGATGTTATCAGTGCTACGGTTACCAGTACGGCTGACAGTCTTATGAACAAGAATCCAGGCATTATCAACCTCCGGTTTTTAGCGTTGCTGTCAGGGGTCCTCGTAAGCCTCGTAAGTATAGTAGCATAATGTAACATTATCACCACTTACTGTCAAGGATTTCTTAGCAGGGCATTTGGGGCTGTTTGACTGGGGATGGTTGAGTCTATAGAATGGTTTGGGCTTGTGAATGATATGGAGAGCAGAGAGGGCGCTTCTACAATGGCTATAGCGGCGCTTGTGGAGAGGATGTTCGGCGGGGATACCGGTGCGCTGGCGAGGCTGATCACCAGGGTGGAGCAGGGTGGTGCTGAGGCGGCTGAGGTGATGGGGCATATCCACCACCGTTTGGGAAAAGCTTACTGCACGGGTATAACGGGACCACCGGGTGCCGGCAAAAGCACCGTGGTGGACAGGATAACCGCGGTGTGGCGGAAGCAGGGCTACACCGTGGGCATAGTAGCTGCAGACCCCACCAGCCCTTTTAGCGGTGGGGCGGTGCTCGGCGACCGGATAAGGATGCAGCAGCACTATCTGGACAGCGGCGTGTTCATCAGGAGCATGGCGACCCGGGGCAGCCACGGCGGTCTGCCTCTGACTGTGGGAGGAGTGGTCAAGCTGCTGGACGCCTTTGGCAAGGACTTTGTGCTTATAGAAACGGTGGGGGTGGGGCAGACGGAACTGGACATAATGCAGAACTCGGACACGGTGGTGGTTGTTTTGGTGCCTGAGGCTGGTGACACCGTCCAGACGATGAAGGCTGGCTTGCTGGAGATAGGCGATATCTTTGTGGTCAACAAAGCTGACAGGCCCGGTGCCGACCACTTGGTCAATGAACTGAGGGCGATGCTGGAGCTCCGCCCCCGGGACGAGTGGTGGCAGGTGCCCGTGCTCACCACCGTGGCTGTGAATAATACAGGCATCGAGGAGCTGTGTCGGCAGATCGCAGGGCACCGTGAGGCGATGGAAAAAAGCGGGAGGCTTGATGAGCGGCGCAGGCAAAGGCGGAGGCAGGAGTTTCTGGGTATGGTGGAACGCAGGCTTGCCCTCGAGGTGTTGAGGCTGGTGGAGAGCGATGGCAGGCTGGCGAAGTACCTGGAGATGGTAGAGGCTGGGGAGGTCGACCCTTATTCGGCGGCGGATGGGGTGCTGCAGCAGTGCTTGCCGGGCTGGGGTGACAGGCGGGTCTGAGCAGGTGGAAACGAATGGCTGATTATGACGTTATCATAGTGGGGGGAGGTCCGGCGGGGCTGTTCACCGCCCTGGAGCTGTGCCAGGGGGGCGGTGCCCGTGTGCTGCTGCTGGAGAAGGGCAAAGATATTGATGAGCGATGTTGTCCGCTGCAGGCTGGGGGTGAGCGCTGTGCCTCCTGCTCGCCCTGCAACCTGGCCAGCGGGCTGGGCGGGGCTGGTGCCTTCAGCGATGGCAAGCTGACGCTCTCGCCAGCGGTTGGCGGACACCTGGGCGGGATGCTGGGGGATGACGAGCTGGAAAGGCTTATTGAGTACGTGGACGGGCTGTTCCTGAAGTTTGGCGCCAGCGATAGAATCTATGGTGTGGGTGAGGGGGTGGAGGGACTGCGGCGGCGGGCGAAGCTGGCGGAGCTCAGACTGATACCGGTGAAGCTGCGCCACATCGGCACGGAGAGGTCACGCCAGGTGCTGAAGGCGATGCGCGACTTTATCTCCCCTGGGGTGGAGCTGAGGACGGGAGAGGTGGCGGCACGCGTTCTGGTGAAGGACGGCATGGTGATCGGCGTGGAGACTGAGAGGGGGGAGAAGCTGGGCTGTCGCTACCTTGTGTTGGCGCCCGGCAGGGAGGGGGCTGACTGGCTGGCCAAGGAAGCCAGACGGCTTAGGCTCAGTTTGAAGTCAAACCCGGTGGACGTCGGTGTCAGGGTGGAGGTGCCGGCGCCGGTGCTTGAGGGGTTGACATCGGTGCTCTATGAACCAAAACTGGAGTTTTTCTCGCCCACATTTGATGACCGCATACGTACCTTCTGCGTCTGCCCCGGCGGCGAGGTGATTATGGAGACCACCGGCGGCGCTGACCCGGTGATAACGGTCAACGGCAACAGTTATGCCGAGCGCAGGACCGGGAACACCAACTTCGCCATAATGGTCAGCACCATGTTCACCGAGCCGTTCCGCGAGCCCATTGCCTACGGGAAGTATCTGGCGAGGCTGGCTAACCTGCTCAGCGGGGGTGTGCTGGTACAGCGGTTTGGCGACCTCCTGGAGGGGCACCGCTCCACGGTGGAGCGGATAAGGCATAGCATTGTACAGCCCACGCTAAAAGCAGCCACACCCGGTGACCTGAGCTTCGCCTTGCCTTACCGGCACCTCAAGGGGATAGTGGAGATGCTGCAGGCGATGGACAGGCTGGCGCCCGGAGTGGCATCGCGTCACACTCTGCTCTACGGGGTGGAAGTGAAGTTCTACTCCAGCCAGCTCAGGCTAAGCCGCTGTCTGGAGACACAGATAGAGAACATGTTCGCTGCCGGCGATGGTGCCGGCGTGAGCCGCGGGCTGGTGCAGGCAGCAGCCTGCGGCGTGATAGTTGCCAGGGAGATTTTGCGCAGGCTGGGTAAGTAAAGAGTGTTCTTCGGCATAGATTTGACGTCCTCACCCTGTATCTGCAGCGCCTGTGTCTGTATGGACGACGGGATGAGTGTGGTCTATCAGGGGCGGGAGGGGTCAGACGATGATATCATCAGGGCAGTGGAGCTCTATTCTCCTCGGGTGGTGGCTATAGATGCCCCGCTCTGTTTGCCCGAAGGACTCTGCTGTCTGGAGCAGAGCTGCGGTTGTCAGCCGTCTTCAGGGGTCAAGGGGAGATGGTGCGAGCGGGAACTGGCGCGGCTGGGCATGCCATGTTATTTCACCACAAAGAGGTCCATCATCAGGGGCATGGTCTACCGCGGCACGGGGCTGAAGCAAAGGCTGGAGCGGATGGGCTTTGAGGTGATAGAGGTCTACCCATATGCCAGCAAGGTCAGGCTGTTCGGCAGACCACCGGCAGCTAAGTCCATGCCCCGGGGCATTGAATGGCTTAGAGGTAACCTGAAGCGGCTGCTACCACATGCTGCCGGGGTTGAGACCTGGGACCACGATATGTGCGATGCGGCGGTGGCTGCTTATACTGCTTTTCTGTACCATCGAGGTGGCACGGAAGCGATAGGCAAAGTGAGAGACGGTTTCATCCACATACCCGTGCCATCAGGGCAAGGCTGACGGCGTCTTAATTAAATGCTGTCTAGCGATAGCTACGGTCGTAGAGGAAGCGGTTGAGCAGCATCCTGGCAGGGCTTATGGTGGCTGTGGCAAGGTCGGCGCCGAGCCCGGCGGTGAGGCGGCGGATGACTATCGCCAAGAAGACTGCGGCAAAGCCAATAGTTACTTCCAAGGGCAGCTTTGTGCAGTAGGACGCTACTGGGGTAGCGGCGAAGGCTATTAGGTTGCCCACGGGCATGCTGTCGCCGGTGGGAGTGGCGAACATAAGCCGCTGGTTCAAGGTCTGTCCTGGCACCAGAAACTGCCGGGTCAGTTTTATGGCAACAGCGATGAGTATCGGTACCGCAAAGGCAAGCAGCGCTATGTAAGCCTGTGGCGCTGAGGTGGCGATGAGGTGGGAGGTCAGGGTCAGGGTGGCACCTATCCCCGGGGTATTGCCTTTCTCGCCATCGAACTTGGCGAAAATAGGCCACATCTGCCCACAGATGGCTGCCACCATGCCGGCGAGGATGGTAGCTAGGGGGAGGTGCAGCAAAAAGCCGGCTATTACCGGGATGACGCCTTTGAGCACATCGACAAAAATGGCACCGAAGCCAATGGCGCGCCCCGCCTTCCGCCATAAGGCGGCATGAAGGTCGGGCTCCGCATCAGGGTCAATGCCCTTAGCCCGGGCGATCAGGTGCATCTGGGGGAGCGAGCCGAGCAGATAACAAGCGACCGTAAACAGGATTCCGTATATAAACATCATCATTCAGTGCCCCTTTCCGTGTAGCTTTCCCAGCGCCCTGATGTTGTGGGATGGTGTGGCAGTACCGTAACATCCTGCGGAAGGTGATAGGGCATTTGTGGACCTTCCGAGCTACCTCTCGACTATCTCCACCTTAAAGCCCTTGCCCTGGAGGTCCTTTACGAGCGGGCTGACATCGCTGGCATCAAGGTGGAGGCAGAGGTCTTTTTCCTTTCCCTCCACAGGCGGCATGCTGTGCATGGAGAGCAGCTTCAAGTTGCTCTTCTGGACAAGCGCCATGATGTCAGGAATTTTCTTGGGGTCAGCGCCATCGGAAATGATGATGCGGGTGCCGGGCATGCCCAAGCCGAGCACGGGGTTCAGTATCCTGTAGAAGAAGTCGTTGGTAGTGGCTATGCCCACTACTTTGCCGTCCTCGACAACTACCAGTGAACCCACCTTTTTGTTTTGTGCCAGAGCTATGGCGGCTTCGGCTGACATGTCTGGGCTCACGGTGACCACGTCCTTCACCATTATTTCCCTGACGGTCATCTTCGCCAGCAGGTAGTTTATCTCCCAGACCGTGAGGCTGGTGGCTGGTGAGGGACTGGCGCGGAGTATGCGGTCTTTAGTGACCATGCCTACCAGCTTACCGCGGTCGACCACCGGGAGACGGCGGATATTATGGGCATCCATTATTTTCCTGGCTTCCATAATTGGAGTGTCGCTGGACACGGTGATAACGTTCCAGGTCATCACATCCCGGACTTTCATGGTAGCACACCTCCCTGACTTTTGATTATTTTATCATAACGGCTGCAGGTAAGGAAGTGGCTGTTCATCCGGAGCGCTGCCCGGACCTGTTTGTTCCGAGGGGGAGAAAATGGTAGACTGCAGGCGGTTTTGTTGCTTGTGACATAATAAGATGTATAATAACGTAATGTGGTTGTTGCGGGATGGAAGAATGGGGTTCGAGACCCGGATGGGTGGCGAATTTAAAGAGAGGAATTAGTGTCGTCTATAATCAGGTGTCCTAATTGTGGGCGGGAGATCGATGCTGGTAGCAGGTTCTGTGAGCACTGTGCTGCCCGGCTCTGTCCAGGATGTCACGGGGTAATCCCTTCCAGGTCAAAGTTCTGCCCGCATTGCGGTTTTGCTGTGGGATCTGCTTTGCCGGGGCAGGAAGAGCCCAGACCTGCACCCCCACCGCCGCGCTTTCAGCCCACCTCGGCAGGGTACGGTGGCATTATGGGACCGCAGCAGCACCAGTCGGTCCCGTCTTATCCACAGGCTCCTGTCTACCGTGAGCCACCGCCGGTGGGGGGCATACCGATACCACGGGCGGTATCACCGGAGGAGATGACTGTGGAGCAGCCTGAGGCTGGGGCGGGATTGCCGCGGTTCCGGCCTGTATCGGGTGAGGGTGGTGTAGTAAGGCAGTTCCCGCGGCAGCCGCTGATGCCGGAGGGTCCTATACTGGCAAAGCGCTTCCCCACGCGGATAGTGATGACCACCGTGGTCATAGTCCTGCTCGGACTACTGGTCTTTCTGGGTTTCAACATGGGGTGGTTTCAGGGAGAGACCTGGCAGAAGCCGATAACCGCGGTACAGCAGTTTTTCAGCAGTGTGCAGCTGCCCTCGTGGTTATCTTTTATCTCCGGAGATACCACACCACCGGTCATCAGTGAGGTGACGGTGACCGATATTACGGAGAGCGGTGGAACTGTCACCTGGTTGACCGATGAGCCGTCGACCAGCCAGGTGATGATCTGCGACCCCAGCGGCCGCTGCACTTGGACGGACCTCGATGAAACGCTGGTGACCGAACACAAGGTGGTGCTCAGCGGGCTGGAGCCGGGGGTCAACTATCATCTCACCGTAACTTCGACCGATGCCAGAGGCAACCAGACACTTCATGAAATTGATTTCACCACCAAAGGAAAGGGGACTGCAGTGGCGCTGGCTATTTCGGGCATCACTGTAAGCAATGTCACTGAGACCAGTGCTACCATCCTCTGGTCGACCAACCAGCCAGCTAAAGGACAGGTCCAGTACGGCACTGCCACTGCCTACGACAGCACCACGCCGCTTTCTGGAGAAACAACCACCCACAAGGCAACTCTTACCGGCTTAAGCCCGAACACCACTTATCACTACCGCGTGAAGGTGCAAGACGCTGGGGGAGCGGAGGTGACCTCTGAGGACAGGACATTCAAGACCCGCAGCGCCGTCGCAGGGCTGGAGACCGGGACTGTGGAGGGCAAGCTGGCGCTGGATTTCACCCTACCAAACTTAGAAGGGAAGCAGGTAAAGCTGAGCCAGTTCCGGGGCAAGGTGGTGATGGTCAAGTTCTGGGTGGATAGTCAAACATGCCGTACCGAGTTGCCTGTTATTCAGAGTTTCTATGAAAAATGGTCGGATAAGGGGTTTGTGGTGCTAGCGGTGAACTGGATGCAGACGCCGGAACAGGTGAAAGCTTTTGTCAAAGACAAAGGGCTGACATTTACCGTGCTACTTGACCAGAAAGGTGAAGTCAACGAGAGATACGGCGTTAAGCCTAGCATCTATGCGGTGACCGTACTTATTGATAAAAACGGTGTCATCAGACTGAGGCGGGACCCGCCGTTCAAGAGTGAGTTGCAGATAGAAAATGTGGTCAAGCCCCTGCTGTCGGCGGAGTGAGGATTTATGAAGGCACGACTGCTTTTCCGGGCTTTGTGCCTTTGCTTCGTCACGGCCTCACTTGTGTCCGGGTGCGCCGGAAACCCGAGGGCGAGTGACAGGATCAAGGCGCCTGATTTCAGTCTGCCGAGTGTTGACGGGAATATCATCAGCCTGGACAATTTTCGGGGCAAGCCGGTGATACTCGTCTTCTGGCGGGTGCACTGTCCCTCATGCGAGTACCAGATGCCCTTTTTACAGGCTTTCTATGATAAATGGTCAGATGATGAGATAGTGCTGATTACCGTGAACGTGGGGGAGCCACCTATGATGGTGGTTGAATATGTTTCCCGGCATGGACTCACCTTTCCCGTCCTGCTGGACACACGCCAGCAGGTGGCGCAGACCTATGGTATTGTCGGTGTGCCCTTTACATTTCTTATCGATGCCAGTGGCTTCATCAAGGCATATAAAGTCGGTCCGTTTCAGGGCAGCGAAGCGATAGAGGGAGCGGTGAAGAGGGTGTTCCCCGATGTGGAACTCGGGATGTAGTGCAGCCGACCTGTGCCGAGACCTAGCCCCGGTCCCTTAACCCTATGTATCTCCGTCAGACAGCTCTTGGCTTATCTCTCTTCCCTGTCTGAGGCTGGCAAGGATTTCTGTGACCCTGTCCCTGTCCCAGCCTATGTTGAGCAGGGTGCGGTTGAGGAACTCAAAGCTGGCTTCATATTCCGGACTTATTAGTTCGGTGACGCCAAGACGGTGCAGAGCGTCGGCGTCACGGCGGCGGTGTACTCTGGTGATGATTTTGAGCTTCGGGTTGATGCTTAAGGCGTTTTTAACAGTGGACATCACGGGCACGGGGTCGGGGTAAGTTACGATCAGCGCCTTAGCCTTTTCCAGCCCAACAAGCGACAGGACGTGCCGGTTGCTGGCATCGCCATAGATGCACGGTATCCTTCTTGCCCTGAGCTCACGGATGGCTTCGGGGTCGATCTCCACCACACTGTAGGGCACTTTAAGCTCATCGAGGTAACGGGCGATGTTGCGTCCTACCCTGCCGTAGCCGCAGAGGACGACATCAAGTATTGGTGTGGTGCCTTTTTCCGTCCTGTCTCCGACCTCCAGCGGTCTGTCCTGTCCTCTGTCTATTGCTAGCCTGGCCAGCCTGGGCTGGAGGCGGGATGTAAATGCCAGAAGCGGCGGCGTGAGCAGCATGGTGACCACGGTGCTGGCGATGATGAGCGAGTAGAAGTCGTAGTCGATAATGTTAGCAGTCACGCCCGCCTGTGCCAGGATGAAGCTGAACTCTCCTATCTGGGTGAGCCCCACACCGACAAGGAGGGCTGTCTGATAGGTGTAGCCGAACAGGCGGGTAATCGCGAAACAGATGGCAAATTTAATGACTATGATGATGGCGATTATTTCGAGTATCAGGATCCAGCTGCCGCCGATGAACTTTGGGTCAAGTAGCATACCCAGGGAGACGAAGAACAGCGTGGCAAAGATGTCGCGCAACGGTGTTATTTCAGCCAGGGCTTGATGGGCGAAGACCGACTCGCGGAGCAAGAGCCCGATGATAAAGGCACCGAAGGCGATGGACAGGCCGAAGGCATAGGTGGCGAAGGCTGCGCCGAGGCAGAGGATGAGCACGGTGAGCAGGAAAAGCTCGCGTGACCTTACACCGGCGACTGTGCCCAGAAGCCAGGGCAATACCCAGAGACCCAGGGCTACGGCTATGCCAATGAACAGCGCTGTCTTGCCCATTGCCACTCCGAAGACCGGGGCGAGCTTATAAAGCGGGGTGCCAAAAAGGGGGACACCGACCATCATCAACACTACAGCCAGGTCCTGCAGGATGAGTATGGCTATCATGATGCGTCCGTGCATGGAGTCCAGCTCTCCCCGTTCCATAAGCAGCTTGAAGTCCACCATGGTGCTGCTCATCGAGATGAGCAAGCCGAAAAAGGCTGCCTGGCTCAGGGAGAGCCCCAGTATCAGCTTTCCTGCTGCCATGCCCAGGGCGATGGTGAAGAAAATCTGGATAATCCCTCCCCAAACACCTATCCTCCCCACCGCTCTTAGCTGAGCGAAGGACACCTCGAGCCCTACGGTGAACATCAGCAGAACCACGCCTATGGTTGCCAGGTTTTCAATCAGCACCAGGTCCTTGACCACACCCAAACCGTGAGGTCCGATGGCTATGCCCACAAGTATGTAGCCGAGGATGAACGGCTGCCCCAGTCGGTGGGCGATGAGACCACCGAAGAGCGCAGCGACGAGGACGATGGCGATGTTGACAACTGGGTCGAATCCTGCCATAATCCAGCCAGTCCGTGTTTTTCCGATTTTAGCACACGGGCGGCTTTAGACCAAACCTCGCGGTAGGGCTGGTAACGAGAAACGAAAGGAGGAACCGCAATGTTCAAGACCCGCGTCACTGAACGTTTAGGCATCAAGTACCCCATCATTCAGGGAGGTATGATGCGTGTTTCCACTGCCGAGCTGGTGGCGGCTGTGTCCAATGCGGGGGCGCTTGGCATCCTGTCAGCGTTTATTTCACCCACTCCGCAGGAGCTGGTGGCGGAGATCAAGAAGGCGAGAGAACTCACCAGGAACCCGTTTGGTGTTAATATCACCTTGCTGCCCACCCTCCGCCCTATCGATATCGACGGCTATGTCGATGCGGTGATAGATTCCGGGGTGAAGATTGTGGAGACGGCGGGGAGGAGCCCTGAAGCGTACATGGAGAAGTTCAAGAAGGCGGGGGTGACGGTGATACACAAGTGCACTGCGGTGCGCTTTGCCCGCACTGCCCAGCGGATAGGCTGCGACATGGTCAGCATCGATGGCTTTGAATGTGCCGGGCATCCCGGTGAGGAGGACGTGGCTTCGCTGGTGCTGATACCGGCTACCGTGGATGCTGTGGACATACCGGTGATCGCCTCGGGCGGTTTTGGTGATGGCAGAGGACTGGTGGCGGCGCTGGCCCTGGGTGCTGAGGCGATGAACATGGGCACCCGTTTTGTGGCGACCAAAGAAGCCCCGGTACACCCGAAAGTTAAGGAGTGGCTGGTGCAGGCTACTGAACGTGATACGCTGCTGGTAATGAGGTCGCTGCGTAACACTATGCGTGCCCTGCGGAACCCCACGGCGGAGAAGGTGGCGGAGCTGGAGAAGCAGGGGGCTGGGCTCCACGAGCTGGAATCGCTGATAGCTGGCACCAGAGGCGCCAAGTTGCTAGAGGAAGGCAACATCGAGGACGGCCTGTTCACCGCCGGTCAGGTGGTAGGGCTGATTCACGATATACCCACGGTGAAGGAGCTGGTGGACAGGATAATGAAGGAGGCGGAAGAGGTGGTCTCCCGGCTGAAGGCGAAGGGCGAGTTCAAACCGCTGCGCAAGCCAGTTCCACCTGCCCAGAAGTAAGGCTTACCAGTTTGTCGTGTCTTGACTGGTTCGGGTGTGTTAGCTTAGTCCGCTTTGGGTGCTGGGGAAATTTTTGTTGTCTGGCATACTGAACCGCCAGTCAACCCTAAGAGTCCTGCTCTGAGAAAGCAGCGCACAAAAAACACACTAAACCGCGACACCCGCTCAAGGGTCACGGAATGCTGGCGGTGGGAAAGGGACAGTTATTTCTTGGTAGACTTCTTGGTCGGCTTACCAGCCTTCTTAGCATGGGCAGCGCAGGTATTGCACATAGCCGCTTGCTCCTTTCCCTTTCGTTAAGACCAATATAGCAGAGAGCGGAGGATATGTCAAATTTCACGCGGGCTGTCTTGACTGTCCCGGTGGCAGGGGGTAGAATGCCTGCAAATCTGGCAAAGCATGGCTTTGAAAGTTAAAGGGCTTCTGGAAAGACGGTTGCCCGCGGAAATACTGGGTGTTTTGAAGGAGGCCGGCGAGCGGGCGAAGGAAGCCGGGAGCAAAGCCTATCTGGTGGGCGGGGTGGTGCGTGATTTGTTTCTGGGGCGGGAAAACCTGGATTTAGACGCAAGTGTCGAGGGCGATGCCATCGGGCTGGCAAAGGGGCTGGCTGAAAAATATAAAGTGCGGCTGGTGAGCCACAGCCGCTTTGGCACCGCCAAGTTGCGGTTCAGCACTTTCAGCCTTGATATAGCCACAGCACGCACCGAGACCTACAGCCACCCCGGCGCTCTGCCCACGGTGAAGCCGGGCGGCATCGTTGAGGACCTGAAACGGCGCGACTTCTCCATAAATGCCATGGCGGTCTGCCTTACCCCAGGGCACTTCGGCGAACTTTTCGATCCCCTCGGCGGGAAGGACGACCTGGATAAGGGCCTTGTGCGCGTGCTCCACGAAAGAAGCTTTATAGACGATGCCACCAGGATACTGCGCGGCATTCGCTATGAACAGCGGCTGGGCTTCAACTTTGAGGAGGAGACGGAAAGGCTGCTGCGCCGCGATGTGAAGATGTTGCGTACCATCAGCGGCGATAGGCTCAGACATGAGCTGGAGCGGATGCTGGAGGAGGAAGCGCCGGAGAAGGCACTCAGGCGTGCAGGGGAACTGGGCGTGCTCAAGGAGCTTCACCCCGCGCTTAAGGGAAATGGCTGGCTGGCTCGAGTATTCCGCAGGGCAAGGCGAGGCGGAAAGGTACCATCAGCTAATCTGTACCTGTGCCTGCTGTGCTATCAGTTGAATGAAAGTGAGGCGGAGGAGTTTTTGAAGCGCCTGAACTTCCCTGCCAAGGCAACGAAGGCGGTCCTGGATACGGTGAGACTCGAGAACGAGGTAAGAAGGCTGGCTGACGAGGACATCAAGCCAAGTGCGGTGTATGAGCTGTTGCATTCTTATGATAGTGTAGCTGTGGAGGCTAACCTGGTGGCGGCTGACTTGACGCTGATAAAACGGCATTTACAGCTCTATCTCTCGAAGCTGCGCTATGTCAGGACTCTGCTTGACGGAGTGGACCTGGCAGCGCTGGGCATCCCGATGGGACCGGCGATAGGCGAGGCGTTAACTGCGCTGCGGGCAGCCAGGCTCGACGGTGAGCTGAGGACGAGAAGGGACGAGGTGGAGTTCATCCGCGGACGCTTTCTCCGGGAGGACTGAGCGGTCAGTTTCTCTGCGGTGCTGACTTTGTTTGGGCGGCGAAGGCTTTGAGACCCCTTTTATTGAGCGCGGTTGCCATGTCTTCTGCCCGACGTTGGTCTTCCACCACGGTAAACAGGACGGGACCGGAGCCGGCGAGATGGACGCTTTCGGCGCCGACTTCCTGGAGGGCATTCCAGTAAAGTTCCAAGCCAGGAAAGGCTTTGAGGGCCACGATGTCGAAGGCGTTGAACATCAGCGAGGGGGCGATTTCACCCTTTTTTTGCAGGCTCTCCAGCGCCCGGCTGATGAATTCACCTTTGGTGTAGTGCTGCGGCTCAAGCAGCGAGTAGAGGCGTGCCGTCTTCTCCGGCATCCCGGTGAAGGGCGGCACCACCAGCGCCAGCCATAGTGGTTTCAGAGGAGGCAGCGGAGTGACCTTTTCACCCCTGCCCTCCACCAGCGCGGTGCCGCCGTGGATGAAAAAGGGTACATCGGAGCCCAGCTTTGCTGCCAGGCTGAGGAGGTCGGGGGCGGAGAGTTCCAGGTCCCAGAGGTTGTTCAGCGCCAGCAGAGTGATGGCGGCGTTGCTGCTGCCGCCGCCGAGCCCGGCGCCCCAGGGGACGCGTTTTTCCAGCCGGATCTTCGCCCCGCCGCCATAGCTGCTGTGTTCTTTAAGCAGCCTTGCTACCCTGACTACAAGGTTATCGGGCGTGTTCAGGGCGGGTGCGGTGCATTCGAAGAAGATTTCATCTGCTGGCTCAAAATAGAGAATATCGCAGAGGTCAATGGCCTGGACGATGCTCTTTAGCTCGTGGTAGTCATCGGGGCGTTTGCCCAGCACCTCCAGCACCGGGTTTATCTTAGCCGGGGAGAAATATTTCAGCATTGCGGCAGCTCCACCCCTGTGGCGGTGACCACTTGGTAGAGCCTCGACCATTCCTCCAGGCTGAGCGTCTCGGCACGGCGCTCGGGGGCGATGTCCGCCTGCTCAAGCAGGCTGGCGGCTTCGGCTGGCTTCAACCCCAAGCCATGTGCCAGGGAATTGCGTAGCTTTTTTCTGGGAGAACTGAAGGCGCACCTCACCAGTACCAGGAAGCGGTCTGTGTCTACATTTATCGCCGGCTGGGGCAATATGTCGAAGCGGACAATAGCGGACTCCACCTTTGGTGGCGGGTAGAAGCTCCGCGGGGGCACATGGGCGATGATCCTGGGTTTGGTGTAGATGTGCAGGGCGATGGCGAGCAGCCCCATCTTGCCGCTCCTGGCAACCACTGCTTCAGCGACCTCTCTCTGGAGCATCATCACCATGAGTGTGGGGCGGGGGTATGACAGGACGAAGTGGTGCAGCACCGGCGATGTTATATAATAAGGTAAGTTAGCCACCACCTTATACCTTGTCTCGCCTCCCAGCAGTTCCGCAGGGCTGACCTTGAGTATATCGGCATTGACTATTCTCACGCTGGGCACTTTTTGCAGGCGACTGGCGAGTAGCTCGCTCAGTTTGGTGTCCAGCTCCACGGCGATGACGCTGCCAGCCCTCTTTGCCAGCTCCGCAGTGAGGATGCCCAGTCCGGGACCGACCTCGATGACGGTGTCCTCGGGAGCTAGTTCAGCCGCGCTGACGATGGTCTTCAGCACTTTTCTATCAGTGAGGAAGTGCTGTCCTAGCCGCTTTCTGGCTCTGATGCCGGCCCCCCTGAGCAATGTCCTTGCCCTTGAGGGCTGGATGCTGTCGCTAACTGATGGTTTATCCACCTGCTGAAAGTGTCCTACCTGGCGCTATACCTTTATATTTATATTAAGTATGCGCTGGGCATTTTTGTAGAGCACCTTTTCCACCACCTCAGGCTTATAGCCGCCGTTTTCAAACTCGTCGAGCCAGCGCTTCGGCGGAATATCGGGATAGTCGGAGCCGAACATGAACTTGTCCTGAAGGCGCCCGTTTATCTCCCTCCTCAGCGACTCCGGGAAATACTTTGGCGCCCAGCCGGAGAGGTCGGCGAAGACATTTGCCTTGTGCAGCAGTATGGCTATCTGCTCTTCGTGCCAGGGCCAGGCAGGGTGGATCATGATGATGGTCAGTTCCGGGAAGTCAGCGGCGATGTCATCTATGTGTGGTATGGGCTTGGCGTATTTCAGGTGGATGCCATGACCCCCCGGGGAGCCGGCGCCGAAGCCGGTGAAGCCGCTGTGGAAGGCGACCGGTATCTTAAGCTCGACGCACTTTTCATAAAGTGGGTAGAAGCGTCTGTCGTTGGGGAAGAAAGCCTGTGCCGGTGGCTGGAACTTCAGTCCCATCAGCCCCAATTCTTTGACGCAGCGCTCCAGTTCCCTGATGGCGGCTTTGCCCTTCCAAGGGTCGATCATTGCCCAGCCGCCGATGAACACATCAGGGAACTTCCTTATCAGCCTCGCCACCTCGTCGTTGGTGTGGCTGGTGTCGGTGCCGCTCACCGATTCTGCGTCCCAGCCGATGAGCAGAGCTTTTAAGTCCAGCCGGCGGAACTCCTCTGCCATCTCCTCGTCGGTGGTGACTTTGGGTTCGATTTTGTAATAGCTGTAGAAGGACTTTAGCGCTTCTTTGCCCCATATCGCCTCGCGGTCGAATGCCTTGGTGCTGGGGTGGACATGGACATCTATGGCTTTCATCTTCGCCTCCCATCTAATTAGTGGGCCGTGCACCGACTGTCGACACTGAACCCCCAGCTTACTAAGGCGAGCCAGCTCCGACCAGGCGACCCTGCGGCACCCGGAGTTGGCTACTTACCGCTGCTTCCTCCCGGACCTGACGGAGTTCATAGCTCTCCGCCGCGCAGGACCCAGCCCTCAACGCCGCTTTGCCGCAGCAGTCCTGAAGGTCAGAGCCTCGAGTCGGAATTCGACCCCGCTATAGCGGCTCTCGGGTACAGGGCACCGCTAGTTCCCCGTCTAGCACGGCCCAAGTCAATGGTACTATCAAGCCCTGGAGTTTTCAAGTATGTGCACTCGTTTGGTCCCAATGGCATTTTAGCCTTAATATTGAGCGGGCGGGCAGACCGCTATTTTTGCTTTCTCAACCTCTTAAGGCTCTCTGCTTTTCATTCTACCTTAAGGGAGAGGTGGTAGTTTGTAGGTCAGTCCGGCGTGCCCTGCGGCTTGAACGCGTTTGTTTCTGAAAACGTGACGGCTCTGTGGCAGGGGGTGGACAAGGGTCTTTTCAGCCTTTAAACAGGCGCTCTTTGAAGAACTGAATCTGGTGGTTGACCGCGGTTTCGAAGTGGGCACCGTGATAGATATCGAAATGACCGATTGGATAACGGATAATCCGGGCAAGCCCTCCGAGTTTTCTAGCGGCAACTTCGACCACCTTCGGAGGCAGGGCGAAGTCGTAATCGCATACCTGGAGAAGCACGGGACATTTTATTTTATTCAGGTAGCTTACGGGCCTGTACTTGTCAATCCTTATGGCTATGCGGGCACAGGCTTCGTTGACAAAGTCCTCGGAGGCGAGTTCGGCGAATGTGTTCCAGGCATCCTCATCAGCCATGAGGGCTATGGTGCCCGGCCTCCCCACTATGGGTATCCTGTGCGGCGATAGCCCGAGCCATGACCTCACCAGGTCGCGCTGGGCATGTCCCACCATACGTAACGCGTATTTGATGCCGAGCCTGTGTAACTGCTCATGGGATGCTGCGGCACCGTCGAGCATGGGGCACTGCGCTGATGCGCAGGCTATGCTATCGTCCCTCGCTGCGGTGACGAGCACATGCCCTCCGCTCAGCGAGGTACCCCAGAGGGCGACCCTTTTCCCGTCGATCTCCCTGAGGCTGCGGACGTACTCCACAGCGGCGGCATAGTCTTGGAGCTGATAGGGGATCCAAACCAGTTGTCTGGGCTCGCCTTCGCTTTCGCCCAGGTGGCGGTAGTCAAATGCCAGCACCGCCATGCCAGCGTCCCGAAAACGGGTGGCGTACAGGTCCAGCCCCATGTCCTTCGTGGCACCCAAGCCATGTGCCATCACTATGCAGGGCACTGGCGAAGACAGGTCGTCGGGAAGATATAGCCAGGCGCTTATCCGGTTACCTTCAACATTGAAGCTAACGTCCTGTCTTATACAGGAAGGGCTAGGTTCTGCGTGTGAAATCTTTGTTTTTCTCACAGGGTGTTGTTGTGGCACGGAGACGTTGGGATAAAGAGCCACCACCAGGAGTTCGACGATGAATGCTGCAATGATGGCTGCCAAAAAGACCCCAAAGTATGTGATGACAATTAGCCCGGACATCGAAAATACCCTACGTCGTGTACGGCTATTATACGGACTGCGCTGTGCCGGCACAACAGTTCTCCGGTAGCCCGGTGTGACAGAGGGCTGTGCCTTCGCTACAATACAGGGGCATGTCGAACACGTATAGCAGGCTGTCTTTAATAAGCGCCTTTTCCCTGCCGTTTACCGTGCTCATTGTTATCCCCGGTCTGCTGCTCTGGTGGACGGACGATTTCAAGCCGGGCTGGGGGCTGGGGCCCGTGGGCGACTGGCTGGTGAGCTTTCTGGGCTTCGCAATCGTGGGCGCTGGACTCTATTTGATGGTGATTACCATCAGGCTTTTCTGGAAGGTGGGGAAGGGAACACTGGCTCCATGGGCACCGCCAAAAAAGTTGGTGGTGTCGGGACCATACCGCTATGTGAGGAACCCGATGATATTGGGTGTGCTGGTGGTCCTGCTGGGGGAGACGGTGTTCTTCGGCTCGCTGGTAATATTCATCTGTGCCGTGGTGTTTTTCGTCATCAACCATTTCTACTTCATGTTTTCCGAGGAGCCGGGGCTGGTGGGGAGGTTCGGCGAAGAGTACCTCCGTTATCGGGAAAACGTGCCCCGCTGGCTGCCTAGACTTAAGCCGTGGCAGGGTGGTGAGGGCAGGTAGCGCTTTTGAAAACTCAGCGGTTCTTCCTGCCTGCTATCCAGAAAGTGGCTGCCTCTTTTCTGGCTTCGGGTGGCAGGTGACGGGTAGTCAGCCAGTGGGTCAGTCCAGCAAGACAGGGCAGGAGTACGGTGTAAACCACAACAGTAAGCGATGGTTGTCCCAGAAGCTGGCTGGTAGCAAGACAGATAGGCGGCAGCGGGACAAAAAGTGCCATCCCTGTCCAGATGCTGTTGCGGGTGGTGAATAACACTATAATGCCGAGCACAAAGGCGACTGCCATTTGCCAGGGTACCAAGGCAAAGAGGACGCCGATGATCGTTGCCTCACCCCTACCGCCTTTGAAGCCTAGAAAAGGGGTCCAGTTGTGTCCTGCCACCGCTGCTACGCCGGCAAGGCAGGTAACAATTTCGCCGGTATGGAGGGCTTTTGTCACCGCAATTGCCGTTGCCCCCTTTGCCATATCCAGTATGAGGGTAGCCGTGCCGGCGTACAGCCCGACATGGCGAAATACGTTGAATGCCCCCACGTTGCCGTCGCCCACCCTGCGGATGTCCACGCCTTTTCTCCGGCCGATGAGATAGGCGAACGGTATCGAGCCCAAAAGGTAAGCCAGCACCAGGACTAGTGCAGTGTTCATCTGACCTCTGGGCTTGATGGGCGTGCTGGCTCTATTTCCAAGATTTTCATGGACATATTTTACCAGCCGTGGCTGAGGCGGAGTATGAGGGAGAGCGGAAGTCCGTGCTCTGCCATCTTCTTCTGGGTGACGGCGATATCGTATTCCGCCCGATAGTGAAAAATGGTATGTGTTTCGCTATCGTAAATGGCGTAGGCGGCTCTGGGGTCGCCATCTCTGGGCTGGCCCACGCCGCCGGGGTTGATGATGAGGCGGCTCCCACCCAGTTCTATCTTCACGCCGTCATTAAGTACCCTGTAAGCCATATCGTGTCCCGTCTGCTCGAAGACGAGCGGCACGTGGGAATGACCCACGAGACAATATGTTGTGGTGAAATGGTCCAGGTTTTCCCTCGCCTGTTCCAGAGAGAGCAGGTACTCCCAGATGGGCTCACGGGGGCTGCCATGGGCGAGGGTGCAGTTGCCCTGGACAAGGGTTAAAGGCAATGCCTTGAGATAGGCGATATCTTCTTCAGTGAGCTGGCTTGCTGTCCAGTGGCAGGCTTGGGCAGCCACCGGGTTGAAGTCGGAGGTGTCCATATTGCCGATGGCTGCCCAGTCATGGTTGCCGGCTATACATAAATGCTTGAAACTGCGCAGTAATTCAATACATTGGTGGGGCTCGGGACCGTAGCCCACTACATCGCCCAGACACCAGATTTCGTCGAAGCCACCGTGGTCTCTGGCATCATCAAGAACTGCCTGGAAAGCAGCCAGGTTGCCGTGGATATCAGCGAGGATGGCATAGCGCATAATTGCTGAAAATATCTCCGCAGAGTGATTCCTGCCGCTCTAGCTGTTTTTAACCGTGCGCCATCAGCCCACCGGTGATATAGAAGGTGGAGCCGGTGACGAAGCTGGAGGCGTCGGAAGCCAGATAGACCAAGGCGGCGGCGAAATCTTCAGGCTTAGCCAGGCGCTTCAGCGGTGCATAGCGTACCAGAATCTGGTGCCATTCTTCTTTGCTTGCCTCAGCGCTGTCCTCCATCCAGCCGAGAGCGATGGCGTTTACCCGCACGTTGCTCTTTGCCCACTCCAGTGCTATAGCCCTGGTGAACTGTACCACCGCCCCTTTTGCGGCGCAGTAAGCACTGCCGTTGGGGATTCCCCTTTCGGCAAGGCCAGAGGTGATGTTTATCACCCTGCCCTCCTTCCTCTCCAGCATATGTCTGCCCACTATCTGGGTGCTGACGAACACCGGAGTTATATTGGCTTCCATCACCTTCGTCCACTCGGCAGTGCTTATATCAGGGAGCGGCTTGGCGAAGGGTAGGTTGAAGCTGTTTACCAGGATGTCTATCCTCTGCCATTTTCCCAGTACCGTGTACACCATCTTTGAGACTTCTTTGGGGCTGGATGGGTCAGTGGTTACCGCCAGTGCCTGCCCGCCGAGTTTTTCCACAGCCTTTACCGCTGCTGTCAACTCGTCTTTGTGCTTGCCAAAGACGGCTACGCAGGCTCCTGCCTCTGCCAAGTATGAGGCTATCTCTTTCTGCCAGCTCTGCCCCAATCCACCGACCACTGCCACTTTATCTTTAAGACTCATTCCTCTGGGCAGCATGTTATTTCTCCTTCAAAGGGATTACCGGGATGTAGTTTATCGGGGCATAGCCGCTGAAAAGGGCGCCGCCATCGATGGAGAACACCTCCCCCGTGGCGTAGTCGGAGGCGTCGGAGGCGAGGTAGACAGCCAGAGCGCCTATCTCAGGGGGCTGTCCCACGCGTCCCATGGGGATGAAACGTCCTGAAGCCTCGTAGCGTTCTTTGGGACCGATAGTCTCGAAGAGCCCCGGGGCAATGGCGTTTACCCTGATGTTGTATTCAGCCAGCGTTAGCGCCATTGACATGGTGAGCAGTATCACCCCGGCTTTAGCAGTGTTATACATGAAGTTGCCCTTCAGTCCCCTCATGCCGAATCCGGAAGCGACGTTGATTATCTTGCCGTACTTTCTGTCCACCATATGTTTGGCTACCGCCCGAGAACAGTAAAAGGCACCGCTGAGGTTGGTGTCTATGCCGCGGTGCCAGTCGAAGTCTGTTATCTCCCAGAAGGGCTTGGGTATTTCCCCGCGGACGATGCCGGCGCAGTTGACTAGGATGTCCACCTTGCCCCACTGGTTTATGGCTTTGGACATCATATCGTTGACCTCTTCCGGCTTGGTAATGTCAGCAGGGAAGAAGACCGCTTTCCTTCCTGTGGTCTCCTTGACTTTAGCGGCTGTAGCTTCGCCGGCATCGGCGCGGAAATCGGTGACCACAATATCAGCGCCGGCTTCAGCCAGCGAGAGACAGATGGCGGTGCCCAGTCCACCGCCACCGCCGGTGACCACTGCCACCCGTCCTTCGAGGTTCAATTTTTCTTCCAGCATTGCCGTTGCTCCCCGATTGCTCCGTTTATTCAACGGGACCCACAGAACTGCCGGTGCTCAAGCCCACCAGTTCGCCGCCGTCTATGACGAACACAGCACCGTGGATAAACTTTGCTAGGTCAGAAGCTAAGAAAAGGACAAGGGCGGCTACATCCTCTGGCTGACCAATGTGGAGCGCAGACGCACCTGTGGCTGCAGCCCGCTGTTCGGCAGCTTTCCACAGCGCTTCACTCAGTCTGGTCTTTATCAGCCCTGGCGCTATAGCGTTCACTCTGATACCCAAAGGTCCCCATTCCCGTGCCATAACCTGGGTGAGCATAATATAAGCCGCTTTGGTAACGCTGTAGATATTTAGCGCTCCGGGCCTGAGACCAGCTACTGAGGCGGTGTTGATCATGACGCCACCACCTTGCTCTTTCATCACCCTAGCTACAAGCTGGGCAAGGAAAAAGGGACCCTTGACGTTCACATTGAAGGTCGTGTCCCATGCCCACTCTTCGGCGTCTATTAGGGGTCCCATATAGGGGTTAGTACCGGCGTTGTTAAACAGGATGTCAATGCGCCCGAACTCCTTGACCACTGTGTCCACAAGGTTCTTGGAGTCCTCGAGCTTAGCCACGTGCGAAGCTACAGCCAAGCTCCTTACCCCCTTAGCCCTTATCTTCTCGGCGACCTTCTCTAGGTCGGGTAATTTACGGCTGGCGACCACTACATCGGCACCAGCGTCAGCAAATGCATATGCAGTGGCTTCGCCGATACCGCGGCTGGCACCGCTAATCAATGCCACCTTCCCTTTCATTGATATTTTGGTCAAGTCCATGTCTCCCCCTTTCAAAAATTTTTATCACAAGGTATCATCTGTTGCTATCACAGGTCAAGCGGGGCAGCTATCCGCTCTGTCGTTGCATGGAAAAAATTCGCAAGAGAGCTCCTCCGTCCTCGGATGCGCGCCCGCGTAGTGAGCAGGACTGTAAATTGAGAAGTCCTATGCAACGACCCTTTTCGAAGCTTCCTTCAGGGCGGTTTCTGTCTCTTTAACTATCTGCTGTACTAGGTCGTTGACCTTGGGTAGGTCGGTTATTCGCTGGGCAACCTCCCCGGCAGCCATCATTGCCTTTTCCTTGTTCCCTTCGTAAGTGGCCCTGATGGACTCCCGCTCGAAATCAATCAGCGATGTGTCAATGGTGGAATAGTCATCAGGGATTCCCAGGAAAACGCCGGGAGACTTCTGGAGTGTGTTTCTGGCATGTTCAATGCTGCGCGGGTTCTTTATCCAGCGGGCAGGTCCCACAAAACCGCGGGCTACCAGTGTGCCCCTGTCCTCGGCAGCCACCACAGCCTCCTTCCATAGCGGCGGGAAGTCGCTCTCCTGAGTTGCCAGAAAACGGGTCCCTATTTGGACTCCGTCTGCTCCCAAGACCAGCGCTGCTGCCAGCGTCCTGCCATCGCAGAAGCCGCCAGCGCCGACCACCAGTGTTTTCTCGTCTGAGACGGCATCGACAACTGCTGGCAACAGGACCAAGGTGTGGACAGGCTCCCAGGCGATGTGGAAGCCGCCTTCGTGTCCCGAAGCCACTATGACGTCGACCCCAGCCCTCTTGCAGCGCTGAGCAGCCCTCACTGATGGGACCACGTGTATCCAGGTAAACCCGGCGCCCTTGATTTTCTCGCCCCAGGGCATGGGGTCGCCGGCAGAAGTGAAAACGACCTTAAAAGTGTCTTTCATCTCCGGGTTTTCCTGGCGCACCTTAATAGCTCTGTCAATGAGTACAGTTGATGCCTGAATGACCTCCGCCGAAACCATGACGTTTATACCGAAAACGCCCTTCTTGTCCTTAACCAGCCTGTGGGTGCGCTTGAGCACCTTTTCCAGCACCGTAGCCATATCGTCATTAAAGTCAGCCTCGGCGGTCTCCACGAAGGCTTTGTAGATTACCGGTTGGCGGTCCTTTTCCCAGAGCCCGCTGGTGGAAAGGAGTCCGAGCACGCCGGCATTCGCTGCAGCCACGCACAGGTTATTGTTGCTGAATGGACCCATCCCGGCTTGTATTATGGGATACCTGATCCCGAGCAGGTCACACAACCTTGATTTGATCATGCGAGGTTCCTCCTGGTTTTTATTGGGGATATTGTAGGGCATGCGTTGCTATGAGTCAAAACAGCAATATATTTGTCATTCCAGACAGGACTCTGTAAAATCTAGTCCTGTGGTCGGCGCCCGGGACAAAAGGACCTGCTGATATTATGACCTGTTGAAGGAGTACCATGCGGAAAGTAAGGCTTGGAAGGACTGGACTAGTTGTTTCCCAGTTTGGTTTTGGTGGTATACCGATCCAAAGGCTGACTGAGGAGGATGCGGTAGCCGTGGTAAAGAGGTGCTTGGAACTGGGCATCGAATTTTTAGATACAGCCAATGCTTATACCACCAGCGAGGAGCGCATCGGCAAGGCTATCTCGGGGGGGAGGGAGGGACTGGTAATAGCCACCAAGTCCCTTTCCCGCAAGGCTGAGGGGGTGGAGAAACACCTCAAACTGAGCTTGGAGAGGCTCGGTGTGCAGTGTATAGACCTTTACCAGTTTCATGGCGTGAACGACGATAATACCCTGGAGAAGGTGCTTGCCCCGGACGGTCCGATGACTGTGGTGGAGAAAGCTAGAGCGGAGGGCGTGGTGAAACACATCGGCATCACCTCCCACCAGATAGACGTTGCCAGAAAGGCGGTGATGACCGGACGTTTCGAGACCTTAATGTTCCCTTTCAACTTCATCACCTCTGAGGCTGCCGACGAACTCTTGCCCTTATGCCGGAGGTACGATATGGGCTTTATCGCCATGAAGCCGCTGGCTGGGGGCATGATACCCAATGTCCGGATAGCTATAAAATACCTCCTCCAGTTCCCCGATGTGGTGATACTGTGCGGCATAGAGAAGATTGCTGAGGCGGAAGAGATAGTGCAGATAATGGAAGGTCCCGTGGAGATGAGTGCGGCGGAGCTAGATGAGATGCATAGGCTGAAGCGGGAGCTAGGCAGCAGGTTCTGTCACCGCTGCGACTACTGTCAGCCGTGTAAAGAAGGTATAGCTATATCCACCGTGATGACATTCCCCAGTCTGTTACGGCGTTCACGGCCCGAGAATCTCTTCGCTGGTCCATGGGCACAGGTCATGGAAAAGGCGGCTGGCTGTGTCCAGTGTGGCGAGTGTGAGCAAAGATGCCCCTATCAGCTCCCTATCAGGGAGATGATAGCCGAGCATGTCAGGCAGTACCGCGAGGGCAAGGAGAGATACTTAAGCCAGGAGTCTGCACCAGCGAGTTAACAAGCTCGCAACTATCGCTGCGGCATGGTTATCTGGCTGTGACAGCTTTCGGCTTGCGCTCTGGTGTTTGCCTCTATGTCCATGAGTACCGAGCAGACGTCGGCGAACGCTAGAGCAACTAATCCTGAGAGCACAGATAATATGACGCCCCCGATGGCGGCGACTATGGCTTCGGTTCCAGCCAGGCGGAACTGTGGCAGGCTCTGCCCCAGGAAATCCATACTCATCGTCATGACAATACCAGCAGCGATGGAGAGCAGGCTGCCGCCGACAAGTAGTGTCCAGCCGAGGACACGGTAAACGGTAGTTATGAATCTGAGCGCCGCGTATTTACGTGATGTCTCGGTCTCCTTCCCAGCTACCGGCGCAGCTTCTGCTGTTGGAGCTGGGGGGGCTTGGGGAGGTGGTGGTGTGGTCAGCCTTGCGCCACAGTTGGTACAAAATTGCATTCCCAGTGAGGGGGCACCGCAGTTTGTGCAGACTACCCCGGGCTGGACCACCGAGGTGTGCAGCGCTGTTCCACAGTTTGTGCAGAATCTCATGCCAGACGCAGGGGCGGCGCAATAGGGACAACTGGCAGATTGAGTCACCATTCTTACACCATCATTATCTTATGAGCCGAACGGCAATTTCCATACCCAGCCAAAAGCAGCGGCCGTCACCAGCATGGCTATGAAATAGATCACAACGCTGACGAGCAGGGAGAGTAGCATCATGCGCCACCATAGCCCCCAGGCTAACCCCCAGGTAGGCTTGACAGTCACCTGTCCGGGTTTAGCCATGGGCTTTGGCTCTGTGGCGGGTGGTGCTGCTACCGGGACAGCCAGCCTTGCCCCGCAGGTGGTGCAGAACTGCTGGTCGGGCGGGTTTTCAGCGCCACAGGAAGGGCATACCTTTTGTGGTATCTGGACGATCAGCCGGGCTCCACAGTGTCCGCAGAACCTTTTCCCCGCAGGGGTGTCCTGCCCGCAGTTGGGACACTTTACCTTTTGTTCCATTTACCATCTCCTCACTGGTCTTTGATTGCATTATATAACTTGTGGTTGTCATATGCAATATCCCTATATGTTGTTTTTTGTAATTTTTAGTTAGTTTTGTGCGATAGGCTGAAAATTCGGCATGTGTTATAATCCACGATGTGAAGATAAGGGACGTAGGCGAGTTCGGCTTAATCAAAATCTTAGCTGATGTTGTAAACAGGGAGAGGGAAAGCCGGTTGGTATCGTGGCAGAGGGTGGTTGTGGGTATTGGCGACGATGCTGCTGTCTGGCGCGGGTCAGCACCGGTACAGCTTGCCACCACGGACAGTCTTATTGAAGGTGTCCATTTTACCCTGGACATTGCTACTTGGGAGGAACTGGGTTGGAAGGCATTGGCGGTAAATCTGAGCGACATCGCTGCCATGGGTGGTGTGCCGGAATATGCCTTGGTATCGCTGGCGCTTCCGGGCGATGTGGAGGTCGAGTCTGTTTCCAGCTTGTACTTGGGTATGGTGGAGTTGGCTAACCAGTTCGGGGTGGCGATAGTGGGTGGCAATATTTCCAGCGCAGACAAAGTGGGGATAACTGTCACGGTCATGGGCAGCGCAGCTTCTGACGCGGTGCTCAGGCGCTCGGGTGCCTTGCCTGGTGAGCAGGTGGCACTTACCGGTTATTCAGGGCTTGCGGCAGCCGGACTCAGGATGCTTCGGGAGAAGCCTGATTTTGCCCCTGGGGAATACCGCCTCTTGCGGAGGGCATACCTCCAGCCATTGCCCAGGGTTAGAGAAGGGCAGATGTTGCTGCGCAGCGGTGTCAGAACAGCTATAGATATCAGCGATGGACTTATGGCTGACCTTGGCCATATTTGCGAGGCGAGCGGAGTGAGCGCGGTAATATATGTTGACTCGCTGCCTGTCCACCCTGTGCTCAGGCAGCGGTTCCGGGGCGATGCCAAGGCGATGGTGCTAGCCGGAGGGGAGGACTATGAGCTATTATTCACTGCTCGCAGTGAGGTTATTGAAAATGTTAGGGCGGCTATGGACTGTCCGGTCACCGTTATCGGCGAAATCAGCGATGGTGAGCCGGGAAAGGTGGAACTGGTGGATGCCTCCGGAAAAAGTATGGCATGGGGTGGGGGCTGGGAGCATTTCAGGTCACAACCATGAACAGAAAAGCGACTGTGTTAAGGCTCGTATCTCGCAGCACCGAGCAGACCCGGCGGCTTGGAGAGTATCTCGGGGAGCTAGCTGAAGCTGGGAACGTTTTCCTGCTGGTCGGCGAGCTGGGCAGTGGTAAGACCTGTCTGGCTCAAGGGATTGCGCGGGGGCTTGGTGTCCAGCAGTATGTCTCCAGCCCTTCCTTTGTGCTAATAAGGGAATACCAGGGTAGGGTGCCCTTTTACCATGTGGACTTCTACCGCCTCGACCGCATTGAGGAGATCGCTGATTTAGGTCTTGATGACTATCTCTCCGGTAGGGGAGTGTGCGTCGTCGAATGGGCGGATAAGGGTATGGCGCTGTTACCTGAGGAGCACCTGTTGATTACCCTGGAGCATGTCTCTGAGGACGAACGCGCCATCACCATTGAGCCCCGCGGCGAGCGCTATGTAAGCATGGTCAGCGCTCTGGGCTCTGTACTGGCGGGGGAGGATTGGCGTGGCTGATATACAGTCCCAAAAGGAGCAGAAGTACGAACTTGCCATCGACACGTCCACCGATGTCAGCAGTGTTGCGCTTTCCTGCGGTGGTGAGGTGGTGGTGGAGCTTACCTGGAAGCTGGGCAATAGCCATGTTGCTGAGCTTGTGCCGGGCATCGACTATTTGTTGCGTAAACTCAGAGCGAGCGTGCAGGAACTCAGGGCGGTGTTTGTGGCGAGGGGTCCGGGAAGCTTCAACGGGCTCAGGGTAGGCGTAAGCACAGCCAAAGGGTTTGCCTTTGCCCTGGGGATACCTGTGGTGGCTGTGGGCACTCTGGAGGTTGAGGCTTATGCCTTTGCCCATACAGGCATGCCCATATGTGCGGTCCACAATGCTGGACGTGGGGAGCTGGCAGTAGCTTTTTTTCAACAAACCGACAGATGGCGGTGTCTCAGTGAGGAGCGTCTGGTCACGCCAGAGGCACTATGCGGGCAGATAGAGGGGCGTACCCTGTTCTGCGGTGAACTGACGGCGCAGGTCATTGAAGTACTCAGGGATAGGCTCGGTGACAGGGCTTTGATAGCGGAACCGGTTGCTCGGCTGAGGCGCGCTGGTTACCTGGCGGCGTTGGGCTGGCAGAGGTTAGAGGAGGGCAGGACGGACGACCCGGTGACCCTACAGCCGATGTACATGCGCCCACCGCCGATTACCCAGCGCAGGATCAGGTAAAATATAGGGACAGAGTTTGTCTGAAAGGAGTCCGGAGATGGAACGGAGCTTGGTGCTGGTAAAGCCCGATGCCATGACGAGAGGTCTGGCGGGGATGATAATCTCACGACTGGAAAAGCGGGGGCTGAAAATTGTAGCCATGAAGATGCTGCGCATGGACAGGGCTCTAGCTGAAAGACACTACGCAATCCACAGGGGCAAGGCTTTTTTCGAAGACCTTATCGAATATATCACCTCGGGTCCCATCATCGCTGCTGTATTTGAAGGGGAGAGGGCGATCGAGGCTATCAGGCAGACCATGGGTGCCACCGACCCGCTTAAGGCTGCGCCGGGCAGCATAAGGGGGGACTTTGGGCTGAACATACAGGAGAACCTAGTCCACGGCTCTGATTCGCCGGAGAGTGCTGAGAGGGAGATAAGCCTCTTTTTTTCTCCAGAGGAACTGGTGAGCTGGGAGGGGTAACTATTGCTGGATCTTACTGAATTTTTAGCACTGGCGTTGCTTGGTGCCAGAGCTCGTCCAGCTTGTAATATTCGCGCAGCGCTTTAGAGAAGATATGCACCACCACATCGCCCAGGTCGATGACGATCCAGCCCGAATCAGCCGTGCCCTCGATGCGGTAGGGTGCCACACCATCCTGTTTCAGCCTCTCGTTGATCTCTTGCCAGATGGCATCGAGCTGACGGTCGCTGTCACCGCTACAGACGACAAAGTAATCGGCGAAGGAACTGACTTCTCTGATATCCAGGACGACAATATTGTTAGCCTGCTTGTCCGAGGCTATCTCGACAGCTTTTCTGGCGATCTCTATCGACTTAGGGGTTTGTCGTTCCAACGCGACGTAAACATTATACCATATTCAACTGTCAAAAGTCCTTTAGCGGGTAGCGCCCATGTTTGGGGTACCTGGGTGGAGGCAGTGTCTGGCTGAGCCTGCCAGGGGTTAACCAGAGTCAGAGTGTGGTCTCCTGCGGTGACAACCCTTTTTGGGCTAGAGCCTCCAACCGGCGTATTTGAACGGTTTGACACAGCTATGTTACCCCTCTATAATTTGCTTTTATGGCAGCCGAGGACTTGGTTTCTCTGTGGGTGTACCTGTTCCTATCACAGCGAGGAGAAATTCTTTAGAGGTGAAAGGCCATGTCGAAGAGTATTTTGAGCGGCGTGAAGGTGGTGGAATTCGCCACCATGGTGTCAGGGCCCTATTGCGGCAAACTGCTTGGTGACCTAGGTGCCGAAGTTATCAAGGTGGAATCTCCGGGTGGTGACCCTGCCCGTGAGTGTGGCCCTTTCCCCGAAACCGGACCAGATAAAGAGCAGAGCGCCCTGTTTCTCTATGTTAACACCAGCAAGCGTGGCATTGTGCTGGACGCGGAGAAACCGGAGGGCATGGAGGTATTAAGGAGGCTCATCAGGTGGGCAGACGTGCTCATAGACAACCATCCTCCCAGATATCTGGAGGGCTTGGGGCTTTCCTGGAAAGATGTCTCAGCCTTGAATCCCGGGCTGATATACACTTCGATCACCCCTTACGGGCGCACTGGTCCCCGAGCCAATGATAATGGTGACGAGCTGACCATTATCCATGCCGGTGGCATTGGCTATCTCCTGCCGGCCCGCTCTGAGGATATAAATCGTCCGCCGGTAAAGATGGGTGGGTATGCTGTGGGCTACTATGGCGGGCTGGCGGCGGCGGTAGCTACCATGGCAGCTTTGTTGGGAAGGCGGAAGTCGGGGAGGGGACAGCTCATCGATATCTCGCTTCAGGAGGTGATCCTGGCGCATGTGAGAGGGATAGCTGGTGCCAGATATCACGGTGTCCCATGGAACCGGGTACCGGCGGCACCTCCGGTGATGGGGCGGATGAGGACAAGCGACGGGTATATTCTGGTGGCGCCTTTTGAGAACCACCAGTGGAAGGCGTTTGTGGAGCTGATGGGGAACCCGGAATGGGCGAGCGGACCTGAATGGGACTCGATGTTCTATCGCGGTCAACACATTTTCGAGATAGCGCCGCAAATTCAGGGGTGGATGGTGCGGCAGAAGAAGGAGGAACTTTACCACCGCGGTGCCCAGAAGGGCATTCCTATGGGACCGATCAATACCGTTAAGGACGTGCTGGAAAGTCAACAGTACGCCGCCAGGGGCTATTTCGTCGAGGTGGAGCACCCCAAAGCGGGCAAGTACAGATATCCCGGCTGGCCCTATCAGATGTCAGCGACGCCACCGCGGGTAAGCAGACCGGCGCCGTTATTGGGGCAGCACAACCAAGAGGTGCTCTGCTCTGTGCTGGGTTATTCTGAACAAGAGTACCAGCGCTTGCAGCAGCTTGGCGTCGTAAAGCCAGTAAAGGACGAGAGGAGGTAAAAATGCTCCCGCTTGAAGGTATAAGAGTTGCTGATTTCACCTGGGTCTGGGCAGGACCTTATGCTGCCATGGTTCTGGCAACGTTCGGGGCAGAGGTAATCAAGATAGAAGGACACAAGCGCCCGGACATGATCCGCAGAGGGGTCACGGGGTGGAGGATGCGGGACGACCCCAGAGCGATTGAAGTTACGGTCATCCCTAGCACCGGTTTTCATGCCCTCAACATGAGCAAGAAGAGCGTGACGCTTGATATGGCAACCCCTGAAGGCAGGGAGTTGGCAAGGCGCCTGGCGGCGATGAGCGATGTAGTGATGGACAACATGCGGCCCGGTGCCATGGCGGCGCTGGGACTGGGATATGAAGATTTGCGCAAACTGCGCCCGGATATTATCGTGCTGTCTTCATCCAGCCACGGACAGAAGGGGCCGTGCAGCCGGTATGAAGGTTTTGCCACCATCCATCAGTCCATCGGCGGTCAATCATATCTCACCGGCTACCCTGACGATGGTCCTTCTCCGGGTCCAAACGATACGGACATCATGAACGCCACCACCACTGCTTTCATTATTATGGCGGCGCTGTACCACCGCCAGCAGACAGGTGAGGGACAGTTCATCGATTTTTCCCAGTGCGAGGGGGTGACCTCGCTCATCGGCGAGGCTGTTCTGGGCTACCAGATGAACGGGGTGATACCGGAACGGATGGGGAACGTCCATCCGAAGTATGCACCACATAATCTTTACCGCTGCTGGGGTGTCGACCGCTGGATAGCGATCGAAATACATTCCGACGAAGAGTTTGCCATTTTAGCCAGGGCGATGGGCAAGCCGGAACTAGCCAGCGACCCACGCTTTGCCACCATGGAGGCGCGCAAGAAGAACGAGGCTGAACTGGACAGGATTATCGAGGATTACACAAAATGGCGCAGCCTGGAACGACTGGAGGACGAGTTGCGTCAGGCAGGGGTCACGGTAGCCATGTGTCAGGACTACCGCGACCTTTATGCCGACCCCCACCTGCGTGCCCGCGGTGCCTTTGTGACCATCGATGCCCCGGTGATGGGCAGGCTGGAGCTTGTAGGCGTGCCCTGGAAGATGAGCGATTGTCAGCCGGTTTTCAAACCGGCACCGATACTAGGGGAACACAATGACTACGTGCTTAAAGAACTACTGGGCTTGAGTCAGGTAGAGATTGAAGGGCTGCGGAAGAAAGAGGTCATCCTCTAGCTCATCTGCTGAGCAGCAGTTTAGCTATAACCAGGCATGTGGCGATTATCACCGCGCTTATAAGCCATGGGTAGACCGCTGGTAGCTTTTTCTGTTTTGCCACCTCAAACTCGGCGCTGAGTCCTGCTACCTCCAGCGAATGTATTCCCGGTTTGTCTTCGATTAAAGTAAACTCTATCGTCTGTGTTTCCCCGCCAGAAAGGGTCAATCTTCTTGTTGCCTTGGTCACGCCGTCCACTACGAGTTCCACCGTGTAGTCGCCGTTCTTCTCGCCAATATTGGTTATGTCAATGTTGATTTTGATTTGCTGTCCTGGCTGGGGCTCCTGCGGGTTTATGGTCAGGTTGCTGGCTGTGAACTTAGCCGGGGCTGGCTCGGAAATTCTCGCCAGTAGAACGAAGAGCGAGAAGTGGCTCACCAGACCACGGGCTTCGCCCACAGCGGCAACGGCACCAGGTACGGGGGATAGCGGAACCCAGCCCTCTTGCGGGCTGTAGGTGGCGATGAATATCTCGGTGGCGTTTTGCGGGAGGTCTTCGGGGTCGTAGGTGAGGAGCAGCCTTGCTGGTGGTGAGATGGTGAGCGACAGCGGAGTACTTTCATATGCGGTGGCATAGGCGTTGAACTCGTAGGCTTGCCCCAAAAGGACGGTGTTCTGCGGTGTGGAGGGCGGCAGTGTCCTAGCTGCTTTGAGCGTTATGAGCTTCGGCACCGTCCTGTTGGTGAGCAGCAGCCTGGTGCCCTCCTCCATTTCCAAGCTTAATTTACCTGTGGGGTCTTGCGCCACGCAGCTTGTGCAGAGCGACCCCTCTGTGGTCATACTTGCTGTAGCCACGCGGCCTTCGGCATTGACTGACATTGACAGTGGGCAGGTGGTTTCTGGGATCATGCTTTCTGCTCCTGATGGAACGACCGCGCAGGGTATTACGCTTACGGTCACCGTGGCGGAGTTGGTGCAACCGTAGGGGCTGGTGACGGTGAGCGTGTAGTCGCCGGACATCGCCTCTGTGACATTGGGTATGAATGGCGACTGCTGGTTGCTGGTGAAGCCGTTAGGACCTGTCCAGTGGAAGGAGGTGGCGTTGTCCGAGATTCCCACGAGCTGGATGGTGTCGCCGATGCAGACGGGCGAGTTGTTGAAGGCGGTAACTGTGGGCTTGGGGTCTATGGTCATCGTTTTGTTATCGCTGCTGGTGCAGCCCTTGGCGTTGGTATAAGTATAGGTGACTGTGTAGTCGCCGGGGGCGAGCCCGGCGGGGTCGAAGGTGGAGTCTGAAACCCCGGTACCGCTCCAGGTGCCGCCCGATGGTACGGCACCGACCAGCGGTATGGGGCTGCCGCCCTCACAGACCCTCTGGTCTGGTCCGGCATCCACCGGAGTAGCGCTGGCATAGCCCACAGAGTATTTCCCCTGGGTGTCTTTACCGCTGAACCACATCTTAAACGGGCAAAAGTCGCCATGTCCGCTGAAGTTAGCCGGGTCATATAGTACCCAGGGGGTATAAGTCCGGTCGTTCCTCCAGGCTACGCCGTCATTTTTGTGGAAAATTGGATTGTCCGGGTGCTTTGTCCAGTTTATGCCGTCGGAGGAGGTGGCATAACCGATGCCGTGGTTGGTGCCGGGACCGCCGCCGTACCACATATGCCAGAGACTGCCTATTTTTATTACCCGGCAGTAGCCCACCGAACAATAGTCCCAGCAGGAAGGCACTGGACCACTGCTGCAGCCACCTTCGTCGCATGGGGCAAGTATGGGGTTGTTCCCCCACCTCTTCCAGTGCTTCCCGTCGGTGGAGTAACCCAGACCGATGTACTCGTTACCGCCATTGGTGCCCATGTAGTACATGACATACTTGTTGTTCCAGAGATTGCTGTCATCAAGAGTATTCGAGCCGTTGGGGTTATAGACAAGGTCGCAGGGACCGTAGGAGCCGCGGTTCCAACCCACTGGACTACCGGTGACCAGCGGGAAGGTGGCGTCCTGGGTGAGCGGCTGGTCGTTCGCCCAGTTTGTCCCGTCGGCGGACTCGGCGTACCTCAGAGCGTTGATGCTGTAGATACTTACATTTGGGTCCCAGTACCATATTTTGTAGTAGACACCGTGACCAAAGCCGTTGGGGTCATACTTTACCAGGGAGTGATTGGCGCCGTTTGCCAAACCCGGGACAGGGTTTGCCCCTGCCGTCCAGTTTATCCCGTCGCTAGAATAGGCATAGCCGGTGCCGCTGCCAGAGCCGAACCACATCTTGTAGTAAGCGCTATCGCCGTGCCCGGAGAACTGGTCCGAATCGTAGAGCACCTTGACATAATAAGTCTTGGCGCCGCTGCGGTGCTGCCCGAATATAGGGTTACCAGCATATTCGATCCAGTCGCAGGCTGACTGAGCGATAGCCGGCTGAATGTCTATCGCTGGCACCGCCAGGGCGCATACCATCAAAAATATCAGAATTGTGGGGACTGTCTTGGTGCTCATTTGTATGGGGTGGTAGGCTAGCGTTGATATATGCCGATAAGCTCTCCCTGGGCGAGGATATGTCCTTCCATCGCCTCCAGGAGGTCATTCTTGGAGGCGCCGGGCTTAAGGTCAAGCACTGTGTCCAGTGCGTATATGTTGAAGCGGTAGTGGTGCGGCGAGCCCCTTGGCGGGCAGGGACCACCGTAGCCGAGTTTGCCGAAGCCGCTTTTGCCCTGCAAAGCGCCGTTTGCCAGTCGTTCTTGTGCCGGGACATCCTCTTCAAGTTGCCTTGTGGTGGGTGGGATATTGAAGACGACCCAGTGGGTGAACACGCCTATAGGGGCATCGGGGTCATCGCAGATGAGGGCGAACGATTTTGTCCCCGTCGGCGGCTCTCCCCAGGCGAGAGGTGGCGAGAGGTTTTCGCTGTCACAGGTATATTTGGCAGGTATGTTACCGCCGTTCTGGAAGGCGGTACTGGTAAGCTCCAGGTTGGCTTGTGGTGCCGGGGATGCCGCCCCAGGTGCTTCTTTTGTGCAGGCAAAAAGCAAGGATGAAAGGAGGAACAGGGCTGTTAGCAGTGCTGGTAATCTCTGCATAGTTGCCGCTCCAGTGCTGTACGGTGACCTCACACAGGCGGAATTGTACGAAATCCGCCAGTTCAGCGTCAAACGACGGCTGATGGATGCAATTTACCCATAACTTCAGTAAGGCAGTCTTATATGAATAGGTGGAGCCGTCATAGACTTGTGCTGCACGGCTAAGAAAGGTTCGAACCAAATAGAAAATGCGAGGCTGACAGGTTACGTGGGGATGCTCTTATTCAAGCGAGGCTTGCTAAGAAGGAATTGTGCCAGGAAAGGACGCGATTAGAACTCGAAGAAGCTTTGTTTGTGGGAGCGGGTGTGGCTGGTTCAATTGCAGGCAGGGCTGGGGCATATACATCGTGCCGGCAGCGGTGAACATGCTGTTACTCATGTTGCCGGTACTGCGTAGGTTCGGCACCCCGGGCGTTGAGCTCAGCCCGCGGTTGCCGGAGCGCGAACTAGCACGAGTTGAGGTGGAAAAATTTTTAAAGCTTAAGATAAGCTAGCCCTGCCGCAGCACGCCGTGCCACTTTCTGGTGTTCTTGGGCGGTACCCTTTTCTACCTAGCCGAGCGGTTTCTGGAGCAAGCTATCGACCTGCTGTTGGGTCGATCCACTTATGGTTACCAGCCTGTGGCGGCTGGTAAAGCCTTTTTCGATGGCTAGCTAGCTTTTGCTTATGCCCAGGAGGTCGCTGAGGAAGGCGATGGGTTCTCTGTTGGCTTTGCCTGCGGGAGGTGGGGCGGCGATTTTGAGGCGCCATACGCCGTTCTGGAAAGATACCGGTCTGTTCTGACTGGCATTGGGCTGGACGATGACGGCGATTTTTGCCGCTGCCCGGTCTGGCATGGCGGGTCTATTATAGCGCCCTCACCCTTTCCCTCTCCCTTATAGTGGGGGCGTAGTATTTTGCGCCGTTTGAAAGTATAATCATTGCGTGAGTAACGCTGGAGGAACGAAGATGGGAGAGTTGCTTTTTGGTCCTGCGGGTGTGCCGCTGAGCGCCAAGGCGAGGTCTACCGAAGCTGGCATCGAGCAGGTGGCGGAGTTGGGGCTGGGGTGTATGGAGCTGGAGTTTGTCCAGGGGGTGAAGATGGGAAAGGAGACGGCGCTGGCGGTGGGTGAGACGGCGAAAAGGCTGGGTGTGGTGCTGAGTGCCCACGGTCCATACTTTATAAACTTGAATGCCACCGAGCCGGACAAGGTGAAAGCCAGCCAGGAGAGGATACTGCAGACGGCGCGCATCGCCAATCTGTGCGGCGCTAGGAGCATAGTTTTCCATGCGGCATTTTACTTAGACACGCCGCCGGAAGCGGTGTACCAGCAGGTGAAGGGCCAGTTGCAGTGGATAGTGAGGCAGCTCAGAGCAGAGGGGAACAATGTGTGGGTGAGACCTGAGGTGACCGGGAAGGGGAGCCAGTTCGGCACGCTGGAGGAGGTGTTGAGGCTGAGCGCGGAAATAGAAGGGGTGGCTCCATGTATAGACTTCGCCCACTGGCATGCCCGCACCGGGGAATATAACTCCTATGAGGGCTTTGCTTCCATCCTGAAGCAGGTGGAGAAAATGCTGGGCAGGGCAGCACTGGAGGATATGCACATCCATGTATCGGGCATTGCCTATACCAGGAGCGGGGAGAGCAGACACCTCAACTTGAAAAACTCGGACTTCAACTATGCTGACTTCGTCAGGGCGCTGTGCGACTTCGGCGTCAAAGGACTGGTGATCAGCGAAAGCCCCAACTTGGAGGAGGACGCGCTGCTCTTGCAGGAGACCTACAGGTCAATGTGCCACCGATAGAGGGAGCGCTTCGGTGTCATGCTGTACTGAGTTTATGTCATCTTTTTTCTTATTCGGCAGGTTTTGATATAATTGGTGCATAGGGAATGGAAATGAAATCCAAATGGTGGCAGGGTAGTCTGTTTTATTTGCTGGTGCTGGTAGCCGTGCTGGCGCTGGCTTTCAGCTTCCTACCCACTGCCCAGAAGCCCAGAGAGGTGGACTTTTACACCTTCATAGAGGAGGCGAAGTCAGGGCAGATAGATACCATTCAGCAGGAGGGGAGCGCGCTGACAGGGCTGAAGGAGGGGCAAAAGAAGCTGAAGGTGGCTTTTGTGGGCAGCAGCAAGGAACTTGTGGACATTTTGAAGGAGGAGGGGGTGCCGCTAGGTGAGGGTGGTGTGAAGCTCTCGGTGAAGTCCGGTGGCTTTGACTGGGGTGGTGTGCTGGTGAGCTTTATTCCCCTGCTCCTTTTCGGTGCTTTGCTGTTCTTCCTGTTCCGCTCAGCGCGTGGCGCCAATGCGCAGGCGTTCAATTTTGCCCGGAGCCGCGCTAGGCTGGCTTCGGGGAATAAGCCTTCGGTGACGTTTGCCGATGTCGCTGGGGTGGACGAGGCTAAAGCAGAGCTCCAGGAGGTGGTGGAGTTCCTTAAGGCGCCGCAGAAGTTTCTGGCTCTGGGTGCCCGGATTCCCAGAGGCATATTGCTGGTGGGACCGCCGGGCTGTGGTAAGACGCTGATAGCCAAGGCTGTTGCTGGAGAAGCGGGCGTGCCCTTCTTCTCCATTAGCGGCAGCGAGTTCGTGGAGATGTTTGTCGGCGTGGGTGCCTCGAGGGTGAGGGACCTCTTCGACCAAGCGAAGCGGAACTCACCGTGCATCGTGTTTATAGATGAGATCGATGCCGTGGGCAGGCACCGCGGTGCGGGCCTTGGCGGGGGGCATGACGAGCGCGAGCAGACGCTGAACCAGATACTGGTGGAGATGGACGGGTTTGACAGTAGCACCAATGTCATTGTGCTGGCAGCCACCAACCGCCCTGATATTCTCGACCCGGCGCTGTTGCGCCCGGGACGTTTTGATCGACATGTGGTGATTGACCAGCCGGATCTGAATGGCAGGAGGGCTATTCTGAAAGTACACATCAAAGGTAAGCCGCTGGCGAAGGACGCCGACCTCGACTTGATAGCGAAGCAGACACCCGGGTTCAGCGGTGCTGACCTCGCCAACTTAATAAATGAGGCGGCTATACTGGCGGCACGGCGCAACCTTAAGGAGATAGGTCTGAAGGAGCTGGAGGATGCCATAGACCGCGTCATCGCCGGTCCTGAGAAGAAAGGGCGGATAATGAGCCCCAGGGAGCGAGAGACCATTGCCTATCACGAGACCGGGCATGCCCTGGCGGCGAAGATGCTGCCCAATACCGACCCGGTGCATAAGATATCCATAGTGGCGAGGGGGATGATGGGTGGCTGGACACGATTTTTGCCCACCGAGGACCGACATCTCTGGACTTACTCCCAGTTCAAGGACCGGCTGGTGGTGACCTTAGCCGGGCGGGCAGCGGAGGAGATAGTTGTCGGGGAGATTTCCACCGGTGCCCAGAACGACCTGGAGCAGGCAACCAGCCTGGCACGGAAGATGGTCACCGAATACGGTATGAGCCAGAAGCTGGGACCGCGCACCTTCGGCAAGCGCGAGGAGCTCATCTTCCTGGGGCGGGAGATACACGAGCAGCGGAACTACAGTGAGAAGGTTGCAGAACTGATAGACGAAGAGGTGCACGGGCTGATAACAGAAGCTTATGAGACCGCCAGGAAGATATTGGCTGAGAACAAGGACAGATTGAAGCTGGTGGCGGAACAGCTCCTTGCTAAAGAGACACTTGAGGAGGCTGAGTTCGAAGCCCTGCTCCAGAAGCCGCTGTCACCTGAGACGACGAAGGAAGCGGTGCCGGCACCGGGCTCATAGTCCTGTCCCCGCTTGTTAGCCTGTTCGCATCTTATATCAAGATGCTTTACTTATGCCTCTTGATGATGTAACGTGCTAGGTCTTCGAGCGAGTGCTTCGCTGGGATATCGGGGAGTTGCTGTATAGCCTGGCATGCTCTGGCGGCAAAGTCTGAGGCGATCTCGAGGCACTGTTCGATGGCTGTGGAATTGCGCACCATCTCCAGCGCTGCCGCGGTAGACCCAGTCCCTTTCTTCATCACGATGCCTGCCACCAGATGGTTGTCCGGGTGTGACTCCATGAAAAGGATTGTGGGCAGGGTGACGACGCCCTCGCTGAGGTCGGAGCCCACCGGTTTGCCCAGCTCTGCCTCTTTGCCCACGAAATCGAGCACGTCATCTATGATCTGGAAGGCGATGCCGAAGTTTGCTCCGTATTCCCTAAGGGCACTGGTGGTGCTTTCTGGTGTCTGTGCCAGAATGGCGCCTGACTCGGTGGCGGTGGCGAAGAGGCAGGCTGTCTTGGAGCTTATCCAGTCGAAGTATACATCGCGTGCTTTCTGCAGGTCGAAGGTGATGCCGGTCTGCTTCAGCTCACCAGCAGAGATGGTCATGAGGGTCTCAGAAAACAATTCCACTACCCTGAGGTTGCCGGTGCTGGCAGCCAGCCTGCCGGCACGGGCGAAGAGGTAGTCGCCGAGGAGCAGTGCCCTGTTCTCTCCCCAGGCGCGGCTTACAGTTGGCTTTCCCCGTCGCACCGCTGATTTATCCACTATGTCATCGTGGACAAGGGTGGCGGTATGGAGTAGCTCGATGGCGGTAGCCATGGGCACTAGGCGGGAGGCATTGTATCGCCCGAATTTGCCCGCAAGCAGGGTCAGTGCTGGGCGGATCCGTTTACCGCCGTTCTGCAGAGTGTGGGCCAGCAGTTCCGAGAGCAGCGGCGAGGCGGTGCTGGCTATCTTTTTTAATCCCTTTTCCACGCCGTCCAGGTCTTTCTGGATGGGCTTGTAGATATCTGTCAGGTTCATTTTGGCTCCGCTGTACCCAGGCGCTTGCTCTCCTCCTCGACGATGGAATCATCGAGCTTGCGGAAGAGCGGCTCCGGGGGTGGTAGCTCCTTTCCCGGCTGCGGCATTTCCAGTCGCCAGCCGGCTCCCTCTATACTGCCTTCGAAGCCGAGGAACCTGTGGAGTATGGATGAACTGAGGGGGAGGAAGGGATAGAAGGCGGTCTTAAGTGCCGACAGCGCTGCCAGTGCCGCGTATATGGCAGTGGCGGACTCCTGCTTCGATTCCTTCACCTTCTTCCAGGGGGACTTGTCGTCTAGGTAGCGGTTGACCTCCTGTGCCAGAGACATAGCTGTCTTGACCGCCTCTTTGAAGTGGCAGCTGGCAAGCAATCTGTCCATTTCCTCCAGTGTCTTTTCCGCCTTGGCTACAAGTTCCCGGCTCTGGCTATCGAGTTCACCGGGGTCTGGTACTGTGCCGGCATAGTTCCGCTGGGTAAAGGTGAGCACCCGGTGTGCCAGGTTGCCATAGGTGGCTACAAGTTCATCGTTGCTGCGGCGGAGAAACTCGCGCCAGGAGAAATCGGTGTCGCCGGTCTCGGGCATGTTCACCGAGAGGAGATAGCGGAGGGGATCGGGGTCATAGCGCTGTAGATAATCGGGCACCCAGACTGCCCAGTTGCGGCTGGTGGACAGCTTTTTCCCTTCGATGGTGAGGAACTCGTTGGCGGGCACATCGTAGGGCAGGTTGAGTCCGCCATAGCCCATGAGCATGGCGGGCCAGATGAGAGTGTGGAAGGGGATGTTGTCCTTGCCGATGAAGTAGTAGGTCTTGGCGTCGCCTTTCCAGAAGGCCTCCCATGCGGTGGGACTCCCCTGCCTCTGTGCCCACTCCTTGCTGGCGGAAAGGTAGCCGATCACCGCCTCGAACCAGACATAGATCCGCTTGAGTTCAAAGCCGGGTTGGGGCACGCTCACGCCCCAATCGATATCGCGGGTGATGGCGCGGTCTTTCAAGCCGCCCTCGAGCATGCCTAGGGTGAAATTGAGTACATTTTGCCGCCAATGGGTCTGTGTCTTCACCCACAGCTTGAGCCTGTCTTCGAAGGCACTGAGGCGGAAGAAAAAGTGCTCTGAGACCTCCCAGCGGGGAGTGGTGGAGCAGAGGCGACAGCGCATGTCGAGGAGGTCGGCCGGGTTCATCGTCCGCCCACACTCATCACACTGGTCACCCCTCGCCTGTGGTGACCTGCAGTAGGGGCAGATGCCCTCAACATAGCGGTCGGGGAGAAAGCGACGGCAGCTTGGGCAATACGCCTGGGGCATGGTGGCCTTGTAGATGTACCCTTTCTCCAGCAGTCTGAGAAAGATGTCGTGGACGACGCGGGTGTGATTCTCTGTTCCGGTGGTGGTGAACAGGTCCCAGGATATACCTAGCTTTTTCCAGCAGTCAAGGAACTCGCTGTGGTACCGGGAAACTATCTCCTGGGGTGTTTTTCCTTCCTGCTCGGCACGGAGGGTAATTGGCGTGCCATGCTGGTCGCTCCCGGACACCATGAGGACACGGTCACCTTTGAGGCGGTGGTACCGGGCGAAAATATCTGCCGGCAGATAGGCGCCAGCAATATGCCCCAGATGCAAAGAACCGTTTGCATAGGGCCAGGCGACACCGATGAAAATATGTTCTGCCACTCAGTGCCCCTCACGTTCCCAATGGATTACTGCACATTGTACCACGAAGCAGTAATCACTGGAAAAAGGTGAGGATCTTTTCACCCTTCTCCTTGATATATTTTGCGTAGCCCTTTTTCAGGGCGCACTGGACGCATAGGCGCGTCTTTTTCCTGTCCTCTTCGATCAGCAGGTACTGTTCTTCGTGTTCCATGGCGCGCTGGCATCCATCGCACTCGAGTTCGCCGGTAACGAGACAGCCGCGTATCATGGTTCAGCCCCTCCGACAATTTTTAGCCAAAGCTGGTAGAGCTTTTTCCTGCCTATTCCGGTCCTTTGTGACACCGTGGATATCGCCTCTCTGGCGCCGATGCCCCGCTGGTGCAGGACATGTAGCTGCTTTTCGACCTGGGCGTTTGGTTCCGGTTCCTTCGGTTCCCTGCCGGCAATGACCAGTGTGAACTCGCCCCTGGGCTGGGTGAAGTGCTCGATCGCCTCGCTTATCTTGCCCCGGAATACCTCCTCGTGGAGTTTGGTGAGTTCGCGGCAGACAGCCAGCCGCCTGTCGCCAAGAACCTCTTTGAGGTCTTTGAGGCAGGAAATGAGGCGGTGAGGTGCTTCGAAGGCAACGATGGTATAGGGCTCGTCGGCTACAGTGCGGAGGAGACGCTGCCTTTCTCCACGCCTTGCTGGCAGGAAGCCGAGGTAAAGGAAACGGTTGGCGGGTAGCCCCGATACCGTCAGGGCAGTGGTCAGGGCTGAGGGACCGGGTATGGGCACCACAGGCACGCTGCGTTCGATTGCGGCGGCGATGAGCTCGTAGCCGGGGTCGCTTAAACCCGGCGTGCCCGCCTCTGAGACCAGGGCTATGTCCTTCTCCTTAAGGCATTCCAGAAGGTAGGGCAGCTTGGACTTTTTGTTATGTTCATGATAGCTGGTCACCGGTGTCCCGATGTTGTATTTGCTGAGCAGGTGGCGAGTGGTGCGTGTGTCTTCAGCTGCTATCAAACCTACCTCCTTCAATACCCGCAAGGCACGCAAGGAAATATCTTCCAGGTTACCAATCGGTGTAGCGACGATGTAGAGAGACGGCACTTTTGAGGTCTATTATAGCCCAGTCCCGCAAAGTGACTCAAATGGAGGAATTGCGACACTCGGTGACTGCGGCGACGGCGCGACCTATTCTTCGGTCAGCTGCCCTTTGATTTTTTCGTAGAAGCCCAGCGACTCCGGATTAGCCAGTGCGTCCTTGTTCTGTACCGGCCTGCCGTGGAGTATGTTGGTCACTGCGCTTTCCACCTTCTTCATGTTGAGGGTATAGGGGATATCGGGTGCCTCAATAATTTTAGCGGGCACGTGTCTGGGGGACGCCAGCTCGCGGAGGCGCTGCTTGATCCTGTCTTCCAGCTCCGGCGTGAGATGGTGCCCCTCGGTCATCTTAACGAAGAGGATTACGCGCTGATCGCCCTTCCAGCTCTGCCCTATTGCCAGGCTATCAGCTATCCCTGGTAGCGCTTCGACGATGTTGTATATCTCCGTAGTGCCGATGCGTACGCCCGAGGGCTTCAGCGTCGAATCGGAGCGTCCATAAAATGTGACGCCGCCAGTATCGCTGTGGATGAGGATATAGTCGCCATGCCGCCATACGCCGGGGTAGACCTCGAAGTAAGCTTCGCGGTACTTTTTACCATCGGGGTCGTTCCAGAAGTAAAGCGGCATGGGTGGGGCTGCAGCTTCGCAGACGAGTTCACCCATCTGGTCGACCACCGGGTTTCCTCTTTCGTCGTATGCCTTTACCTTCATCCCCAAGGCAGGCCCCTGCAGTTCGCCGGCATATACTGGCTGAATGGGGCTGCCGGTGAAGAAGCATCCGTTTATATCTGTGCCACCAGAACTTGAATTGAAGTGGAGGTTCTGCTTTATCTCCTGGTAGACGTATTCGAACCCCTCAGCGGAGAGAGCCGAACCTGTCTGCCAGATTTCCTTCAGCGAGGACAGGTCATATGCTTTGCCAGGCTTGAAGCCTTCGTTTCTCAGGTAGTTAATGTAACTGGCACTGCAGCCGAACATGGTCACCTTTTCTTCCTGAATGATTTTCCACATGGTGCCCGGGTCGGGGTGATTGGGGTTACCGTCGTAAAGGATAAGGGTGTTTCCCGTTGCTAGTGAGCTTAGCATCCAGTTCCACATCATCCAGCTACAGGTGGTGATGAACAGATGGATGTCTTCTCGCTTCAGGTCCGTGTGGATTATCAGTTCTTTCAGTTGGTTGACGAGGATACCGGCAGCCCCCTGGACAAGGCATTTAGGTTTACCGGTGGTGCCCGAGGAGAACATAATGTACACCGGATGGTCGGGTGGTAGCTGTTCGAACTTGAGTTCCGGCGTTTTCCCCTGTGCAAGGAACTCTGTCCAGTGCACCGAGTTAGGGATGGGAGTGATGTCCGGTTTATGTTCTCCGTACTGGGCTACGATGACTTTCTCAATCGATGGTATAGACTTAACGAGCTGGGCGGCATTATCGATGGTGCTGAAGCGTTTGCCCTTATAATAGTAGCTGTCGACGGTGAACAGGACTTTGGGCTCGACCTGCCCCAGGCGGTCTGCGGCAGCCTGGGGACCGATGTCTGTGGCGCAGGATGACCAGATGGCGCCGATGCTGGTGCTGGCGAGCATAGCCACCGCCGTCTCTATCATGTTGGGCATATAGGCAGCCACCCTGTCCCCAGGGTGCACACCGATATTGCGCAGGGACGCTGCCAGACGTGCCACAGCATCGTAAAGCTGGGCATAGCTCATCCGCCTCGATACCTGTGTCTCTCCCTTGAATATGAATGCAGTGTGTTCATCCCGGTACCTCAGCAGGTTTTCGGCGAAGTTGAGCCTTGCCCCGATAAACCACCGGGCTCCGGGCATCTTACGGACATCATCGACCTCGGTCTCGTATTTTCGAGATGCCTTTATGCCCACAAAGTCCCATACTGAAGCCCAGAACTCCGGTATTTCGCTCACCGACCATTCGTATAGCTCCCAGTAGGTGCTGAAGTTCTTACCGTACCGCCTGTTTACGAACTGGATGTATCTGGTGATGTTTGCCTGATGCCTCCGTTCTTCCGAAGGTTGCCAGAGAAGTTTGCCCATTTCTTTTATCTCAGGACTGTAGACTGTAGCTGAAATCTAAGACAAAAAGCCGCACTGTATTATACGCGGTGTTGAGGGCAGAAGCAAATTGAAAAGGCGAATACTGTGGTGTTGTCTTGACTTTGGTGGTTGACCTCTGTTATAGTCTCGACTAATAATCGGGGGAGGTGTCCTGTGGGTGCTCCCAAGTTCAAAGAGATGGAAAGAGCTTATGGTTTTGACGAGGTCGCCATCGTCCCTGGCGATGTGACCGTAAATCCTGACCAGACGAACATTGATTTCACTATCGGCAAGTTCACCTTTTCCATCCCTATTATAGCAGCAGCCATGGACGCCATCGTGGACACCGATTTCGCTGTACTAATGCACAGTCTGGGGGGCTTGGCTGTGATGAACCTTGATGGGGTACAGACACGGTACGAGAACCCGGATGAGGTGCTGGCACAGATCGTACAGGCCTCTGATGAGGAGGTGACCCCTTTACTGCAGAGGATATACGCTGAGCCAATAAAGGAGAACCTTGTGGGCGAGCGGGTCCAGGCGATAAAGAGGGCAGGGGCGACATGTGCCGTTTCGGTCATCCCAGCCAATACCAAGAGGTTGGCACCTGTGGCGAAGGAAGCCGGGGCTGACATACTGGTGGTGCAGTCCACGGTGACCACAGCCCGGCATATCTCCAAAAGCTACCGTGGGCTCATCTTTTCTGAACTGTGCGAGATGGTGAAGATACCGGTGATAGTGGGCAACTGCGTGACCTATAGCGCGGCACTGGAGCTGATGCGCACTGGCATAGATGGGATACTGGTGGGGGTAGGCCCTGGGGCTGCCTGCACCACCAGAGAGGTGCTGGGTGTGGGGGTGCCGCAGGTGACGGCTACCATGGAATGTGCTGCAGCTAGGGAGACATATTTCAAAGAGACCGGGAAATATGTGGTGTTAATCACCGACGGCGGTATGCGCACTGGGGCTGATGTGTGCAAGGCTTTTGCTTCCGGTGCGGATGCGGTGATGCTGGGTTCGGTGATGGCGCAGGCGGAGGAAGCGCCTGGCAAGGGCTACCATTGGGGCATGTCACATTCACACCCTGCACTGCCCAGAGGGACGCGGATTAGGGCTGGTGTCCGCGGTCCTTTGAAGCGACTGCTTTTCGGTCCCACCTCGGTGACCGATGGCACCGAGAATTTCGTCGGTGCCATCCGCACCTGTATGGGCGTCTGCGGTGCGCTTACCATCAAGGATATGCACAAGGTGAAGATGGTGGTGGCGCCGGCAATCAAGACCGAGGGTAAGTACTTCCAGTCAATGCAGGGGCTGTGTGGTGGCTAGCAGCACTTTCAGGTAAGGACGGAGACACAGAACCAGATACCGAAGCCGACGAGTACGGAAGCGCAGATACCGAAGACTATTATCTCTATCCTCCGTGTCCACAGATGTCTGGTCCTGAATACGCTCAGTGAGATGAACTCTGACCAGGCAAGGTCACACGACCAGTGAACTACAGCAAAGGTAAGGAGACCGAGGATGCCAAAGCCGGCTGCGGTGGCTATAAGGGCGATGCCGATGGTTGCCCACCAGACGAAAAAGTAGGGGTTGGCACCAGTCATCACTATCCCGGTGACCAGCGAGTTGTAAGGCAGGTCGATGACACTGTTTTGTGAGCTCCTCAGGTTGCGCACCACCATCAACCCCATAAATATCAGCATCAAGCCGCCCATTAGACCGATGGCTGTCTTGACCTGTGGGTAGACAAAGAAGCGGGCAAAGCCTAGGTAGATGGCTATCATTAAGGGAATCTCCACCACAGCGTGCCCCAAGGCGATGAAGATACCGGCATTGCCGTTGCGGTAGCCCTTGGTTATTGTGGCTGCAGTGAGAGGACCGGGCAACATGACGCCGGAAAGTGAGATACCGGCTGCGGAAAGCAAGAACAAGCCAAAGCTCTCAGTCATTATATTGCGGTCAACCCTCTTCCTCTTCTTCCTCTACCTCAGGCTCTATCACAGATGTGGGTCTGGGGAGTAAGGGGATAGCAGAGGGCCTTTTTCGCGGCGCTTTGGGTAGCTTCATCACTGCCTTTTTGAGATCAGGAATCGCCCCTGGCGGGAAGCCGGTGTCCAGAAAAACGCCGTTTACACCAGCCTGGTATAGTCCTTCAAGTGCCTCACGATTTAAGGGTGCTCTGATTGTTATCAGCAGCGGCTTGCTGACGAGGGCGGCAAAGCGGTAGCAGACAAGGACCTGCTCCAGAGTGAGAAGTGGTTCAGGCGTGTTAACAAGCACTGCATCCACCGGGAGGTTGTTCAGACTCCTGGCAAAGCCTGACTCCAGGTTTGGCTCGACGAGGACTATTTTACCTGATTTCTCCCAGTTGACGGACTCAAAGGGCGTCTTCAGACCGCAGACGAGGAAGTCACAGCCCAAGCCCATGAAGACACCGACATCGACCTTGCTGTCAGCTTCTATCAACAGTCCCAGCGGGGTGTCGCCAAGCGAGTCCTTCCACTGCTCGAAAGTGGCAGCCTCCAGAGCCCGGGTGCCCAGGACACCAGCCTCTATATGTTTGCTATCCAGTTGCTTCGCCTCCTTCAGACCGAGGGCAGTCAGGTTGACCGCTATCACTAGAGGTGGTTCCTCTGTTTCCATGACCTTCCTGAAACCGATCGGTGGGGCGGAACCACGCAGGGTCTGTCTGAGGGTATCAATAAACCTGCTCATTTTTTCTGACCTGTAAACCAATTAGCTAGTGCCGGGCATAATTGTATGTAAAATTGTAGGGAAAAGCAATTTGAAGTGTGATGCCGAACCCGACTATAATATTGGGGCTTTACGCTGGTGATATTTCTGGAGAATGAAAGTTGGCTACAACGAAGTCACAGTCTACAGAGCACTCCGTAGATACGGAGAAAAGGGTAATGCTGAAGGTTGAGCATATTTCCCTTTCCTTCGGAGGGGTGCGAGCGCTCATAGATGTCAGCCTCGATGTCCGTGAGGGTGAGATACTGGCTATTATCGGTCCCAATGGCGCCGGCAAGACCTGTGTGCTCAACTGCATTAACGGTTTCTACAAGCCGCAAGAAGGCGAGATATATTTTGAGGGGAGGAGGATAACGCGCTTACGCTCCGACAGGATCGCCAGGCTGGGCATAGCCAGGACCTTCCAGAACATCGAGCTGTTCACCGGCTTGACCACACTGGACAACCTGATGGCGGCAAGGCATGTGCTGATGAAGCAGAACGTGCTGAGCAGCGCCCTGTACTTTGGCTGGGCGCACCGGGAGGAGATAGAGCACCGCAGGGTGGTCGAGGACATCATCGACTTTCTGGAGATTGAGCCGGTGAGGAAAAAGGTGGTGGGCACATTGCCTTACGGTATGAGAAAGCGGGTGGAGCTAGGCAGGGCGTTGGCATTGCAGCCCAAGGTGCTGTTGCTCGATGAACCGATGGCGGGGATGAACACCGAGGAAAAGGAGGATATAGCTAGGTTCATCATTGACATATTTGAGGGGCAGGGTGAATGCTACGCCGATACGCCGGTGCTCAGAGATGGAGTAAAGTCCATTGTCCTTGTGGAACATGATATGGGTGTGGTGATGGATCTGGCTGACAGGGTCATCGTGCTTGATTTTGGCCGCAAAATTGCTGAGGGGACGCCCGAGGAGATCAGGGTCAACCCCCATGTCATTTCCGCTTATCTAGGGAAAGAAGATTAAAAGAAAACTACAGCCACCGTTTCCTTCTCTTGTAGTGCTTCACCTCTCGGTAGCTTTTCTTGGTGCCCAGGGCGGAGAGCCCCATGTAGAACTCCTTCACGTCCTCGTTGTTCCTCAGGTAGTCGGCAGTGCCGTCGAGGACGATGCGCCCATTCTCCATTACATACCCGTAGTGTGCGATGCTTAAGGCGATCCTGACGTTTTGCTCCACCAGAAGTATGGAGGTCTTCCTCTCCTCGTTGAACCGCTTGATGATATCGTAGATCTCGCGTACTAGCATCGGTGCTAGCCCCAAAGAGGGCTCGTCAAGCATCATCAGCTTGGGAGATGACATCATTGCCCTGCCGATGACCAGCATTTGCTGCTCGCCGCCGGAGAGATAGCCAGCGATATTGTGGCGGAGCTGTTTCAGCCTGGGGAAGTAGTTATAGACCATATCGAGGTCATCTCTGATGCCGTGGCGGTCGTTGCGATTATAAGCCCCCACTAGGAGGTTTTCCTCGGTGGTGAGGTGACCGAACACGCGTCTGCCCTCTAGCGCCTGGACAATGCCCAGTTTACCGATCTCCATGGCGCTCTTCTTTTCTATCCTCTGTCCGTCCCACTCGATGGAGCCATCGATGACCTCACCCTCTTCTGCGCGGAGCAGTCCTGAGATGGCTTTTAAGGTGGTGGTCTTGCCGGCGCCATTGGCACCAAGGAGTGTGACCACGGAACAGTCCTCCACGGTGAGTGATACGCCGTGGAGCACCTTTATTACATTTAAGTAGGTGACCTCTACATTTGTTAGTTTGAGCATACTGGCTTGCCCTGGGAAGCCTCTGCCAGGCAGAGGCTTCCCTTCACTCTTTCTACTTACCAAACCACGGGTATTTTTCGTACTCTACCAGTGGTGCCTCTATCCATTTGCTCGGGTTGGCTATCTGCCCGTTGACTATCTGGTAGATGCGGTTGTATTTGGTCAGCCGGTTATCACCAGGGGTATAACTGACCGGACCTTGCAGTCCTGCCACATCGTAGTTCTTCAGCTTGTGGAAGCCCTGAGCCTCCACTAATTTCCAAGATGTCTTGTCGCCTTTAGCCAGGGCGTCGTAGCCGGCGTTCTTGACTGCCAGCCTGAGGATCTCGGCGACGATTAGGCTCTGTGCCCAGGAAGTGATGTAGTCCATGTTGCCATAGTCCTCGGGGTGCAGCTTCTTGCAGTATTCTGTCATCTTAGCCATGCCGGGGACATCTTCTCCCCAAATGACTGTGGGGAAGGTGCCGTAGACGCCCTCGACTATCTTGGCACCGGCGATATCGATGAGGGCTTTGGTGAAGCTGGCATGGGCACAGCCGATGGTGATGCCGGGGTATATGCCGAGCTCATAAGCGTTTTTGATGATCACTGCGGTAGGGGCTGGTGTGCTGGAGATGAACAGCACATCCGGTTTCTTTGCTTTGATACGCGTTAGTGACTCTATCTCCGAGGTGGTGGTGGCGGCATGTTCGTCAATGGAGATGACCTCGATACCCATTTCGTCAGCTTTGGCTTTGAATGCATCCCTGGCGCCGTAGCCGGTGGGGTTATTGAGCAGGTGCAGGGCAAACTTGGGCTTACCGCTTTTTCCCTTCCAGATGTTCTTCAGGTAGAAATTGGCAAAGGCGAGGGCGTCATCGCCGTAATCCGGGGTCTGCCCGTAGATGTGCTTTGGTGGGCGGTAAAGCACTGGCGAACTGAAGCAGGCGATGCCAGGAAAGCCAGCTTCGTTGGCTATCTCCATAGCGGCTGACATTTCCTTGGATGAGGCGGTGGTGAACAGCAAGCAGCCCTCGTCCATAAACCGCTTGACTATAGTGACCACCTTGGCGGCATCATAGGCGCTGTCCAGCCAGAGTACCTCTATGGGATGCCCGGCAACACCGCCAAGCTCAGTATTGATGTATTGAATGGCGTCAAGGTTAGCGTGTCCCATCACCCTGCCCTTCTCAGCAGCGACACCGGTGGTGGGTGTCATCATACCTACCTTGAGCACCTTGGTCGGCTCAGCTTTTGGCTTGGGGGCACAGCCGACCAGTGGCGCGAGGATTAGCAGTAGCGCCATCAGGGCTACGGTTCCTGTTAGCAGCAGCCTTTTCATTGTTATGACTAGCACCTCCTTATTTGAATTTTCCTTGATTTTTGTTGAAGTAGCGCTCGCTATCCGTCCCGCTTCACCTCCTTGGCTGACATTAGTGTGAGAATGGCCACAGGCGATAAGCCGCCTTAAACAATGTCCAGCGGTGGGCGATGCCCCGTGGCTCAAGTATCAGGAACAAGATGATCACCAGACCGAAGACCATGGGACCGATCCCGGTGGTGAAGCCAGCAGGGAGTGCCGGGAAGACACCCTCGAGGACGGGGCTGATGTACATTATTCCCTGCTGTAGGAGCCTGATAAGGATCGCTCCTAGAACAGGACCAATAATGGTACCCAGCCCGCCGATTATCACCATTCCGATGTAGAGTATGGAATCGGCAAGGGTAAAGTTTTCAGCGTTGAGGAAGCGCGACCAGTGGGCGAACAGGGCGCCAGCTATTCCAGCGAGGAAGCAGCCGATGAAGAATGCTAGCAGCTTGTAGTAGGTGAGGTTGATGCCCATCACCTCGGCAGCAAGGTCGTTGTCCCTGACAGCGATGAATGCCCTGCCCACTTTGCCCCTAGCAAGGTTCTTGGCAAAAAAGATGACCAGCGCGGCAAGCGCCATTATCAGGTAAAACTGTCTGGGCTCACTGTTGAAGGCAAAGCCGGCTATTGAAGCGGGTGCCACCTTAATGCCCACGAAACCGCCGGTGACGCTGGTCCAGTGATTGATGACCCAGATGATGATGAACTGGGCAGCTATGGTGGTGATCGCCAGGTAGAAGCCTTTGACGCGTACCGAAGGGAGGCCAAAGATGATGCCGATGAGCCCCGCCATGAGTCCGGAGCAGAGCAGGCTTGCTAGAAAGGGGACACCAAGTTTGCCAGTGAGCACCGCTGTGGTGTAGGCGCCGGCAGCCATAAAGCCGGCATGACCGATGGAAAGTTGTCCGCAGTAGCCGATGAGGATGTTCAGGCCGGTGATGGCGATGACGGTGATGCCGATGAGGTTGGCGATGCTCAGCCAGTAGTTGCTCCAGTAGAGCGGGGCGGTGAATATGAAGACCAGAAACAGGAAGAACAGTACCCAGTGCGTCTTGGTACGCAGCACCGCCATGTCGCTGGCGTAGTCGAAGTTACGGGTACCGCAGGGCAGATCCATCTATATTCTCTCTATCCTTTTCTCACCGAAAAGTCCGTATGGTTTGAACACCATGACGATGATGATAATAATGAAAGGTATTATGTCTTTGATGCCGGGACCGATGAGTGGTGTCAGGTAGCCACCGCCTAGGTTCTCACAGAGTCCTATTATCGGACCAGCGACGATACAACCCACAAAGGAGTCCAGTCCGCCAAGGATTACCACCGAGAAGGACTTCAGTCCTGTCTCCACCAGCCCGTAGGTGATGCCGCCGATGCAGGAGATGAGCACGCCACCTATGGCAGCGACCACGCAGGCAAACATCCAGGAGGTGGAGAAGACGCTGGTCACCGGTATCCCGCAAGCCTGGACGGCAAGCTGGTCATCGGCAGTTGCTCGCATGGCTATGCCCATCTTATGGTATTTGAAGAACAGTGACAGCAGACCGAACAGGACCAGGGATACACCTGCTGCCCAGATGTATTCCTGTGAGACCACTGCCGGTCCGAGGCGGACTGGTTCCTGCGGGAACAATTTCGGTAATGCTGCCACGCTCATGGGCCAGACGAAGGTGACCACACCCTCGAGGAAGTAAGCTATGCCCAGTGTGACCGTTATCAGTGAAAGGATAGGCTGGGCGATAAGCGGGCGCAATGTCAGCCGCTCAATTAGCCAGCCCAGGAATATAGCAAACAGAACCGTTATGGGGAAGCCGAGCCAGTAGGGGAATTTAGCCTGGACGAGCATGCTGTAGGTGAACCAGGAAGAAATCAGCACCAGTTGTCCCAGTGCCAGGTTGGCGACGCTGCTGGACTTCCAGATGAGGGCAAACCCTAGGGCGATAAGTGCATAGATCATCCCCACGGCTATGCCGGTAATGGTATACTGGAGCAGCTCTGCCATTTTACAGATTCCTCACCTGTACTGAGGTACTCACTATTCCCTTCCTGCCATCGCGGTAGGTCACTGAAGCTTGTACAGTGACGCTCTCGGCGCCGTTATACATGGCGTCGATGAGCTCCTTGTACCTCTGTTCCATGAACTCGCGGCGGAGTTTTCTTGTCCTGGTCAGTTCGGCTTCGTCAGGGTCGAACTCTTTATGTAGCAGTACGAATTTCTTCACCCGGGCGCCTTCGGGCAGGTAGCTGTTGACGCGGTTGAGGTCCTGCTGGATGAGGTCAGCGATCTCTTTCTTCTGTGAAAGGTCTACAAATGTGGTGTAAGGGATACCCTGGCGCTCTGCCCACTTGCCCACCATGGCGAAATCGATGTTGATTATGGCGCAGACATACTCCTTGTCCCTGCCACCGACCACCATGGCGTCTTTGATGTAGGGGCTGAATCTGAGCCTACCCTCGATGTACTGAGGTGCATAGCGTACCCCTGAAGCCAGCTCGCCCAAATGCTCCAACCTGTCGAGGAAGATTAGATGCCCCTCTTCGTTGATATGTACGGCGTCACCGGTGCGGCACCAGCCATTGACGAGGACAGCGGCGGTCTTCTCCGGGTCCTGATGGTAGCCGCTGAAAATGCAGTCACTCTTCACCCAGAGCTCACCTTCGTCAGTCAGCCTGACTTCGACGCCCGGTGCTGGGCGCCCCACACTCTGGAAGTCTATTTCACCCTTGCCATGGCAGGAGATAAAGCCAGCCTCGGTGCTGGCGTAACTCTGTCTCAACTCCAGACCGATGGCGTGGATGAAGCGGAAGCTGTCCAGGCTAAGTACTGAACTCCCGGTCACACCGAACCTGGCGTGGCTCAGCCCCAGCTTGTCTTTGAGCGGCCGGAGGAGGGCAGCATTGGCGACCCAGTGGAGAATCTTCCAGAATATGCCCGGTTTTTCATCCTTAAATCTCAGGTCAGCCATCTTATAGCCAACGGGCATGAACAAGTTGTAGACGAACCGTTTCAGCGGTCCGGCATCTGCCATCTTCACCTGCACGCTGCTGACTATGCTTTCCCACTGTCTAGGACCGTAGATGACAAAATCGGGACCGACCTCTCTGGTGTCCTCCGCCACGGTCTCCGGTTCCTCCGGGAAGTTGAGCCTGGCTCCGGTGAGCAGGTGGGGGATAGTGGCGAAGAAACTGTCGCCCACCCAGGCCGGGGGGAAGTTGGACACCAGGTCATCCTCCTCGGTCAGGGGAAACCGGCTGAGGAAGCCCTTTGCAGTATTGATCAGCGCTTTATGAGTGAGGACAGCGCCTTTGGGCAGGCCTGTTGTCCCCGAGGTGTAGTAGATAAAGGCCTTATCTTCACCCTTGCCCCTCCTGAGGTTTTCCTCGAACAGGCCCGGGTGGCTTTTTTCGTATTCTATGCCCAGCGCCAGCACCTCATCGAAGCTCATCAGGATCGGGTCATCATAGTTTTTTAAGCCTTTGGGGTCCCAGTAGACGACCTTTTTGAGCAGGGGGAGTTCGTCCTTGATTTCGAGGAACTTGTCTGTCTGCTCCTGGTCGTTGACCACAGCGAACTTGGCGCCAGAATGTGAAGCGATGTACTTCACCTCCGATGGGATGGAGTCCACGAACATGCCGGTGGCGATGCCGCCGGCTGCCTGAGCGGCGAACTCCGCCCAGAACCATTCCGGCTCGTTGTCACCGATGATACAGAGGACGTTGCCGGGTTCGAAACCCAGGCTGATCAAGCCCAGGGAGAAGTACTTTACCTTTTCGTAATATTCCCGCCAGGTATAACGTTTCCAGATACCGCGGTGCTTGACGCATACTGCTGGCTTGTCCTGCCACCGCTGGTAGTTTCTCCAAACGAGCTGTGGTATCGTTTCTGCTGCCTCTATTCCACTCCCGGTCGCCTGTGTAACCATTATCCTGTCTAGCTTTTACTGCAATTTTAAAGCCTCCCTTCCCGGGAGGCTTTCGGTGTTTTCTCGTCGGATGGTGCTATGTTCTGATCCTCCCAGGACTCCTGCCGGAGGGGCTAAAGAAAAAGCCGAAGAAACCGAGAGACACCAGCATTTGTTCTACAGTCACTCCACTCAATTGTCTAAAATGGTAGCACGACATCTATGGTCTGTCAATAGTCCTGGTTTGCCGGGTACGTCATTCTTATTCATGTTCACGTTCATATCCAGTGAGCCTGTCAGTCGTTCAGGCGGTGTCAAGCTTCTGCAAAATCCTAGCCCGCTCTTCGAGCTTGCGGATGATGTTCCTCTTGGTGATGAAGTCTGTGGTGTACTCTCCAGACTTAAAGACCTCGTCATCGAGTACCACCTCATAGAATGGGATGGTGGTGGTTACTCCTTCAATCTTTAGTTCGCTGAGACCGCGCTTCATCCGGGCTATGGCTTCCCCTCTGGTCTTGCCCCGTGCCATGAGCTTCAACAGCAGGGAATCGTAGTAGGGGGGGACTTCGTAGCCCTCGTATACCCCTTCATCTATCCTGAGACCGTGACCATGAGGGAGCCGCAGCGCGGTGATGGTGCCCGGGGAAGGGAAGAAATTGCGTGTGGGGTCTTCGGCGGTGATGCGACATTCCAGAGCACAGACCTGAAAAACAACGTCGTCCTGGCTGATGCTCAAAGGCTCTCCGGCGGCTATGTTTATCTGCTCCCTAACTATATCTATGCCCAGCGCCAGCTCAGTGACGCAATGTTCCACCTGGAGGCGGGAGTTGACCTCGTTGAAGTAGAACTGTTGTGTGCCCGGTACATAAAGGAACTCCACCGTCAGGGCGTTTATGTATTCCAATGCCACGGCGACATCTAGGGCGGCGACATACATTTTCATGCGCAGGTGCGGGGATAGTATGGGACACGGCGCCTCTTCAATCAGCTTTTGGAACCTGCGCTGCACCGAGCAGTCTCTTTCGCCGAGGTGGATGACACGGCCATATTTGTCGGCAAGTATCTGGACCTCGATGTGCTTCACCCCGGAGAAGAACCTTTCCACGTAGAAGCCGGGGACACCGAAGACCTTCTTGCCGCGCTCCACCACAGACTTTATGCCCTCCCTGAGTTCTTCCCTGTTGTTGGCTACGGTCATACCGATGCCGCCACCGCCGCCGGATGGCTTGATGATGATCGGATAGCCTATTTCCTGGGCAATTTCCTCTGCCTGTGCCAGCGCCTTTTCGCTGGCGTTTTGGATGGGCTCGTCGGAGCCGGGCACGGGTGGGATATTGAGCAGTCTCATCAGTTGTCTTGCACGGTGCTTTGGCTTGACTTTAGACATGCTCTGGCTGGGGGGACCGATGAACACGATACCCAGTTGTTCGCACATTTCGGCGAACTCGGGGTTCTCAGCCAGGAAGCCATAGCCCGGGTGTAGGGCGTCGACGCTGCTGCGTTTGGCGACCTCGAGTATTTTTTTCATATTCAGATAGCTGTGGACGGCTTCAGCGGGACCGATGTGATAAGCTTCATCAGCCAGCTTCACATGGAGGGCATTGGCATCCACATCCGAGTATATCGCCACGGTGCGGATGCCCATTTCCTTGCACGTCCGTATTATCCTGACGGCGATTTCACCGCGGTTGGCTACCAGTACCTTGTGGAACATACTTTTCTCCTCACATTAGGAAATACAAAAGGCTACACCACAGCCGGGGCTTGATGCGAGGGCATTGCCTTAAGGCTCAGGATAGCGGGATGGTAGTCCCCGACGCTCTGGCTACAAGTTTACCATTCTGGTTGGTCACTGTCATCTCTGAGATGCAGACTCGCTTCCCTGCCCTGACCACCCGGCATTCAGCGGTGAGCTCGTCATCGGCTGTGGCGCTGGCTATGAAATGGATGTTGAACTGGGTGGCTACGTTGGGGGTGCGGACCGAGTTAGTGGCATAGGCAAATGCTTGGTCTGCCAGACAGGCGATAACGCCGCCGAAGACAACCCCATTGAAGTTAACATATTCCGGCTTCATTTTCATGCTCACCTTCGCATAACCGGGAGATAACTCAACAAGTCTTGTCCCCAGAAAGCTGGCGATAGGTTCTGTCTTCGCTCTGGTCTTTAACAGCTCCACGTTTTTCTCCGCTGACTGCATCTCCCTCTGTTCCATTTTCATTTATCCCTTGTTTAAATGAGCCCGTATTTCTTCGCTACTTCGGAAAAGCCCTTCATGGCGCCCTCCAGTACCCTGTCCTCGACGCAGTAGGAGATGCGGAAGTACCCCGGCGCGCCAAACCCCTTCCCCGGTACCACCAGTACGTTATGTTCCTTCAGTTGGTTAACGAAGGCGATGTCATCTTCGATCGGTGAGCGGGGAAAGAGATAAAAGGCGCCTTGCGGTTTCACCACAGAATAGCCCATCTCGGTCAGTCTGGTGTAAAGAAAGTCTCGCTTTTTCTGGTATTCAGCTATGGACACGGTCACATTCTGCAAATGCCGTACGGCGTGCTGCATCAGTGCCGGTGCGTTTACAAAGCCGAGTATACGGTTGCTGAAGATGAGCCCAGCCATGAGTTCTTCACACCTTTCACACTCGGGGTGGACGGCGATGTAGCCAATGCGTTCTCCCGGAATGGCCAGGTCTTTGGAGTGCGAGGTGACGGCGATACTGTTGCGGTGGTGATGGAACACTGGTGGGTATTTCAGTCCATCGTAGATGATCTTGCAGTAGGCTTCATCGCTGAGGAGGTAAATGGCCTTATTCAGTCGTGCTTCTTTTTTTTGCAGCAGCGTACCGAGTTTGTGAAAAAAGTCTTCCGAGTAGACTACACCTGTGGGGTTGTTGGGTGAATTTATGAGCACTGCCTTTGTTTTGGGACCGATGGCCTGTTCCAGTGCGTCAAGTCTGGGGACAAAGTTTTCATCTGTAGGTAGTATCCTTGCTGTACCGCCGTGGTTATCGATGTAGTTGACGAACTCGACGAAGTATGGGGCGAACAATATAACCTCTTCGTCCGGATTGAGCAACGTTTTCAGCACCACGTTTAAGCCGCCGGCAGCGCCGCAGGTCATGACGATGTGGTCCGGTGAAAATTTCAGCCCGGTCTCTTGGGAGAGCTGATCGGCAACGGCTGCCCTGGTCTCGAGGTAGCCGGCGTTCTCCATGTAGCGGTGCATCCCCGGCAGGGGGTTTTCTACCAACCGCTTAAGTTCTCTGTGAAACTCCGGTGGCGGCTCCATCACCGGGTTGCCCAGGGAGAGGTCAAATACTTTGTCCTCGCCATAACGTTTCTTAAGCTCGGCGCCCTCCTCAAACATTCTCCTTATCCAGGAGCCCTCCTGCATGCGGGCACGCACTTTATCCGAAATTGACACTTGACATCTCCTCCCTACCCTTATCGAAGGCAGCCAGGTTTATCTCCCGTATACTTTCAGGCATCTGCTGGGCTATGCAGTCTTTCCACAGCCCGGGTTCTATGGGCAGCAGGCGTGAGATGCAGCCGAGCATGAACATGTTCAGTACTCTTACATCACCCATCTCCGTTGCTGTCTTTGTCCCTTCGATTATGCGGATATTGCCGGTCAATCTTTTGAAGGCGTTGGCCATCTCATCATCTGCAGGATAGCGGCTTATCCCTAGGGTCACCGAAAGCGGTGGTGTTGCCTGGTTATTGATGATGGCGATGCCATCGGGGCGGAGGTAGTGGCTCCAGCGCAGGGCTTCCAGCTTCTCGAAGGCGACCAAGACATCTACAGCCCCTTGCTTTATGAGCGGTGACCACACCCGCTCGCCGATGCGGACATGACTGACCACGCTGCCGCCGCGCTGTGCCATACCTAAAGTATCGGTCTTCTTGACATCATAGCCGGCGGACATAGCCACCTCGCCGAGTACATCGCTGGCAAGCACAATACCCTGCCCGCCGATGCCCACCATGAGGAAATCGTATTTTTTCATACTATCTCCTTCGGGGATGATTTTGCTGGCGCTATTGCTTTCTTTGGGCAGAGCTGCTCACAGAGTGTGCAGGCATCGCCGGCACACAGTGTGGCATCTATGTACAGTTTTCCATTGAGCTTCTGTATCGCCGGGCAGCCCAGCCTGATGCAGACGTCACAGTCGTCGCATTTCTCGAGGTCGATGGCGCGCTGACCGGAGCGCGTCTTGAGGCGTACCGGGCAACCGCCGCGGACGATGATTACCGAAAGCTGAGGGCTATCAATCGCACCTCTGACGGCGGCTCTGAGCGCTTTGATGTGGAAAGCATCGACCACTTTGACATCTTGAACGCCGATGCCGTGCACCAGATGTTCCAGTTCTACCGCCTTTGTCTTCTCGCCCTGTGCTGAGATGCCGGTGCCGGGGTGGTTCTGGTGACCGGTCATGGCGGTTGTACCGTTATCAAGGATGATGACGGTGCCTCTGCTCTGGTTGTAGACGGCGTTGACCACACCGGTAATACCGGAGTGGAGGAAGGTGGAGTCGCCGATGACTGCCACCACAGGCGCTGCTACACCCGACTTTTCCATCCCCAGAGCCTGACCGATCCCGGCACCCATGCAGGCGGTGGTATCCATAGCTTGCAGAGGCGGGTAAGTCGCCAGAGTGTAGCAGCCGATATCGCCGGTGATTATCAGGCTGCCCTCTTTTTCCGATCTGCTTTGGCTGTCAAGCAGCTTTGAGCGTTGTCCTATGGTATTGAGGACGAAGAAGATGCCGGTATGCGGACAGCCGGGGCAGAGCACCGGCGGTCTGGGCGGCAGCCCGGCGAGCGGTTCAATTTTCTTGCCTTCGGTAGCAGGTTCGAGCCAGCCCGCTTGATATGCTGCCCTTTCTACAGCTTCAGGGCTAAGCTCGCCGAGCCCGGGAATGAATTCCTTGCCCTGTACTTTTATGCCCATTGCCAGAATGTTTTCTTCTAGGAAGGGATCCAGTTCTTCGATAACTATCAATTGCTCTACGCTGGAGGCAAACTGGCGGATGAGTTTTTCGGGCAGGGGGTAGGTCATCCCCAGCTTAAGGAAAGAGGCATCGGGGAAGATCTCTCTGGCGTACTGGTATGCCACGCCGCTGCTGATTATACCCAGCCGGTTGCTGCCCCTGAATATCTGGTTATGAGGGAAGGTCTCGGCATATGCTTTGAGTTTGCTGAGGCGCTGTTCGACGAGTGGTCTTCTCAGTCTGGCGTGGACGGGCAGCATGACGAACTTCTGCACATTGTGTACAAATTTTGCCGGTGCTGGCTCTTTACGGCTCCGGTGAAGATGTACCACCGATTTGACGTGGGAGATGCGGGTGGTGGTGCGCAGAAGCACCGGAGTATCGAACTCCTCGCTGAGGTCGAAGGCGAGGGCGGCGAAATCGTAAGCCTCCTGGCTATCTGCCGGCTCCAGCATAGGCACCTTAGCCATACGGGCGTAGTGTCGATTGTCCTGTTCGTTCTGGGAGCTGTGTATTCCGGGGTCATCGGCAGAGACCACCACAAGCCCGCCCACCACACCCGTAATGGCTGCTGTCATGAAGGGGTCGCTGGCAACGTTCAGCCCCACCTGTTTCATCGATGCCATAGCCCTGACGCCTGCATATGATGCTCCTAGGGCTACCTCCAGAGCCACCTTTTCGTTTGTCGACCATTCCGCATGTATGTCTTTGAAGGTGGCGAGGGTCTGCAATATTTCGCTGCTAGGGGTTCCGGGATAAGCGGCTGCCACCTTTACGCCGGCATGATAGGCACCGAGCGCCAGCGCCTCATTTCCTGAAAGGAGTCGTTTCATTGCTCTCACCTTAAACTAAAAATGGAGCCAGCGGTCGGATTCGAACCGACGACCGGCGGTTTACGAAACCGCTGCTCTACCACTGAGCTACGCTGGCAAGAACCGGACCAACGCCGCTGACATAATAATTAAGAGACGGCGGGAAAGTCAAATGTCCTGGCTAGGAGGGCCGCTGGACACGCTGGCTACGGTATGGTAACTTGATACCGTAATATACCGATGCTGGCGGTAAGAAAGGGGGTGAACGATGAGCAGGACATGGATGCCCACAGTTGCCGGGATCCTCGACATAATAAGTGGTAGCGTTGGAATAGCCTGGTCTTGCATCATGATGGCTGGCGGCATGGCAATGAGGTGTATGCCGCGGGTGCCAGTGATGTTGCCACCACTCGTGATGGGGATGGCATTGCCGCTCCTTGCCCTTGCTATTCTGGCCATAATTGGTGGGGTGTATGCGTTGCAACGGAAAAACTGGGGGCTTGCGCTTGCGGCTTCGATAGCCGCTTTCTTCCCATCATGGGTTCTTGGGATCCCAGCTATCGTGCTTGTATCCCTATCGCGGGATGAGTTTAAATAGGCTTTTCCCTGCTCACAAGCAAGAACATCGGAAACCCCTGCCAGCAGGAGCGATATTTACGACTTTGATTTTTCCAGAAGGGAAGCTGAGCCCTGTCTGATATCCTGCCGTGTGGCGATGGCAGTGGTTATCTCGTAGTTTAAGCCCAGCTCCAGCGGGTAAGAGACAGCCACATTTATCGCCCTTTTCGCCCCTTGAATTAGCGGTGGTGCAATGGCGGCTATCTCCTGTGCCAGTTTCTTCGCCTCTTCCATGAGTCTGTCCTGAGGATAGACGTGCTCCACGAGTCCGACCCTGAGGGCTTCGGTGGCATCTATGCGGCGGCCGGTGAAGATGAGCTCTTTGGCTTTGCCGGGACCGACGATCTTGGTGAGGCGCTGGGTGCCGCCGGTGTCGGGGATGGTGCCCATCTGCACTTCGGGCAGGCTGAAGACGGCGTTCTCCGAAGCTAACCTGATATCGCAGGCTAAGGCGAGTTCCATGCCAATACCAAGGCAGTAACCATTAATGGCGGCTATCACCGGCACTGGCATGCTTTCTATCATACTGTATATCTGCCCGCCGAACTGGAGGGCATCGAAGTCAGAGCGCACATTGCCCCGTGATGGGAATCCCTGTCCCGAGGCTGCTGCTTTAAGGTCCAGTCCGGAGGAGAAGGCGCGGTCGCCGGCACCTGTAACAATGGCAACACGTACCTGTGGCTCAGCAAGTATCCGCTCCAGCGCCTCCTTTAAGCCTTGCAGGACCTCGCCATTTATGGCGTTCCTGACCTCAGGCCTGTTTAATGTGATGGTGGCTATCGGGTCCTCGATGTTGAGCAGTACTTTGGGTTGTTCGGTCATGAGCGCTCCTTTCATCTGGTGTTTTGTCATAGTGGTTCGGGTTTCTTCTTTAGCGTGGAGATGAGGCTGTCCAGTGGTATGGCGGTGAGGGTGAGCGTCTGCAGGCCGCCTCTGGCACTAAGGTGTATTGCCACTTTAGCCGCCACCTCGTCGCTTGGTGCTTCGATGATATTGACGAAATCGTAGGGCCCCAGAAGTCCGTACTGGGCGATTATCTTTACGCCAAGATATTCGACCTCTTTGTTCAGTTCCTTGAGCCATTCCGGGTACTCTTCCATCTTCCTTCGCCCCTCGCCGGTGAGGGTAGTTAGCATAAGATACACAGCCATCGCCGCCTCCTTATTGGTTCGGTTCTGTTATTATATCTTTGCCGGAACAAAATTGCCAGATACATCGGCGCGGTTGCCCTCATAGTGCTGTCCTGTAGTGGCAGATTTTAAAAATATGTTTTGGCGCCCCAAAATTTTGGCGGTGAATTTGAAGCGGTATTGACAGTGGTAAAAAAATTGTTATACTAGGGCAAAAATCAGCAGAGGGGGTGTTTTATGAGTAAGCGCATAGTTTTTGCATTTCTGGGTTGTGTGCTCATTCTGGCGCTGATTGCAGGCTGTGCGCCGGGCGGAGCTACACCAGCGGGCAAGGAACCGGTAGTCATCGGCTATATCGGACAGGTCTCATCTTCGGCGATCAAGCCCGCGATGGATGCCATGAAGTGGGCGATTGACGAGGTAAATGCTGCCGGCGGGCTTCTGGGCAGACCGATAAGGTTTGTCACCGAGGACAGTAAGGGTGAGACCTCTTTGGCAGTAGCTGCTGCTACCAGAATGGTGCTGGGTCACAAGGCGCTAGTCTACTATGTAGAGGGCAGGACCGAGATGAACCTGGCTATCATGCCCAAGTCGGCAGCGTTGTACAAGCAGCAGCCGCATATTATGGTGGCTCAGGCACCGATGGGTAGGGAGATAACGCTACCTGTGGTGGAACAGTACGACACCTACAAGTTCGTCTTCCGCGATTATGTGCCTGAGGACTCCTTCTACTGCGAAACGGTGTTCCCCACCTATTTTACCTTCTGGAAGGAAGTGATGGGAGTAAAAAAGATGGCATGGCTCTGGGAAGACCTTGCCTGGACCATGGCATGGCGCAACGGTCTGCCCGACAAGGGATTACCGAAGCTGGAGGACTATGCTAAAGAGTATGGCATAGAGACGGTATATTCCAAGCCGGTACGTCCCAGGGCTGGCAGCTACTTGCCCATACTTGAAGCTATTGCTGGCACTGGGGCGGACTTGATTTTCTTCGTGAGCAGCTGGTTCACCGATACGGATGTTTTTGTAAAACAGTGGTGCGAGTCCAGTGCCAAGGATATACCGGTGTGTCTCTTTGGAGGCCTTTCCCAAGGGCCTTATTTCTGGCAGATTACCGGTGGTAAGGCTCTGGGGGTGGTCACTTCTTACTACGAGGCTGAGGTGCCGTACGGGCCTGATTTTGTGGCTTGGGTAAAGGAGTGTAGGAAGCGGGGCTTGGCGGTTCAGGGCAACACTGGGCTGGCTTACGGTGATATCTGGTTCCTGTGGGAGGTGGTGAACAAGGCGCAGAGCCTTGACCCGGAGAAATTGATACCAGTGTATGAGACAATGGTGCTCACTCAGGAAAACCGAGGCTATGGACAGAATACCAAGGTCGGTGGCTACGCGCTCTCCAACTTGGCAGGGCAGTGCTCCACCAAGGTGGCGCCGTTCTTCCACTCTGGCATCCTCGCTGACCCCAATAATCCCAAGAAGACTCACCCGCTGTATGAACAGAGGAAGTGGGTTGACCGGTGGACTATTATTGCTCAGTTCCAGGGTGCGGACAATATACCAATATTGGGCACAGGCAATGGTACACCACCGCCGAGCTATCGTGGCAATTATGCCGAGCCTCAGAAGTACAAGACTCCGGCACAGTTGAGGAAAGAGGCTGGTTGGAAGTAATGCCGAGGCAGGTATGAGCTTTTAAGGAGGAAAGTATGAAAAGGGTACACATTTATTATATTCTGGTGATGGCTGTGGCAGTCATAGGGCTATCGGTGTTGGTGGGCTGTGCTGGCAGTGTGAAGGAGCCGTGCACGGTAAAGTTGAACTACATATCTGACCTGTGGAACGGGAGTGAGGTCTATGTGGGTGAGGTATCTTTTACAATAGACAATCCCAACAGTGCTCCTGTGGCACTGAGCTCCTTCACCTATTCGATATATGTTAAGGGCAAAGAAGAGAACGCCAAAATCTATGAAAAGATGGGCATGCCTGAGATATATGTGCCCGCCAAGGGCAAAATCGATTTGAACCTTCCCTTCTTTGTCTCCTGGTACGAGGGGCTTTTCGTGCCCAAATATACCTCGGCAGGTGCCACTTCTGTCTCGGCAGCTGCCTTTGCTACCCCGGTATATAAGGTCATCGGTGGCAAGAAGCCCTCATTTGCCGCTCTCCAGGCGGTGATAGATAAGGCATGGGATGAGGCGTCCGGTCCCCCTGCTGAGTTTGTGGTGAAGGTGTCCTTTGATATGCTCACCAGCAAAGGGGTGGTGGTAGTTCCACCGGTGGAACTCACTTACACCAAGTAGCGAGTTGGCTGGTAGCAAATATGCTAGGGGGCTCTCTTTTCGAGAGCCCCCTAGGTTTTGGCCTTATGTGTGAAGCGGACGCTAATCAGAAAGGTATTTCTGACTGACGTAATCGTTGTCCTTACCTATTTCACACGAGACCCATTTCACCCTTGGTGGTGTTTCCGACATCTTGGCGAAGTTGACCGGCAGGACGAACTTACCCAGTTTCGGGTCATCGAACTGCTGGAAGGACTTTCGCATGTACCAGTGCAAATTCTTCATAGCGGTGGAAGGACTTTCCACTTTCATCACGAAGGGTATGCCACCGCCGCTCAGCTTAGAACGAACTGCTTTGAGACTGTAATTAATCGTTTTAGTGACCAGCTCTTCTGAAGTAAGTTTAGTGGTAGCGCTCTCGAGGTGTGCGGTAAGCTGGTCGATGCGACGAAGGTCGTCAGTGATACGGTCTGAGATGGTCTTGAACTCCTCTTCCACCTCTCTCCTGAACAGGTTCAGGATTTTGAGCAGTGCTCTGAAATCGTTGTCCCGCCCTGCGGCGATAGCGACGAAGCCATCTTTGGTCTTAAAAACCCCGTAGGGGCACATGGAAAAATCGTAGCGACCGAGTCTGGGCCGTGCTTTGCGCCAGGTGTTGCCGGCGATGACCGAATACTGTGCCAGCGTGGCGTAGCTATCTGCGGTGGCAATATCAATCATCTGCCCCTCACCGCTGAATTCGCGGAATAGCAGGGCTAAAGCGCCACCGATGGCAGCTTGTGTACCAGCCATGTACCATGCCATCCAGGTGCCAGCCCGCGTAGGCCAGTTGTAGGGCTCCTCGCCAGTTTCCGGGTCACCGATGATAGCTGCTAGCCCTGAAGCAGCCTGTGCTGTAATGTCAGCATCGGGCACTCGGGCGAATTCCCTGGCCCTTTTACCATACTGACCATATTGGGTAATGGCTATGTAAATCAGCCGCGGGTTGAGCTGGCTCAACTGCCTGTAGCCAATGCCCCAGGAGTCCATCTGCCCTGGTGGGAAAGTCTCGATAATGATGTCAATCTTCCTGGCAAGTTTGAGGAAGTCTTTTCTTCCTTCCTCGGTGCGGAGGTCGAGGGTAAAGTAACGTTTATTCCTGGCTTCCATGAGGAAAGGGATGCCTACTCCGTTCGCAGTCACGCCGAAAGGCGTCATCTTGCGTGCTGGATCTCCTTCCGGTGGCTCAATTTTAATGACCTCGGCGCCGAACTCAGCGAAGAAACTGGCGGCTACTATACCGGCAAAATTGGCGTAGCTGGTGTCAATTACCACCACACCTTCCAGCGCCTCAGGTTTCCCTTCGGGGCTCATCATGCTAGCTAGAAGCTGTTCACGCTCTTTCCTAGCGGCGGCGACACCACCATAGCGGATGAGGACTTGCTCTTTGGGTTGCTTAGTGGTTGTCATGCTGTACCTCCTCCGTCGCCATGATAATTGAATGTGGGGTCGGTAGTGATATCGTAGTAGATTGGGGGTTTAGCTCCTGGCCTGTCGTCCCAGTAACCTATAACCTTCTTTCTCTCCAGCTCTTCGAGCTCCTTGTCTGATAGCCCCAGCCAGCCCTTCAAAACATAGCGGTTGTGGTAGCCAACGGGTCGGCAAAGCCATTTAACTTTGGCAGGGCTTTTGCTGAGGATGGCCTGTGGTCCGGGGAGAAGGAACTCGCGGTACATCTCGTCATAGAAGCTTTCGACGCTGCCTCTTTCCCTGCGCCATTCCTCGTGGGTTATCTGGTAGTCGTCTGTCACCTCAGCGGCAGGGAAGCCGTGCTTTTTTGCCAGATCTGTGATCTCAGCAGCATCTTTCTGGCTGACCCACTCCTGAGCGAGCCTATTCAGCTCCTGTGCATTTTCTGGCTTCAGCCTTTCCAGCTGAGTGGGATATTTCGTTACCAGCTCGCTCCGTCCCATCGCCGTGCAAAGTGCTTTGAACTGTTCGTTGGTGCTTGCCGCAAGGGCGACAAACTTACCATCGCGTGTCTTGTGGATGAACGCCGGTGCCATTGCCGGGTCGATATTGCCGGTGCGTTCCAGTTCCTGACCGGTTATGCTGAAATAGGTGAAATGTGGCAGCAGCCTTGTCATCGTCTCTACCTGAGCCAGGTCTATGTATTGACCTTTGCCAGTTTTCTTTCGGTGGTATAGGGCAATAAGGATTACCAGGGCGCCCAGAGTGCCGGGATAGAAATCTCCAAGGTAATCAGGTAGTTTGTAGTATTTGTCTGTGCCAGGGTAGCCAGTTATAGTGATGGTGCCGGCAGCTGCCTGAGCTAACAGGTCCCAGCCAGGGAAGAACCGAAGTGGTCCATATTGACCGTACGTTGAGCAGCTCAGGTAGATAATGTCCGGCTTGATCTCTCGCAACTGGGTATATCCCACCCCCCAGGCTTCAGCAGTGCCGGCAGCCAGGTTTTCCACTACCACGTCAGCCTTCTCTGCCAGTTTGTAGACCAGTTCCTTGCCCTCGGGCTTTTTTAGGTTTATGGTGACGAAATACTTATTGAGGTGCAGTGAATGCGACAATGGGTTGGTGTGTTTCCAGTACTTCCCCCACCAGGCTCCCAGTCTGAGCATGTCGCCGGTCCCGGGCTCCTCGATCTTGATGACATCGGCGCCGTAGCGAGCCAGTATGCCTGTACAGGTTGGCCCGTAGATGAAGTGGGTGAAGTCAAGGACTCTGATACCTTTGAGTGGCTGGGGCTTATCCTTAGCTTTAGCTGGGTCGAAGAGCTCCTGAGTGAAATGAAAATATTCCTCCATAATCACACTCCTAAATAGGCCCTTTTAACCATCTCGTTGTTCAGCAGTTCTTTGCTGTCGCCGCTGAGCATTAGCCTGCCGTTTTCGAGCACGTATCCACGGTGGGTGATAGCTAATGCCTGGCGCACGTTCTGTTCTGAGAGCAGTATGGTTATCTTTTCATCGCGGAGCTTTGCCAGTGTCCTGTAGACTTCGGAGAGGAGCTTAGGGGCTAGACCGAGTGAGGGTTCATCGAACATCATCAACTTAGGTCGTGCCATAAGTCCCCTGCCAATGACCAGCATCTGCTGTTCGCCACCACTCAGGCTGCCGGCAAGCACCCTCCGCCTTTCTTTAAGCACTGGGAACAGTTCATATATTCTTTCAATAGACTGTTTCCTTTTACGCCAAGCCTCGTTGGTGTAGGCACCGAGATAAAGGTTTTCTTCCACAGTCAGGTAGGGAAGTATTTTTCTTCCCTCCGGAACTTGGATAATACCGCGCTTGACTATCTCGTGGGGAGGTTTGTTCTCGATATGTTCCCCCTCGAATATGATGCTACCCGATGAAGCTTTATGGATTCCTGAGACAGTGTTCAACAGTGTGGTCTTGCCAGCGCCGTTGGAACCGAGCAAGGCCACCATTTCACCCTTTTTGACCTCGAGGCTTACATCATGCAGGACAGGGATGAGTCCGTGAAATACATTGAGGTTCTGTATCTCAAACATTGACCTCTTCTCCTAGATATGCTTCTATCACCTGTGGATTACGGGCCACGTCCTGCGGGGTGCCCTCGGCTATTTTCTGGCCATAATGCAAGACGATGACGCGGTTAGCAGCCTTCATCAATACCGCCATGACATGCTCGATCCAGAGTACGGTAACGCCGAAGTAGTCTTTTATACGTTCTACGAGTTTTATCGCCTCTTCAGCCTCGGCGGGGTTTAGCCCGGCCACCACCTCATCGAGAAGAATTAGCTTTGGTGTTGTTGCCAGAGCCCGCGCCAATTCCAGGAGCCTGAGCTCGTAGAGGGAGAGCTCCTCAGCTTTGACGTTCCTTTTATGGAACAAGCCGACGATTTCCAGATAGTGTATTGCCTCTGCCGCGGCGTCCATGAGGCTCCGTTCCGTCATGTCTTTACCACAGAGAGCGCCGACAATTATGTTCGCTGAAGTCAGCAGTCCCGGGAAGGGCCGTGGTATTTGATAGGTGCGAGCGAGCCCCAGTTTACAGCGCTTCCACGGTGGCAGGTTGGTGATATCGACTCCAGTGAACTCGATCTTGCCAGAGTCCACGGGAAGAGTGCCTGAGATCAGATTTACCAGCGTGGTCTTCCCGGCACCGTTGGGACCCATGAGCCCTACGGTCTCTCCCTCGTAGATGGAGAAGCTGACGCCGTTCACCGCGGTTAGGCCGCCGAAACTCTTGTAGACATCGGTGACTTTGAGCAGTTCTTTAGCCATTTATCTGCCCCTTATTTTGTAATTTTGAAGCGCGGCTTGTAATCCCGATAATGTCTCTTGCGGTAAAGGCCGAATAGACCTTCCTCGCGGAAAATAAGCAGTAGCGTCAACATGATTATAGGGAACAGTATTGGTGAAAGGTCACCGGCAAAGCGTATGAGCAGCATCTCAATGAGCGTTACCACATAGCTGCCAAGGACTATTGCCCAGGCGCCACGGCCGCCAATTACCAGCGCCATGAATACCTTCATCATGAAGGTCATGGGGAGGTAGGTGATGCCAGAGAAGGCGCCGAAGTAATGGGCATAGAACCAGCCCACTATGGAAATCATTACCGCTGGTCCCACAAAGGAGATTATCTTGATGCGGCTTATGTTCACGCCCAAGCTGTTGGCGACCTCTTCGTCATCGTTGATGGCTGCCATCTGGAGGGCATAACGAGACTGGAGAACCCTGTCTGTAATAGCCAGGTATATCAGCATGAGAGCCAATGCGATGAAGGCATAAAGGAGCTGGCTGAGTGTAAAATTGGGTAAGTTCACCAGAAAGGGGATACCGGCGATGCCCGTGTCGCCTTTGAAGATGCCAAAGACAAAAGTGACCTCAAGAAAAATGAGGGGTAAGAGTAGTGTCAGTAAAGCGAAGTAAATGCCACCGGCAAGGAGTGTGAGTGGGCTGAAAATCAAGCCGGTGAGCAGCCCAGCAGCTGCGGCAGCCAGCAGCGTGATTCCCGGTCCCAGTCCGAGATGGATACTGAGTAAGCCAGCGGTGAAACCACCGACGCCGACGAAGAACTGGGGACCGAAGTTGAACCTCCCTGTTCCAATGAGCATCAGTATTATTGGGAGGACAATACAGGGGAGCAGACTGCCCTCGATAAATGTAGCCAGCAAGGGCGGATAGACAAAATAGAGGATAACGGGCGTGGCAACAAGGATGCCGATGCCGATGATGTGGGGGCGCCAGTATCCGGGCTCGATAGTCCAGTCCCACTTCACGCCGAAGAAGCGGAATATGATCCTATCTCGTTCCCATTCAATGACTTTCATAACTTCACCTCACCAGACGCTCTTGGTACTGATGATGCCTTGCGGTCTCACAATCAGCACGATAAATACCACAATTAGTGCTGCTAAACTCATGAGTCTTGGCTCACCGATGGCAAAGGCAACGAAGGCATGGCAGAAAGCAATCAGATAGCTGGCTATGATGGTGCCTTTGAGGTTGCCTAAGCCGCCGAGGACGGCTATCAATATGGCAATACCCAGATAAGCCTGCCCTATGCTGGAGTCGATAGCCCAGATCGGTGCCACGGTGAGGATGGCAACTATCGGCGGGATGATGGTCATCAGGAAGACGATCATGAAGAGCTGTTCTACGTTTATCCCTAAAATGCGGCTGGAATATACATCGTAGGATATGGCACGGACCGCCAGCCCCATTTTAGTTCTGGTGAAAAAGACGACGAAGAGAAGGGTCAGTATTATCCCCACGCCGGCGGCAAAGAGGAGCTGGTTGGACACAGTTATGGGACCGATTTGAGAGGTGCCGGGGAATACCGTTGTCTCCAGATAAACACCCTTATAGACGGGGTAAAAAACGTCGGCGCCGAGCTGCAGAATGAGCGCTATGAAGATGACTGTCATCACGAACATAAATTCTTCGTCCTGCTTGAACCTGAAGGGCACCAGGATGAATTTGTAGAGGACGAATGCCAGCACTGCTTGCAAGGCGAACATGGCGAGTATTGCCCAACCAAGGGGCAAGTGGAATATGTCCATAAACATCCAGGTGAAATAGATGGCACCGATGAAAAGGTAACCGTACCCGAAGTGGAATATTTTAAGGACGCCTGTGATCAAGGAGAAACCGAGGGAGACCAAGAGATAGAGGGAACCCAGCAGAAAAGTATAAAGGAGCACCGTGCTTGTTGTAGCGAGCATAGTGATTTCCCCCGCTTGTTATTTTTGAGATGCCAATTGCGTAAGCAACGCCTCTTTTCTCATAGTCGCTCTTCTACACAGGGCAAGATCCCACTGTAGCGTTTCCAAGAGTTTGCTATTGTTGCTAGTCTTGCTGGGCTGAAACGTTAGGGCATATGGTATCCTATGTCTCAGCACTTGTCAAGCCGTGTAGTAGTTCAGTCTGTTTGACAGCCAGGGAGTGCTGTTATAAACTTATGTTTGCGCCTTTTGTGGGATAGAGTCCGTTGGATTCTATCTCCATCCAAACTAATCAAATATCAAATAAGGAGGAGAAATGAGAAATGAGGTAGCCGTGATTGACGTGGTGAGGTCACCTGTGGGCATTCGTACCCAGAGGAGGTATTCGGACATCTGCCGGGTAATGCCGGATGAGCTTCTGGCTCATTGTTTGCAGGCGTTGATAAAGCGCACCGGCATAAATCCCAGTATAGTGGAGGATATCATCTGTGGTACTTCGGACCGCCCCCATAATTCCGGTAGAACTGCTGCCCTTGCGGCAGGATTTCCTCCCGAGGTGGCTGGCTGCCAGGTAAACCGGCAGTGCGCCGGGTCGCATACCGCCCTTCATTTTGCCGTTATGGAGGTATTGACCGGCTATGCCGACGTCACTATAGCCTGCGGTGTCGAAGCTATGTCCCGTGACTGGCAGGTGAGGAAAGAAGTACAGCCGCCGCCAGCGCAGTCAGCCACCGGGGCACCTGTGCCGCCTGATTATATGGTTCAGGGGCTGATAGATGCTTTCAATAAACATGGCGGTGCCTGCAATATGGGACAGTCAGCGGAAGCCATTGCCCAAAAGTGGAATATCTCGAGGGAGGAGCTGGACGACTTTGGTTACTGGAGTCAGGAGAAGGCAATAAAGGCGACCAAGGAAGGGAAATTCAAGAACGAGATCGTTCCCATACCGGTAAGGATGGAAGATGGGACGGTCAAGGTTGTGGAGGTCGATGAGACGATCAGGTTCGACCTCGACCGTGAGAAGATGAAAACCTTGCCGCCAGCGTTCATTCCGCCGCCATTTATGGGTATCACGCAGGGTAAAGTGACGGCAGCCAATTCGGCTCCGATAAGCGATGGTGCTGCTGCTGCTCTGCTTATGAGCGTGGAGAAAGCTAAAGAACTCGGGCTAAAGCCGCGCGCTTATTTGAGGGCTGACCGCATATGCGTACTCGGGGTCAACCCTGGACCATACCAGTTGACCGGACCTATCCCAGCCACGCAGAAGGTGCTAAAGCGTTCTGGCATGAAACTATCAGACATTGGCTGGTTTGAGGTCAACGAAGCCTTTGCTTCTGTGGTCATTGCCTGGGCTAAGGAAATGGGTATACCGTGGAATGACCCCAGGATTAACCCTCACGGCGGCGCCATCGCTCTGGGACATCCGCTGGGTGAGTCCGGCGTCAAGATACTGACTACCGCGGTCAATGGCATGGAGCAGAACAATGTGAAGTACGGGCTGCTCACCATGTGCGTCGGTCTGGGGCAGGGCATAGCCACAATAATTGAGAAGGCGTAGTAGATAGTTTTGGTTTGAGGTCAGGGCTCAGGTCGGTGTGAAGATACTGGCTTGAGCCCTGTACTATGTGTGGCGGATTTGACTAGAGGTTGCGGTCTATTTTTTCCAGTTTGCTCTCCAGGTCCTTCTGACGGAGGGCAAGGGTTAGGTCGCCGCGGGTCTTCTCCAGTATACCCCGGACGTTATCGGTTATCCTCCTCAGCCCCCAAGTTATAGCATCGGGGAAGTCCATGGTCATCAATGTATCGTAAATATCCTCCATCGCCTCCAGGAGTTCTTGAGACCTGGAAAAATCGTTCTGTCGGAGACGGTCGAGAAGGTAGCGCCTGAGCTCCCCCACTGCCTCCCCCAGGCCATTGAAGTAGGCGGGATAGCTCACCTTCAGTCCCTCCGGGTCGGGCAATGGCTGCTGTGTGATGATGGCTAAAACCAGAGCAGCCTCTGCCAGCTCCTTCTGGGCGTCGTGAACGAAGCCAGTTTGTGCCAGGTCATCGTGTTTGCTGGTCTTGTGTCCCAGTTCCTGAAGCAGGCTTCTGGCTGCAGCCAGGTTTCTGCGTGCCCCCTGTTCATCATGGCGGTGTATGGAGCGGATTGCCAGGGCGCTATGACGGATTGTCTCGCGACAGAGGCGCAGCGCCTCTTCTCTAGCGGCGTCCTTCGCCGTGAATAGTGCGTGTGCCCGCTCGGCTATGGTCTCAAGATTCCAGGTGGCTTTTCGTGGCTCCAATTTCTTTCACCAGAATGCGCGTTGCCCGTTCTATGTCTTCCTGTGTGATAACGGCGCTGATCACCGCCGCTGCTTCTGCCCCTGTTGCCATAACATCTCTGATGTTTTCCCGGTTGATACCGCCGATGGCGACTATGGGCAGGTTCACCGCCTGTCTTATTTTGCGCAGTTCTGCTAGTCCTATCACCGGAGCATCCGGTTTGGTGGGCGATGTGTAGACGGAGCCGACTGCGATGTAGTCGGCGCCCTGTGCTTGGGCGTCCGCAGCCTGCTCGGTGGTGCGTGTGGAGATGCCGATCAGTTTTTCCACCTGCAGTTCTCGCCTTATCAGAGATATGGGCAGGTCTTCCTGCCCAATGTGCAACCCATCGCATTCCACCACCAGCGCGATGTCGAGATGGTCGTTTATTATAAAAAGGGTATTGGAATTGCGGCACAGTTCGTTGATTTCACGGGCAAGGTGGAGGAGTTCCCGTTTGCTCCGTTTTTTATCACGGAGCTGGATAGTGCTGGCACCGCCGCTGATTGCCTGGGCGGCGACTTTCGTTTCATCCCTGTAGCCCAGCGTTTCGGCATCGATGATGACATACAGTCCTCTGAGACGGGAAACCTTGTCATGGCGGAGCAGCCTGGACAGGAGTTCTTTCTCCAGTGCATACAGAGCGAAACGGGCTGTTTCAAAAGTTCTAGAGTCTAGCTGCCTACTGATTTCGGGCAGTTTTGCCATTTCTTCAACCACCCTCAATGCCTCCTCGACACGCTTGGCGTTCGCCGCTACAAGGGCAGCGAGGTCAGCTTGCGTCGATGTGTGGATGCCAGCGGTGCCCACGTCTGTATCCGTATCTCTGGCAGTGATGAGACCAGTGCCAAGGCTGGTTAGCCTTTTAACCAGGTCGTGGCGCAGGGCTTTGAGCTGGTGATTCAGGGGCTGATTGTTGAGGATGAAGCGGGCTATGTCCTCAAGGACGCGCAGCCCCTCACTGATACGGTTGCAATTGGCATCAATGATACGCAGTGTCTGGTGAGGCACTTTGAAGGTCCTTCAGTGAGTCTGGCAGCACACCTTCCCTTGCGGCTTCGATCTTCTGCTTGAGATGGCTCGGTAGTTCCATGCCCATGTCCTTGAACTTTTCTTCCACCCATCTGCCTATATTGCGCGGGTCTTTGTAGTAGTCAGGTCCGGGACGGCTAGGCTCGCCGCTTTCTTCATGGATACTGTTTAGGGACCTGTGGTAGGCGAAGGTGGATAGGAGACGCCTGAGTTCGGCGCTGCCACAATGACTGCATCTGGGCACAAAAGTGGCTGTGTGGCTTTTTATTAGGACGCTGCTTTTTTTGCCGCAGGCGGGACAGAAGTATTCATAGATGGGCATAAGTCTGTCACCCCTCACGACCCTGCTTTTGTGAGGTGATACCAGTGCCGGGCTTCGTATCAGGCATCTCTCCTTTTTCCATCCTCTCCAGCATCTCCTGGTATTCAGGAGCCACCGGTTCGTCCCGGCTGATCCTCCTGTTCCATTCCGCCAGTGCCCTGGGGTCGTTTGCTAGCATGCCCTTGGTCAGGCTGGTATCAGAAAGTATGTCTTCATAGATGTCTTTGTATGTCTTACGCACAGCGAATGTGGAAAAAAGTCGGTGCAGGTTCTGGCTGCCGCATTGTGGGCATGAAGGCGTTACCCCAGATGATGCCATCTGCAGGAAGGACACCTTTTTCTGACAATCGTAGCACCAGTACTCGTAGATCGGCATAATACTTTACTGCATTTTAGCACAATTGCCGAAAATATGAGAGTTCCCGTTAGCTGCGTTGACAGCAGGGGTGGAGTACTCTAAAATCCAGAAGATGGCAAAGCGGATGAAAAGCGATGAGATAAGGAAGGCGTTTTTGAACTTCTTTGAAGAGAAGGGGCATCTGGTCATCCCCAGTTCCTCTCTGGTTCCGTATGGTGACCCCACCCTGCTGTTCACCACAGCGGGAATGGTGCAGATAAAGCCCTACTTTCTGGGCTTGGCGGTGCCCCCCAGCCCGCGTCTGGCTTCATGCCAGAAATGCTTCCGCACCACCGACATCAACTCAGTGGGGGATGCTAAGCACCTGACGTTTTTCGAGATGCTGGGAAATTTCAGCGTGGGCGACTACTTCAAGAAAGAGGCTATTTCCTGGGCGTGGGAGTTCGTCACCGGGCGGATGAAGATAGCCCCTGAACGTTTGTGGGTCACAATATATCTGGATGATGACGAGGCTTTCCGTTACTGGCGAGAGGTGGGGTTTCCGGCGGAGAAAATAGTGCGCCTGGGTGAGGAGGACAATTTCTGGGGCCCCGCCGGGGACTCGGGACCCTGCGGTCCCTGCAGTGAAATTCATTATGACTTCGGCATTGGGGTGGGCTGTGGACGGGCTGAATGCAATCCAGGCTGCGATTGCGGACGTTTTTGCGAGGTCTGGAACCTGGTGTTTACCGAATACGATCAGAGCCCTGATGGCAAGCGTACTCGCCTGCCGAAGCCCAACATAGATACCGGGATGGGTCTGGAGAGGATAAGCGCTGTTATGCAAGGAGTGTCCTCTGTGTATGATACAGACCTCTTTCTGCCGCTGCGGGAGAAAGCCTGTCAGATAGCCGGCGTAGTTTACGGGAAGGACGAAGCTGCTGACAGGGCTATCCGCATTATATGCGAGCACAGTCGGGGTGTTGCATTTCTGATTGCTGATGGAGTATTGCCTTCCAATGAAGGCAGAGGCTATGTGCTGCGGCGTATACTGCGGCGGGCCTGCTTCTTTGGCAGGAGGCTGGGTGTAAATGGGCCGTTCTTCAGCGAGATGGCTGTGGGTGTGATAGAGAGGATGGGACATATTTATCCGGAGCTGGTGAGCAGCAGAAGCCTGATCGAAGAGGTGGTCAAAGTGGAGGAGGAGAAGTTTGAAGGTACTCTGGATGCCGGGATAAACCTAGTCGATGAAGCCATCCAAAAAGCTTTGCAGGAAGCGAAAAGCTGCATATCCGGGGAGGACGTATTCAAATTCTGGGATACTTACGGTTTCCCGGTGGAGCTCACTGCTGAGATCGCCCGGAGCAAGGGTCTCGACGTCGATATCCACGGCTTCGAAGCTGAAATGGCGAAGCAACGGGAAAGAGCCAGGGCAAGTCAGAAATTTGTTTTTGCCAGCGATAAGGGGGTTGCACGAGAGAAAGCCACTCTTACTATAATCCCCGCGCCGACGAGGTTTGTGGGGTACGAGCAGTTTACAGCCAATTCTAGGGTGAGCTATGTGCTCGATGCGGATGATGGTCGCTCGGTAGGTGAGGCTAAAGAGGGCGATAAAGTGGCAGTGGTGCTTGAGGAGACACCGTTTTACGGTGAGATGGGAGGACAGGTGGGAGATGCCGGCAAGATTGTGAGCGCTTCAGGGGAGGTGGAGGTGACCAATACCGTGTGGTCACCGTTTGGCAACCTCGGTGAGGGGGCGATAGTGCATGTTGGAAGGGTCACCAAGGGGGTCATAAGGGTTGGGGAGGTGGTGGAAGCCAGTGTGGATATAGAGCGGCGCCTTGACATCGCCCGTAACCACACCGCCACGCATCTGCTCCACTTTGCCCTGAGAAAGACAATAGGTGGCCATGTTTCTCAAAGGGGGTCACTGGTGAGCCCTGACGAGCTCCGCTTTGATTTTTCCCACCTGGTGCCTCTCAGTAAAGAGGAACTCGCCCAGATCCAGCATGCGGTGAACGAGAAAATCCGGCAGGACCTGCCGGTGAGGTATAAAGCGGTTTCCTATCAGCAGGCCATAAGCGAGGGTGCTATAGCGCTTTTCACGGAAAAGTATGGCGACACCGTTCGTGTAGTAGAGATCGGTGAGCCTGTGGTAAGCGCTGAGCTTTGTGGCGGCACCCACGTGCGGTCTACGGGGGAGATAGGGTTCTTCGTGGTTACTTCAGAAAGCAGTATTGGCACTGGGTTGAGGAGGATTGAAGCCCTGACCGGGCGCCAGGCTGAAGAGTTTGTGGAGCGCTGTCTTGAAGTGCTGGGGAGCACGGCAGAGAAGCTCAAAAGCTTGCCTCTAGAGCTACCCGTCAGGGCAGAAGCCCTGCTTGACGAGCTGGCTGCAGAACGCAAACGGGCTATAGCATTGGAGAAGGAACTTGCCCGGCTGGTGGCTGAGGGACTGCTTTCCAAGGCTGAGCAGGTGGACAGCATAACGGTGGTCGCTGCTAGAGTATCTTCAGCTTCCCCTCAAGCCTTGCGGGAGATAGGCGACTTCCTTAAGGCGCGCCTCGGGAGCGCGGTGATCGTTCTGGGAACAGTCTATGATGGCAAACCCGGGTTTGTGGCTATGGTGACCAGCGATCTGGTGGCTCGGGGGCTGCATGCCGGAGAGATAGCGGCTCGGGTGGCTGAGGTCACCGGAGGCGGTGGCGGTGGCAAGCCCGGGATGGCACAGGCAGGTGGCAGAGATGCCAGCAAGCTGGACGAAGCTTTGGGGCTGGTGAAGAAGCTGGTTTCATCTGGGAAGGGTTGATAAAGGCATGCGCGTGATGGCTCTGGACGTCGGGGATAAAAAGATAGGCGTGGCTATGAGCGACCCCGAGGGGCTGCTAGCCAGCCCGTTAACGACTGTTGTCAGAGTGAGCGACAGCAGGGCTATCGACCATATCTGCAGCCTGGTAAGTGAATATAGGGTGGGTTGTGTGGTGGTGGGGCTCCCCTATTCGCTGGATGGCGGAGTTGGTGCACAGGCGGAGAAGGTTTACGACTTTGTACGGAAGCTGTCTGAAAGTCTTCAGATTGATATCAAGCTGAGGGATGAGAGGTTGTCCACCAATGCTGCTGACCGCCTGCTTTTGCAGGCAGGTGCGAAGAAAGGACACAGGCGGCTGGTACGCGATGCTGCGGCTGCTGCCTTTGTACTGCAGGGGTATTTAGATAGCCTGCGAAGCGGGGAGCAGTGACGAGGTCTATCTATTTAATCGGCTATCCGCTGAAGCATTCCATTTCTCCTGGGTTTCAACAGGCAGCTCTGGACTACTGCGGGCTCGATGTACGCTACGAACTGCTGGAGGCTGAGGAAAGGCTGTTGCCGTCGGTTGTAGAGGGCTTGCGTGTCCCGCAGAGCCTGGGGGCGAATGTCACTGTTCCCTACAAGGAGAAGGTAGTACACCTTGCAGACAGCCTCGATGACCTGGCGCGTGCTGTGGGCGCTGTAAATACCATTGTCAACGAAGATGGCAGTCTAATGGGTTACAACACGGATGTAGACGGCTTCCTCGCTGCTTTAAGCAGGGCTGAGTTTGAGCCGCGGGGAAAGGTTGCGGTGGTACTGGGGGCAGGAGGGGCAGCAAGGGCTGTATGCTTCGCTCTTATCCGTGAAAGACTGGCAATGCTGATGGTTGCCAACCGCACCAGAGCACGTGCCGAGCGGCTGGTGAAAGATTTATCCAGATACGCATGGGAGGCAGGCCTTGTTACCCAGATGGTTGTGGTACCTTGGGAGGAGGACTGGTTGAAAGGGGCAGTGGCGAGGTGTCAGCTGGTGGTAAACTGCACTACGCTGGGTATGAGACATACTCCGGAGGAAGGAAGATCGCCCCTGACCGAGGATATGCTCGGGGGTGGTGTTCTGGTTTACGACTTGGTGTATAATCCTCGTGAGACACCTTTGCTCAAAATGGCTAAAAGGGCGGGGGCGAAAACTATAGATGGTCTGGCTATGCTGGTATATCAGGGGGCTGCGGCTTTTAAACTGTGGACCGGAAAAGAGCCTCCGCTTGAGATAATGTTCCAAGCTGCAGAAAAGGCGCTTATTGAGAAAGGGGCTAGTATATGAAAAACGGTTTACTGTTATTGGCTTTATCCATCTTGCTGGTTTCTATGCTGCTGGGTGGGTGTACAGCGGCGGATGGCAAGGTCGCGGTGATCTCGCTGAGCGGTCCCATCCAGCATGAACCCAGCGGGCTGCTTTTTGGTGGGGCGGTGATAACACCGGCGCTGGTGCGTGAGCAGCTTGAAAGGGCACAAAATGACCCTGGCGTCAGAGCTGTGGTCTTGCAGATAGAAAGCCCCGGTGGCAGTGTGGCTGCCTGCCAGGAGATACTTGAGATATTGAAGAGCCTGAAAAAGCCGATTGTGGTCAGTATGGGCGATGTGGTGGCTTCAGGTGGTTATTATATATCCGCCAAGGCTGATAGAATTGTAGCCTTGCCCGGGACGCTGACGGGGAGCATCGGGGTGCTCGCCCAGGTGCCGAACATAGCGGGGCTCTACGATAAACTGGGAATCAAGGTCCAGGTCTTCAAAGCCGGGGAACACAAGGATATGTATGCCGGGCTGAGAGAACTGACCCCCGAAGAACAGGAGCTTATGCAGGAGATGACCAGGCAGCTGTATGAGCAGTTCCTCGATGTCGTGGCTGAAGGCAGGCGTATGGATAAGCAGAAGGTAAGGCAGTTAGCCACCGGGCAGCTTTACACCGGAGAGCAGGCGAAAGCGCTGGGCCTGGTGGATGAACTCGGCGGGCTAGATAAAGCGGTAAACGTGGCAGCAGGGCTTGCTGGTATAAAAGAACCCAAGATTGTGCATTACAAGCCACGTGTGCCGTCTTTACTGGAGACATTTCTGAAGCTGGGTGGGCTGAGTCTAACCGATTTGTTAAGAGCAGGGCTGCTGGGGGCCGAGGCTGTGGTTGTGGAGAAAATTTTGAGCAACCCGTACCCGCAGCCCGAATATAGGTAGTTTAAGAGGAGGAACAAGCAAGTGGGGAGACTCCGCTTTTTGACCGCTGGAGAGTCGCATGGGCAGGGGCTGCTGGCGATTTTGGAAGGTATGGTGGCTGGCTTGCAGCTCTCTGAAGAGTATATCCATCGCGACCTGAGAAGGCGGCAAAGCGGGTACGGTCGCAGCGAACGGATGAAGCTGGAGTCTGACAAAGCCAAGATAGTCTCGGGTGTGCGACATGGTTATACCATCGGGAGCCCGATAGGGCTTATACTGACTAACCGTGTCTGGCAGGAATGGCAGGAGGTGATGAGTATTTCACCTGTCGAGGTTGAGATACCACCCTTGACTGCGCCCAGACCGGGGCATGCAGATCTGGCAGGTGTGGTCAAATACGGGCTTGATGATATCAGGACTGTACTGGAAAGAGCCAGTGCGCGGGAGACTGCAGCACGGGTGGCGGTCGGTGCCATTGCCCGTAGGTTTCTCGAGGAGTTCGACATCGCTATTTACAGTCACACAGTGAATATCGGCGGGCATGAGTCTAAGATAAGAGGTCATGTAGATTGGCGAAAGGTGGAGAAGTCGCCATTACGCTGTGCTGACCCTGAGGCGGAAAAGGCGATGCTGGCAGCCATTGACAGGGCTAGAGCTGATGGTGACACGCTGGGCGGTATCTTTGAGGTTGTGGCGGATGGCGTCCCCATAGGGCTGGGAAGCCATGTGCACTGGGACCGGCGCCTCGATGCCCGTATCGCTGCGGCGATTATGAGCATAAACGCAGTCAAGGGCGTTGAAACAGGAGCTGGTTTTTCTCTGGCGAGTATCCACGGCTCACAGGCGCATGATGTTATCAAGCCTGCCCGTGGCAAAAAAGGGATTTATCCCTGGCGTCGTGCCACCAATTTTGCTGGCGGTATCGAGGGTGGTATAAGCAACGGGGAACCGATAGTCGTTCGGGCTGTGGTCAAGCCCATTGCTACTCTGGGCAAACCCCTCCCAACGGTTGACCTGCGCGCCGGCAGGGCGACGAAAGCCCACTATGAACGCAGCGACATTTGTGTGGTGCCGGCTGCCGGTGTGGTTGGGGAAGCCATGCTGGCTATTGTTCTGGCGGATGCGATGCTGGAGAAATTTGGCGGCGACAATTTGAGAGAGACTTTAGAGAACTACAGGAACTACATTTCTTCGCTCTCTTTTGGCGGACATGGGCAATCCACATAAGAGCAGTAACATTTCTCTGATAGGCTTTTCGGGCACCGGGAAATCTTCGGTGGCTAAAAAGGTGGCGGAACTATTGGGGTGGGAGTATGTGGACACCGATGAAGAGGTGGTCAGACTAACTGGTAGAAGCATACCGGAAATTTTCGAGCGCGATGGCGAAAGGGAGTTCCGACGCTTGGAGCGTGAAGTGCTGCACCATGTGTGCAGGGATGCCAGTAACAAGGTCATTGCCACCGGCGGGGGCATAGTTGTTGATGCCGAGAACCGGAAGCTTCTTCAGGACTGCAGCGTGGTCATCTGTCTGGAAGCTTCCCCCGAGACCATACGCCAGCGCCTCTTGGCTGAGGGACAGGAGTCCTCCAGTCCTGTGGTACGTCCCCTGCTTGCCGGTGACAACCCGCTGGAGCGTATCAGGGAGCTTAAAAAGCTACGGCAGCCTTTTTATGCGGTTGCTGACCGGACGGTGGACACTGACAGGCTGGGTACCCTCGAGGTCAGTCTTGAGGTGATAAATGCCTGGAAGTCTGCGGTGAAGGACTGTGGCTTGCCCATATATGCAGACAGGGGTGAACCGGCGTGTGTGGTGGTGACGGGAACGGCGCGCTATCCGATATTTGTGGGCTGGGGAGTACTGGGGCAGCTCGGGAGAAGGATGAGACAGGTCGGCTTGTCGGGCATGGCGGTTATGATCGCTGATGAGTCGGTGTTTGCCATTTACGGGGCAAAGGTCCGTGACAGCTTGAAGGAGGCGGGCTTTGCCGTAGAGACATATACCGTGCCCTCTGGCGAGTCTACCAAGAGCATTGTGCAAGCCATAAAAATATACGACTTTCTGATTGAGCGGCGGCTGGAAAGGAAGGACGTTATCGTGGCGCTGGGTGGTGGCATGGCTGGCGACCTCGCCGGGTTTGTGGCGGCAACATATTTGCGTGGGATATACTGGGTACAGGTGCCAACGACCTTGATGGCTATGGTCGATGCCAGCATCGGCGGCAAGGTGGCGGTAAACCATCCCCTGGGTAAGAACCTGATCGGTTCCTTTCACCAGCCCAGCCTGGTGCTAGCTGACCTGGAGACGCTGACCACACTGCCCAAACGCGAGCTGGTGTCGGGCTGGGCGGAGGTGATCAAGCACGGTCTGATTGCGGAAGCTGGTCTGGTACAGTTTCTTGAGGATAAGGCGGAGGAGCTTCTGGCGCTGGAGCCTGCTGCCCTCCGTTGTGCTGTTACCCGGAGCGCCTCGATTAAAGCGCAGGTGGTCAGCGAAGACGAGAAGGAGACGGGGAGGCGAGTGATCCTGAACTACGGACACACTGTGGGGCATGCTCTGGAGGCAGCAACCAGGTATGAACGCTTTCTCCATGGCGAGGCGGTATCTGTCGGCATGATGGCGGCAGCCGGAATAAGTCTGAGGCTCGGACTGATAGACATGGGGGTGGTGGAGCGGCAGAGGGTGTTGCTGGAAAGGTTTGGACTGCCTACGCGGTGCTCTGGGGTGGCAATGTCTGATGTAGTCAGGGCTATGGAGCTGGATAAGAAGGTGCGCAGTAAGGCTATCCGCTGGATATTGCTCGAAGGCATAGGCAGGACAGTGGTGCGCGGCGATGTGCCAGAAGATGTAGTCTTGAGCGTTCTACGCGAGGTGATGGTGAATTGAGAGCCAGCGTGTCCTACGCGTGGGGAATCGTTGACTACATCGAGGTATTGAAGCCCGGTGCTACATTCCTACTGACCTTTATTGGGGGGTGTGCAGCGGTACTGGCTGCCGGTGGGGAGATAGCGGCTGGGCGGCTGGCGTTGGTCCTGGTGGCTATCGCACTGGGGAGCGCCGGCTGCAATGGTCTTACCAATTACCTCGACAGGGAGGTGGACGCACGGATGAAAAGGACCGCCCGCCGTGCCCTGCCTTCAGGGCGTATCGTTCCTGCGCAGAAGGTGTTGCCGTTGGTCCTGGGGCTTATCGTTGCTGGTCTGGTGCTGGCATGGTTCTTACACCCGCTATGCTTTGCTGTCGGTGCCATAGGTGCTATAGCTTCGTCTATATGGAGAAAAACGGTCTCCTGTACTTTCCTGGGCATGGTCGCCAGCTGCAGTCCGGTGCTCATCGGTTGGCTGGCTGTTAAACCATTCTTTGACATGCAAATCCTCCTCCTCTGTCTTCTGGTAATGGCATGGGTGCCGCTCCATGTATGGAGCGTGATGATAGCCAACCGGGAGGACTATCTGGGTGCTGGTCTAAAATACTTTCCTCTGAGCTGGTCGGTCGAAAATGTGGTGAAGACGCTGTTTGGTCTATCGTTGCTACTATACTCGATCTCAATTCTGCTCTATTTCACCGGACTTCACATGCTGTATCTGGTAGTGGCGGGTATTTTCGGTGCTGCTATGGTCATCGCCAGCGGCAACCTTTTGTTCTCGACTACAGCGAAGTCCGCCTGGCGGCTTTATAAGTTGTCTGCCTATCCTTATCTCGGGATCGTATTCCTCGCAATGGCTCTGGATGCCTGGTTGTTCTGAGAGGTGACCCGCTTTAGAGTAATGGAGACATGCAGCGCCACCAGGGCGCGATTGGGGGAACTCAGCACGGCTCACGGCGCGGTGATGACGCCGGTGTTTTTGCCGGTGGGCAGCCGAGGCACGGTGAAAACGCTTACACCCCACGACCTCAAAGATGTAGGGGTGAGTATGGTGCTGGCGAATGCGTACCATCTTTATTTAAGGCCTGGGGTGGATATCATTAAGAGGGTGGGCGGGCTACATAAATTTATGAAATGGGAGGGACCTATACTTACCGATAGCGGCGGCTATCAGGTCTTCAGCCTGGCAAGGCTCTGCCGGGTGGACGATGGGGGTGTGGTTTTCCGCTCACATATCGATGGCAGTGAGCACCAGTTCACTCCTGAGAGCGTTATCGAGCTCCAGGAAAGGATGGGTGCTGACATAATCATGCCCCTGGATCACTGTCCGCCGTCAAGTGCTAGCGCTGAGGAGGCGGTTGATGCGGTGAGGCGAACCTACCGATGGGCTGAGGCCTCTAAAGGAAGTCATAAAAAGCCGGACCAGATGCTTTTCGGCATCGTCCATGGCGGGCTTTTTCCCCAGTTGCGGCAGCAGACGGCAAAGCAGATCGTCTCGCTCGACTTCGATGGCTATGCTATCGGGGGGCTCAGTCTAGGTGAGCCGAAATCGGTAATGTGGTCTATGGTGACTGAGACGGTGCTGTCGCTACCTGAAAATAGACCTCGCTACCTCATGGGGGTGGGCTCGCCCGAGGATGTAATTGAAGGTGTTAGCCAGGGTATTGACATTTTCGACAGTGCGCTGCCCACTAGGGTCGCCAGAAATGGGGCGCTGTTCACCGCCCGCGGCAGGCAGGACATAACCAAGGCTAGATTCAGGGATACTGATTCGCCGGTGGACCCGGAGTGCGATTGTTACACCTGCCGCACTTTCTCGGCGGCTTATCTTCACCATCTTTTCAGATGCGATGAGTTGCTGGTGTACCGACTTGCTACCATACATAATGTGCGCTTCATGATGAGGCTGATGGAGAGGATAAGAGAAGCCATAAAGAACAATACCTTTGGCGATCTCAAAAAGGAGTTCCTTTCCAGTTACCGGGTCACCAATGAGGAAAAGAGGATAGCGCAGAAGCAGAAGTGGTTGAGCACAGCCCGTGACCACCATGGAGATGCGGACTAGATGGGTGGGGCTGTGTTTGCCGGTTTTTTGTGGTTAGAATTTGTGTCCGGCGACCTTTGTCTGCCGCCAAATTGAGTTGGAATGCTACCGTGGGCTATAATTTCGCAGTTAAGGAGGTCCCCGTTGCTTAAAAGTCATAGCTGTGGTGAGTTGGGGAGGGAGCATGCTGGCCAGGTGGTAACGCTTGCCGGGTGGGTACACCGGCGTCGCGACCATGGCGGCTTGATATTCATTGACCTGAGGGACAAAGAAGGCATTGTCCAGGTGGTGTTCAATCCTGAAGTCTCAGAAGAAGCCCATATGGTGGCAAGCGATTTTCGCAACGAGTATGTTGTCCAGGTGCGCGGCAAGGTGGCTTTGCGCCCCAAGGGCACTGAGAACCTGAAGCTGCCCACCGGGGAGATAGAGGTGGTTGCCGAACAAACCCGTATCCTGAACACTGCGAAGACACCACCATTTTACATAAATGAAGATGTGCCCATAGATGAGAACTTAAATCTAAAATACCGGTACCTTTATCTGCGGCGTCCCAGGGTGAAAGAGAACATCCTGCTCCGCCACAAGGTGGTCAAGTTTATGCGCGATTTTCTCGATGCTAGGGGTTTTGTGGAGATTGAGACGCCGATATTGATAAAGAGCACGCCGGAGGGCGCGAGGGACTATCTGGTGCCCAGTCGTCTTTACCCGGGCAAATTCTATGCCTTACCTCAATCGCCACAGCAACTAAAGCAGCTACTCATGGTGGCTGGTTTTGAGAAGTACTACCAGATAGCCCGCTGTTTTCGGGACGAGGACCTGCGGGCTGACAGACAGCCGGAGTTCACCCAGCTCGACATCGAGATGAGTTTCATAGACGAGGAGGATATACTCCAATTGCTGGAGGAGATGTTCACCTCTTTGGTGGAGACGGTGAAGCCGGATATGAAGGTGATAAAGCCATTCCCGCGCCTTTCTTACGCTGAGGTTATGGAACGCTATGGGACAGATAAACCCGACATGCGATTCGGGCTGGAGTTAAAGGACATTTCAACCATAGTGGCTGAATCTTCCTTTTCCGTATTTCGTTCTGCCGTCAAAAGCGGTGGGAAGGTGAAGGCTATCTGTATACCAGGTTGTGCTGGCTATTCGGGAAAGCAAATAGAAGAGCTGACGCAGCTTGCCCGTTCCTATGGTGCTAAGGGGCTGATAACCATAGCTCTGCCCGCTGATGAAAACATTGAGCAGCCATGCCCGGAGAAGGTCAAATCTGTGGTGAGTAAATACTTGAGCGCCGATGAACTGAAAGCGATCCTGCGTAAATGCGAGGCAAAGCCCGGCGACCTCATCCTTGTGGTAGCTGATGAGGTGAAGGTGGTGAATAAAGTGCTGGACGAGCTGCGGAGGGAGATGGGGCACCGGCTGGATCTGGCTGCACCCGATCTACTGGCGTTTCTGTTTGTCATTGACTATCCGTTGCTGGAATGGAACGAGGAGCTAGGGCACTGGGAGCCGATGCATCATCCCTTTACGGCACCACGCGAGGAGGATATTCCCCTGCTGGATACAGACCCGGCTAAAGTGCGGGCGCGTCACTACGACGTTGTGTGCAATGGCTACGAGCTTTCCAGCGGCAGCATCAGGATTCATACCAGACCTCTTCAGGAAAAGATATTCCGCCTGCTGGGCTATAATGATGCTGAGATCGAGGAGCGTTTTGGCCACCTCCTTGAGGCGTTTGACTATGGGGCACCGCCTCACGGCGGCATCGCCCCGGGTGTGGATCGCCTAGTCATGTTACTAGCCAGGGCTGACAATATAAGGGAAGTAATAGCTTTCCCCAAGAACCAGAGCGCTGTCGATGTAATGAGCGGCTCACCGTCGCCGGTACCACAGTCCCAGCTTGATGAGCTTCACCTTATGGTGAAGCTAGATGATGCGGCGAAGCAATAACCCGAGCGCAATTCCAAGTAAACTGATATAATTTATTAACCTACGAAAGATGGTGTTGAGATGAAGGTGTCCGCTGAACCTATGCAGAATAGCCAGGTGCTGTTGAACATCGAGATGGAGGCTGGTGAGGTGGATAAGTACCTCGACAGGGCTTATCAGCGTCTGGCAAAGCGCGTATCGGTGCCCGGGTTCCGTAAGGGCAAGGCACCGAGGGACGTGCTGGTACGCTATGTGGGCAAAGAGATGCTATTTCGTGAGGCACTGGAGGACCTGATACCGGAGGCGTATGCTGAGGCCGTGGAGAGCCAGGAGCTCGAGCCCATTGCTCAACCGTCGTTTGAGATAGTCCAGACCGAGCCACTGGTATTTAAGGCGGTGGTTCCGCTCAAGCCAACGGTAAAGCTCGGCGATTACAGCCAGATTAAGGTTGAAGCCCAGCCAGTGGAGGTCACCGACGCTGAGATAGATGCGGTGCTGGAGCAGCTCCGTGAAGAGCATGCCGTGCTGTCCCCTGTGGAGCGCCAGGTGGCTTTAGGCGACGAGGTGACACTGGACGTGCATGAAGTGAAGGAGGGGAAATCAACGCCGCTCCGCCAGGACCTGGTCTACGAAGTGCGCGAGGGCTCGCGGTTACCCCTGCCCGGGTTTGCTGAAAGTTTGGTTGGCATGAATAAGGGCGAGGAAAGGGACATCACCCTGTCATATCCCGCTGATTATGAAGTTGCAGAGCTTGCCGGCAAGGAACATGTTTTCAAGGTGACCATCAAGGACATAAAGGGGAAGAAGCTTCCAGAATTGGATGAGGAGTTCGCCAAGTTGCTGGGAAGTGACGACCTAGCCTCGTTGCGGGCAAGGATAGCGGACGCCATCAGGGCTAGAAAAGAGTCAACAGCGCGTCTAGATGCGGAAAAAAAGATAATGGACGCGCTTGTGGAGGTGAGTCAGGTGGAGTATCCACCGGTTCTGGTGGAGAGGGAGATCGACCGTCTGATTACAGACGAAGCCAGACATTTTGTTGAAGGGATCAGCGGGCTGGAGAGGTACCTGAAGGCAGTGGGCAAGACAATGGCTGAGCACAGAGAGGAGCTGCGTGCTGAGTCAACACAGCGGCTGGTGCGCTCGTTGGTCTTGGATGAGGTTGTGGAGGCTGAAAAGGTGGAAGTCACGGACTTTGAGGTTGAGGAAGAGGTGGAGCGGATAGCGGCAAATGCAGGTGAAGGGGCTGAGAAGTTGCGAGAAGTCTTCAGTTCTGAGGACAGGAGGGAGTCGGTGAGGTGGTTCCTCAAGCGCCGTAAGACCATGGACAGGCTGTTGGAGCGGCTGGTGGTGAAGCCTGACTGATTCAAACTAGGAGGTGAGCAGGATATGATGGAAAAATTTAAGAACATAATACCAATGGTCATTGAGACGAGCGCCCGCGGGGAGCGTGCCTTCGATATATATTCGCTGCTCCTCAAGGAGCGCATCGTATTCTTGGGCACGCCGATTAACGATCAGGTGGCGAACCTTATTATTGCCCAGCTACTGTATCTGGAACACGAGGATCCGGAGAAGGACATACACCTTTACATCAATTGCCCCGGGGGCATCGTCAGCGCGGGCCTTGCCATATATGATACCATGCAGTTGATCCGCCCTGATGTGTGCACCATCTGCGTAGGTCTGGCCGCTAGCATGGGGACGCTCATCCTCTGTGCCGGTGCCAAGGGGAAGCGGTATGCCCTGCCCAATGCCACCATCCACATGCACCAGGCGATAGGCGGTGCTCAGGGTCCAGCAGCAGATGTAGCGATAGCTGCCAGGGAGATAATGAGGCTGCAGGAGCTGATCCGCGGTATAATAGCCAAGCATACGGGCCAGCCCATTGAGAAGATCGCCCATGATACCGACCGCGACTTCTATCTGGGCGCAGAGCAAGCCGTGGAGTACGGTATCATCGACGAGATCCTGAGGAAACCTGGCGACAAGCAGTCAGGTGGCAGGAAGTAGTGGCGTCCAGCTAAAGTCGCTTGCCGGTTCGCTTGAGGTGGGCACGGGACAGTTGTTTCAGGGTGGGGAAGCCTTTCCTGCCACCAGGTGCTGAGAGCACAGAGCGCGCTACAATGTCCCCGAGCACCCCACACTGGTCCAAGGGTTTCTCCCTCAGTACGCCGAAGAGGAAACCGCAGGCGAAGGCATCCCCGGCACCTGTGGACTCGATATCCTTTGCTTCTAAGGCTTCAGCCGTCACGAAGTGCTCTGTCCCCCGGGTGCGTATATAGCCGTTCAGCCTTTTGCCACCGCTGTGGGCAATGCCCTTCCCTAGGGTGACCACTACCGTATGACATCCGGTACTGAGCAGCACCTTTGCCCCTGTTTTGAAGTCCTTCCCGGTAAGCAGTCTAACCTCTTCGCGGTTCAGAAAAACTATAGAGGAGCGCTCCAGCAGAGGGGCAAGAATTTTTAAGCCTTTGGAGGCGTATAGCATACCTGGAGCCAGAGAAAGTTTTACATGGTCCGCCAGAGTTTGTGCTGTCTTTATTTGCAGGCGGAACTGCTCGTCGCGGGCAAACGAGGAAAAATGCACTATCCGGGCGCGGTTCAGGTAAGCAGTGTCCATGTCTTCTTCGGAGAGCAAATCGTTGGCTCCGGGGAGGAGATAGATGGCGCGTCTCCCTTTGCTGTCGCTGAAGCAAAACGCCAGCCCCGTCTTTGTGCCGGACTTTACACAGATGTGGCTGGTGTCTATCCCGACGGTCCTAAAGCTGCGGACGAGAACCTTGCCCTCTGCGTCATTCCCCACGGCGCCGATGAAACCAGCCCCGATGCCGAGTCTGGCGAGGCCATAGAGGGTGTTGGCTGCGGAGCCACCGGGGGAAGGAACAAACCGGGTGATCGTCGCTTCACCATCCTCGACGGTTTCCCCAACACGACAGATATAGTCGAGGTTCATGGCACCGACGCCGATTACTGCAATTTCGCAGCTGTCAGCCAATTTTTTTACCCCAGTTTGGCTGCCTCCTGTCTGACCACTCTCCTGATCCTCTGGTGTATCTCAAGGGGAGCGGTAATATCCTTTCTGCCGGAGAGCCAGTGAAAGTAATTCCGGTTATCGGAGCCGCCGGTCTTTTCTTTCTGTTTGACGAGCATTTCTACTGCCCGGCGCCCGCCTTTCGACCACGTTTCCAACACGGGTAGGAGGTCGTCCAGATGGGTAGATGCCAAGCCCATAGTAGCGTAGGGGAGTGCGTACTGGTTGGCGTTAAATGCTATAGCCAAGCCGCCTGTGCCTTCCACGTTCTGCAGCATTTTGAAGTCGGTGATGCTGTCGCCCACCACCACCCAGGCGGAGAGCGGCTGTCTGTGACTTTCAGCGAACCGTTTCAATGCTTGTACCTTTCGAGCGCCGCCGACGGGCTTTACCTTTTCCATTATTCGAGCCAGGCTTGTCTTCTGGATGTCCTGCCAGTAAAAACGGTCGAGCCGCTCTTTTATCCAGGCGTCGTCTATCGATTGTTGAGCCAGCAATTCAGCCTCGAGGTGTTCAATAGAGTGGAGATCTTCACTGGAGACAAGGCGCTGCAGTTCTTCGATGGGGAAAGGGGTGCAGGCGACGTTCTGCCAGAAGATGTTAAGCCTGTGGGCAATGTGCCTAGCATACTGCTGGTAGCTGGTGCTGATGCAGAATACCTTCCAGCCGGCGATGCTGAGCTTGAGGACGAGTCTTTCTGCCCCGTTGACCAGCGTCGCCTCTCTGGCTAACGCCGAGATGTGCTCCTCTTTAATCCCGTGGTAGATCAGAAATGGGGCGATCAGGGCTAAGGTATCGCCTGGTTCGTAGTCCGGTCTGCCCTCCAGGGTGAGCAGGTCGTCATAGCGGCTGATTATTTCAAAGATTTTATCGCCACCAGGAAAGAGCTTCATCAGCTCGTAGGCATTGTCCTGGACTGCCAGAGGTCCCTCCAGGTCGAAGGCGATAAACTTCATCTTGATTCCACCATCCTGTTTACTTGTTCGGTGAGGTCATAGCCGGCTATCGGTTTACCCGCATTATCCAGTACCACGCCGTTTTCAATCTTGGTCTTTCCCTGAGCAAAAGCTTTCAATGTGGCTACTATAAGGGGTAGCTCCCTGGCGACACCATGCTGGCGTATGAGCTGGAAGAGCCTGTTATTTTCTCCTTCCTCCCTCTTTATTTCTGCCACGGAGCGACTGCCCAGTTCCTGCCATAGTCTGTCGAACGGTCCACCCACGATGGGGAAAGTACAGTAAGTGACCACAGGTCCGCTGTCTAGTTCCGGCGTTACCAGGTGCATCATGACGCCGGTCTCCCTTGCTTTTCCCTCTATCAGTGTCCAGATAACATCCTGCCAGGTGCCCTTGGGACCGCCGGGCTTTGCCGGGTGGAGGTTGATCATGTTGTATTTTTGGCACATTTCCTTGCCCACGATGAGCATGTAGCCGGCGAGGACGCACAGCTCTGGCTTAAAATTGCCAAGTCGTCTCATCACCTCACGGTCGTATTCCAGACGCCACAGCGGCAGACCTGTTTCAGGATCCGCACCCTTGGGTTTGCCGCCCAGTTTTGCCTGAAATCCTCTAGACGACAGACAGATAAGCGGGATATCGTAGCTTTTGACCAAGTTGAAGAACAGGTCGCTCTGCTCCGATTCGCCGGGCTCACGGTTGCTAAAGACGAAGGATATTCTGGCAGATATCTCGCCATCCTGGATATGCTGGCAGACTGTCTGAAGCAGCAGTCTTGCTGCCTCGTCCCTGCCGGTGGAAAACCAACCCAGCTTCAGCATCAGCACTAATTTTTCAAAATAGCTGTTTTTTCAGTCTCGCCCAGGTGCTGAAGAGATGGACGGTCGGGCTCGACTTGCTGCCGGCGATCCTCCCCTGTTCCAGTGAGGCGATGAAATCCTCTTTGCCGTCGAAATGAGGCATCTCCACATAGGCATTACCGATTTCTTGTGGTGAGTGGGCATCGCTGCCAGCGCTTGCGGGCTTGCTATATTTGTGGGCTAGTTGCCAGGCTTTGTCGGTGCTGGAGGGTGAAAGGCTGCGAGCATTGAAAACCTCAACTATATCCACTTGTGGCATCAGGCTTTCAAAGAGGGAGTCCCTTGAGGCGGAAAGCCGCAGTGTATCGAAAGGGTGGGGGATGCATACCAAGCCGCCCTGGGACTTAATGCGGTTTATGGTCTCTTGGGGGGAAAGTCCGCTGGGGATGTGATGGATGAGGAACAGTCCTATGATCTCGCCGCTGGTGGTCAGAATTTCTTCACCAACGATCACCGTGAAGGGTGCGATTTCCCTCATACGCAGGGCACCTTCGATGGTATTGTGGTCGGTGATGGCGAGGCAGTTGATGCCCACCGCGAGGCAGCGGTCAACAATCTGCTCCAGGGTCATGGCGCAGTCCATGGAATAGCAGGTGTGAAGATGGAGGTCGGCTCTTATCCTGTTACTCAACTCACCCTCTCCAGGTACTCTCCTGTTCTGGTGTCCACTTTGATTACATCACCGTTGTTGATGAACAGAGGCACCTTGATGGTGATGCCCGTTTCCAGCTTGGCTGGTTTGCTGCCGGCGGTGGCGGTGTCCCCCTTGAAGGCGGGTCCCGTTTCCACCACCTTCAGCTCTACCGCGACAGGCAGTTCTATGCCCACGGCTTTGCCGTTGTGAGTCAGCAACTCCAGGTTCAAGTCCTCCTTGAGATAGTTCAGGGCATCGCCCAGGATCGACCTGTCCAGCGGTATTTGCTCATAGGTCTTGGTGTCCATGAAGTAGTAAAGATGCTCGTCATTGTAGATGTACTGGACGGGTCGGTGTTCCAGGAAGGCGCGCTTGAACCGCTCGCTGGCTTGGAATGAGCGTTCTGTTATATAGCCAGCGCGGAGGTCGCGGAGCTTCAGTCTTATCTGTGCTGAACCGCGCCCCATTTTGATGTGCTGGTAGTCGAGTACCTGATAGAGGTTCCCGTCCAGCTCGATGGTGATGCCTTTTTTCAGTTCACCGGCGTCTATCATTGGATGAGCGGACCTCCTGATTTAGCATTGGCTATTTTTCAGACCGCGTCAACGGTCTGGTTTTGCCGTTTTGTAGGATCACCGTATCCTCAATTCTGATGCCACCCCAGCCCGGCACATAGACACCCGGTTCGATGGTGAACACCATATTTTCCTGTAATACATCGGACGAGCCGGGCGACAAACGGGGCAGTTCATGTGGGTTCAGTCCGACGCCGTGTCCCAGCCCGTGTCCGAATTTCTCTCCGTAACCGGCCTCCTCGATGGCGGCTCTGGCAAGGCTGTCCACCTCACCGCCGGTCATTCCAGCGGTAAGTGTGGCGAGTGCGGTGAGCTGGGCACCGAGAACTGTGTCATAAATTCTGGAAAACGTCCCATCACCGTTGCCCAGTACGATGGTGCGGGTCAGGTCGCTGCAGTATCCGTTGACGCGGGCCCCGAGGTCGATGACTATCGGTTCTTTTTCCTGAATATACCTCTCGGATGCCCTGGCATGTGGCAGCGCTGAATTGGGACCCGAGGCGATGATGGTGTCGAAGGGCACGGTCTCGCTGCCTTGGCTGCGGAGAAACTTTTCCACCCCCCAGGCAACCTGCTTCTCCGTGATACCGGGGCGGATTATGGACCTGGCATATTCAAAAGCGGCGTCGGCAAGTGCTGCTGCTGCGGCGATGCTTTCTATTTCTTCTTTTTCCTTGGTTGCTCGCAAAGATTCAACCATGTTCTCTGTTGGTGTAAGCTTGATGTCATGTTTTTTTAGCGCGGTGCGCAGCTTTTGGTAGGTGGCAAAGGGAAGGTGGTTTGATTCGAAGCCGATATTTCTAACGTTGTTGCCTGCAGCGAGGTCTGGTAGCCAGACTGCCGGCTCTCCTTTGATGTGTACTATCTCGAATCCAGGTGCCTCCATCCCGGCTTGCTCCACATATCTGAAGTCGACAGCCAATAGGGCAGTAGTACGGGAAATGAGTAACCAGCCGGCAGAGCCGCGGAAACCGGAGAGGTAATGACGGTTTTCAGGATGTGCAACCAGGAGCGCATCCAGTCCCATCTCTGCCAGTATTTTGCGCAGCCTTTCTACTCGGTTCATTTCTGTTTTTTATCTTTGAGCACGCCAGCCAGATATTGCAGAGCCAGCAGGTAGCCCTGCCAGCCCAAGCCGCTTATCTGTCCGGTGACGACGGGTGCGGTTACCGATTTCTGTCGCCATTCTTCCCGCGCGTAGATATTTGAGAGGTGCACTTCCACACAGGGGAGCGCCACATCGGCAAGGACGTCGCGTAGCGCCAGACTGTAGTGAGTCAGAGCCCCGGGGTTGATGATTATCCCCTCGGCCTCAGCATAGCTCTGCTGGATGAAATCGATGATGGCTCCTTCGCTATTGGACTGGAAGCAGAGGATCTCGATACCGAGTTTCTTGCCCTCGGTTATCAGTGCCCTTTCGATCTCCGGGAGCGTTTTGCTTCCGTAATGGCGTGTGTCCCTTTTGCCCAGGAGGTTTAAGTTTGGACCATTGATGACCAGCACCTTTTTCATACCTTGGCACCTACCTTTTCTATCGCGTCCAGTTCCCCTTTATAATCGCAGGCGATGCATTTTACCAGATTTCTCCTCCACGTGATAAGTATGTTACCACAGTCAGGGCACGACTGTGGTATTGGTTTGCGGTTAAGAGTGAAGTTGCATTCGGGGTATTTTGTGCAGGCATAGAAGCGGCGCTTTCTCTTGCCTATCTTTTCCACTATTTCTCCGTCGCAACCGGGCCTGGGGCAGGAGACTCCTGTCCTGGTCAGGAAGGGCATGGTCTTTTTGCATTCCGGGTAGTTGCTGCAGGCGAGGAACTTACCGTAGCGCCCGATCCTGACGACCATCAGGCTGCCGCAATCGGGGCATTTCTCCTCGGTGGGCTTGATCACTTTGATTCTGTCTATATTAGTCTGAGCCTGAGTCACCATCTTCTCAAACGGCTCATAGAACTCCTTCACTACGGATACCCACTGCTTTTTCCCCCGGGCGATGTCGTCTAGCTCTTCCTCCATGCGGGCGGTGAAGTCGAGTTTGACGATCTTGGGAAAGTGCTTTGTGAGCAAGTCGCTTACCACCATGCCTATCTCGTCGGGACGGAAGCGACCGTTCTCCTTATAGACATAGCCGCGCTCCTGTATAGTGGCGATGATAGGAGCGTAGGTGCTGGGGCGGCCTATCCCCTTCTGTTCCAGCGCTTTGATCAGGGTGGCTTCGGTATAGCGGGGTGGTGGCTGGGTGAAACATTGCTGCGGGATAAGGTCTAACAGCTTAAGCGGTTCACCGGGCGAGAGCTTGGGGAGCGGAAGGGTTGCGGTGTCCTCTCCGGTATCCTCGTCCCTGTCCTCGCTGTACAGGATGAGGAATCCGGGGAACTTCACCACATAGCTGGTTGTCCTGAACAGGTAGCCTCTGTCTGTTTCCTTTTTCCTTGCCTCTACCTCTAGAGTAACGACATCGAGGACAGCGGCAATCATCTGGCTTGCCACCATCCTCTTCCAGATGAGCTCGTAAAGCTTGAACTGGTCCGGTGTCAGGAAGGGGCGGAGATTTTCCGGTTCCCTGTGGACCCTAGTGGGCCTGATGGCTTCATGCGCCTCCTGGGTCCATTTAGCTTTCTTGGCTTTTTCAAAGGTGCGAGCATGCGGTGGTAGGTATTGGACGCCGAACCTTTCTTTGATGAACTGCCTGGTCTCAGCCAGGGCACTGGAAGCCACATGGGTGGAATCGGTGCGCATATAGGTGATCAAGCCCACAGGACCCTCATCGCCGATAGGGATGCCCTCGTAGAGCTGCTGCGCTATGGACATGGTGCGCTGAGCAGTGAACCGCAGCTTACGCCAGGCTTCCTGCTGCAGAGTGCTGGTGATGAACGGAGGCGCCGGCTGCCGCAGAGCCTCCTTTATCTGTACTGACTTGACATAATACTCAGCAGCCCTGAGTTCAGACTGAAGTGCCTCAGCTTTTCCCCTGTCCGGTATCTCTATCTTGGTGCCGTCGCTGAAGCCCACCAGCAGGGCTTTAAAGCTTGGGCTGGCGTCCTCTGGCGGCATTTTAGCCAGCTCTGCTTCTATCAGCCAGTACTCGGTGGGGACGAAGCTCTGTATTTCCCGCTCGCGGTCAACGATCATCCTGAGGGCGGCTGACTGTACTCTTCCGGCGGAGAGCCCTCTCTGTACCTTGCGCCACAGCAAAGGGCTGAGCATATAACCGACGAGCCGGTCGAGGAGGCGGCGTGCTTGCTGGGCGTTGACCAGGTTCATGTCGATAGAACGGGGCTGCCGAAACGCCTCCTCCACTGCTTCTCTGGTTATCTCGTGGAAGACCACCCGGTGTATTGGCTTGCCATTATTGTCCAGTTTCAGGGCTTTGACCAGGTGCCAGGAGATGGCTTCCCCCTCGCGGTCGGGGTCGGTTGCCAGATAGACCGCTGAGGCATTTTCGGCTGACTTCTTGAGCTCGCTCACCACATGTTTCCGCTGGGAGATTATCACGTATCTGGGAGTGAAGCCATTGGCGATGTCTATGCCCAGCTCTTTCGGCGGCAGGTCACGGACGTGTCCTAACGACGCCTTAACGGTGTACTCGCTGCCCAGGAACCTGCTTATCGTTCTTGATTTGGCTGGTGATTCAACGATAACTAGCTTCATCTCCTGTCTCTCTCAATCCCTTCGCCAGCACATAGCTCATGCTGCTGACCTGTTTCACCATGCCTTTCAGTTCCATCATCGCCAGCGTGCTGCTGACCACGGCTGCCCCCAGCCCGCTGGAGCGACAGATATCGTCTATGTGGGTTGGTTCGTGGGATAATTGTTTGAGCAAGCAGGACTCCGTCTCGTCTGCAGCGATGAACTCTTTCATCTCCATCTGGCGGGGGATGATGGTCAGGTTCAGTTCCTCAAGTATGTCTATATAGTTCTGCACCAGCTTGGCACGGCACTCTTTAATGAGGCGGTTGGTGCCACGGCTGGCTGGAGAGAGGATGCTTCCGGGGACGGCGAAGACCTCCCTGTCCTGCTCCAGTGCCTGCTCGGCGGTTATCATGGCACCGCTGCTCTCACCCGCCTCCACCACCAGAACCCCCAGGCTCATCCCGCTCATAATCCGGTTGCGTCTGGGAAAGTTGTCCGCTTTGGGCTTGGTGCCCAGTGGGTATTCGCTGACGAGCGCACCGTGTTCCATGATATCGCGTGCCAGCCGGGCGTTTTCGGCTGGATACACGATGTCCAGCCCGCAGCCGAAGACAGCTATGGTCCTCCCACCAGCCTCCAGAGCGGCGCGGTGGGCTATGGAGTCAATGCCCCGAGCCAGCCCGCTGACGATGGTCACCCCGTTTCGTGCTAGGTCGGCCACTATTTCTTCGGTCACATGGCGCCCGTATATCGTTGCTCTCCTTGTGCCCACCACTGCCAGACAGACCTCGTCTTCGGGAAGAAGTTCGCCACGCACATAAAGCACGGGAGGGGGGTCGTAGATTTCCTTGAGCCTCCACGGGTATTCGGGCGATTCGCAAGTCAGGACCTTTACCCTGTATTGCTGTAGCCTGTCCATCTCTGTTTCGGGGTCTATTCTGGTCCTCGAAACAGCGATGGCTTCGGCTGACTTTGCGTCCAGTCCGGCTTTTTCCAGCTCATTTAGCGGCGCCTTCCAGGCATTTTCTAGGCTGGAGAAATATTCCTGCAGACGGGCAAGCTTAACCGGGCCGATGCCCGGTATTCTGGAGAAGCTGACCAAGTATTTCAATTCCTCGTTGCCCGACATTGGAAGCTGAGACATTGTAACATAGGAGGACAGGGCGGACAAAAGACTTTTCCGAAGAGTTCCTGTGCTGTGGATCCCGGTAAAGGTTTTCCATGTGTGGCTGGCGATTTTTTGGGCTATAATGTTCTGGGGGTGGGGATGAGCCAGTATATAGTTGCCCATGATGTGGGCACCAGCGGTGACAAGGCTGTGTTGGTGGATGTTGACGGGCGTGTCTGCGGCAGGGTAGTTGAACCTTACCGTGCTTTTTACCCCAAGCCTGGCTGGGCGGAGCAGGAGCCTGAAGACTGGTGGAGGGCGGTGACACGGGGTACCAGAGCGCTCCTGGAGACTACCGGTGTTTCGCCGCGGGATGTTCTCTGTATCACCTTCAGCACCCAGATGATCAACATCGTCCCCCTGGATGCTAGCGGGAAGGTGCTGCGCCGTGCCATCATCTGGATGGACAACCGCGCCGGCGAGCAGGCGGAGAAGATAATGAAAAAGTTTGGTGGTGCCGGGCTGTTTGCCATGATCGCCGGTGCCGCACTGAGCGGCAAGGACGGGCTGCCGAAGTTGCTCTGGCTCAAGGAGAAGGAACCCCAGGTGTATAATGCTATGTCGCGTTTCGTCGACGTCGCCGGGTACCTTTTCTACCGCAGCACGGGCAATATAGCCATGGAATGGAGCGGTGCCTCTGTTTTCGGCATAGATTTGAGGAAAAAGGTCTGGCTGAGCAGTCTGTTCAAGTATATCGGGCTTGACCCGGCGAAGTTTCCGCCGCTGGTGCGTTCTGTTGATAAAGTGGGTGTTCTCACCGCGGCGGCAGCCAGCGAATATGGTCTGCTGGAGGGCACGCCGGTCATCGCCGGTGCAGGGGACGCCCCCTGCGCCCTTATCGGTTCGGGTGCTGTTGGGGAAGGGGACGGACACGTCTGCCTGGGCACTTCGGGGTGGGTAGGGGTGACCACAGAACGCACCCCCACGGGGAAGTGTGGTGTGGCGACAATCCAGTCTGCTGACCCTAACAAGGCGTTTCTCATCGCTGAGACTGAGGCTGCCGGCGCCTGTCTCCAGTGGCTGGCTGAGGAGGTCTACAAGAAAGAAAAGACGGAGCTGGGTGTGCCTGAAGTCTACGCTTTTATGGACAGAAAGGTAGCAGAGGTGCCGCCGGGTTCGAATTGCCTGTTGTTCACTCCGTGGATTTATGGTGAGCGGGCGCCTGTGGACGACTGTTATGTGCGGGCTGCTTTCTTCAACCTGAGTGGTGAACACACACGCAGGGATATGTTGCGTGCTGTCTATGAGGGTGTGGCTTATAACATAAGGTGGCTGGTGGAGATTGTGGAGAAAAAGTTCAAATTCCCTTTGCCAGTACTGCGGGTGATCGGTGGGGGTGCCCGAAGCAGACCGTGGATGCAGATCCTGGCAGATGTTACCGGGCGCAGGGTTGAGGCAGTGTCTAACGCTCAGGAGGCCGGTGCGGTGGGGGCGGCGCTGGTGGCTGGGGTGGGACTGGGCATCTACCCTGATTTTGCATCGCTCAAGAAGGTGGTCAGGGTGGACAGCGTCTTTCAGCCGCAGACGGAAAACCGGGAGGTTTACAATACCCTTTTTCGGGCTTATCAGCAAGTGTACCACAATCTGCGTGGCTTCTACAGAAGGCTGAACAGGGATAGGTTCAATAAGTCTATCTGATGGCAAAGGAGGAGATGACGACATGGTAGAGGAGCTGGAGAGCAGGCTAAAACCGTATAAGGGTACGGTACCGACTTATACCCGTCTACCCGAGGTGGGACGCAGCAGGACAGAAATATTGAAGGAGATGGAAGAGCTGGCCTCTCTGGAGAGGGCGAGGTGGCAGAGGGGGTTTGCCTCGGGGGCGGTATATCACGGCGACGAGGAGTACATAGATTTTCTCTGCCGGGCTTATGCCATAAACTCACAGAGCAATCCCCTCCATGCCGACCTCTGGCCCAGCACGGTGAAGTACGAGGCGGAGATAGTCTCCATGACGGCAAATATGCTGGGCGCAGGCGCTGTCGGAGACGGCGGAGATGCCGTGGAGATATGCGGCACGGTCACCTCCGGGGGCACCGAGAGCATCTTGCTTGCTATGAAGACCTACCGCGATTGGGCAAGAGCAAGAAAGGGTATTATGGCACCGGAGATGGTGGTACCTTCCAGCGCTCACGCCGCTTTTGACAAGGCTGCCCAGTACTTCAATATCTCTATCGTGCGTGTCCCCGTAGGTCCAGATTTCAGGGCGGATGTGGCGGCGATGAGAGAGGCGGTCACCAAAAACACCATAGTGATAGTCGGCTCTGCGCCCTCTTTCCCCCACGGAGTCATCGACCCCATAGAGGAGCTGTCCGAGCTGGCGAGGGAGAAAGGCAGCGGCTTTCATGTTGATGCCTGTCTCGGCGGCTTTTTGCTTCCCTGGGCGGAGAGGCTCGGCTATGAGGTGCCGCCTTTTGACTTCAGGCTGCGCGGGGTCACCTCCATTTCCGTGGATACCCACAAATATGGCTATGCCCCGAAGGGGACATCGGTCATCCTCTATCGCGGACGGGAGCTACGGCGCTATCAGTATTTTAAGGTTACTGACTGGTCCGGTGGCTTATATGTTTCGCCGACCATCGCTGGTAGCCGTCCCGGTGGCTTGATAGCGTCCTGCTGGGCGGCGATGGTGAGCATGGGCGAGAGCGGTTACCTCGAGGCTGCCAGGAAAATTCTGCTGGCGGCGGAGGAGATAAAGGCAGGGATCGCCAGTATACCCGAACTGTATATCCTGGGTAAGCCTCTGTGGAACATAGCTTTTGCTTCGGACACAGTGGACATCTACCGGGTCATGGACTTTATGAGCGGCAGGGGCTGGAGTCTCAACCCCTTACAGAAGCCACCCAGCGTGCACATATGTGTCACTCTCAGGCATGCCCAGAAGGGCGTAATGGGGCGCTTTATGGAAGACCTGAGAGCGGCCGTTGAGCATGTGAAGAGCAACCCCCAGCAGGAAGGCGGCATGGCGCCCATATATGGTATGGCTGCCACAGTTCCTGACAGGAAGGTGGTGGCTGAACTGCTGGACGGTTATCTGGACACTTTATACTCGGTCTAAGCCACCAGTGACTGATAGCTGGCGGAGAGGGTGGGATTCGAACCCACGGTCGCTGTAAGGCGACACGCGCTCTCCAGGCGCGCCTGATAGACCACTCCAGCACCTCTCCATGAAGCTGGCGGAGAGGGTGGGATTCGAACCCACGAGGCTCATCACCTACCGCTTTTCGAGAGCGGCTCCATAAACCACTCGGACACCTCTCCAGCCCGCTTTAAAAATTATACAATCTATACCCGATAATAACCACCTTCTTGACGGCGGCAGGTGATATGATATGATAGTCTTACCGGAGAGAAGTCTGTGCCGGAGCTTCACTTTTTGATGGCGATATGAAGGAGTTGCAGGAGGTGGTGAATGAGCACACAGACTGAGTTGCAGCGGATAAAGGACATGCTTTGCCGGGGTCAACTGTCTGTGCGTGACCCGGCGACAGGTTTATACCATTACCTGTACGCGCGCTGTCCGAAATCCGGGCATGAATCGCCGGTCCACAGGGTTGATAAGTCCGGGGTGGCGATAATCAGGGTGGTGTTCCGTTGCCCTGTCTGCGGGTGGGATTTCGATGCTGGCGCAGAGGATATGTTCCTGCGCTAGCATCACTCAGGCGGTGGCAAGGTATAGCTACGGTGTCCTGGTCCTTTCTACCCTGAGACCACAGTTGTTTATCTTAAGCTTTCCGTCGTAGAACAGGGCGGCAACGCGGCTGCCTACTAAATGCAAGTCGGCAAGTGGGTCGCCGTCGACGATAGCTAGGTCAGCCACCTTGCCCGTTTGAATGGAGCCAAATTTGTCTTCCAGCCCCATCGTTTCGGCGCTGTTTATGGTGCAGAGACGCAAGGCATCAGCGCCGGTGAACCGCCCAGCCTTCCCGCCGCTGTTCAGCACCAGGTCAAACATGCCAATTTCGTACTTCAGAGATGCAGGTGTGCACGGGGGTATACCACCGTCATTACCGCATGCCATCCTGGCGCCGGCATCAAAAAGCGTCTTGAAGTTGCGCATGCCGTGGATGCCAGCCGGGGCATAATAACGGAACAGGTGTGTGTTGTCCCTGATTCCCAGCGTCTTCATGATGCCCTGCGAGAGGCGTTGATGACTGCCTAGCACGCTGTCCCTTAACTCCGGTATGTAGAATTCCTCAGCCAGGCTGGCTATTGTGCTGTCACGGAACTGTTTGATTTTGAGCACCTCGGGATGGTTTTCCGAAGGGTGGCCCTTCACGGGCCAGACCACGTCGTAAGCCACTGACAGCGTGGGTTCGATAATACATTTTGCGGCAATAAAGGCTTTGATATCCTCCTCGGTGAGCTCAGCGTCCATAGCCACATGTGCCAGCGACGACACGCCAGCCTTGACACCGCGGCGGAACGATTCCACGCTCATGTGGTGCATGGTGCTCTTCAGCCCCCTGCGGTTTGTCTCATCTACCAGCGCCTCAAGCTGTTCCATGGTCATTATGGTATTTATGGGCTTAAAGTACACCAGGTCTTCGCGCTGCTCTCCGATCTTGATATATTCCGCGCCCCTTTCCTCAATGGCGCGCTTGACCGCATCCCTGACCTGCTGGGCGCTGGCATCAGGGGGGAATACTACTATGCCGCTTTCTTTCTTTTCGTACTCGATAATTGGTATGCCCAGCGCCATGGAAAAGAGCCTCCAGCTAAGTGTTTGTGGCGGTGAAAAGTAGCCTTTTGGCTGAGTGACTACAATTGCCTGATAGATGCGGGGACCGTTTGCCTCGCCCCGGGAAATCCTCTCCTTCCACTCTCGTAGTATACGCAGGTCGTCGATCTTGCAGTCGCGGATGTGGGTGATGCCGTGTGCCAGACATTCCTCCATGTTCTTGGCGATCTGCTGGCTGCGGAACTTGTTGCTCAGCCTGTTGTCCTTCATGGACGGGCTCACCGTGGTCATGGTGTAGGAGCCGTGACAGTGCGTGTTGAAGATGCCCGGAAAGACCGCCCTGTCTTGAAGGTCTATGGTGAAGTCCGGTCTGATATCGGTGGGCTCGCCCGGTAGCCCTGGCATAGCTTTGATTTTGTTGCCCTGGATGATCACGCTGGTCTCCGGCGGGAAACAACGGCCGTTGATGACGTCGATGAACCTGCCGTTTTTCAGCTCCACGAGGGCGTCTTCACCCGGTTCATAGTTGCTGACGAAATTGGTTTTGCCTTCACCCTTCATTTCTCCCTCCTGTGCCGATGAATGTACCACCATTATATGATAGCTTCGTACCGCAGGCAATGGGTCTAAGAGCTTTTTATGACGGTTTTAGCATCGTTGACATCGAAGCGGCGATGGCATAAGATAGATTCAGAAGTGAGTATGGCAAGGCTCGTCCTCCGGGGCTGGCGGCACACCGGGCTGCTAGTAGGCTGGTCCGGTTGTGGATAGTGTTAGTAGAGGGGTGACCCGTGTCTCGGGTGAAGGTTTTGGCTTTTTTCGTCGGTTTCTTTTTAGGGCTTGCCATGGCTGAGGCGACCCCATACTTTCTGGTAGCCCTGTTTATTTTCATCGGCATGGCGCTGCTGGCGGCGAACGTATACATCATTCTTTGTGCGGCTGGTTAAGCTTTCAGCCTTTTGTTTGTGGTCAGGGCGCGTTGTACCTCGCGGCTTAGCTGCTCGACATCGAACGGCTTTTCTATATACGCTGCTCCGGTCTCGGCAAGGAACCTCCTGGTGTCGGGACTCATGATGTCGCCGGTGATAAACAGCACCTTTTGAGCCAGCGAGCTGTCCATCTCCTTGACCTGTCTGTAAAGTTCCATACCGCTCCTATCTGGAAGTTTGATGTCTATGAGCAGCAAATCGTACTTTCGCCGCTTGATTTTTTTCAGCGCTTCGCTGGCACTATGCGTGGTATCCACCCTGTGTCCCTGTTCGGTAAGGGCGTGGACCGTCAGGTCCCTGATCACCTGCTCATCGTCCACCACCAGTATGGTGGCTTTCGCACTTTTGGATGGTTTTTCGGCGACCTTCTGGGCAGGTTCTGGTGGTGTGACTACTGGCAGCTCCACTATAAAGGTGGCGCCTTCGCCGGGCTTGCTTTCAGCATAAATCCTGCCGTTATGTTCGGTTACTATCCCATAGCAAATACTGAGCCCCAAGCCCGTGCCCTGCCCTGCCTCTCTGGTGGTGAAAAAGGGGTCAAAAATCCGGTCCATAATCTCAGGCTTTATCCCTGGACCGTCGTCCTTGACCGCAATCCTGATGGTGTTGTCCACCCTCTCGGTGGTGATGGTGAGGTTGCCCTTACCGTGGGCTAGCCTCATCTCTGTCTCAGCGTTGGCGATCAGGTTGAACAGCACCTGCTGTATCTGGCCCGGGTCAGCTACCGTGGCGGGCAGGCGGGGGTCGAGGTGGGTGGTGACTGCGATGTTGTTCATCTTCAGGCTGTAAGCCCGCAGGGTCAGTGTGCTTTGCACCAGCATGTTAACATCCACCAGCTTTCGCTCCGGCTTGGTCTGGCGGGCAAAGGTGAGCAGTCTCCTCACGATGTCAGCGACCCTCTGGGCGCAGTCGTTGATGACGGTGAGGTCTGCCTTTATATCGGGCGGTACATCTGGGCGGCTCAGCAGCAACTGTGCGTAGCCGACCACGCCGGTGAGGGGGTTATTTATCTCATGGGCAATGCCGGCAGCCATCTCGCCGATGGATGCCAGGCGGCTGGCGGCTTGGGCTTGGAGCTCCAGCAGTTTCCTTTTCTCCTCAGCCTTCTTGCGCTCGGTGATATCGCGTAACACAGCTATGAGCCCCGTTGGTTTTCCCCCAGCATCGCGGAGAAAGTTTACCCGTGCCTCCACCGGTACCGCGGTGCCGTCCTCGCGGACGATTTCCACCTCGAGCACCCTGGACCGCGCCGGGTCTCTGGTGGGGCTCTCTGCTAGAGGTAGCTCCTCGGCTAAGGTCCTCCTTATCGTTTCGAAGGAGGCCGGTGCCACGAGGGTTTCCAGCGGTGTGGCGACGATTTCTCCCGGCGTGCGCGTCCCGAGGTACTGGACAGAGGGGCTGACATAGGTGATGTTGAGGTCCATGTCTGTGGTGACGATTATGTCCCTGGTGTTTTCGGTGATGAGCCGGTATTTTTCTTCGGCACGGCGCAACTCTTCCTCCAGCCTCTGGCGCTGCTCAACCTCTTTTTCCAGGTCAAGCATCTTCTTCTCGAGCTTATGTACCAGGCGTTCGGAGTACAGCTTCAGCACCTCCGCTTCTTCCTCAACCGCCGGCTCTCTAGGTACCGGTCTTGCTGTTTCGATGTGCTTGACGAACTCCCGGATGATGCTCATAAACTCGTCCGGTTCGATTGGCTTTCTGATGAACTTATCGGCACCCAGCGCCAGGGCAAGTTCTTCGTCTTTCTCGTTCACATAGGTAGCGGTGTAGAAGACAAAGGGGATATGCTTCAGTTTTTCATCGGTCTTGCACTCGCGGCAGAGCTGGAAGCCGTCCATGACCGGCATGAGGATGTCGGCGATGACCATGTCGAAACTCTCGGCACGTAGCTTTTCCAGAGCCTCGGCGCCGTTGCTGGTGGGCACCACTTTATAGCCTTCTGCTTTGAGCATGGTCTCCAGTAAGTAGATGTTGTCTCTGTTGTCGTCGACGATGAGGATCTTCATTTTGTTCCTCCACCGGGCATGGTCATGGTGTCAAAAACTTCTCTATCTCCGCCATAAAGGTGTCCGGGTTTATAGGCTTTTCGATGTAGCCAGTACAGCCGGCTGCCAGTGCTTTCTCCCTGTCACCGGGCATGGCGTAGGAGGTGAGTGCCACTATGGGTGTCTCACGGTCTATTTCCAGCGCCCTTATTCTCCTCACCGCCTCTAAGCCGTTGATATCGGGCAACTGGATGTCCATGAGGATGAGGTCTGGCTTCTCACTTATTGCCAGCTCGACGCCGTGGATACCATTCTTTGCCTCTATCACCTGATAGCCGTTTTTCTCCAGTATGAATCTGGTGAGGTAGAGGTTGTCTTCGTTGTCCTCAACTACCAGTATGCGTTTCGTTTTTTGTCTCCTTTGCTGGTGTGCACCGCAGCGGAATTGTAAGGGTGAACTCACTACCCTGACCGTACTGACTTTTTGCGGTGATATCGCCGCCGAGGAGGCTCGCCAGTTTCTTGGTCAGGTACAGTCCCAGGCCTGTCCCATCATGCCTTTTGGTCAGCGAGGCACTGATTTGCTGAAAGGGCTCGAAAAGCTTAGCCATGTCCTCCTCCTTTATCCCTGGCCCGGTATCGCTGACGCGGAGCTCAAGTTTTGCCCCATCGATGACCGTGGCTGAGAGCCTGATCGTCCCCCTCTCGGTGAACTTCACGGCGTTGCTCACCAGGTTTATCAGTGCCTGTTTCAGACGCCGTTTATCCGTGACGAGCGATATGCCCTCCGGTATTTCTGTGACCAGTTGCAATCCTTTCTGGTCTACCATCGGGGAGAAGGTATGGGCTATGTCCTTTACCATGTCGTCCAGCTTAATTTCCTCGGGGAACAGCTCAACCCTGCCCGCCTCTATCTTGGAGATGTCGAGGATGTCGTTAATCAAATTCAGCAGGTGGCTGGCGCTGCTTTTAATTATGGTGAGCTGTTTGCGCTGTTCATCGTTAATCCCCCCAGCCATGCCCTGGAGAAGTATGCCGGTGAAGCCGATTATAGAGTTCAGTGGGGTGCGGAGCTCATGGCTCATGCTGGCGAGGAACACCGATTTTAGGCGGTCGATTTCCTGAAGACGGATGTTTGCCTGTTCGAGTGCCAGGTTCTTTTGTGTAAGCTCGGCGGTCCTCGTCTCGACCAGTTTTTCCAGGTGCTGGCGGTACCTTACCAGCTTTTCCTCAGCCAGCCGGCGCTCCCTGATTTCCTCGATCAGTTCCCTGGTTCTGGCAGCGACCTGTGCCCTGAGAATAAAGTTGCCGGCAGCCAGCAGCAAGGCTACCCCCCCCGCGGCTACCAGCCCCCAGATAAGCCACATGGGGACAACCGCTCTGCTGGACGGCTTCACCCCAAACCACCTTTCTAGCGACTGGTAATAGAAGGACTTACCATCGTTTTTGAGCGCCGTCATATGGTTGTCTATCCTCTCGATGAGGTGGGGTGTGAGGCTGGAACCTTTGGGAAAAGCGAAGTGGAGGAGGGAGGGCTGGAAGATGATGGCGGTCTTTGCCAGACGGTACTCTGTCTCATGCTGGTGCCCGAAGTCCTTGCTCACCACGCCCGCATCGACATCCCCGTTTGCCACCAGCTCGAACACCTTCTGGTAGCTGTCAACTTCGGTGAAGGTGCAGTCGATGCCATAGGACTTCGCCAGTTGCTTTATCCCCTCGGGACCTTCGTAGTTAACGCTGCCCTTCATGACGGCCACATTTTTCCCCTGCAGGTCGAGGATGGACTCTATGCGTAAGCCGGGACGGGTGTAGACGGTTGACCAGCTTGTGTAGACGGGCTCACGGGAAAATTCGTATTTTTGGGCTCTTTCCTGAGTGTAGGCGACGTCTGGCATTACGTCTATCTCACCGTTCTCCAGCCTTTCCAGACACTGCTGCCAGGTGCCGTGCACGTACTGTATCTTCCAGCCTTCTTGGGAGGCAATATACTCCACGATGTCCACCCAGAAGCCGGAGGGGACACCCTGTTCATCGGTGAATATCTTGGGCTTGTTTTCGTAGATGCCGACCCTCACTGTCAGCGAGCTGTCCGCGGATACAACTGTGGTCGAGGTGAAAACGTGTAGAGATGGCAGACAGAGCAGAAGAAGACTTGCCGCCAGAAGTATCCCCGCAACACCAGTTTTACTCTTCACCCCTTACTTTCCCATCCCACCTTGCTATACCCTGTCAGTCCGGGCTTGCGTAGCTAAGAATGTTCGTCGTACATATCATATGCGCACATCATTGCGCTGTCAAGTACTGGTCGGACTGAATGCCTGTGGTACTTTGGTGGTACCTTTGTTTTCAGGGCAGTCTTCGTGGTGGGGGTTAGATAACTCCTCTGTCCCTGTAATCGGCTAGTTGCTGGTCGCTTAAGCCAAGGAGGTGACAGTAGATTTCGAGGTTGTGTTCGCCGAGGCTTGCTGCTGGGGAGTCTATGCCGCCGGGTGTCCCGGAAAGCTTTATGGCGATGCCGGGCATCGGGACTGTGCCCGCGCCCGGTTGCTCGATTTCCACCAGCATCTCCCTGGCGGTGACCTGGGGGTCCTGGTAGATATCAGCCATGTTCCTTATCGGTCCGCAGGGTACCCTGGCGGCTTCGAGGATGCGGGTTACCTCTTCGACCGTTTTCTCTCTTGTCCAGCCGGCGACGATGGAGTTGATTTCCTCGCGGTTGAGATAGCGGGAGAGGTTGTCCTTGAATCTGGGGTCGCTGGCAAGGTCATCCCTCCCCAGCGCCCGGCAGAAACGGCGCCAGGCGCTGTTGCCCACCACGTTGATCATCACCCAGCCGTCCTTTGCCTGGAAGCTATTGGCGTAGGCGTAGAAGGAGCTGTTGCCCACCCGGGGGCGGATTTCCCCCAGAAGTTTGTATTCCGCCGCCACCCCGGCGGCGGCGACAAAGGACAGGGCGACGTCGAACAGGGAAACATCCACCAGTTGCCCCTTGCCGGTCTTCTGTCGGTGCAGGAGAGCCAGGGCAATTCCCAGCGCTGCTGACAGCCCGGTGGAAAAATCAACGTACTGCACACCTGCTCTGGTGGGCGGGCTGCCGGGGAAGCCGGTGTAGCTCATGGCGCCGGACATCGCCTGGGCGATGGAATCGAAACAGGTCCTTTCGGCATAAGGTCCATACTGACCGAAGCCGGTGATTATCGCCTCGATGAGCGCCGGGTTTAGCTGTCTTAGAGAACTGTAGTCTAGGATCTTTGCCTCCTCGGTGCCCGGCGGGAAATTGTGCACCAGCACATCCGACTTTGATACGAGCCCTTGCAGCAGTTCTCCAGCCTCGGCTTTTCGTAAGTTCAGGGTGATGTTCTTCTTGTTGCGCTGGAGGATGAAGCCGTAGACCAGTGCCTGCCCATCGGGACTGAAGGGGCCCAGATTCCTGTCCTCGGCACCTCCGGGCGGTTCTACCCTGATAACCTCAGCCCCCATATCGGCGAGGAGCATGCAGCAGTATGGTCCGGCGATGTAACGGGAGAAGTCCAGGACTCTTATTCCCTGTAATGTTCTTTCCTGTGGCATTTTACCCCACCATCACTTGGAGTCCGGCTCTGGTCACGGTGTGCCGACGTCAATACTGGCTGTATTCTAAGCGGCTTATTTGCCCTTGAACACCGGTTTTCTATTTTCGAACAGAGCAGCCCTGCCCTCCTTGAAGTCCTCGCTCTCAAGCTGTGGCTTTATGAAAACCTCGAATTCCTTACGGGCGGCGCGCATTGCTTTTCTCTGCGCCTCCACCCTGTGCTTGTACTGCCCATATTTGATAGCGCGGATGGTGAGCGGCGCGTTTTCGCTGATTATTTTAGCCATTTTGGTGGCTTCAGTCATCATTTCGTCTTTGTCCTTGCAAACGTGGTTGACCAGCCCAACCTCGTAAGCCCGCTCGCCGCTCATCGGCTGTCCGGACAGCAGGAACTCTAGAGAGATTTTGAAGGGCATGTAGGGTACATACTCCACTATACCTCCCACGATCCCCACCCAGACCTCAGCGAAGACGAACTGGGTGTCTTTGGTAGCGTAGGTGATGTCGGTGCCGTACGTTGCCAGACCGAAGCCGCTGCCGGCGACCATGCCGTGGACGGCGCCGACGATCGGTTTCAGTATCCTGGTCCCGTTTGGCGGGAAGGCACGGCGCAGGTATTTCAGAAGCCCTTCATGCTTGAGATCGGCGCCACGGCAGAAGTCCTTACCGTTGGCGCTGAGCAGCGCCACCCAGGCGTCATCGTCCTTGGCGAACTGATCCCATGCCTCGCCTAGGGCGAGGCACATATTCGGGTCGAGCCTATTGCGGTTATCCGGGTTGTTCAGTGTAATGCAGGCGATTTTATCCTTTACCTCATAGAGCACGACATCTTTTGCCATTTTTGCCTCCTTATCTATCAGTCGTTATGCTGGCTTTGCTTTTACCAGCGTTCCCTGCCTTTGTTGAAGGTGACGGTGAAGATTTTGTGGGGATCTGTTGTCTCCTCCACGTTAGGGGCGGGCTTTCCTCCAAGGTTGCCGAAGCCAGGTGGGACGTAGAGGACGAAGTCCAGAGGACTTGTCCCCCGGGATACTGCCTCGATATACCGGTCGACGGCGCGGCGGTCGCTTGCTGGTCCCGGGCTGCCGGTGTAGCTGGCTCCATTGAGGGTCTTATCAGCATACTGGAAAGCTAAGCCGTAGAGCGAGGGCAGGCTGACCTTGGTGGGAAAGCCGCGGCCATATATTGCGGTTGCCGTTGACATATAGCTGGCAAACTGGAGGCTGGGGAGCTTGCCCTTTCCCCAAGTCATCGAGGGGAAGAGGGGGTCTTTGCCCTCCACAGGTGTGCGCGACATGGTGAGGCCAATGGCTACCGCCTGCAGTACGGGGTATGACTTACCGAAATCATAGCCGTCGGGGTTCCATTGGGCGTTGAGGTATTTGAGGCGCAGTGCGGTGATAAGGAAGGAGCCGTGCAGGAAGCCGTATTTTTCCGCTCCGGTTACCTGCATGCCGCGGGAAGCCAGCCGCAGGATCGTCTGCCATAGCCCGTTCCGACCTTTCTCATCATAGCCGATAACCCCGTCTTTATCCTCGTCAAATTCGGACATCACCTCCCGGTAATAGGTTGAACCGGTGAGCCTGTCGTTGGCTTCCAGATAACTGAGCACGGTACGCTGGCAGTCCCAGAGCAGCTTTCCGGGACTGTAGTAGAACTCGCCGGTCATCAGCTCGCGGAATTCCCCACCTGCCACCTGCCCGAGATGTCCCCAGAGCGATGACACGGGTATTTGTGCGGTGGTGTCCCAGCCGATAACGTGGTATTTTTGTGAGCCCAGCCCTCTGGCTTCGGCGTATTTATACAGGTTATAGCGCAGCAGAGGGGAATCGAAGCCCTGTTCGATGACGATGTCCTGACCCTCGACCCTGGCTATGGGCACGCGTTGCAGGAAGTCGGTGGCAAGGTCGTTCTTGCGGGCAATTTTTCTTGCCTCAGCCATGGGGATGGTCTTGAACATGTAGCGGGCACAACACAGGTCCAGGGCTACCGGGTCGAGGGATGCCAGGATAAGCCCCTCGTTTACTTTGGCTCCCAAGCCAATGCCCTGGTGGTCTATGTTCACCGCCTGAATGGCATCAACGACATGGAGCATGAAGATACCCTGGCTCTTTACTGTCGTGACGATATCTGCCTGCGTGCCGGACATACCGGCTGTTCTGGTGACGATATATTTACCGCCCTTGTCTTTCAGCGGTAATCCGGTGCTCTCGTCCAGTTTGGGCACCCAGACCTGATGGGGCAGTTCGGTCTTCATCCCTGGTCCCGGCTTGTAGGGGTAGGCGTACTTCCATTTAGTGCCACCCATCCCGTCCTTGGCGGCTTCCTGTGGGTACAGGCCTATGCCCAGGTTTTTGATGGCGTTGGTTATCAGGTCTATAGCGTGGATTTTAAGGCGTGGTGCGTTGATGAGGACACAGCCGGGATAGTTTTTAAGGTCTGCGGGGTCGGAGGGGTTGCCGCCCACGATGATTTTGTGCAGGGTTATTTCTTTAAAGTTGGCGCCATTGGGTACCGGCACAGTCCGAGCTTTGCCTTTTATGTCGTGGGTACGGTTGAGGTCATAGACCATCAAGCAGTTACCCGCTCTGCCAGGAGGTAGGTATTTGCCGGCGACGCTTTCTTCGTAGCCGTTCAGGGGGTCATCCTCATGGGATGACGGATGGCTCTCGGCGAGGTACTTCCTCACGAAGTAGAAGCCCCAGCCGCCGTAGAAGTCGCCGCTGCGCCCCTCTATTACAGCTTCAGTGGTGATCCTCCTGCCTTTGCCGAAGGCGTGGGTGTAGTAGCCTGCGTTCATGGCAGCGGCGCTGGCAGCTTCGCCGAGCATCATGTTAAAGTAATCGATTTCCAGGACGTCATGGAACCAGCGCATCAGGGCTGCGATAAACGTCCAGTTGGTGCAGGCGCTGTCGCCTGGTCCCTCACCGTGTGTTATAGGGTCGAGGCTTGTAGGCGCCACCAGGTTTGGTTTGAAAAGTAGCTTCTTGCCAGTCGCGACCTCCGATTTCACCGTCCGGCTGAAGTTGGTCACCCTGTCCAGAAGGCTTAGAGCCAAAGCCAGGTTATTGTAGATGTAGTCTATCCTTTCCCTTATCTTCTGCCAGGCTTCGGCGCTTGACTCATCGATAACCTTTTTGAGCAGATCGGGAACCCCTACGTAGGCTTGCAGCGGGTCAAGGCATACTACTGTGACAGGTGCCCCCGTGCTGTCCGGCTCCGCCTTTCCCAGCGGCGAATCAACCGTGACGGCTTGCCTGGTTGTCATCGCTGTCCTCCTTAAGGCTCAAATCAGAAGATTTCAAGATAGCGATTCCGCCAAGAGCTGTGAAACATCCTTGACGGTCAGCTTTATTTCCAGGTTTTCTGCCTTCACCGCGTCGTTAAGCATGGTCATGCAGCCTGGGCAGGCGACTGCAAGCACCTCGGCGCCAGTGGCATAAGCCTCCTTTCCCCTGACCCGTGCCGGGCTGTTTTCATCGCCTGCTAGCAGGTCCATGACGAAGTTGCCGCTGCCACCGCCGCAGCAGAAGGCATCCTTTCTACTGCGTTCCATCTCCACCAGCTCGACACCGGGGATGCTCTGCAGCACCAGGCGCGGCTCATCGTAGATGTTGTTGTAGCGGCCCAGAAAGCAGGGATCCTGATAGGTGATTTTTGTCCTGATTTGGCGAAGCTTCAGCTTTTTCTGTCTGATCAGTTCTGCCAGCAATTCGGTATAGTGATATACCTCGAACTCCCCACCCAGTTTGGGGTAATTGTTCTTCAAGGCATTGTAGCCGTGGGGGCAAAGTGTGACTATCTTCCTTACGCCGAGCTCCTTGAATTTCTGGATGTTCCTCGCGGCAATGTTCTGGAAGAGCCCCATCTCGCCGAGCATGTAGACCTCGTTGCCGCAGCACTCCTCGTCGTTGCCCAAGATACCAAAGGACACCCCCGACGCCTCAAGTACGCTAGCCAGGCTTTTTGCCATCTTCTGTCCGTTTTCGTCGTATGAGCCCAGACATCCGATGTACAACAGAAATTCGTCGCCGGGGGAATATGACTTCGTCCCGTTAGTCCAGCTAGCTCTATCGCCCCTTAGCAGCTTGAACGGGTTGCCGTACCCCTGCACGGCTTCAAAAAAGCGTGCCACCCTCGGTGGGATCCTGCCCTTCTCCACCATGTCACTCCTGGCTCCGATTATCCAGTCGATGATATCGGGGGCGAACTTCATGGGGCACTGCTCGGCACAGTTTCTGCAAGTGGTGCAGGTGTATAGTATTTCTGCAAGGTGCTCCGACCACTCGATCTCGCCCTTCAGCCAGGCGTAGATCAGCCACAGACGGCCGCCGGTGGAATAGGTCTCGAACCTGAACTTACAGTATGGGGGGCAGTTGAACGAGGAGTAGTCGGTGGGGAACTTGCAGTAACCGCAGCGGAAGCATCTGTGTATCTGGCTGACATATTTCTGCTGCATCATCTCATCTCCCAGTTGCCCGGGTTCATAATGCCGTTGGGGTCGAGGAGCTGTTTTATCCTTTTCATCAGTTCGAGCGTGTTCGGGTCCATCCTTTCCATTATCATCCGCTGCTCATCCACGTCCGGTTTCCAGAGAACAGCCCCTTCCTCGAGGGCGAACCTGCTGCATTCGTCCAGGGCCTTCTTAGCCCTTGCCATCTCGTCCGGATTTGCACGGTTGAAGGAGAAAGAAAAGCTGAACATCATACAGTGCCCCGAGCCGATGAGGCGGGTGGTGGAGCCATAGAATACATTGTATTTGGCAGCCACCTCCTCGAGCTTACGGATGAAGGCGGGGAACTTTTCGATGGGGGTTATCGGTCCGGCGTACTGGAAGCCGCCGCCCTTAGCCACATCGGCGAACCTGGTGGTGTCCTTGGAAGGCATGGATAGGAGTGGTGCCTTTCCCTCCGGCGAGGTGCTGATGAAGCCGACATCGCGGCTCTGGAAATAGTCCCAGACTGAGTCCCAGACCATCTTGCGCTTGAACTCAAGCTCTTCGTCCGAATCGCCAGTGATGTAGGTCATGATCCAGAAGGTGCCTTTGAACCTGAGGGGCAGGGGCTGGGCTGAGACGACCACATCCTCCACCATCTCAGTGTGGCTGAGCCTGAGCATGATGTCTGGCACAAGCTCAACTTTATCTGTGAGCAGCACCATCACGTCTCTCAGCTTCTTGCAAGGATAGAGCTTCAAGCCGAGCTTGGTAATGATGCCTGTTGTACCGAACCAGCCGAGAAAGAGCCCGCTGAGGTCAGGCAAAGGCGGTCCTTTTGAGAACCAATATGGTGATACAGAACAGGAACCGATGCGACAGACTTCTCCGGTGGGCAGCACCACCTCCAGCCCGGAGACCATGTCGGAGTTGAAGCCGTGCTGGTGTGCCAGACGCCCCTGCCCGTGTATTACCGCATTGGCGACCACTGTGGCTGATGGGGGCGCATCCGGTATACTGTGCCTCAGGTGGGGGTAGTGCTTCTGCAAATAGCTTTTCAGTGTCCCCTGGGTGGTGCCCCCCTCCACGATTACATACCTGGCTTTCTCGTTTACCTCTATAATCTTGTCCATCCGCTTCATGTCCACCACGATGCCGCCCTTCTGTGGTATCACCAGGCCGGTGAGCGCCAGCCCGGCGCCGGCGGGGACTATCGGTATCTTTTCTCTGTTTGCCAGCCTGACTATCTCCTGCACCTCTTCCGTCGTCCGAGGCAGCACCACGAAATCGGGCTCATGCGGCGGCATCAAGCCACCGTCCCGGGCATAGAAGTACCTTTCTTCTTTGCTGGCAGAGACATAGCTCTTGCCCACGATTTTGACCAGGGATTCGTAGATAGCATTTGTGGTTACCAAGGCATTATACCTCCACTGCTAATTCGGGAAGCTTGAGAGACTGGGATTCGCCTATCGCCAGCTTGCAGAGGTCTATGACATGTATTGGCTTTATCCCCCTTCTGGCGACTCTGTCTGCCAGGGCATCCCAGCAAGCGGGGCAGTTGAACACGCAATATTCAGAACTGGCTTTCACCATGTCATCTATATTTTTTCTCTGTATATCGTCTGCGAGAGCAGGACCCTTTCCCATGCGGACGATTTCGGCGCAGCACAGTGCATTATCTCTGTCGTATTCCCTTTTAGCCCTTTCCACCCCGATGAGGCTGAAAATATCATCGACGAGTCTGTCTGTCTCCGGGGCGAGGTGGGAGGAGCAGTTGCGCTGGTAGGCAGCTTTGACATTTAGCTTTTTCACCGCCTTGCCGAGCTCTTTCAGCCTGCTGTAGAGGTACTCGAAATAGTGGACAGGCTTGAACGGTACCTCGATGCCGTAGGCTGGTGCTAGGGAGGCGAAGGTGCCGTAGCATTCATCGTGTAGGCAGACGAGCTCCTTTACGCCCAGCCTACCGATGTTTGCCACTATCTGGGGCAGCCTTTCTTTTATCACCGATGTCCGGGCGTAGTGCAGGTAGACGGCGTTGCAGAAAAATTCCTGGCCGAAGACCACAGCGCCGGCGGTGTCGTCGAAGAGCTTGCCCTTCACCAGCGTATTGAAATGGGGAAGAAAGCAGTAGGACAGCATCCTTTCCCCGACCCTCCCCACGGTAAACCTGCCCACGGGCTGGCACTGGTTGATCCACATGGTGATTATGGGCCTGGGCGCTGGCAGTATGCCTTTTTGCTCCTGTCGCTCGACGATGAGATAGAAGGGGTGGTTGTTAAAGGGACAGTATTCCTCACAGGCATAGCAGGTGGTGCAGGCTTCCAGGACAAATGAGTCTTCGCCGTCGACTATTTTCTGCCACTCTTTTCTGGCGGCATCTTGGCTCAGTTGGATATACTGGCATTTGGTGAGACAGAAGACACCTTTGCAGTTTGTGCACTTCGTTTTGTCGAATTTAAGCCCGGTCATTTCTGCTCACCCCCTGAAGTCGGTCTGACCGTCGGTCCACCGCGCAAGTGTTAAAATGCGCTGATTTTGGTTTGGGTATAGCTTCCGGCTGGTCTGGTTAGCCCGATCCCCCTTCTTTGTCCTGGCTGCAGGAAGTATAGCACTATCAGGTGCCGGTGGGAAGATGTCTGTCAAAGTGGGGGGTAAAGAAAAAGGGAGACTTTGGTACAGGGCAGACTGGTTTGCGGTGTCGGCGTTTTGACGGCAAGGGGGACAGGTCGTATAATTGCGTTTCGTGTGAAGGACTTACGCGAGAACGATAATGTGGGATGCTTCTAAATGCGACCTTTGCGGGGACTGTCTGGTGAAGTGCCGGTATGTGGACTTTGATAAGGAGAGGGCGGTGGTGGAGCTGAGGCTGTTGATGGAGGGCAAGGATGCTGAGATTCTGCACAGGTGCATCACCTGCCTGGCATGCAGCAGCTATTGTCCCACGGGAGCTGACCCGGTCAACCTCATCTTCAGGATGCAGGAGAAGCTGGGCACCGCCCCGATAGTGGCTGTGGGCAGGCCGATGCTGGAAACTCTAGCCAGGGGGCTTGAAGGGCGGGGTGAGCCGAGGCAGGTGATACCCGGAGAGCCGGATAAGCCGCTGTTGTCACTCGATTCCTTTCGGTTTGATGAGTTTCCAGAGGGTACGCTGGAGAGCCAGTTGTTCAGGGGTATGACGGTGGTCAGGGGTGCTGAATTTATGTCCCTCTGCGGGTGTGTGCACATGGGCGGTGAGAGCTTTGTGGAAAGGTATGGTCGGCTCGTCCTTGACAGGCTTGCCAGCTTCGGCAAAGAAGTGGTCTACATGCACAACGAAGGTTTTGTGCTTGCCCATGTGAAAGCCAAGGAGTACGGGTTCAAAGTCTCCTTCAAGTACATGCACCTCTATGAGTACCTGTGTAGTTATCTTAGGGAGCACAGGGACAGAATTACGAGGATAGGCAGGAAGATAGCCTTCCAGGCAAACTGCGCCACCAGATGGATTCCCGAGTATGACAGCTTCCTGGACGAGATATTTGAGCTGGTGGGTGTTGAGAGGCTGCCGAGAAAGTATGAGCGGCTGGAGGCGGTGTGTTGCAGTGCACCCATCATCTATACCAATAGGGAGCTCGCCATCGAGATGCAGAAGAAGAACTTTGAGGACGCCATCGCCTCTGGTGCTGAAGCTATCGTGACCTGTTGCCCGGTCTGTGACCGGGTGTTGCGTCGCCCCAGCTCGCAGTTTAGCTTACCCAAAATATTCATCACCGACCTATGTCGCATCGCTTTAGGCGAGAAGCCCTGGCCAGCATCCGTAGCCTAGGACTGAATGGTGGTAAACGGCACAGCCAACTGGTATAACCTTACCGTCCCCCAGGTGCTGAGCCGTCTCGGTTCGGACCCGACGATGGGACTATCCCGCGAAGAGGCGGAGCGGAGGCTTGCTGAATGTGGTCTCAATGAGCTGGTGGAGAAGAAGCGAGTCTCAGCCTGGCAGCTTTTCCTAGAGCAGTTCAAGAACTTCCTCATCATCATCCTGCTGGTCGCGGTGGCACTGTCGGCCGTCCTTGGTGAGGTGGCGGATGCTATTGTTATTTTTGTCATTGTGCTTTTCGCTGCCGGCCTGGGGTTCTACCAGGAGTACCGTGCTGAGCGTGCTATGGAAGCTTTGAAGAGGATGGCAGCGCCACAGGCGAGGGTCATCAGGGACGGGGAGGAAATTACAATTGCAGCCTGTGAACTGGTACCCGGCGATATTGTGCTGCTCGGCACGGGAGACAAGGTACCGGCTGACATGAGGCTCGTCGAGGCGGTCAATTTAAAGACGGATGAGGCACCTCTGACCGGAGAATCAACGCCTGTGGAGAAGATGGTAGACCCTGTGGAAGGCAAGGTGTCAGTGGGTGACCGGTTGAACATGGCATTTACGGGCACGGTGGTGGTCTATGGCAGGGGGAAAGGGGTGGTGACCGCCACCGGTATGGCAACTGAGTTCGGCAAGATTGCCAGACTACTCGGGGAGGTGGAGAAGGAGCGCACGCCGCTTCAGATAAATCTGGACAGACTGGGGAAGTATATTGGTATTGCAGCCCTGGTATTGTGTTGTGTCCTGGCTGGCATAGGGGTGATGAGGGGCCACGAGATACTGGAGATGGTCATCTGGGGGGTGAGCCTGGCAGTGGCGGCTGTACCCGAAGCCCTGCCGGCGGTGGTCACCATATCGTTGGCTCTTGGTGTGCAGAGGATGGTGAAGCGGCATGCCCTGATACGGAAGCTGCCCGCGGTGGAGACGTTGGGCTGCACCACATTTATCTGCTCGGACAAGACGGGCACACTGACGCAGAACCAGATGACAGTGAAGCGGATTTTCGTCGATGGCAGGTTCGTGGAGGTAGCTGGCTCCGGATATGAACCCAAAGGTGGCTTTTACATAAACGGAGTGGCACTCGATGTCGAGCAGGAACGTGGCTTAAAGTTGCTGCTGGAGGCTGTAGCCCTGTGCAATGATGCCTCGCTTGCTTGTATTGACGGTAACTGGCAGGTGCGGGGTGACCCCACCGAGGGCGCTCTCATAGTGGCAGCGGCCAAGGCGGGGCTAATGAGAGAGGAGTTGTGCCGGAGGTTACCGCGCGTTGGGGAGACACCATTCTCTTCGGAGACCAAGCGGATGACCACCGTCCACCGCTTGCCCGATGGTGGTCTGGTCGCCTACTCCAAGGGTGCGCCCGAGGTGGTGCTGGCGGCATGTAACCATATTTTTCATGACGGGCAAGAAGTGGAGTTGAGCGCGGGGCAGCGGGAGAAGATACTAAGGGCAGCCCGCACGATGGCAGAAGGAGCTCTGCGCGTGCTCGGGGTGGCTTATAAGATGGTATCTGAAGGTAATCATCAGGCTCTTGACCAAGGTATGGTATTTCTCGGTCTGATAGGTATGATAGACCCGCCGCGGGAGGAGGCTAAGGAGGCGGTGAGGCTCTGCGAGCAGGCGGGGATAAAGTCGGTGATGATAACCGGCGACCATAAGCTCACTGCGGTGGCCATTGCCAGGGAGTTAGGGGTGCTGAAAGACGGGATTGCCCTGGACGGTGAGGAGCTGGACGCGATAAGCGACGAGGAGTTCGAGAGGCTTGTGGAGAGTGTGGAGATCTACGCCCGGGTATCGCCGGTGCACAAATTGAGGGTGGTAGAAGCATTGACCAAGAAAGGGCATGTGGTGGCGATGACCGGAGATGGGGTGAACGATGCTCCGGCGCTGAAGAAGGCGGATATCGGGGTAGCCATGGGTGTTACCGGCACCGACGTTACCAAGGAGGCGGCTGACATGGTGCTTACCGATGACAACTTCGTCTCCATAGTAGCGGCGGTCGAGGAAGGGCGGGCAATATTCGATAACATCAAGAAGTACCTCATGTACTTACTTTCGTCAAATATCGGTGAAATACTGCTGATGGCGGTTGCTATTCTTTTCGGGCCCTTGTTCGGGCTACCTTACGGAGCGATTCCTCTCGTTGCTATTCAGATCCTCTGGGTCAATCTTGCCACGGATGGTCTGCCGGCCATTGCCCTATCTGTTGACCCACCCGCCCCCGATATTATGCAACGAAAACCGAGGCCACGTGGGCAAGGTATTTTTACTACACCAGTGGTGGTGCTTATAGCTGTCGGGGGCATCTGGTCCTGTCTAACTAATTTGGTGATATTCAAATGGGCTCTAGACGCCGGTAAGAGCATGACAGAAGCGCAGAGTATGTGTTTTGTCAACCTTGTACTTATACAATTTTTCAAAGCCTATAATTTTCGCTCGGATATACATTCTGTTTTTAAAATCGGTCTTTTTCGGAACAAATGGCTGAATCTTGCCATATTGTGGGAGGTTCTATTATTGTCAGTGATAGTCTATACACCATTTCTTCAAGAGCCGTTCAACACCTTTCCCTTACCCTGGTTTGACTGGGTGATTGTGATTCTAGCCGCGGCATCAATTTTTCCGATCCTTGAAATAGCCAAAATTGTGATCAGACGGGTGACGGAAACGGGAAGACATTGAGTGTTTTCATATGCGACTGCGACAAAACCGAATGTATTTGACGGAGATACCGCGTTCTGCTAAACTATCTGACCGATTGCTTTTCCACGGAGAGCCAGTTGTCTGATGAACTAGCCCAAATTGTGGCAGAGTACGGTGGTGAGAAGGGTGCGTTAATTCCGATTTTGCAAAAAGTACAGGAAAAGTACGGCTACCTTTCTGAGGAGGCGGTCTCCCGGATAGCCACGTTGTGCCGTATATCGGAGAGCGAGGTGTTCGGGGTCGCCTCTTTTTATGCCCAGTTTTACTTTACCCGCCGTGGCAGACACAACATCAAGGTCTGTCTGGGGACGGCATGCCATGTCAGGGGCGGTGAACGTATCTTCGATGAGATGAAGCGGGAGCTGGGGGTGGAGTCTGGCGGGACAACCGATGACAACCGCTTCAGTCTTGAGAGGGTGGCCTGTTTTGGTTCCTGTGCTCTGGCACCGGTGGTGGTCGTCGATAAAGATGTCTACGGTAGGATGACGGTGTCCGGGGCTAAAGAAATGTTGGAGCGATACAAGTAAAGATGACCTTTGCTGAGATCCAGAAGCGTGCTTTTGCCGAGTGGGAGAAGCTAGAGGGGAGCCCCAAGCCCCGGATCCTGGTGGGTGCTGGCACGTGTGGCAGGGCGGCTGGAGCTGATGGTGTGCTCAGGGCGATAGATGAGGTGTTGGTGCAGCACGGCTTAGAAGCCATAGTGATCCAGGTGGGGTGTATGGGCTTATGCTATGCTGAGCCGATGGTTGGGATCATCAAGCCTGGCAGGCCTCAGATTATTTATGGCGGTGTACAGCCGGAGACCGTAAAGCAACTGCTCTCTGACTATCTGGTACACGATAATCCCCGCTCCGATTTAGCGCTTGGCTACATAGGGGATGGCAAGGTTGACGGCATTCCTGCCCTTTTTGACCTTCCGGTGCTCAAGCCGCAGGTGAGGCTGGTGCTGCGCAACTGTGGGCTTATCGACCCGGAGAACATCGACCATTATATTGCCAATGGTGGCTACAGTGGGCTGGTGAAGGCGCTGAGCATGTCGCCTGAGGCGATCATCGAGGAGATAAAGAAGTCTGGTTTACGGGGGAGAGGAGGTGCAGGGTTTCCCACAGGGCAGAAGTGGGAGTTTTGCAGGCGTGCTCCTGGGGTAGAGAAATACATTATCTGTAATGCTGATGAAGGTGATCCCGGGGCGTTCATGAATCGTTCTCTTCTGGAGGGCGATCCTCATTCAGTGCTTGAGGGCATGGTCATCGGTGCCTATGCCATCGGGGCGAACCGAGGTTATATCTATTGTCGTGCCGAGTATCCCCTGGCGCTGGAAAGGCTGCGGCTGGCGCTGAAGCAGATGGAAGAGTACGGGTTGATAGGGGACGACATTCTTGGTTCTGGGTTCAGCCTGCACATAAAGATAAAAGAGGGTGCTGGGGCGTTTGTCTGTGGTGAAGAGACTGCCCTGCTGGCATCCATTGAAGGAAAGCGCGGTATGCCCAGGCCCAGGCCGCCGTTCCCTGCGATATCCGGTCTGTGGGGCAAGCCGACGAATATCAACAACGTGGAGACCTGGGCTAGTGCGGCTCTGATTCTGCAGAAGGGGGCCGACTGGTATGCGCAGTATGGTACTGAGCGGAGCAAGGGCACGAAGACCTTTGCTCTGGTGGGCAAGGTGGAGATGACCGGTCTTATCGAGGTGCCGCTGGGCATTACCTTGCGGCAGATCATCTACGATATTGGTGGTGGCATCCTCAAAGGGAAGCAGTTCAAGGCGGTTCAGACTGGTGGTCCTTCTGGTGGCTGTCTACCGGCATCGCTGCTTGATTCTCCTGTGGACTACGAATCGCTGACTGCGGCTGGCTCCATCATGGGGTCTGGTGGGATGATAGTGGCTGATGAGGACACCTGTATGGTAGACCTGACCAAATATTTTCTAGCCTTCACGCAGGCGGAGTCCTGCGGCAAATGCCCGCCCTGTCGTGTGGGCACCAGGCAGATGCTGGACATTCTCAAGCGCATTGTCGAGGGGCAGGGAAAGCCTGATGACATTGACCAACTGGAGAGGATCGCCATGACGGTGAAGCAGGGGTCGCTCTGCGGGCTGGGACAGACGGCACCGAACCCGGTGCTGACCACGCTGCGTTATTTCCGTGGCGAATATGAGGCGCATATAAAAGAAAGACGCTGTCCGGCCCTGGTGTGCAAAGATCTGATAGTCTTCTATATTCTACCGGATAAATGTCAGGGGTGCATGATATGCATGCGCAACTGTCCGGTGGAAGCTATCAAAGGTGGCAAGCGGCTGGTACACATAATAGAGCAGGACAAATGTATAAAGTGTGGCACCTGTCTGGATGTGTGTCCGGCGCGCTTTTCGGCGGTGGCGAAGGTGTCTGGTGAGCGCATTGAGGTTCCTTCTGAGCCGGTGCCGGTGCAGAAAGCGGGGAAGGGTGCACAGGATTGATATAGTGAGGATAGAGGTCTGCCATGGTTGTTGAAGAGAGAGCTAAAGTGGTGACGGTGAGCATAGATGGTCGGACGGTGCAGGTGAAAGACGGCTGTACCGTACTTGAGGCAGCTAAGCAGGCTGGCGTGCACATACCGACGCTTTGCTATCATCCGAGTCTGAGCCCCTACGGTGCCTGTCGTCTCTGTCTTGTGGAAATTGAGAATATGCGTGGCTTTCCCACTGCCTGTACCACGCCGGTGACCGATGGGATGGTGGTCAGGACGGACACCCCTGAGCTTCGGGAGCTGCGGAAGAACATATTTGAGTTGATTCTGGCGGAACATCCTAAGCAATGCGTTACCTGTGCCAAGAACCTGCGCTGCGAGCTGCAGAAGGTTGCATCCCGGATTGGGGTGGAGGAGGTCACTCTTCCGCCTATCCTCAAGGAGCTTCCTGTTCTCCGTGACAGCCCATTTTTCGACCGTGACTATAATCTTTGTGTCCTCTGTGGGCGTTGTGTAAGGGTATGCCAGGAGGTGAGGGGTGCGGGGGCTATTGCCTTTATTTATCGGGGCAGCAAGGCGCTAGTGGGGACCGCTTTCGATAAGACCCTGCAAAACTCCGGTTGTCAGTTTTGTGGTGCCTGCGTTGATGTCTGTCCTACTGGTGCTCTCCTTGACACAGAGGGCAAATGGCTTGGCTTGTCGGACCGAACAGTGCCGACAATATGTCCTTATTGCGGTGTGGGTTGTCAGTTGGGGCTGGAGGTAAAAGCGGAGAGGGTGGTGCGTTCGGTACCTGTTTATGGTGAGAATACGGTTAACAAAGGACAGGCTTGTGTTAAGGGACGTTTTGGCATTGTCGAGTTTGTCCATCACCCCGAGCGTCTGAGCAACCCGCTGATAAGGAAGGATGGCAAGCTTGTGGAGACGAGCTGGGAGGAGGCACTGGGTTTTGTTGCTGAGGTCCTGGGCAAGCACAAAAGTGAAGAGTTTGCCTTTATCGCTTCAGCAAGGTGCACCAACGAAGAAAACTATCTGGCACAGAAATTCACCCGTGCCGTCATGGGGACGAACAATATCGACCACTGTGCCCGTCTCTGACATGCGCCCACGGTAGCCGGTCTGGCTACCACTTTTGGCAGCGGTGCCATGACTAACTCTATTAACGAGATCGGCAATGCAGCTTGCGTGTTAGTCATCGGCAGTAATACCAGTGCCACACATCCGGTTATAGCTCTGGAGGTCAAAAGAGCGGTACGTAATGGTGCCCGGCTCATTGTGGCTAACCCTCTGGAGATAGACCTCTGTAACCGTGCCGATGTCTGGCTGAGACACGTTCCTGGTAGCGATGTTGCCTTGCTTATGGGGATGGCGAAGGTGATCTACGATGAAGGGCTTGCCGACCTAGCCTTCGTTAGCGAATATTGTGAAAATTTCGATTCTTTTAAGGAATCGTTAAAGAAGTTTGAGATGGAATTTGTAGAGAAAGTAACAGGGGTGCCGCGGGAGGCGATAGCTAAAGCGGCACGATTGTACGCCACCTTTAAGCCGGCGACAATTCTTTACACCATGGGCGTAACCCAGCATACCCACGGCACTGACAATGTGCTGGCGATAGCCAACTTGGCGATGCTTACTGGGAACATCGGGAAGCCCTCTTCTGGCGTTAACCCGCTGCGTGGGCAGAACAATGTACAGGGTGCCTGCGATATGGGTGCCCTGCCTAACGTCTACACCGGTTACCAAAGGGTGGACAACCCGGAGATACGCCACAAGTTTGAGATCGCCTGGCGTTGCGATCTCAACCCCAATCCAGGGCTGACCCTCAGCGAGATGATCGATGCTGCCTATAACAGGCGCCTCAAGGCGGCCTTCGTCATGGGCGAGAACCCGCTGCTCAGCGACCCCGATATCAACCATACCAGGGAGGCATTCAAGAGGCTGGAGTTCCTGGTAGTGCAGGATATGTTCCTCACCGAGACGGCGCAATTGGCACATGTTGTGCTGCCGGCTGCCAGCTTTGCCGAAAAGGACGGTACCTTCACCAACACCGAGCGCCGCGTGCAACGGGTGAGGAAAGCAATCGAGCCTGTGGGCAATTCCAAGCCGGACTGGTGGATCATTTGTGAAATAGCAAAACGAATGGGCGCTCAGGGTTTTGATTATAACCATCCCTCGGAGGTTATGGACGAGATAGCCAGGCTGACGCCCAGCTACGGTGGCATCAATTATGAGCGGCTGGAGAACGGTGGGCTTCAGTGGCCCTGTCCGAACACAGACCATCCCGGTACCCCTATACTGCATGTGGGCAGGTTTGTCCGCGGGCTGGGGCTGTTCACACCGCTGGAGTACAAGCCACCGGCAGAGTTGCCGGACAAGGACTATCCGTTTATACTCACCACCGGACGCAGTCTCTTTCATTACCACACCGGCACCATGACGCGCCGGGTGCGCGGGCTGAATGCCATTGACCCTGAGGCTGCAGTGGAGATAAACCCAAGGGACGCTAGAGACCTCAAGATTGAGGACGGCGAAAGAGTGAAGGTAGTATCTAGGCGCGGCGAGGTTATGGTAAAGGCTAAGGTTACAGAGAGAGTGCCACCCGGGGTCGTCTATATGACGTTTCACTTTGTCGAGAGCCCGGTGAATGTTTTGACCAACACCGCCTTTGACCCGGTATCCAAGACTCCAGAACTCAAGGTGTCTGCGGTCAGGGTAGAAAAGCTTTAATCCGATGGGTGAGTTCTCCATCACCATTGACGGGCGTGAGGCCAGCGTTTCAGCCGGCATGACGATATTTCAGGCAGCGACGGATGCCGGCATCTACATCCCTAGCCTTTGTGCTCACCCCGACCTACCGCCTTCGGGTAACTGCGGGCTGTGTCTGGTGGAAATCGAGGGGCAGGGTGAACCGGTTCTGTCCTGTACTACCAGGGTTTACGAAGGCATGGTCGTGCGCACGGATACTCCGGAGCTGCGCCAGAGGCAGCGTCAGGCTTTGGTCAGGCTGCTATCACAGCATCCCAGCGCCTGCCTTACCTGCTGGCGGAGGGAGCGCTGCAAACCGTTCGATATCTGCCTGCGCAGCGTCTCCGTCACCGAGCGTTGTGTCACCTGTCCCAAAAACGGACGCTGTGAGCTACAACTGGTGTCTGACTTTTTTGATATCAGGATGCAAGACATCCTATACGAGTACCGTTTTTTACCGATAAATCGCGACAATCCCTTTTTTGACTTAGACTACAATTTGTGCATTTTGTGTGGTCGTTGTATAAGTGCTTGCAATGATCTTCGTGGGATAAAGGCGCTTGATTTTGTGGAGGTGAATGGTTATAAGGTTGCGGGGCCTAAGAAGAACGATGACCATAAAGAATCGGGCTGCAAGTTCTGTTTCAGCTGTGTTGAGGTCTGTCCCACCGGTGCTCTTATTGACAGAGAAGCGCGCTTCCGTGATATTCCCAACTGGGAGGCTTATGTTGTCCCTTGTCGGGATGCCTGTCCGGCGCATATTGATATACCGCGGTACATTTATTTGATTGCGCAGGGGAAATATTCTGAGGCGCTGGCGGTGATACGAGAGAAAGTGCCCTTCCCTGGTGTTCTGGGGAGGGTATGTATACATCCCTGTGAGCAGGCGTGTCGGCGGGGTGTGCTCAATGACCCGATATGCATCAAATTCCTCAAACGGTTTGCTGCTGATAATGACGGAGGTTTGTGGAAACAGTATTCTAAAGTAGCACCGCCGACCGGGAAGAAGGTGGCGGTGGTCGGTTCGGGACCGGCGGGGCTGACGGCAGCCTTTTATCTAGCTAAACTGGGGCACAAGGTTACGGTGTTCGAGGCACTGCCGCAGCCCGGTGGCATGATGCGAGTGGGTATCCCTGCTTACCGTCTGCCGCGCGCTATTCTTGATGCTGAAATCAAGGAGATTGCGAGTGTGGGCGTGGAGATAAGGACGAACGCCAGGGTGGAGTCCCTGGATGGGCTGTTTGGGGATGGTTACCAGGCGGTGTTTCTGGCTCTGGGTGCTCATCGGGGGACGAAGTTGGGTATTGAGGGCGAGGACAGCGCGGGTGTTATGGACGGTGTCACTTTCCTGCGGCAGGTCAGTCTGGGGGAGCCAGTGAAGATAGGCGAGAGGATAGCGGTTATAGGTGGTGGCAATGCAGCTATAGACTGCTCACGCACGGCATTACGTCTTGGTGCCAAAGAGGTAACGATTATCTACCGGCGCACCCGTGCTGAGATGCCGGCAGCGCCTGAGGAAGTGGAGGAAGCTCTGCACGAGGGGGTGGAGATTATCTTCCTGGCAGCACCTTCAAAGGTAGCCGTCAAAAATGGCAATCTTGAGCTGGAGTGCATCAGGATGGAGCTGGGCGAGCCTGATGCCAGCGGCAGGCGCCGGCCGGTGCCCATTAAGGGTAGCAAGTTTGTCATGGAGTTTGACAACGTCATAGCGAGCATCGGGCAGGTGTCTGAGATTCCTAGGGGGTTTGGTGTGGAGGTCGGGCGTGGGGATGTGATAAAGGTGGATACAAGAACTCTGGCGACCAATATAGAGGGTGTGTTTGCCGGTGGTGATGTGGTACTGGGGCCGGCATCGGTGATAGAGGCTATTGCTCAGGGGAGGCAGGCGGCAAGCTCGATTGATAGATATCTGGGTGGGAGCGGCATCATCGAAGAGGTGCTGGTACCATTTGAGAAGGCGGACCCGTATTTTGGCAGCGAGGAGGGCTTCGCTGACAGGCGGCGTCCCGAGATGCCCAGCATCAGCCTGGATAAACGTCTGGCTGGCTTTGCTGAGGTGGAGCGAGGCTACGATGAAATGACTGCCAGGGCGGAAGCCAGGCGCTGTTTGCGCTGCGATGCCAGGCTCGAGCTTTCCCGTCCGGTGCTGCCACCGGTTAGAGTCAAAACTGTCTAGAACGAGGTCTCACCGTGTACAAAATAGTGGCTAAAGAGAAACTTTGCCCGGTGATCAACTATTTCGAATTCGAGGCTCCAGCCATAGTAAAGAAAGCCAGGCAAAGCAGTTTGTAGTCATCCGCGTGGATGAGGTCGGTGAGCGCATACCGCTCACTATCGCTGGCTGGGGCACAGAAAGGGACGATAACCCCGTGGTGGCTGACGAGGTGACCGGCAAGACCACCAAGGACAGGATGTGGGTGGGCGGGCTGCAACTTCCATAGATGCCTATCTCCGCGGGCTGTAGAGAACAGCCACTAGCCCCTTTTCTGCTAGGGGCCCTTACTTCTGTATGAAGCTTTGTCTCCGGTGCATCCCGACGTATCTTCTGACGGAAATGATTGACATATGGTTTGTTTGTGCTAAACTGATGGCACGCCTGATGATATACTGGCACTATAGTACCTCAGGGGGGTGTGAGTATGGAAGATTATGAGAGGCTGGGTGTTTTCTATCTGGGGAAGACCTACGACCTTGCTGCCAAGAAATCTACAGGTGAGCTGCTCCTCTACGATTCTAAGGACCTGGTAACCCACGGTGTCTGCGTGGGTATGACCGGCAGCGGCAAAACGGGCCTGTGCATAGTGTTGCTTGAAGAGGCGGCTATGGACGGGATTCCGTCCATAGCCATCGATCCGAAGGGCGATTTGCCCAATCTGCTGCTCGCATTCCCGGAGCTAAAGCCAGATAACTTTCTCCCCTGGGTGAACGAGGACGATGCCCGCAAGAAGGGGCTGACCGTAGAGGAATATGCCAAGAAGCAGGCAGAGGTGTGGCGAAACGGGCTGGCATCGTGGGGGCAGAGCGGTGAGCGCATTGCCAGGCTCAAGGAGGCTGCCGACTTTGTGATATACACGCCGGGAAGCACCGCCGGGATACCGGTGTCCATTCTGAAATCGTTTGCTGCCCCACCCCCGGCTATAAGGGAAGACACTGAACTACTCAGGGAACGCATCGTATCCACAGCCACTAGCCTGCTTGGGCTGGTGGGGAAAGAGGCTGACCCTATCCGCAGCCGGGAACACATACTCATCTCCACAATACTCGACATAGCGTGGCGCGAGGGGAGGGATATGGACCTGGGGATGCTGATACAGCAGATACAGTCACCGCCTGTGAACAGGGTCGGCGCGCTGGACCTGGAGTCTTTCTACCCTGCGAAGGACAGGTTTGCGCTGGCGCTGTTGCTGAACAATTTGCTGGCGGCGCCGGGGTTCGATATCTGGCTTCAGGGTGAGCCACTGGACATCGGTCAGATACTCTACTCCCCGAACGGCAAGCCACGTGTAGCCATCTTTTCCATAGCCCACCTGAACGATTCCGAGCGGATGTTCTTCGTCTCGTTGTTGCTCAATCAAGTGCTTGCCTGGACGCGATCTCAATCGGGAACCACCAGCCTCCGGGCTATAGTTTACATGGACGAGATTTTTGGCTACTTCCCGCCCGTTGCCAACCCGCCCTCTAAACTACCCTTGCTGACCCTGCTCAAGCAAGCGCGCGCTTTCGGCGTGGGCATACTGCTTGCTACACAGAACCCCGTTGACCTCGACTACAAAGGACTGGCGAATACCGGTACCTGGTTCGTAGGGCGGCTGCAGACCGAGCGCGATAAGATGCGGGTGCTGGAGGGGCTTGAGGGTGTGGCTGCTACGGCGGGTACGAAGTTCGACAGACAGGCAATGGAGCAGACTCTGGCTGGCTTGAGCAACCGCATATTTCTGATGAACAATGTGCACGAGGACGCGCCGGTAATCTTTGAGACCCGGTGGGCGATGTCCTACCTCCGGGGACCGATCACCCGTGTCCAGATAAAGAAGCTTATGGACCCGCTGCGCACTGCGGTGCTTACAGCTCAGACGGCGCCGCAACCAGCGGTATCCACAGCCGTGCCCACGGCGCCGGCGATGCCGCCGGTACAGCCTGGAGCCGAGCCCTCCCGTTCCAGCGGCAGGCCGGTGTTACCGCCGAGCGTCCCCCAGTATTTTGTTCCCATTCGTGGCAGTAAGCCGGCAGGGCATACCCTGGTATATTCCCCGATGCTTGTTGGGCATGCCCAGGTGCACTTTCTGGACGCAAAAAGCGGGATTGATCTGATGGAGGAGTCTTCACATATTACACCAATAACCGATGATCCCATCCCTGTGGACTGGAACAGGGCAAACGAAGCCCCGTTCAACATCGCCGATCTGGAAAAGTCGCCAAGCGAGCCGGCGGCTTTTGCTCTGCTACCTTCGGCTGCCAGCAATCCCAGGAGCTACGATGCCTGGGTTAGGGAATTTGCCGACTGGCTTTACCGGAACCGAAAGCTGGAACTGCTAAAGAGTCCGACGTTTAAGGCGTTTTCCAAGCCGGGAGAGTCGGAGCGCGATTTCAGGGTACGGCTGCAGCAGAGCTTTCGGGAGCAGCGTGATGAGGCGATTGAGAAAGCGAAGCAGAAATATGCTGCCAAGGTGGCTGCGCTGGAAGAAAAGGTACGGCGTGCCCAGCAGGCGGTGGAGAGGGAGGTGGAGCAGGCAAGGCAGCAAAAGATGCAGACGGCTGTTTCGGCGGGAGCCACCTTGCTCAGCGCTTTCATGGGCAGGAAGGCACTGAGCTACTCCTCGCTGAGCAGGGGTGCTACTACTGTGCGCAGCGCCGGGCGCATAATGAAAGAAGCGCAGGATGTTGGGCGTGCTAGAGAGACGCTGGCAACCTACCAGCAACGGCTGGGAGAGCTGGAGGATGAGTTCAGGGCGGAGATGCAGGAGCTGCAAGCCAAGATTGACCCACTAGCCGAGGAACTTGAGACGGTGGTTATCAGACCGGCTAAGAAGGATATTTCCGTCCGCTTGGTCGCTTTGGTATGGGTGCCTGTCTGGCAGAGCCCTGATGGTAAATTAATACCGGCCTGGTCCTAGAAGCATAGTGAAATTGGTGATCAGATTTATGGTTTACTTGAAATGACGACTGCACATAATCAACGAAGAGGGAGGTTGGCATCATGAAGAAATACATTGCGGAGCTGATAGGGACTTTTGTGTTAGTGTTCATCGGCTGTGGCAGTGCGGTGGTTGCCGGCAAAGCGATTGGTTTCGCCGGTATTTCATTTGCCTTCGGTCTGGCGGTCCTGGCTATGGTGTATGCGATTGGCAACATATCTGGTTGCCACATTAACCCAGCGATAAGTGTGGGGATGCTGGTGGCGGGCAAGATGAAATGGCGGGACACGCTGCTGTACATTGTTTTTCAGTGCATCGGGGCTATTATTGCGGCTGGAATCCTGCTGGCGATTGCCAAGGGGCTGCCGGGATACTCGGTAGCCACCAATGGACTGGGACAGAACGGGTATGGGAGCCATTCACCGGGCGGTTATTCGCTGGTAGCTTGTCTGATTGCTGAGATAGTGCTGACCGCCATATTTTTGCTGGTCATTTTCGGGGCAACCAGTAAAGAGGCGCCGAAAGGCTTTGCCGGTATAGCAATAGGGCTATCACTGGTATTCATACACTTGGTGGGCATACCGATTACTGGAACTTCGGTCAACCCAGCCAGAAGTTTAGGTCCGGCGGTTTTTGCTGGCGGAGAAGCCCTGTCGCAGCTCTGGCTGTTCTGGGTAGCTCCGCTTCTGGGTTCAGTGATAGCAGCTCTCATTTGGAAGTATAGTTTTGAGAGAGAGTAAGTTTCCCCGTACATGCAGTGTGCTGTAGCTTGATAACATGTGACTCGGGATACTTGACATCGTGGTTGTTGGGGCATATGATAGCAGTAAGAGGAGAGTCTTAAGCAGGTGGAAGAACAGCGATGGAGGAAGTTTCTATGGAAGAAGAATGGACACCCAAGCCTTATGCCAATGAGGAGTTCCTTTCCTTCGACCGTCTTAAGAGGGCAGTGACCAGCAGGGTGCTGGACAGGGCGGAGCGGCGGATGATCTCGGAGTTCCCGCTCAGCCCGGAAAAGGTGAACCAGTGGACGGAGGAAGAGTGGCAGCGGGCAAAGGAGGCACTCAGGATCTCGCCCGGTGCCCGGGAGGCGTTCCGCAGATACCTCGAGTCGCTGGTCAGCACCAAGGTGGACAACCTGATAAAGCAGGATAAGTCTGAGCTTTCTTCGCTGGGAGTGGCGGAGAAGAGCCTGTAAGGTTTTCGTATTACAGTCTCAATTTGCGGGGGAGGCAGTGAGCTCCCCCTTTTGTGCAATCTGGAGTTGTTTGTAACCGGGGAAGAACTGCAACGTGGAAGAAGAACAGCTAAAGAAGCGCATAGAAGCCCTTGACAGGCGGCTGGACAACATCGATTCTGTGGTCACCGCTCTGGTGGAGCGGGTGATGAGGCAATCGGTGACCGTGGAGGTGACCTGCCCCAAGTGTGGCAGCGTGGTCCAGATGCTCCTCACCAGCAGTGTAAAGTCTTCGACCAAGGGCACGGGTTAACCGCAGGGACCCTTTTAAACCGTCCGAGCCGTGGCAGATATTTACGTTGCGGGCTCTAGGCTATTTCCTGCGCAGGCTAAAGGATAGGCAGGTAATTCTTCATTTCGTAGTCAGTCACGTATGTGCGGTATCTGTCCCATTCCACTTTCTTGTTCTGAATGAAGTTATTAAAGGCGTGCTCCCCCAGAGCTTTTTTAACTAGCTGGCTTTTCTCGGTGAGGACGATGGCTTCGTAGAGGCTGCCCGGCAGGGTCTTGATGCCCTTCCGCTTTCGCGCTTCAGGGCTCATCTCGAATACATTGTCCTCTGTGGGTGGTGGTAGCTCGTAGCCTTTCTCGATGCCTTCAAGCCCGGCGGCGAGGATGACGGCGAAAGCCAGGTACGGGTTGCAGGCGGGGTCCGGCGATCTGAGCTCTATCCTAGTGGCGACCTCTTTGCCCGGTTTATATTCTGGAAGCCTTATCAGGTCAGCCCGGTTCCGTCTTGCCCAGGTTATGTAGCAGGGAGCCTCGTAACCGGGGACAAGCCGCTTATAGGAGTTCACCCACTGATTACAGATGGATGTTATCTCGGAGATATGCTGCAGAAGACCCGCCATGAAGCGCCTGCCGACCTCGGAGAGATGAAAGGGGGCAGCCTTATCGAAGAAGGCATTGCGGTCGCCCTTGAACAACGACATGTGCACGTGCATGCCGCTGCCGTTAACGCCGAAGACCGGCTTTGGCATGAAGGTTGCGTAGACACCGTGTTTCTGGGCTACCTGCTTGACCACAAGACGGTAGGTCATCACGTTGTCCGCCATGGTGAGCGCATTGGTGTAGTGGAGGTCTATCTCATGTTGGCTGGGGGCGACCTCGTGGTGGCTGTATTCCACCTTTATACCCATCTCCTCTAGCACGATGATGGTCTCCCGCCTTATATCTGAGGCGATTTCAGGGGGTGTGAGGTCGAAGTAGCCACCGAGGTCGAGAAAGTCTGTCCGCTCTGAGCTTTTGAAGTAGAAATACTCCAGCTCGGGACCCACGTTGAAGGTGTACCCCATGTCAGCCGCCCGCTTCAGGTTCCGTTTCAGGATGTACCTAGGGTCACCCTCAAACGGCTGGCCTCCGGGCCAGTAGATATCGCAGAACATCCTTGCCACACCCTGCTCTTTGGAACGCCAGGGAATGATCTGGAAAGTATTCGGGTCTGGCATGGCGATCATATCGCTTTCGTCCACCCTGGCGAAGCCGAGGATGGATGAGCCATCGAAGCCCATGCCCTCGGTGAGCGCTTCCTCGAGCTGATCGGCGGTGATGGAGAAGCTCTTCAGGAAGCCGAGTATATCGGCAAACCACAGCCGGATGAACTTAATGTTCTCCTCCTTTACCCTTCTCAGCACCTGTTCTTTAGTTTCGTCTAGTCTCTTGGACACAGCTTTTCCTCCCGCTTCAGTCAAAGACTGATATTATGTGAAAGTATAGGGGAGTCCGTCGTTTTCTTCAAGGGGGCCCGATTGACGGTGGTGCAGGCGTACTGATAAAATGCCCGCGTAGAGGGCGGTTAGCTCAGCGGTTAGAGCGCTGCGTTGACATCGCAGAGGTCACTGGTTCAAGTCCAGTACCGCCCACCACTGGTGTGTGCAGCGCCAAACTACTTGACCGCCAGCAGGATAGCGGTTATCATTATCGTAGGCATGTGCAGTTTGCTGGCTGGCAACCCTGAAAGGGGTGGTGACTGAGATCATGATCCACCGTTGTGGTTGGATGATGTTGAGGGTGCTACTGTGTCTCCTTCTGCTGGTTGTCCTAGCGGTTCATTCGTTTCTGGTGCCGCGACCTGTACAGGCAGGACTTGCGGACCCACCAGTAAGCTGGAGCAATTTCACTTTCTTTCCGGTCACCTTCCATGGCAGTGTGGTCTACGACTATGAGAGCCCTGCTGACCCATCGCGTGGCTCGGGTGCAGTACAGCCTGAAGAAGTGGATATCTCATCCTGCTCGCCGAATGGTTACTTGCCGGGCAATCAGCCTAGCTTTCTGTACGCGTATTACAACGGCGGCACCGTCAGCGATATATCCGATGACCACATAGCCTTCCGCTTGAGGCTGAACGGTAATCCTCTGGAGACCAGCCAGGTGGGGCTTCGCTCGGGGCACTGGTACATCCTCATCGATATTGATAACGACGGCTTTAAGGAGTTCGCCATAGATGTTGACGGCACTGTGGGTTCAAACAGGCCTGACAGGGTCTATCTCCTTTACAATGACCTGCCGACCAATACTGTTACGCCGCGCTCAGGGGCACAGAGGTCAGCTAGCGATGTGCTGGGCGGGGATGAGATCGAGGTATGGTATGCTGCCGGTCCGGCGGCTACCGGAGGTGCGCAGACATATAACCACATACGGGTGCTGATGGCAACCCCCACCTGCTATGGTGGCAACGAGTACTGGCTGGACGTGCAGTTGCCGATCTCCGCTTTCAAAGTGGGCGGCGTGCAAAAGCTGAGTAATACCACGCCAGCCCGTTTTCTAATCAGCACCTCCGCCTCAGCTGTGGACCCGCTGCAGAAGGACTGGATGCTGAAGCTGTATACAGACCCCATCTTCAGCGATCCCTGGTTACCATCAGTGTATGCTTCCAAGGTCGATGTCCTGGTTGCGGACAATGATGGCAATGGTGTAGCTAGCCCCGGGGATAGTCTACGGTATGATATCACCATCTCGAACAGTGGTCCTCTGGACATGCTGAACGTCGTCTTTTACGATGCCATCAATGACCCTGCTCTGTCTTTGGAAGATTACAGCGTGGTCACCACGGGCGACATAATTAAACAAACAGGGAATGAGGTCGAAGTCCGTTTCGCTTTAGTCCCTCCGGGAGGGTCGGTGACCATCAGTTTCAGGGTGACCATACTGTTTCCACAGGTGCTGGGTGTGAGTGTGGTTTCCAATCAGGGGCGGGTGTCCGGCGATAATTTTACCACTGTGCTGACAGACGATCCCGATACCCTGGCACCTTATGACCCCACGAGGACGGCGATCACTGTCCCGCCGAGGCTGATGATCACCAAAGAAGGTCCCGATATGGTCAACCCGGGTGCGAACATAACGTTCACCGGTACGCTGACAAACTACGGTACTGAGCCGGCATACAATGTGGTGCTGATAGACCATCTACCGCCGGGGCTTAGCTTTGTCAGCTCCAGTCATGCCGCGGTGTACAACCCGGGAGCAGGCACCATCACCTGGAATTTGGGTACCGTTGGTCCGGGAGTGGCGATACCGGGGTGGGTGACGGTGCATGTGGACGGTTCTCTATCCGATAACACAACGCTGACCAACTTGTTTTACGTCACCTGGCAGGACGGCAGCGGTAATCCCTACGGACCGGCTACCGCCACCAAAGACATCACCGTCCGCACTATACCGCTTTTGTCCATTACTAAGAACGGACCGGCGACCGCCAGCCCGGGCAGTTTAATTACTTACATCGGCACGCTTACTAATTATGGGACGTCCGATGCCTATGATGTGGTGCTGGTGGACTATCTACCGACAGGGCTTAGCTTTGTCAGCTCCAGTCATGCCGCGGTGTACAATCCTGTGGATAACACTGTTACATGGTATCTTGGCAACCTGGGTGCCGGGGTGTCCATTCCGGGCTGGCTTGTGGTGAAGGTGGATGACGGGGTGGCCAATGGGACGGAGCTGACCAATAAGTTCTCTGTGACCTGGAAAGATGGTGGTGGCAATCCATATGGTCCTGCCGAAGCCACTGTGAAAACCACCATCTATACTGACCCCCAGCTTACCATCACCAAGGAAGGACCGGGACAGGTGACCGTTGGCTCGTACATCACCTTTACCGGCACCCTGACCAACGTAGGTGGCTCAGCTGCCTACAATGTAGTGCTGGTGGACTATCTACCGCCGGGGCTTAGCTTTGTCAGCTCCAGCCACGCGGCGGTCTACGACCCGATAGCGCGCACCATTACCTGGAACCTGGGTACCGTTGGTCCGGGGGTGGCGATACCAGGGTGGGTTACAGTGCATGTGGACTGGTCTGTGCCCGATGGGACGCTTTTGCGCAATCTCTTCGAGGTCAACTGGGAGGACAGTGGTGGCACCAGCTATGGTCCAGCCACAGCAACGACAGATGTCATCGCCCGTACCAGCCCGCTGCTTACGGTATCCAAGTCCGGTCCTGCGATCGGCAGCCCGGGGGGTCTGCTGACCTTCAACCTCGCCGTGACCAATACGGGTGGCTTCGATGCCTACAATGTCACGCTGATGGATGTCCTGTCGGACAATTACACCTATGTCAGCAGCAGTCCGGCTGGAACTCCAAGCGATGGCTTCGTTGTCTGGAATTTGGGTACACTGGCAGGGGGAGGATCGGTCTCGGTGTCCCTGACCGTGCGGGTTGACGATGGCGTGGGCAACGGGACGACGTTGCTGGATACAGCGCTGGTCACCTGGCAGGACGGGCAGGGCAACGGCTATGGTCCGGCGACCGATGTGCTGGCGACCACCATATATACGGTGCCGGTGCTGGGGGTGACCAAGATAGGTCCTAGCTTGGTTGGTCCTGGAGATAACTGCACCTACACCATAACCGTAACCAATCCCTCTGGAGCACCGGCGGACAACGTCACCATTGTTGACCATATACCTGCAGACATGGTTTATGTCAGCAGCAGTCCACCGGGAACGCTGTGGGGTGACCCCGTCGCCACCGTCATCTGGGCTCTGGGCACCATTGCTGCTGGAGGTTCACAGACCGTTACCATCACTTTGAAGGCAGCTGACAACATCACTTCGGAAAGGACGGTGGTGAACGTTGCCACGGCGGTATGGCAGGACGGTCTGGGCAATGATTACGGTCCTGCCAGCGGTAGTGCCCAGACGCGCATATGCCCCGGACCGATGCTGTCAATCGATATCACCGGGCCTGCCACTGGGGGACCGTGCGACACGCTCACGTTTACCATTGAGGTGACTAATGTAAGCGCGAACGTCACGGCGGAAAATGTAATGGTGCAGTATATCCTGCCGCTGGGCTCATCCTACGCCGGTTCCAGTAGTGGCGGTAGTCATTCAGGTGGTGTGGTGGTCTGGAATCTGGGAAGCCTGGTGCCTCAAGGCTCACGCGAAGTCACTGTAGCCATAACCTACTGTGTAATTCCCGTTGGCTCTGAAATTGTATCTGTTGCCGGCTCGGTCTGGCAGTGTCCTGCCGGAGTCACTCGTGGTCCCATATTTGATACCACCAACACCCTGATTGTGGGGTTGCCACCGCCACCATCGGAGCCGGAGCCTGAACCTGTTTCTCCACGGCTTTCGCCAGAGCCGGCTCCGCCTGTGCCCTTGCTGCCGCCAAAGCCCTCGCCGCTGCGACCTTCGCCGCCGATCTTTGCGGTGACGGACTTAAGGTTGGAGCCTTACGCTACTGGACAAAGGATATGTGTCCAGGTGCAGAACTACGGGGGCAGCGCGGGAGAGCACAGGGTCTTTCTAGTAATCGATGGTGTCACGAAGGATCATGCGGTGGTGATGTTGCCGCCGGGCTCCGCCACGCGGGTGTGCTGGACTGTCTACGAGATAGGACCTGGCAAACACCTGGTCGAAGTCGGTGCGGAGAGAGCGTGGTTCACCATTTCTGCCGAACAGGCTGGCAATATGGTTCTAGCGTGGTTGCTGCTCGGCTTCTTTGCTGTGCTGGTCGTAGGTCTGCTCATCATCGTCATACTCAGACGGGCCTGATGCATTGTCAGCCAGTTTTTTTCCTTCCAGAGAGGACTCTCTCCGGTGTGTCTGGTATACTCTGGTATACTATGTAAATTCTGGCAAAGGAGGGAATAAATGAGTAGTTCAAGTTCTCTGGTGAGCAGGATGTGGAGGGCTTCCAAGTTGGAGGTGGCGCTGTACGAGGAGGTGGAGGCGGATACCACCACCACCAATCAAGCGCTGATAGCGGTGGTGATGGTGAGCCTGGCGACGGCGATCGGGAGCGGCATCGGTGCCATCGGGCAGAGAGGTCCCCTCGGTTTTCTCTGGGGGCTTGTCGGCGGCCTTGTTGCCTCGCTCATAGGCTGGCTGGTATGGTCTTACCTCACATATATTCTGGGCACCACGGTGCTGAAGGGGCCCAATACTTCAGCTACATGGGGCGAACTGCTGAGGACGATCGGTTTTGCCCATTCTCCTGGCTTGCTGCGCATTTTTTCATTCATTCCTTTTATTGGTGCCATTATTTCCTTCGCTGCCACCATCTGGTTTTTGGTTGCTGGTGTGGTGGCGGTGAGGCAGGCACTGGATGTCTCCACCGGGCGGGCGCTGGCGGTATGCATAGTGGGCTGGCTAGTTTATCTAGCGATAATGCTTATATTCAGCGTGCTGTTTGTGGGCTTTAAAGGGCTGCTGGGGTAATGAGGAGAGTCCTCAACATCGCACATAGAGGGTTTACCAGGGTACACCCGGACAATACTCTGGAGGCGCTCGAGGCAGCTATCGACATAGGTGTCGATGGTGTGGAGTTTGATGTCCGGGAGACCTCCGATGGCGAGTTTGTCCTGTTCCACGACCCCCAGCTTCGCGGCACCGCCGTCAGCAAGTTGACGCTCGAGCAGGTGCAGCAGGTGAGGCTCAAAGGGAAATACAGAGTTCCCACGCTGGCGGAGGCGCTCCGGCTGTACGGTAACCGCACCGGGCTGTTTGTTGAGCTCAAAGAAATCGTCTCGTTTGACCGTCTGGTGGGGCTGCTGAAGACGGTGTCGCCGCTTTCAGATATCATGCTATTGTCCTTCAATGGGGCACTGCTCAGAGAGCTCCTCCACCGGGTGCCAGAAATTCCCCGGGGTATTATTGTTGTCTCGCCGGGGAAAGACCCTCTGGCTATGATGGAATCGGTACAGTCTGATTCTATAGTTGTAAAATACCCTTTTGTGAATAGGAAGCTTATAGAAGTAGTACACTATGTGGGGCGGGCGGTCCTTGTCTGGGGTCTGCCGTTGCCCTGGTGCATCAATAGTGTTGTATCGCTGGGTGTGGATGGTATCATCTCGGACTTTCCGGATGTGGTGAAGAAAAAGCTCGGTGGGAAGCTATTGATCTGCAGTGAGAGCGACGGGCAGAAGCGGGTGGTATAATATTGGCTCAAGCAGGGAGACTAGAAAGGAGGTCAAGGAATGAAGATAGGGAAAGAGCAAGGAATAGCGATTTTGGTCTTTGGGCTTATCTTGCTCACTGCTGGCATTCTGGTGCTGGTGGCTGTACCTTCGTGGGGTGAATGGATAGCGGACTACCCGGCGAGGATAGCCAGCAGTACGTCGCTGCCAGCCCAGGCAGCGCCGATCATTCAGGGCATGAGCGGAATTTTCGGTCCTCTGCTCAAGCAAGTAGGCGGCTATATAAAAACGGTTGGGTATTTTGTCGGTAGTCTGCTAACTATCTTCTCACTTGGTGTGACCGCTGCTGGTGCCATGGTCATCAGGGCGGCCGTCTCAAAAAGCGCTTAGCGGCTGGTATTGAGCAGGACGGAGCGTAGGCTATCTCCGTCTGGACATAGCCATTCCTAACCCGGCGAGGGAGAGGCTAGCGGAGAGGAACATCAGCGGCTGATAGCCCCAGAGCTGGGCTACCAGGCCACCGAGGAAGGGACCTACAGCTCCCGAGATGCTGATGGTGGAGAAAAGGATGCCGGTAGATGTTGCCCGTTCCTCATTGTTCTTGAGCAGCAGTAGGAGCGCACCCACGTAGAGGCAGGACCATGAGCATGCCAGAAGCGCCTGCACCGGGATGAGCTGGAGATAGTGACTGACTATTCCATAGGACAAAAAAACGAGAGCTGACAGGACGAAGCCGGCGATAAAGAGGCGCGACTCTCTGAACCTGTCCACGAACATCATGGCGATGAACTGTCCGCCGGTGTTGATACCCGCGAGGATGGCTATCCAGGGCTTGCTGGCACCGAGGCTGGCGAAGAAGAGGGGCAGGATGACCCAAGCCATATTGGCACCGGTATGGCGCAGGAAGAAAGGTACATAGATTCTGGTATTGCGGCGGAATACGTCCAGGGTGACCGGTTCCAGTGGTACCCGGTTTTCGTGTTCTTTGAGCAGAAGCGAGGTGAGAAACCCCAGGGCGCAGGAGACGGCGCTGATGAGGAACAGTTTATGGTAGCTGGGCACAAAGATGGCTATTACGGCACCGAGGAGCCAGCCCAAGGAGCCGAAGGAGGCAAACCTGCCGGTGCTGCCGCCGGCTTCGAAGTTATATACCATGAGGGCAGCGGCTGAGATGCCGAGACACAAACCGACTGCGGCACGGATGCCCATGAGCAACAAAGAGGTGCTAGCCAGCGTCTGTGCTGCCAGAGCCATTATGCCCAGCCCCAGCCCCAGACGGATATAGAGCACCCTTCCTTTCCTGTCGGACTGGTGGCCAAAGAACCAGGATGAAGCCGCGTAAGCGATGCCATAGGCGCCGCCGATTATGCCGATGTCAAGTCTGGAGGCGCCGATATCCTGAGCGAACAGGGGCAGAAATATTATCGATGTTTCAATGGCACAGTTGGTTAATACGGCGATGAGGCTGGATGCCAGGGGCGATAGCGACGGTGGCAGGTTATATTTTTCCATAGCGTAATATGATACACCCTGAGGGGCGGGGTGTTCCAATGTACACCAGAGGAAATGAGGGGGACTCTGCCGCCTTTTCCTGCCCTGGGATGTCCTTCGCCGTAGCCATTCTGCTCTATAGAGATGACGAAGTCACAGTCGGCCTGTCCGTCTTCGGTGATGCTGACCTCGACGCTCAAGTAGTGCTCCAGAATTTTTGCCTTAAGCTGCTCCGCCTGGGAAGTGGTGACTGCTTTTCACCGTTCAGAAAGCCCGTTATCTGGCGTTGTCCGGTAGTATGTCCATCTGTGCCTTTACGGCTCTTGATTTCAATGGCGTTGACCGTGCCCAATGCCCGGTGCATCTCCCGGGCGTTAGCCTGGCATGGCTTTTCAGGCACAAAGGCTGTCATGGCGGCTTATTCCCTGAGGGATGTTCTCTGCCGGTATCACAGCCACCGATTTCTTTGTCAACGGTGGGATAGTGAGCGCAGTCTCAAAAATATTTCTATGGTTGGGCAGGATGATCACCTTATCGCAGGGCAGTTCCCCGACTACGCGCAGGATTTCCAGTGCGCTGAGGCTGCCTACTTGCTCGGGCCGGATTACTGCTGCCACGTTCAAATCGGAGAAGATTTTACTTAAGCCATTGTCGGTGCTTATTGCCTCCACCTGGGGGTGGCGCAGGAGGTCTGCACACCTCACCGGGGACTGACCGGCACCTTTGCTTCCGGTGCATTGCCCCACCCCGATGTTATGCTCTGGTCAAGCATGGTCTGTGATAACACTGCCAAGAGCGGGGAGCTGATTATGGAAGTCTGCCATCGGAAAGCGTTGCCAGGAAGTCATATATAATACCCGAGATGCGGATGTACGGACCTCTTGACGAGCGGGCGATCAATGCCATTGCCCGGTGCGTTGACGACTATAAAGTGGACGCGGCTATATCCTTATGTGGATGTGGGTTGCCGGCACAGCTGTACGACGATAAAACTGTTCAAAGATCTCCTTGCAGAAAAGGGTGTGCCAATGCTGGTGGTTGATTGTGATGTGGTTGACTCTACAGTCACCTCCGAGGAGGAGGTACGTGACAGACTGGAGCAGTTCTTCTAACCTCTCGAGGAGCGCTAGCAGGACGGGACTATGAAAGCTGTGGGGGGAGGTATTGGCGGTATGACTACCAAGGCGGTCGTTTTTCCCACAGCCAGGCTGGTCATAGACCTTGGTGCTGAGACCGGCACGGTGGTGAGGCTCAGCGCTTTTTGCCAGGGAGCGGCTTGGAGGGAAGCGTGCAGGGATGGGAAAAACACAGCCTGTGTGGAGGAAAAATAATAAAGCTAAGGTGAAGGAAGAGGCGAGGACGAAGCTGGCGTTATTCCGTCCCCGCTTTGTCCTCTGCGACAGGCAACACGGCATGGACTGCCATAGCGTTTGCCCCACTGGTGCCATAAAGCATAGCTGGTGACATATGCCAATTGTCAGCTTGTGACTGACATGTCCTACCGTGTCTCTGTCATAATGGCGAGGGCGATGGCTTGAGTTCGGGAGTGAGACAGGCTCAGGGCTATGTGGAATTTTTCAAAGCCTTCCTTTTGGATCCGAGCAATGGGTAGACCGGTTTCCTGATTTGTTACTTCGATGTCCTTGTAGCTGAGGGGAGCTTTGTTCAGCCCTGATGCGGCTTTCATAATTGCCTCTTTGGCTGCGAACCTGACAGCCAGGTGGGGCGCCGCTGACCTATGGGCGAGGCAATAGTCCAGCTCTTTTTGTGTGAACACCCGGTGCAGAAAGGCATTATCGGTAGCCAGCTTGCGGAAGCGGTTAACGCTTTCTATATCTACGCCGATGCCGAAGCTAGGTTTTTGGTTATTTTTCTCGTACACGGACCACTATTGGTACTGTCAGGTATTCAGTACTGGTGCTTTCTAGGGTGCATTTTATTCCACCAGCGGTCGGGAATCAATACTCCAGTGGCACTGCGTACAGGCAAATATAGTGGGTGCGTCGGGACTAGTACTTTATTACTATCTGTAAAGTACTAGTAAACATGGGTCAGGGCTATTGACTATTCGTGTAATGTTACTGTACACTAAAACCCAAGGAAATTTTCGCATAGGAAGGCTGGAAAAGACGGCTATGGCGAACAATGCAAACAGGCAGAGCCGCGGCGGCAAGGGTTTCTTGGACGTGTCCTTCGAGCTGGCGCGCGACCTGATCGAGCGCATCGGTGTCGGGATATATATTATCCAGGAGAAGAAGTTTATCTACGCCAGTCCTTCTTTTCTGGCAATTAGCGGTTATACGCTGGAGGAACTGCAGGATAAGCACCCTCTAGATTTGGTGCACCCGGATGACAGGGACTTTGTCCGGCAGCAGGCTGTGGAGAGTCTGAAGGGGAAGGTATCCAAGCCTTACCGGTACCGCTTTCTGAAGAAGAGCGGTGGATGGGCATGGATATTGGAGCAGGTGACCTCAATACAGTACCGTGGGAAACCGGCTAGCGTAGGTAGCTTCATGGACATTACTGAGTACAAGCACCTTGAGGACGACCTTAGGCGCTCGGAGGAGCGTTTCCGCACCATCTTTGAAGAGATGAATGAGACCTACTACGAGGTTGACCTGCGCGGTCATTTTACGTTTGTCAATGATTCCATGTGCCGGAATGTGGGGATTCCGAAGGAGCAGCTAATCGGCGCCAGCTACAAGCTGACCACGGCTATGGAGGATATAGATAAAACGTTCAAAATTTTCAATGAGATATATCGGACCGGTGAGCCGGTGAGGGGCTTGAAGAACAGGTACATTGATAAGGACGGGAACGTCAGGTGGGTGGAGCTATCGGCATTTCCGATACGCAATGAAAAGGGGGACATAATCGGTTTCCGTGGGATAGGGGAGGATATCACTGAGCGTGTAAAGGCAGAGGAGGCGTTGAGCAAGTCGGAGGAGAGGTACAGGACGCTCCTCGAGGAAATGGACGAGGCTTACTATGAGGTGGACTTGCGGGGCAGCTTTACATTCGTTAACGATGCGCTATGTCGCCTTCTGGGGTATACCAGGGAGGAAGCCATCGGGCTTAACTATCGTGCCTATACTCCGCAGGAGGACTGGGAGAACGTCTACCGGGCGTATAACTCGGTATATCGGACGGGCACGTCTCTGAGATGGTACCCCATGACACAGCTCACGAAGGATGGGCGGAGGATATACGTTGAGAACTCTGTGCTGCCGTTGCGCGGTGAGAAAGGTGAAATTATCGGTTTCAGGGGCATCAGCCGCGATGTTACCGAGCGCAAGATGCTCGAACAGAAACTTTCTGAGATGGCGACCCATGACCCGCTTACCGGTCTACCCAACCGTATACTGTTCGATGACAGGCTGAACATGGGGCTGGCTCAGGCGCAGCGCAACGGCAGCAGGCTGGCGGTGATGATGCTTGACCTTGATTGGTTCAAGCGAGTGAATGATACCTACGGGCATGGGGTTGGCGATCAGCTACTTAAGCTTGTGGCTCAAAGGCTTGCCAGCAATCTACGTAAAAGCGATACGGTGGGGCGTATGGGTGGTGATGAGTTTGTGCTGTTGCTCCTGCAGATAGGGGCTATCGAGGATGCCACCAAGGTAGCACAGAAGATACTCGACTCGTTTGGTGAGCCATTTGCTATAAATGGTTATAACCTAAATATAACCACGAGTATTGGCATCGCTGTCTATCCGGAGAACGGTGATCGGGCTGATGTGTTGCTGACAAATGCTGATACCGCTATGTACCATGCCAAGGAGGAGGGGAGAGCGAGATACAAGCTCTATACGCCGGAACTCCGCGATAGCTTTGTGAAGCGGCAGACGACCCGCTCATAATGTTCCTTCTAGGCGGTTGATGACCAAGCCGGTCGGTAGCTTTGGGTAGAAGTAAGTTGATTTGCCTGGCATCCTGTCATTAGCATTGGCTACTGCCTTGATGGTGCTGAGCGGAATCGAGTTCAGGATAAAGGCTAGCTGGTAGTCGCCCTGGGTTACCATCTCTGCTGCCGCCTTGGCATTTGGCGTATATGCTATTGACACACCGCTGGCCATGGCTGTAAGTCTGTCGATGACAAGGTGCTGCAAAATACTTACTTCAAGTTTGTTGTACGCATCGGAATGACCTGGTGGCATAAGTGCTTTAACGTGTACATCTGGGCGCAGTCTCAGCCCAACCACAGATCCTTCCTTTAAGCCTATTACCCTTGCTATCACATCGCTCATCTCCGGTATCCTAGAGGCGTCTTCGAGGGGTAGTGGGTCTGTGTGGAACAGGGTAGCCAATTTGTCGATGAAACGTTTCATATTCTCCGCGGAAATACCTTTTACCACCCGGTGAACTGGCAGGACAAGCAGCCCTGGGTCGGAGAAAGATACCAGCGTCATCATCACGAAGTTGAAAGCCTCGTGTCCTGTAAAGTATGGGCTGTTTTGGCGCTTTTCGGACTGATAAGCCAGCGCTGTCTCGTAGCGGTGGTGTCCATCAGCGATGTAAATATGCTTCGGCGCCAGAAAATGGCTTATCCGCTGGATGAACTCTGGTTCGTTTGCTATCCAAAGCCTGTGTGTCTCTCCGTCTGCGGTGAAGTCCAGCAGAGGTTTTCTGCCGGTCTGTACGCCGAGCAATTTGGCGATTTTCTGGCCCGGGTCTTCGTAGAGCCCGAGGAGAGGGCTAAAGTTGGCATTGCATGCCCGCATGAGGTCCAAGCGGTCGCTCTTGATCCCAGCGACGGTGTTTTCGTGGGGCAGGATCATCCTTTTCTCCCAGGGCTCCAGCCTTACGCAGGCGGTAAACCCGAGGCGGCGTCTCCTAGTGCCCTGATAGGTGAACGTCTGTTCGTGGATATAAAGCGAGGGTACGTGGTCAGTGACCAGCACGCGGTCCTTCAGCCACTGATTCAGTGTGGCACAGGCGCGAGCGTGTTTATTGTCATCGGTTGAGTCACCGGGCAGTTCCATGGCGTGCTCGAGTCGGATGACATTGTACTGACTCCTCTCATAGTAAGCTTTTTGCTCGTCTTTAGAGATGACATCATAGGGCGGACAGATGACCAACGTCATGTCCTTCACTATTTCCAGGTTATAGCGCACTCCGTAGAAAGGACTGATCTCAGCCAAGTTACCTCCTCTATTTGAAGAAATTTGCCAGACCGTTCCACCAGGCTTTACCCAGCTCGTTGAGCGAGAGGTCTATAAGGCCCTTGATTACCAACCTCTTGCCGCTGACTGTGCCCAGCCTCAGTGCCCCCACCTCCCAGCGGTCTGCCAGTTTTTCCAGCAGCCAGGCACGGTCGGGAGATACGGAAACGATGATTCTTGACTGCGTTTCTCCAAAGAGGGTGGCGTCCAACCTGCCTTCAAAATCGAGCTCGAAGCTGACGAAGCCCACACCACCGAGCAGGCAGCTTTCTGCCAGGGCTATGGCTAGCCCTCCTTCAGAACAATCGTGTGCCGAATTGATGAGGTTCCTTCTTATGGCTTCGAGGCAGCAGCGTTGCAGCCTTTTTTCCAGGTTGAGGTCTATAGAAGGGCTGCCCTTTATCGTGCTGTGCATTACTTGCAAATATTCGCTGCCCCCGATGCTGGCGTCGGTGACCTGTGTACATCCCAAGAGATACACGCAGTCACCTTCGTGCTTAAAGCCGGCAGTGCAGTGCTTGCTCACATCGTCTATGATGCCCACCATAGCCACCACCGGGGTGGGATATATTGCACTGCCCCTGGTTTCATTGTAGAGACTCACGTTGCCACTTATCACCGGTATTCTGAGTTCGCTGCAGGTTCGTGCCATTCCTGCAATGCACTCTTTCATCTGATAATAGACGTCATTCTTTTCCGGATTGCCGAAATTGAGACAGTCCGTTATTGCCAGCGGTCTGGCGCCGCTGCAGATAAGGTTCCTGGCGGCTTCAGCCACGGCGATGACGCCTCCCAGATATGGGTTCAGATAGCAATATCTGGCATTTCCGTCCGTGGTCAGGGAGATTGCTTTTTTCGTCCCTTTGATGCGAAGCACCGCGGCATCGTTTCCAGGAAGGACCACAGTATTGTTACCCACCTGGTGGTCATATTGACGGTATACTGAATGTTTGCTGGCGATATTGGGTGAAGCCAGGAGGGTGAGCAGTGTCCTGTTTGCTTTGCGGGGCGATATATCAGAGATGGAGCTCAGGTTAATTGTCTGGAGTTCCTCGATCCAGCGCGGTGATTTGACGCGTCGTTTGTATACAGGGGGCGAGGTTAGCAGCCTGACAGGTACTTCGGCTACAATTCTCTCACCCTCCCTTACTCGGGCTATGCCATCACCGGTGATTCGGCCGATTATGTCCGAGCGAAGTTCCCAGCGGTCAAAGAGCGCTTTCACCTGTGTCTCATATCCTTTCTTCACCAGTATGAGCATTCTCTCCTGGGATTCGGAAAGCATCACCTCGTAGGGTGTCATGCCCTGTTCCCTCCTGGGCACTTTAAGGACGTCAATGTCGATCCCCCCGTTCCCTCTGGAGGCTGATTCGACACAGGCACTGGTCAGTCCGGCAGCGCCTAGGTCCTGCATACCTACAATCCAGTCGGTTCCAGCCAGCTCGAGGCAAGCCTCGATGAGAAGTTTCTCCAGGAAGGGGTTTCCCACCTGGACTGCCGTCCTCAGCTCTGTGTCATCCTCGAAGGTTCGTGATGCTAGTCCAGAGGCGCCGTGGATGCCATCGCGTCCGGTGTCGGCGCCAACCAGCATCAGCAGGTTGCCTTCCCCATATGCCCTTGATCTGACAAGGTTTTCCTTTTTGGCGATCCCGAGGCAGAAGGCATTGACCAGGGGGTTATCTGAGTAGCAGTCAGCGAAAAAGATTTCACCGCCCACATTCGGTATTCCCAGGCAGTTGCCATAAGCTGCGATGCCACTCACTACACCATGGAATAGGTAACGGTTGCGAGGGTGAGAGAGGGGACCGAAGCGTAGCGAGTTCATTAACGCGATGGGTCGTGCGCCCATGGTGAAGATATCCCTTACAATGCCGCCTACGCCTGTAGCCGCGCCCTGGAAGGGCTCAATAGCTGACGGGTGGTTATGGGACTCTATTTTCATGACGATTGCCAGCCCATCGCCTATGTCCACGACTCCGGCGTTTTCCTCTCCGGGCCTGACCAGAACATGCTTGGCACGGGAGGGGAACTGCTTGAGCAGTGCTTTCGAATGTTTGTAACCACAGTGCTCGCTCCAGAGCGCACCGAACATGCCCAGCTCCACTTCATTAGGCTCTCTGCCCAGTCTCTCCACTATGAGGCGGTATTCCTTTTCGCTCAGAGCGATGCTATCAAGTGTTTCCTTGGATACTGGCAATTGCGGACTCCCAGATGAGGTTACCGTCGTTGCTGCCGAGCAGTGGCTCGCAGGCACGTTCAGGATGTGGCATCATCCCCAGCACATTCCTCTGTCTGTTAGTGATGCCGGCGATATTGTTCAAGGAGCCATTGGGGTTGTGTGCAGGGGTCACCCTGCCATTGGGGGTGGTGTAGCGGAAGACTATTTGTTTGTTGGTTTCAAGCTCTGCAAGTGTGGCTTCATCAGCATAGTACCTACCGTCGTAGTGCGAAATCGGGATCTTGAGCACCTGCCCCTTGTGGAGCAGCGAAGTGAAGGGGGTGAGTTCATTTTCTACGCGAAGATAGGTCCATTGACAGCGGTATTCGAGGTGTTCATTGCGTAGCAGGGCTCCGGGTAGCAGTCCCGACTCGCAAAGGATTTGAAATCCGTTGCAGATGCCAATGACCGGTTTACCCCGGGAGGCAAACTTCTCAATTGCACCCATGACCGGTGAGAACCGGGCGATGGCCCCCGGTCTCAGATAGTCCCCGTATGAGAAACCCCCGGGCAGCACGATGCAGTCATACTGTGAGAGGTCTGTCTCTTTGTGCCAGACATAGCTGACATCCTGGTTTAAGATGTCTTTGATGGCATAGTAACAGTCCCTGTCGCTCCATGTGCCGGGGAAGACGATTATGCCAAACCTCATATACGTTCTACCGTGTATGGAGAAAGGTGTTGCTCAGACCTGGCATGGATTAGCGATGCCACTATTGTTCACACCTTGCTCAGCAGTTCGGAGACGATGTCGCTGATTTCTTGTCCTGACGCCCGTCCTCTGAGCTGGGGCATGAGCTGTGACATAACCCTGCCCTTATCTTTAAGCCCTTTGGCACCCAGTTCTTCGATTACCTTGCTGACTGCCTTTATGATTTCATCACGGCTCATGGGTTCTGGCAGATACCCGAGGATTATATCTAGCTCCGCTTTTTCCTTAGTTACCAGATCCTGGCGGTTTCCCTTCTCAAATGCTTCTATGCTCTCACGGCGCATCTTGGCTTCTTTTTCCAGGACAGCGATGATACCGCTGTCATCCAGTGTCTTCTGCTGTGCGATTTCGGCATTTCTTATGGCTGCCATCATTGAGCGCAGTACCGTAGATTTGAGGTTGTCCCGGTTTCTGATTGCTTGTTCTAAGTCGGCTTTGATTTTCTGGCTCAGGGGAGACATTTTCCCTATTTTGAGCTACTTCTGCTACTCTTGCGCCGCTTTGCTGCTTCTTTTCGCTTCCGTTTCACGCTGGGTTTTTCATAGAAGCTGCGCCGCCGTACTTCGCTGATTATTCCTTCCTGCTGCACCTTTTTGGTGAAGCGCCTTAGAAGGCTTTCGAAGCTCTCTCCGGGTTCAAGTTTTACCTCGGGCACACTAGATCACTTCCTTTTCTGCTTTAGAAAATACTCACCCTCGATAGGAGGCAAGTCAACGGAGACTCATTTTATCCTTTCCCCCTAATGCTGTCAAGCACATACCCGGGCAAGCAGGTGCAGCCATGTGCTCGTCTTGTTGGGGGGTGCTGGCTTGGTCCTGCTATAGTTTTACCAGCTTGGCAGTATAGACATCTGGGAGTGCCAGAATTTGCTGTATGTGCTCTTCGGAAAGAGCTTCGTCCAGAGCCAGGATCATCAGGGCTTTGCCTCTGGGCTGGAGACGGGCAAGTTGCATGGAGCTGATGTTTATGTCTGCCTTTCCTGTTATGGTGCCCACGGCACCTATAAGGCCTGGCCGGTCACGGTGGTCGCTGAAGAGAAAGTAGCCTCCGGTGGGGACGATATCTGGCCAGAAATCGTTTACGCGGACGATGTGGGTCTCGCCTCGCAGAACCGTGCCTGCAACAGTCGTTTTTCCGGCGTCGGTAACCACTTCCAGGGTGATCAGGCTGGCATAGTTCTCGCAGACACTCTCCTTCTGTTCCAGCACTTTTATTCCTCGCTGGCTGGCGAGGATACTGGCATTGACCAGATTGACCCTTTCTTCGCTCATACCTTCAAGTAAGCCACCGATGGCTGCAGCCCTCACCGCGGCGGTATCGTAGTTAGCGATTTCGCCGCTGTACCTGATATGGACACTTTTTATTTGACCTTCCATTAGTTGCCTAGCTAGACTCCCCAGCGTGGAAGCCACCTGCATGAACGGTGACAGAACTGCAAAAAGTTCGACGGATATCTGTGGTGCGTTTACGGCGTACTTTGCGGGCTGAGCGTTGAGTACGGCGATAACCTGTTCGGCGACTTCCAGAGCAACGCTTGCCTGTGCCTCTGTGGTCGAGGCGCCAAGGTGCGGGGTGACGATGATTTTGTCAGAGCGGAAGAGCGGGCTGTCGGTAATGGGCTCTTTGGAGAAGACATCCAGGGCGACACCGGCGATCTTGCCAGATTCGATAGCGTGGTACAGGGCTTCCTCGTCGACGAGGCCACCGCGGGCGCAATTGATGATTCGCACTGTGGGCTTCATCTTGGCGAGCTCTCGGGCACCGATGAGTCCTTTTGTCTTTTCGGTTAAGGGGAGGTGGAGCGTAATGAAGTCAGACTCCCGCAATAGCTGTTCTAGCGGTACCAGCTCGACACCGAGGTTGCGCGCGTAGTCAGGTGAGACCAGGGGGTCGTGGCCGATGAGACGCATCTTGAAGGCCTGGGCGCGTCTGGCAACCTCGGAGCCGACATTTCCCAAGCCAATTATGCCCAGCGTCTTGTTCTTCAGTTCGGTGCCCGTGAACTCACTTCGCTGCCATACTCCTGATTTGAGCTTGTTGTTAGCCTGGGGTATATGTCGGGCTAGTGCCAGCATGAGTGCCATGGTATGTTCGGCAGCGGCGATGGTGTTACCTGTGGGGGCGTTGACCACAACTATACCTTGTCTGGTGGCTGCTTCGACATCGATATTGTCCAAGCCAACGCCGGCGCGGGCGATTACCTGGAGTTTTCTGCCCGCCCTGATGATATCTGCAGTGACTTTTGTCTCACTGCGCACTATCAGGGCATGGTAGTCTCCGATAATATTCTGAAGCTCTTCAGGTTTTATACCCAGCTTCACGTCGACTTCTGCATGGGATTTGAGAATCTCAATTCCTTCTTTTGCCAGCGGGTCAGTGATAAGGACTTTCATAATAGTTTCCTCATGCTGGTATTACTCTGTCTTGCTATGCGCTCGCTCTGGGAAGAGCTTTGGATATTGCTTTGAGCACTTCTTTCATGTCTTTTTCCTGTACCCAGCCTAGGTGACCAATGCGGAAGATCTTTCCTGATAGGTTGCCCTGACCGCCGGAAAGCACGACCTGGTATTCGTCTCTGAGTATCTGCAGGAATTTTGACACGGTAAGTTTCTCCGGAGCCTTGACCGCAGTCACCGTGTTGGAAGCATATTTTTCTTCAGGGAAAAGGGACAAACCTAGGGACTTCACACCCTGACGGGTGAAATTGGCGATTTTGGCATGGCGGGCAATAACATTAGTCAAGCCTTCGGCAAGCAACATGTCAAGGGCGATGGTCAAGCCAAAGAAGGTGGAGACACAGGGTGTCCACGGTGTCTGCCCTCTTTCCAGAAAGCTCTTGGCTTTGGTGAAATCCCAGTAATATCTTGGCATCCTGGCTTTAGCGTGTGCCTGCCAGGCCTTTTCGCTGACGCTGACCATCGCGAGTCCAGGAGGGGCCATCCAGCCTTTCTGTGAAGCGGTGACCACCACATCGCACTGCCATTCATCAACCGGTAGTTCAACGGAACCGAGGCTGCTGATGGCATCGACAAGGACAAGTTTGTCGAACTCTTTGGCTACACTGCTTATTGCTTTAAGGTCATTGGTGATGCCAGTGGATGTCTCATTATGGGTGACCATTACTGCCTTTATGCTGGCATCCTCTTTAAGGGCTTTGCGGACGGCATCGGGGTCCACCGGCTTGCCCCATTCAAAGTTCAACCTTTTCACTTCAGCACCATAGCACTCGGGGATCTCGGCGAAGCGGTCGCCGAAAAAGCCACAGGAGAGCGCCAGCACTTTGTCGCCTGGAGACAGGGTATTGACCACAGCAGCCTCCATGCCACCGGTGCCTGAACCCGTAAGGATAAAGACTTCGTTCTTTGTCTGGAACATTTTCTTGAGCTTCTCGGTGACGTCTCGGATGATCTGGGAGAATTTGTCACCTCGATGGTCTATCATCTGACTGCCCACAGCTTTAAGCACCTGTGGTGGGCATGGGGTTGGTCCTGGTATCCTTAGTTGCATTGCTCCGAGTCCTCCTTTCTGTTTTTCTCTGTTTTTCACACCGAGCCAAAGCGGCGTTTGCCAACCTTGATTATGCTTCCCTTGGCAATGCTGGATAGCTCAAGGTCTTCGGTAACCTTTTTGCCATTAATCTCTATAGCTCCCTGTTCAAGAAGCCGCCGTGCTTCAGAACGGCTTTTGGTCAAGCCGGTGCGCGTCAAGGCGATGGTCAGAGTAATATTGTCATCTGACAGCCCCGCAAGTGAGACGACTTCGTCCGGGGCTTCTCGCCTTTGGAATATCTTTGTGAATTGTTCCTCAGCCTGCTGCGCGGCTTCTGTGCCGTAGAACTGGGACACAATCTCAAAAGCGAGGCGCTTCTTAGCCACCATGGGGTTAATTTCACCGCTGGACATCTTGGCACTGTACTCGGAGATTTCCTCATCACTGACATCGGTCAGCAGTTCGAAGTAGTCTAAGATGAGGTTGTCCGGGATGGACATGACCTTACCGTACATTTCGTTCGGTAGCTCATCGATGCTGATGTAATTTCTCAGGCTTTTGCTCATTTTCTGGTTGCCATCTGTGCCAATGAGGAGCGGCACAAGCAGGATTTGCTGTGGTCTCTGCCCCATCATCTGTTGCAGCTCTCTGCCAACAAGACAATTGAACTTCTGGTCGGTGCCACCGAATTCAACATCAGCTTCTATGGCGACTGAGTCGTAAGCCTGGAGCAGTGGGTAGAGCAGTTCGGTGAGGGCGATAGGACGCCCCGAGGCGTACCGTTTGTTGAAGTCCTCCCTGGCTAGGAACTGGGCTACGGTAAACTTGCTGGTAAGCCTTATGACGTCCTCCAGCCCGAATTTGCCAAACCACTCGCTTTGCCATCTCACCTCGGTTTTGTCTCTGTCCACCACTTTGAAGAACTGCTCCATATATGTCCGGGCATTGGTGCGCACCTCGTTGGCTGTAAGCATGGGGCGGGTGCTGGCTACGCCTGTGGGGTCGCCGATCTGTGCGGTCCAATCCCCCACGATGAGTATCACCTTGTGTCCCAGTTCCTGAAACTGACGCAGTTTTCTCAAGCCGACCACATGTCCCAGGTGGATATCGGGACAACTGGGGTCGAAGCCCTGCTTGAGTCTGAGCGGTCTGCCCGATTCCAGCAATTCCAGTAACTCAGACTCAATTATTACTTCGGCTACGCCACGTTTTAGGAGCCGCCTGAGAGTTTTGTCCATTTCACTGTCCAGTCAGGATTTTCCTTGCCCTTTCGATGTCCCTGTTAATCTGTGCTTTCAGGTCCTCCGCTGTGGCAAAGCGTCTTTCCTCTCTTATCCTTTCTAGGAACTCAATTTTTAGCTGCTGTCCCAGCAGGTTGCCGTCGTAGTCGAGTACATGGGTCTCCACTAAGCGCTTATCACCGCTAAATGTGGGACGTACGCCGATGTTGGTTACCGCCAGTAAAGGCTGGCCGTCAATATAAGCTATGGTAGCATAAACACCATCGGCGGGCAATGCTTGGTCAGGTTCAATCTGCAGGTTGGCGGTGGGAAACCCGAGTCTTGTCCCACGCCGGTCGCCGGTGACTATCTGTCCTTTGATGGTGAAACGGCGTCCGACCAGTTTCTCCACCCTTCTTATATCGCCCTGAAGCAGGAGTTGGCGGATGGTACTACTGCTGATTACGGTACCGTCCAGAGTAATGGGCGGGAATACCTCAACGGAGTAGCCGAGCTCTCTACCAAGTGCACGCAAGCTTTCTATGTTGCCTTCGCGGTTCCTGCCCAGCGCAAAATCGGGCCCGACGATCAGTCCACACATCCTGAGGCTGTTTTTCAGTATTTGTACGAATTCTCTAGCGCTAAGCTGGGAAAGTTCTAGGGTGAAGGACAGAACGGCGATGATGTCTATGCCGATTTCGCGGATCAAAGCTATCCTGTCTTCAAGCTGGACAAGCCAGGGTATTGTGGTCCCCGGTGATAGCACTGATTCGGGATGAGTTTTGAAAGTGACTACACCGCTGAGGCAGCCCTTGCTCTCAGCCTCTTGTTTTAAATGTGAGAGCAGACGCTGATGTCCCAGATGTACACCATCGAAGATACCAATGGATAAAAGGGTCTTTTTTTGTGGCTTAAACTTTGCCAGTTCTTTTTCAACGTGGGTACTAGCCTTTTTCATTACAGTTCTTTAGCGGAGGCATTTTTTCTGAGGGGCAAGCTAGCTTTCTACCAACGGCTTCAGCTATTGGTTTTAATTGGGCCATCAGACTAGAGAAATTGTCGAAGGTGAGTGATTGCGCACCATCTTTGAGGGCCGAGTCAGGGTTGGGATGTACCTCGACCATGATGCCGTCGGCTCCGGCGGCTACTGCAGCCAGTGCCATTGGGGTTACCAAGTACCATTTGCCGGTGCCATGGCTGGGGTCGGCAATTATTGGCAGATGGCTCACCTTTTCAATTATAGGTATGGAGCTCACGTCGAAAGTATTACGTGTGTATGTCTCAAAGGTTCTGATGCCACGCTCACAGAGCATTAGCTGGCTGTTCCCTTGAGCCAGTATGTACTCGGCAGCTAACAGCCATTCCTGAATTGTGGCTGAGAGTCCCCGTTTAAGCATGACCGGCTTGTTTGTTTTTCCAACCTCAACCAACAGGTTGAAGTTCTGCATATTGCGTGCACCTATCTGTAGAATGTCTGAATACTCGGCTACCAGCCCCACGTCTTCCGGCGTCATCACCTCGGTTATAACGGGCAAGCCGGTTACTGCTCTGGCTTTTGCGAGTAGCTCCAGACCAGCCCTGCCCAATCCACGGAAGCTGTAAGGAGAAGTACTCGGTTTGTAGGCACCACCGCGAAGAATGGTGGCACCGGCGGCTTTAACAACTCTGGCTGTTTCGATGACCTGTTCTTCGCTCTCTATGGCACAGGGACCCGCTATCACCACCACTTCTTTTCCACCGATGCTAATACCGCCGACATTGATCAGGGTATCAACAGGATGGAATTCTCGGCTGGCGAGTTTGTATGGTTTGCTGACCCGGATGACCTCTTCTACCCCGGGAAGCATTTCCAGCATGTCCTGTAGCTCTGGAAATATCTGGCCGATGACGCCGACGATGGCTCTTTCAGTACCCTGTGACAGATGAGCTTTCAGGCCAATACTCTCTATGCGCTGTACTACCCCTGTAACCTCTTTTTCTGTCGCACCAATCCTCATCACCACTATCATCTTTTCCTACACCCCCTCTTTAAGCACCTCGGTTCCTTTTAGATACACGTGCACTATTTCATCGCTCTTTTTGGTGGTATTGACGAGCATTAGAATTCGCAGGCAGCGGGAGAGAGAGCCGGGCACGTTCATTTCATGAGCGCAAAGCAGAGCAACATTATTCCACCCCATCTCGCGGGCAGCGGCCGCTGGGAAGGCTGCATTGAGGTCTGGAGTGGTGGTGAACCAAATACAGGCGATGTCATCGGTATTTATCTCGTTAGCGCTGACCATGGCTTGCAGCAGTTCCTTGCTGGCAGCCAGGATGGCCTCTTTGGTATTCTCTGTTATTGTAGTTGCGCCTCTGATACCGCGACACCACAAAACTGGGTGATCTCCTTTCAGTAACATAATAGCCTACTCTATTTGGCGTTTACCGTCAAGGTAGATTACTTATTTGCCATTCGAAGAGCAAAGGGCTAAACTGGGTGAAGTAGCTGTGGAAAGATTGGTGTAGGAGACTTCAACATGGATCAAGGTCAAAAATTTGCTATAGTGTTAGGGCTGCTTTTAGCTTTTGCTATCCTGTGTAGTGGTTCCGGTTTCTTGGGTTATTCTTATGGCCACAGGGTCGCCCAGGCAGTCAGTTACAAGCAGGGCTATGAGCAAGGTAGGGAAAAGGGCTATCAGGCCGGATATGAGGCTGGATACAAAGCCAGCCAGGAGGAATATAAGCCGGCTTCGCAGTTAACCACTGAAGAGGGTGCTATTGTCTTGCGCAACCCTACCTATCAGGAGATGAGGAAATTTCTCGCCGAGGACATCACGAACTTGCGCGCCTACGAGGAGAGGGACTACGTGTGCGTGGATTTTGCTGCTGGGGTAAATAACAATGCTGAGGAGAAAGGCATCAGGTGCGCCGTAGTAGATATTTTCCATCCCGAAGGCTACGGGCACACCATAGTTGCTTTTGAGACTACAGACAGGGGCCTGGTGTTCATTGAGCCGCAGTTTGACCGCGAGGTCAGGCTGGTAGTGGGGAAAAGCTATTCGCAGATCAATGGTTTTATCCCGGCGCCCCGCGACGATACTATTGTACGCTATGTAATTTCATGGTGAGCTTGTGGCGGGGCTAAAGCCGAACGGTAACGACCACTTCAGTGTCAGATATTTGACTGCCTCGTACAGGTATCCCTGGTATAGCGAGCAAGTAGTGCCGGTCACCGCCTTGGCTACAAATGTACACCGTCAGGTCATCTCTCAAACTTAGTGACGTAGCCCTGCTATCGGGCCATTCTCCCAGTAGCTTGTCGGGGGCGGTTATAGAGATGCCATGTGCACCATCTCTGATGGTAGCGATCTTGATGGTAATACTGACATCGTGTTCCGCCGGCATGACAGGAAGAATGGTGTTATGCCTGTAGTGTCTGATTTCCGATTATAGTGACCTGGTGATGGAGCTTATCTCCTCAGGGCTTTCGAAGGGACCGATTTTTTTGTGTTTTATGGTGCCGCTTTTGTCTATGATGAAGTTTGTCGGTGGATTGCGGGCGGCACCGTATTTTATAGCTACTTCACCCTTGGGATCAGGTAGGACGGGAAAATGCACATAGCCTTTTCTGTTAATGTAGTCCCGTACTAAGTTGGTGCCATTGAACTGGTAGACTTCTATGATGACAAGGTTTTCCTTTTCCTGTTGAGCTGTGGTGATAAGATGGGGCATCTGGTCCTCGCACCCTTTGCAGTTAATACTAGCAAATACCAGGAGCACCGTTTTCCCTTGGAACTGGCTCAGGCGGACGAGATTGCCGTTGATGTCTTTTAAAACGAAGTCTGGCGCTTTATCTCCTACCTGGGGAATGGTAGCCGTAGTCCCGCATCCGGTAGCTAGGCAAGCTAATAGCAGGGCACCGGGGACAAGATTGAGGATCGTTTTCTTCATTGTGACATTTTCCATAATTTTGTTGCTTTGCAGCGAGTGGCTACCAGCTGATGAAACTAGCCAACCACTCTAAGCTACCAGTAAGGATGAGGATGCCGACTATGATGAGCAGGATGCCGCTGGCTATGGAAAGCGGCCCCAAGTACCGGTTAATACCTTTCCATAGTGGCACCAAGGCTCCCCAGGCGACGCCAAGCAGGATAAATGGTATGCCCAAGCCGAGTGAGTAAGTGGCTAGTAAGTATACGCCCTGCACGGCAGTATGCGAGCTCCATGCCAAAGCCAGTATGGCACCGAGCACAGGTCCCACACACGGGGTCCAACCCAGAGCGAAGGCAGCGCCAAGGACAAGTGAGCGAAGATACCCTGGATTGCCTCTGAGATGGATAACGAAGTTCTTTTCATAATTGAGCCAGGACAGCTTGTAGGCGGCGATGATCAGCGCACCGAAGACCATGATAAGGGCACCGGCTATTTGCCTTAAAAGGACGGAATGAGCTACCAAGGTAGTGCCGATGAGCCCTACTGAAGCGCCAAAGCAGGTAAACACCAGCGAGAATCCAAGCACGAAGCTCAGGCTATGGAAAATTACAGGGAGGTAGTTACGGCGCGCTGCAGCCTCAATTGAGGTTATGCCAGCTAGACTAGCGATATAGGCTGGAACAAGCGGCAGGATACAGGGAGAGAAGAAGGAGAGTATCCCACCGGTAAAAGCGACTGCGTAAGTGATTTCAGGCATTGTCCCCTACTTTTCCAGAGCCCTATCCAGTATTTTCTTCAGTTGTTCTTTGGATTGGTAGCCAACGGCATGCTCCACAGGTTTCCCGCTCTTAAAGACGATCAGGGTGGGGATGCTCATCACCCCGAATTTCGAGGCTATGAACGGGTCCTGGTCAACATTCACTTTGGCGAACTCCATTTTTCCCCTGTATTCGGTAGCCAGCTCCTCGATAACGGGGGCTATGGCACGGCATGGTGCGCACCATGGCGCCCAGAAATCGACCAGTACAGGTTTATTCGACTGGAGCACAGCCTTATCGAAATTTTCCTGGTCGATGCTGTGTATCTCCTGTGACATGCTTTTTCCTCCTGATGTTCCGCGACCTGAGTTGTAACGGCTGTTCAGGTAATTTGGTACTCGGGGGTTATGACGACCCCTCTGAAGGCGCTGTCATCTGTGATGCAACTGTTACTCATTACGATGCAATCCTTAAGCACTGCGTTCTTCCCAACGGTAACGTGTTGCCACAGTATAGACTTGTCTATTATAGCACAATCTTCTATCTGACAACCCGTGCCGACGACGGTCGGACCTATGATCTGGACACCGCAGCCGATCTTGCATTTCTCGCCTACTAGGACCGGTCCCTGAAATCTGGCTTGTGGATGGATGAGGCAGCTGTCGGACGCTCTCGGTGTTGCTATTTCCGAGTCGGGGTGTGGGCATTTCCCGGTGAGCAGGTCGCAGTTTAATTGACGGTAGTTTTCTAGTGTACCGATATCTATCCAGTAGGCATCTATTGGGTAGGCATAAAGGGGCTCACCGGCGCTCAAGAGCGTAGGAAACACGTCGTGCTCAAACATTGCGCGTTTGCCGCTGGGAATATGTCCCAGCACCGACTTCTCGAGGATGTAGATCCCAGCATTGATATTGTTAGTTGTTATCTGGTCCCGCTTTGGTTTCTCAGTGAACCTTTTTATTCTGAGCTGGTTGTCGGTCTCGATAACGCCAAACCGCGTTGGGTCATCTACAGGTGTCACTGCGATGGTTATCTTGGCGCCATTCTTTTTGTGGAAGTGGAGCATCGAGGTAAGGTCTACGGTGGTGAAGATATCACCATTGAGTGCAAAGAAGGTGTCGTCCAGATATTGCTCAGCCTGCTTCACTGCCCCAGCAGTGCCGAGCGGCTCAGGTTCAACGCTGTACACCAGTTTGGTTCGGAGACTGCGGGTATGGGCAAAATAGCTCTTGATGGAGTCCGGTTTGTAGCCCATAGCCAGTATGACTTCATCGATGTTGTGCCCTGCCAAGTGGCGCAGCAGGTATTCTAGGAATGGCCTGTCTAACACAGGCACCATAGCCTTTACCGTGTGGTAAGTAAGGGGACGTAGTCTGGTTCCTTCCCCACCGACAAGGACGACTGCCTTCACGGTGATAATTTATAACATTTCCAAACCACCAAGGCAAATTTCTGCCGGTGGAAGCAATTTTGAAGGGTCAATCCGAGCGAGGTAACTTCGTTCTATGGTTTGGGGTGCTCTGGGGTAGGGAGATTGAAGAAACTTCGTGCGTTATCTGTGGTCTGCAAAGCTACGGCTGACTCGTCCATTCCTTTGAGCTCAGCAACGGCTTTAAGGCTTCTAAGGAGGTCGGCAGGCCGGGAACGATATTTGAGGTCGCGACCGTAAATCACCGGTGTGTCTGTTTCGAGGAGAAGCCGGTCTATGGGGGCTTCTTTGATTGCCCTTCTGTGTTCCTCGTGGTATTCTGCAGCCGGTGTAGCAGAGATTAAATAGCCGGCGCTGATTATGTTCCGAAGTACACTGGAAAGTCCGGTAAACCAGTGAAAGACCGCCTTTCTGGCGTCAATACCTGCCTGCTGCACTAGCTGGAAGCAGTCTTGCCAGGCATAACGGCTGTGCAGTACCAAAGGCTTTCCGCACTCCCTAGCCAGCGCCAGCACGTCTTTCAGGACCGCCTTTTGCAGCTCTTTGGATGCCCTTTTGATAACTCTTTTATCGTAGTCCAGCCCTACCTCGCCTATGGCTACGATTTCTTGGTTTACCCGCTCGATGAATGTAAGTGTGTCATTGATCTTATTATGGTCGAGGTCTCCCAGCTCCCAAGGATGAAGTCCCAGCGCAGGGTAGACGAAGTGCTGGTATCGGCGGGAGATATTCAGCACCTTCTCGTTGGACGCCTGAGTTGAGCCGACAGCAACGATGGCAATTATACCTGCTCTTCCGGCCTCCTCGAGCGCTGCCTCTAGGTCATCCAGCTCATCCAGATGAGCGTGCGTGTCAATAATTCTTGGCGGGTTCATGTAGTCACCTTTATTCTACTTTGTGCCCATCTGCACCCTTTTCTGCCTGCAGCGGCGGGAAGCCCTGCTGGGAGCAGAACCGGGCCATTTCCTCACTTTTTTGTTGGATATAAGCGACTACTAAATCTGGCCTCATTGTACCCTTTTCTGTTATCACTGCTGTGCATATATTGAGCGGGATGTTGTCAAAGCCTGGCTCTGTGTATTCGCCCAGGTAACCGAAGAGGTCAAACTTTGCTGTCTCGCAGACCACGTATAGCGGAACATGTCTGCTTTTGGACGCTTGAGCCAGCCGCAGGCTGGGCGTACCGTTTACAATATAGCCACTGGCGGTAACAGCATCAGCGCCGATAATTGCCTGGTTGGCTTTTGCGGTCTGGCGTGAAATATTGTTATCGGCAAATATCTCGGTGGGTATGGAATGTCTGGCGAGTTCGATAGCAGTTATCTCGCCGTAACTGGTGTTGCCGACCTTGGATTCGGCAATGAGGACGCAGAAATTCGTGTTTTTGTGTTTTGCTGCAGCCAGAACCTGACATACGGTTGAGCTATAGCTGCAGGTGGCAATGGTATCGTTGTCTTTAATTATAGCGCTGCCATATTCTATAGTCTTTAGAGAAGCCTGTTTTGAAGCTCTTATCAGTTCCAGCCCTTTCGCTACAGCATATGATTTGAGTGTGGCAAGGTCTTTCTGTCGTCCGGTTCCTATAAGGTCGATAAGGAAAAAATTGGTGTAATTGGCTATCGAGACCATACTAGGCCTAGCGTTGGCGAGGATGAAAGCTGTCTGTCTCATCTCCTCGACAAACTGTTCGACGGTCTCAGCCTGGCTTTCTTTAGCGGCAAGGCTCAGAATGCTTATGGCCCTCCTTGTCAACCAGCTAGCGCCGTGCACTGTATCTCTGGAGACCCTGTTTATCTGTTCAGCAGTTCTGGGATTCATCATCTGGGACTCTCTACCTTGGTCATAGCGGAGCCGATTTATTTTTGCTCCATTTCTAAATGACCTGCCATCGCTGTAGCGGTTAGTATATAATAATCTTGCCAGAAAGTCTCGGGGGATACGTGGGTTTTGTGGCCCCGGGGGTAAGTGGTGGGTATCTATGGTATGTTGCCCGACGATCTTTTGAGGTCGAAGTTTATCGGTGCGCTCATCGGCACTGGCGTTGGTGATGCTGCGGGGGCTGGCTTCGAGGGGCTGGCTCCCTTTGACCTTCAAACGATCGAGACTGTTCTCAAGGAGAGGGATGTCTTCAGGTATACAGATGACACCCACATGATGATTGGACTTGCTGAGTCTTTGGTGGCGAGGGAAGGTTTTGACGGGGCACATATGATGGAGGTGTTTGCCAGCAATTATGAGGCTGAGCCCTGGCGTGGTTACGGTCCGGGCCCGTCACGATTATTTCGGATGTACAGGCGTGGCGAACCTTGGGACAGGATAGGTGAAAAGATATACCATGGTGGTTCATATGGGAATGGTGCTGCGATGAGGATCGCTCCTGTGGGCGTCTTGTACCACGATGATATTGAGCTTCTCCGTGAGGTGGTTTACAGGTCGAGCCAGATTACGCATAGCCACGAGCTGGGCAAAGAGGGTGCAGCCTTGCAGGCGTATGCTGTTGCCGTAGCACTCGGCATGCAACCTATCTCAGCATTCGATGCGAAGGCGTTTCTGTCAAAGTTGATTGAGTTTGCTCAACACACTGCGTACAAGGAAAAGCTGCTCAGGGCAAAGAGGCTTCTGAGGGTGAACGATGTCTCGGTAATCGCTGGTGAGTTGGGTCATGGCGTCGAGGCTTTCAATTCTGTCCCCGCAGCCATATTTTGTTTTGCCTCCCGTGCCAGTTCTTTCGAGGATGCCGTTCTGTTTGCTGTTCGCCTGGGTGGCGACACAGATACCATAGCGGCAATGACTGGTGCTATCTCGGGTGCTTACCTTGGAGCGGAGGGAATCCCGCGGCAATGGTATTCTAAGCTGGAGAACAAGGCGTATATAGAGGAACTGGCGAACAAGTTGTATGAGTTCTGGCTGAGGAAAAAGGGACTGTTATCCTCCTAGATATGGAACTCGATTATGTCCCCGTCGTGCAGTACATGCTCCTGACTCACTCTTTGGCCATCGAACTTGCCTGATCCCCAGACCACAGCGTACTTGAGTTTGTATCTGAAGTCCTTATGTATAGCTTCAGCAGCCTCTTTGACAGTGCTACCCTTTTTCAAAATCACCGGTTCTGTGAGGTCGGGCTTCTTGCCTGGTGCTTTGGTGTAGACCCGGATGATTTCCAGTACGTTAAAAACGGTTTTCTTGAATTCCTCCAGGTTGTTACCATATGCTGCCGAGATAGAGATGCCAGGCAGGTTGGGGTAGCGCTTTTTTAACTGCTCCCAGACGAGTTCGGCACCGCTGAGGTCAACCTTGTTTCCGACGAGCAACATTTTCTTCTGGCGTTTACCTATGGTGCCTTGAATGGGGCAGTCAGGGGATACTATGCCGATCCTTTCTAATTCGTGGAGCGCGGTGTCGATTTGAGATGTCATCTGGTCACCGAGGTCGACGACGATGGCGAGAAGATCGGCATTTCTGAGGATATTGTTCAGCCAGATCCTTGAGCCTCGGGCAGTTATCGGTGGTGTGTCCACTATCTGAATTTGGATGTTCTCAAATTTCATCATCCCAACATTCGGTGTCTGGGTGGTGAAAGGGTAGTCTGCGATTTCGGGTATGGCATCGGTTATGGCGGCGAGGAGCTGTGATTTACCAGAATTGGGAAAGCCAACAAGTGCCACCTGTCCAGCGCCTTCCCTTTTGATGTGGAAACTGGCGCGGCTGATGGCAGCCTTTCTTTCTGCTTCCTCGGTGAACTTAGCTATTTTTCTGCGCAGCTCGCCATGCAGTCTGTCTGTGCCCTTGTGTTTGGGCATGATCGCAAGCATAGCTTCCAGAGCCTCAATTTTTTCCTCCGGGGTCTTAGCCTGCCGGTAGCGTTTTTCAGCTTCGAAATATTGTGGCGGTAGGTTTGCTGGCATGATTTGTTCCCTGTACGACTAATTTTAGCATAATGCTGGGTTGTAGCTTAAAGGTGTGGGGGTCGTTTAAACTTGTTTGGTTGCGCAAACTGCATCGGCGATCCGGGGTTTGTGATTATACTAAGACGGTTTCCCAAAGAGATAATACTGCTGTGTCTATTGCCCCGGGGCTTTCGTAGCACCGACGAGAGCCGGGCTATCAAGTACTTTCTTGATGATATTGGCTAGCTCAGTGGCGCTGGTGAACTTAGGGTTCTCGAAACGGATGATGCTGGCGCGGTCGAGGATAAACACCATAGGCGTTTGAACAACACCGTAGACATTTGCAACACTACCGTCCTTGTCGACGAGGACGGTGAGGTTTAAACCTTGGCTTTCAAGGTAGTTCCTGATCGTATCCCCCCGCCCTGCCAGATGGATATTCAATACTACCAACTCGGGCACGGACTTATTGACGACCTCTTGGACTACGGGCAGTTCCTTTCGACATGCTGAGCACCACATGCTCCAGAAATTGAGCACGACCACTTTGCCTTTTAGCTGGCTGAGGGTCACTGTGTAGCCATCGAGGGAGGGTAGGGTAAAGTCCGGGGCGCGCTTTGTTACCTCGGGCGCTATAGCCAGGGAGAACACGCCGTCCTTTTCAGACACAATGGTTTGACCGTAGGCGTCTGTGGCTCTTATGCTGAAGTAGTAAGTGCCTTCCGGGGAAAGCTCAGTCAAGGCGACTTTATGTTCCATGGTGAGGTCTTTGTCCACTATCCATTTTTGCTCACTGGAGCCAGCCAGCCAGTAGACAATTTCGGTGCTGGTTGGGCGAGTGGTAGTCCAGGTTATAGTGGCGTTGGTATCACCTACCTCCAGAACGGTAACCTTGGAAATAAATGGTGGCTCTTTTGGGGGTGTGGTGGCAAAGTGATATGCTTTGGAGCTCTGCCGTGTGCCTTCGATGGTTATTTCAAAGTGGTATTTTGTAGCTGGCAGAAGTTCGTCAAGAACTATTCCGTGCTGTGTTCCCGGGATGGTTGTTGTCCAGGCACCTATTCGGTTATTGCGGTCGTCGTAGAGTGTGAGGGTCACTATCCTTGGCTGGTTCAATGTAATGCTGACAAATGCGGACGAGTCCAAGATCTCGGAAATGCTGACGTTCTCCACCCTGGGCACTAGATTTAGGACGGCGAGGTAGGAAGCCAAGCCCGCTATGGCGAAAAACCCAGTGATAACAGCGGTTGCCACACGCCAGTCTCGGGTGATGGCCTTCCATGCTTTCCGGCTCGTGGTGCCTAGACCTGTCAGATAAATGGGCGCAGCCCCGCGGACGCCGTATTGTCTAAAGTTGGTGCGCAGAGTATGTAACCAAAGTTTGCCTCTGGAAGCCGCTGCGGTCAGCCTTTTGCGGCTCGAGAGAAAAGTGCCGGGATGGAGGAAGATCACTGCTAGGGCGAGTAGAAGCAGGGCAACATCGATGATAAGTGACTGCAGGGGTGTGAGGTGACCGAAGATGTTTTCCCAGATGCCGAAGCAACTGGCGCAGGTGGGGTAATTGCCGCGCATTATCAACCAGACGTTGGTTGAGGCAAAGGCTAGCGCCAGGGGAATGGTCAATGTGGCTGCAATACAGGGTACTGCGCCGATGAGCAGCATGATGCCGATAACGAGTTCGGCGCTGGGTAGTACGTACGGTACCAGTATGTTGTACAGAAAATGGAGCACCCATGGCGTGAGCAGTGCCTGGGGAGCTATGGCACTGATGAAGTCGATAACCTGTCCCGGTGTTTCGTGTGGTGCAAGGAGCTTGCCACTTCCCGAGGCAAGGAAGACCGCACCGATTATTAGACTTGCAGCCAGACTTGTTCTGTCTGCTGCCTTGTCTGGGATAGCCAGCAGGTTACGCTTTCGGGTCATTTTTGTATATTGTAACAGACTGTGAAGGCTGGCAAAACCATATGCGGGGATTCATAAACTGTGTTATCAGTTGAAATCGTCAGCGGACTCTCCCTACAATGTCAGTCTGGCGATATGAAAGCTGCGGCGGAATGCTATTTCTGTCTGGAGAGGCTGGTTTACCAGGCGGCTGAGCTGGCGAGCGACGATGAGGCGGTCAGAAGGATTGCTGTCAGGGAGGGTTTGCAGGCTCTGGGGCGGAGCTTTTCGGTTGAGAAGGTCACCATTGTCGTCGCTGCTGAAATCCACGACGTGATCAAACGGGTCACCGGAAACCCTGACCCCTATCGTGAGATGAAGAAAAGGGAGATAGCTGCCGCGAAGGAGGTGCTGGCGCAGTTACATGTAGATGAGGACGACTTTCGTAGCTGCCTCGAGTTTGCTGTTCTGGGAAACAGCATGGACTTTTTCAGACCGGTTGACGAAGTAAAGGCAGCGGCGGATCAAGGGGTAAAATTTGTCATAGATGATTCCACAGAGTTTGAGGGCAAGCTGCGGGGTGCCAGGCGACTTCTCTACCTTGCCGACAATGTTGGTGAGGTCTTTTTTGACCTGCCTCTAGTTAGGTGGCTGAGACGGCGCGTCTCTGTGGTTTATGCAGTCAAGGAGGCGCCGGTACAGAACGATGTGACTCTGGACGATGTGAGGGGGCTGGGGCTGGAGGCTGATCTGGGGGAAATAGTCACCACTGGCACGGCTACGCCAGGCATAGATATGGCTTCGGCATCTGCAGAGTTCAGGAAAGAGTTTGGCAATGCTGATCTAGTATTGGCTAAGGGGATGGGGTACTGGGAATCGCTTTCAGAATTACCTGCCGAGGGCAGGGTGTTGTATTGTCTTCGGGCTAAATGTCAGCCGGTGGCTAATTCGCTGGGGGTATCTGTGGGGAGCTATGTAGCTAAGTTGCGCTGAGGATGACTTGCCCCTACGTAGTTATATAGTAATATATTCTAGCACCTGGATGAGGCTGTTTATTCTGGGGCAGTCTGTTATTTCTGGGAAATAGTCGTTCCTGTCGATAAGCACGGCTTGCATACCTACGCCTCGGGCACCGAGCACATCTATCTCGTACTGGTCGCCCACGTAGATTGCTTCTGCGGGCTCCAATTCTGCCTTCCTTAAAGCTGCTAGAAAGATCTCAGGCTCCGGTTTATCATACCCTATCTCTCCTGAGGTGACCTTTATGTCAAGATAGGGCTGGATGCCGAGACGAGTGAAGGTGCTGTCCATGTCCTGAATAACATTGGAGATGAGCCCTATTATCAGACCGCGCCTTTTCAGTTGCTCCAGCGCTGGCATGGTGTCCTCGCATGTCTTGAGTTCCCACCTGCGCTTCTGCAACCCGGGGATTATTTGCAAGGCGATATCCCGATTGATATCCACTCCGGCGCCCTTAAGGATTCTGGTGATGTATTCAATGTAGAAGTCCAGTTTTTGCTGTTCAGACCTCCTGTCCATGGGCAAGCGGCTGGTCTCCTGGCGCATGTACATGTCGGCTTCAGATAAGGAGGTAAACAGCCTCTTAAGCTCGACGTGGATGCCCAGCTCTCCGCAGATGTCGGCGTAAACCCTTTCGCGGGGTGGCTGGTGGGTGGCAAGGGTATTGTAGAAGTCAAAGAACGCTGCCTTGATCATGCCAAGCAAAAATTATGGGACACCCCTAGCCGTATGTCAAGCCTAGAGGTCTATCAGTCCCGTCTGGTTCCAGGTTAGGCCATTGTTGGTGCTTACGGAGAAGGCGCTCTGGTCATGATGGCTACCGCTGATGGAGCTGGTACCACAGTAAGCTATTTTGCCGTCGGGAGACCAAGCTACCCTTGCCTGCCCAGGGCCGGTGGGCGGTTTTCGGCTCTTTTGCCAGTTGGGATAGGACGAGTAAGGGTCAGCGCTAAAGTATGTCTGGGGTCCCCGGAATATTTCTGTTTGAGTGCTCGATACAGCCCCGGCAAGGAGTTTACCTCTAGTGAAGGTTCCGTAATGTGCTAGGCTACATATCGTATCCGGGCTGGCTAGAATACGGTAGCGAACGGTGTCATCAATGCGGTATACGCCGTCGTTAGGATTGCCAAAATCTGGTATTCCCGGCGGGTTGTCGCTCCAGCAGGCGTATACATGGCGATGCCATGGCGTGGTTCCGGAGTAGTCTGCGGGGAGAGCTATATCAGCATATCTGAGAGGGGTTCCCGGGCTATCTTGGCCCGACTGGCAGATTTCAACAGGGTAACCGGGAGAGGTGTTCCATTGTGTGGTTCTGTCACCGAGGTCCCGGCTGCCGATGTAGAGATAGACGTCGTCAGCCGGTGGTGTGGTGGCGACGATGGCGAGTAACGTGCCGTCTACGGCGAAGTTGGGTGAGTATCTGATGGCAAAAACATCGCCACCTGTTATGGGTGGTGGCAACCAGCCTGTAGCGCCGCTGCTCATATCATGCCAGCCGCTAGGGAGGCCGCTGACCTGGTTTACCCATACTCGTCCACTACCGGACCCTGTCAAAGTTCCAACTGCTACTTCCCAACGGTTATTGCCATAATGTGGGGAAATAGAAATGCAGGTTACTTGTTCACCGGCAGCCAGCCTGCTGTTCAAAGCGGTGTCTGCAAAGCTGCCGCCACCGTTTATGGATATGTACACTTCTCTGCCGCTATTTGTGACTACTGCGATGATGTTATGATCATCAGGTGCTATGGCGAGGTTGGTCCATACAGGTGCGGCGCCAAGCGCCCCTGAGATGTCTTTCCAACCCACACCACCGGGCTCCGATTTGTACAGTCGGGAGTTGGTGGAATCGATGGCGTAGACCATATTGTTATAGGTGACGGCGATACGACTGACATCAGCCCCTGGAACTATGAAGAAAGGACTGGGAGTAGGCACGAAGGCTGCCTCTCTATCCGGTTCTGGCTTCGGAGCCTCGATCACAAATGTGACTGTTGCCGGGGTTGGGTCTATTTTGCCAGCAAGATCTCGTGCTTTTACATAAAATGTGTATCTACCTGCGGGAAGTCCCGTATAGGTCTTGGAGGTATCTGTGGTGAAGGGCGTATAATCGGTATCATGTCCTTCGAGGAAAAAGGAGAATGTCAGCTCTGTGGCTGGTGTAGTATCGTCGTCACCTTTCCATTCAAAGGTCACCTCGCTGATGTTGATCCTCTCTGCCGGGAATCTTGTCAGGGTTGTCTCCGGAGGGTTGGAGTCCTCTTGTGGTGGGGAAGGAGGTGGTGAAACGGGCATCGCAGGTTCTGGCCGATAGCATGATAGACTAAGTGGGCAATACAGGATGGCGGCTACCAAGATGGTCTTGAAGGTGACTTTCAGCTTGTGCTCACTTCTCATCAAATTAATTCTAGCAGCACTGTCAGCACAATGCCATTTGTCGCTCTAAGTGGGGTTGTTAACAGCATTTTAACCACCTTTTGACACGATTACATAAAGTTGATAAGCTTTGGTAAGTGTTTGCAGGAGGTTAAAGTGCCCGAGCAGTGTAAGGTAGATATGGAGAAAATAGTCTCCCTGTGCAAACGGAGGGGATTCGTTTTTCAGAGCAGCGAAATCTACGGTGGGCTGGGAAGTTGCTGGGACTATGGTCCCTTGGGTGTGGAGTTAAAGAGGAACATAAAAGATGCCTGGTGGCGTGCGGTGGTGCAAGAGAGAGATGATATTGTGGGGCTAGATAGCAGCATAATGATGCACTCTCAGGTCTGGGTTGCCAGCGGGCATGTTGCTGGCTTCTCCGACCCTCTTGTTGAGTGTAAAGTGTGTCATCTGAGGTGGCGTGCCACTGACCTAGATGGCAGGCGATGCCCTGATTGTGGCGGCGAACTTACAGAGCCCAGGATGTTTAATTTGATGTTCAAGACATTTATGGGGCCGGTAGAGGACGATGCTCACGTGGTCTATCTACGACCAGAAACGGCTCAAGGTATTTTCGTCAATTTTGAGAATGTCACAATGACATCGCGCAAGAAAATACCGTTTGGTATTGCACAGATTGGAAAGTCGTTCCGTAACGAGATCACCACGGGCAATTTCATTTTCCGTACCAGAGAATTTGAGCAGATGGAGATTGAATATTTTGTCAAGCCGGGAACAGATGAGAAGTGGTTCGAGTACTGGGTAAATGAGCGGTTCAACTGGTATTTGAGTTTAGGGATAAAGCCAGAGAACTTGCGCTTGCGCCGACATGAAAAAGAGGAATTAGCTCACTATGCTAAAGCTTGCTATGATATTGAATATCTGTTCCCTATGGGCTGGGCGGAGCTCGAAGGGATTGCCAACAGGGGCGACTTTGACCTGCGACAGCACGCGCAGCAAAGTGGAAAGGACTTAAGTTATTTCGATGATGAGGCTGGCGAGCGTTATATACCGTACGTGATCGAGCCTTCGGCAGGTGTTGACCGCTCGGCGCTCGCTTTTCTGGTTGATGCTTATGACGAGGAGGTGGTTGAGGGTGAGAAGAGGGTGATATTGAGGTTGCACAGGCAGCTCGCTCCGATAAAGGTGGCGGTACTGCCGCTGAGTCGCAATGACAGGCTGGTACCGCTGGCAAAGGAAATTTACAGCGAGCTGCGCCGTCACTTTATGGCACAGTATGATGATGCCCAGAGTATAGGTCGGCGTTACCGCAGGCAGGACGAGATCGGAACGCCTTTTTGTGTGACCATCGATTTTCAGTCGCTCGAAGACGGTCAAATTACGATCCGTGAACGGGACAGCATGGCACAGATCAGATTACCAATCAAGGATCTGGTCGAGGCACTGAGGGCGAAGTTGGCAGGCGAATCATTTGCCACTCAACCGCTGTGGACGGCGAAGGGCGCTGGTGCTGTCGATCAATAATCAGCAATTAGGGAGTGGTGTTTAGAGTTTAATCGAGGTGCTATGCAGGTAATGTTAGATCGCTTTATGGACAGGGGTGGACGGAGGGCAAAGGTAAGGTTTGGCATCAGGTCCAAGATTCTCATCCCCTTTCTGGCACTGGCTTTCATATCTTTGGGGGTTACCAGCTCACTGGCGTTCCGCACCATTTATGAGGTTAGCTATCTAGTAAAGGAACAGAGCATAACTACGGCAGACGAGGTGACGCGACGCAGTATTTTTGCACTGGAGGACCTGGGCAGGCGGTTGATCCAAAGGCAGGCGTGGTACACTGCTAACCAGATAGTCCTTTTTTTGCAAGAGCATCCCTTGCCGGATATTTCAACGTTGAGAAGCAGTCCTGAAATAAGCAAGATAGCTGTGCAGCAGGTTGGGCTCACTGGTTATACCTTCGTCTATGACAGGCAGGGCGTCGTCTATTTTCATCCAGACGTGAGAATGGTGGGAGTCAACTTACTTAAGGTGGGTGGTGAGCCAATATACTTTTCGTCGATTGTGGAGAGGAGCTTTTTGGGAGAAGCTTCTGGTTATTACGAGTGGGCGGATGAGGCTATAGAGAAGAGGCAGAAGTACATGCATTGCGTCCCTGTGGGGGCAACCGATCTGGTAGTGGCAGCGGTCACCTATATTGACGAGTATTCATCACCTGCGGAGCAGTTCAAAGAAGAGATTACTCAAGCTGTGCAGGAGACCTCTCAGTATGTTGATAAACAGGTTGAGAAAGCACAACTGGTGCTCGTCATCGTGTTCTCGGTTATGGTGCTGTTTGCAGTGGTGGTGATCGTGTTACTCTCACGGGCGATAACCAGGCCGATTCTGGCGTTGACCAAGGGTGTTGAGGTGGTGGGCAAGGGCGAGCTGGACTATAAAATAGAGATGGAGACTGGAGATGAAATTCAGCAGCTAGCTGAGCAGTTCAACGCCATGACCATGGCTTTGAAAGAATCCTACGCTGATCTAGAGCGGAAGGTCGAGGAGAGGACAAGGCAGGAGAGGTTGCGTGCTGAGCAACTGCACACCATAAACGAAGTTAGTCGCAAAATAAGTTCAGTGGTTAAGCTTGATGAGCTATTGCCCTATGTGGGGAATCTGCTCCGCGAGACTTTTAACTATCACAATGTTAATATTTTCTTACTTGACCCTGAATCTGGTGAACTTGCGCTGAGAGCCCTCTGTTTGGGTGGGCAGAAGGCTATGATACCCGTTGAGGTACCTCTTGGGGTGGGGGACTCAAGTATAGTTGGCTGGGTGGCGCAAACAGGAGAGCCCATCTTGGCGAATGACATTAGCGAGCAGCCCCGGTACAAGTCTGTGGAGGCGCTAAAAGATATCAAATCGGAGCTGGCTGTGCCGGTAAAGTTGGGGGATAAAGTTTTGGGTGTTCTTGATATCGAGAGTACAGAGGTTGATGCTTTTGGCGAGGCGGACCTGTTTACCGCTCAGACCCTAGCTGACCAGCTTGCCATAGCTATCGAAAATGCGCGGCTCTATGAAGGGACGCGGCAGATGGCTGTGATGGAGGAGCGAAACAGGATGGCGAGGGAGATCCACGATACGCTGGCACAGGGGTTCAGTGGCATTATTATGCAATTGGAGGCAGCGGAACAAGCGCTGGGTGGTGAGGAGATGGCAGCAGCGGAGCGTCATATTAACCAAGCCAAGAGCCTGGCACGCAAGAGCCTGGCTGAGGCGCGGCGTTCGGTATGGAATCTACGTCCACAGGCTCTAGAGCAGTTCCCTCTCTATGAGGCATTGAAGCAGGAGGTGGACAAGTTTGCCCAGGTATCTGGCATCAGAGCAGAATTTGAAGTAGCAGGTGCCAGACGTAGCGTACCGGCTGAAGTAGAGGCAGCGCTTCTGCGCATATGTCAAGAAGCACTGGCAAATGTTAGGAAACATGCCGAGGCTAGCGAGGTGGGGGTGAGACTGGTGTTTGACGATGGAGTGGTGGAGCTCGTGGTATCCGATAATGGCAAAGGCTTTGAGGCAAGGGTGCCTTCTGAGGACGAGGTGAGGAGGCGTGGTACTTTCGGGCTGATCAGCATGAGAGAAAGAGCCCGAAGCATCGGCGGTCATTTTGAAGTGTTGAGCGAGAGCGGCAAGGGGACAATAGTGAAGGTTACAGTCCCGCTTGAGGAGATGAGCGGTGGAGCAGATCAGAGTTCTAATCGCTGATGACCATCCAGTAGTGCGAGAAGGCCTGTTTGCCATGCTCAGCCGACAGCCTGATTTCAAGGTGGTCGGAGAGGCAAAGGACGGCGTTGAGGCGGTGGACATGGCTAGGCGACTTAAGCCAGACGTGATGCTTATGGATCTCAGGATGCCTGAGATGGACGGGGTTGAGGCAATGCGGCAAATAAAGTCAACAAATCCTGATATCAAGTTCATCATCCTCACCACATACAGCGATGATGAGTATATTTTCAGTGGTATAGAGGCCGGGGCACGAGCCTACCTACTTAAAGATGCTCCCAGAGAAGAGTTGTTCAAGGCGATAAGGGCGGTGTATAAAGGCGAGTCACTTATTCAGCCTGTGGTGGCATCTAAGTTGATTGACAAGTTTGCGGAGTTGTCACGCAGAGCACCCTCCGGGGAACAACTTACAGAACGAGAGCTGGAGATATTGCAGCTAATGGCTAAGGGTGCTGCTAACAAGGAGATAAGCGCCCAGCTTTCCATTTCGGAGAGTACGGTTAAGACCCATATAAGCAATATATTTCAGAAACTGGGGGTTAATGACCGTACTGAGGCGGTGACAGAGGCGCTCAGAAGGGGTATCATCCGACTGTAGGTCATACTTTAGTCTGAGCTTATACATATAGTAAAGGCTGACCTGAGAGTCAGCCTTTTTTCTTATGTTCAAACTGGCTTGTATGCTGATTACTATGTCCGGACACGCTTGGTAGACTGTGGTAGCGCTGAAAGGCAATTTCACACATCGGGGGTAAAGAATGGAAAAGATAAGAGTATTGATAGTGGACGACAATGAAGTGGTGCGCGAGGGGCTGAAAAGCATACTCGATCCCCAGACTGATATAACGGTGGTTGGAGAAGCTGTGGACGGTCTCGATGCTGTGGCAAAGGCAGGGAAACTGCTCCCCGATGTGATATTGATGGATGCGCATATGCCGGGCATGGATGGTACCGAGGCTACGCGCCGTATTAAGAAAGACCTACCTGATGTAAAGATACTGTTCCTCACTGTCTACGGTGATTATGTTGGTTCGGCGCTGGAGGCAGGGGCGAGCTGGTATCTGACCAAGGACTGTCGGCGCCAGGATCTGCTTGAAGCTATCAGAGTTCTGGCACGGAGCGGACGCACAGGAGCCCAAAAGTCTACTTAGACCTGGCATTTTCTCTTCGTTATTACGGCGTTTTGAAGCCGAAAAGCCTTTTGTTTTTCAGCTCAAGGGGTGCTTATGCCTATTTTTTGACAGGATTTTGTCAGGGTGTTCTAATCATGACGGTAAACTGATAGAATTAAAGGGGTGCTTCAGGGACAGGGATTGTGAGCGGCCAGAAACTAAGGAATAGAAAGGATAAAGGGGAGGTGAAAAGATGCCGGTTTACGTTATGCTGACGACACTTACTGATGAGGGCAGGAAGACTATAAAAGACCACCCGGATCGCATAAAGGAGGTCAATAGAGAAGTCGAGGCCATGGGGGTTAAGGTGCTTGCCCAGTATGCTGTTCTGGGTCCTTACGATTTTGTGAATGTTTTGGAAGCCCCCAATAATGAGACCATAAGCCGGGTTGCTGTGGAGCTGGGGTCGAGAGGCACGCTCCAGACAATGACACTGGCAGCGGTCAGCGTTGACGAGCTAATAGCCAGTTTAAAAAAGACGAGATAGGCCGACTTGCTTTGTTCCTGTCCCTGGAGCCATACTTGGGGAGCAGTGGGCCGGGCAGCTATGGTTGCGATGGTGTGGTGGCTCTACTGAATTAGCCTGAATTCCAGAACGTCTACCAGACCCTTGTCGGTCAGCCTTAGTTCGGGTATTACCGGCAGTGCCAGGAATGAGAGTACGGCAAACGGGGCTGGTGGTAGATTACCCAGGCTGGCGGCGGCCCTTTCTACATTAATGAATTTGCTCGCTACCGTGGCCAGCGGCTCCGGTGATAGCAGTCCGGCGATTGGCAACGGCAGCGAAGCCAGCACCTTTCCATGGGCACATACAGCCAGTCCGCCGTGCATTCTTTCTATTTCCTTTATGGCTATAAAGATGTCATAGTCATTTGTGCCTACAGCTATAATATTGTGAGAGTCGTGGGCGATGGACGAAGCCAGTGCCCCCTGTTTTAGTCCGAACCCTTTGACCAGTCCTTTCCCAATATTACCTGTAGCCTTGTGCCTTTCCACAACCACTAGCTTGAGGATGTCTTTTTGCAGGTCAGACATGATGCAGCCATCCTGTTTCTCGACTCTCTCAATCCTTTTCTTGGTGATTATCTGTTCGGGGATTATTTCGATCACTGGGAAGCTTTCCTCACCTGTGGTCAGTTTCAGCGCCTCGACATCAAAAGCTTTTATATGGACGGTGTCCGTTAGGTCATCTCGTGCAATTTCAACAGGTGGTAACAGAAGCTCGCCGTTTCTAGCTACAAGTTGCCCTTTATAGAAGACCATTTCCGCCTCCAGATGTGACAAATCGGCTGTAGTTATTAGGTTGGCAACGTATCCGGGGGCGATGGCACCACGATCGTAAAGCCTGAAATATTCGGCGGTGTTTATGGTGGCTAATTGCACAGCGCGGACAGGTTCCAGCCCCAGTCCTATCGCTTTTCTGACTATAGCATCGATATCGCCATCAAGCAGCAGGTCAGTACAGGTGCGGTCATCGACAACGAAGAAGCACCTTTTATATGTTTTGTCTGTAACTAGAGGAAGCAGTTCGGCAAGATTTTTCGCCGAAGAGCTCTCCCTGATCATCAGATACATACCGCGTCGCAACTTTTCTCTGCCTTCTTCGATAGAGCTCGATTCGTGGTCAGAACGCATACCTGCGGCAAGGTAGGCATTGAGCTGCTTGCCAGTAACCCTAGGGACATGGCCGTCGATGACACGGTTCCTTGCAGCAACTATCTTGTTGATGACTTGCCTGTTTCCAGCGATGACGCCGGGAAAGTTCATCACCTCGCCGAGGCCGAGGACATTCGGTAGTTTGAGGGCTTTCCTGATGTCGCTGCTGGTGATTGTGGCGCCGCTTGTCTCCATATCGGTGGCTGGCACGCATGATGGAACCATGAAAAACATATCCAGGGGCAAATTTTTTGCCCATTCTACGGCGAATTGTATTCCGCTCAGTCCAGTCACATTAGCTAGTTCGTGTAGATCGGTGACCACAGTGGTGGTGCCTCTGGTCAGTACTGCATGGGCATAGGATGCCGGATGGAGCATCGAGCTTTCGATGTGGGTATGGCCATTTATTAAGCCAGGTGCCACGTAGGCGCCTTTGAGGTCGATTATCTTTCGTGCCTTTGTGTAATTTCCGATGCCGGCGATCCTGTCAGCGACGATGGCTATGTTACCCTCTTCTATTATGCCGGCGAAAGTGTTTACTATCTTGGCATTCTTTAGTAGCAGGTCTGCAGGAGCATCGCCGCGGGCAACGGATATAAGTTTGCTCAGATTCAATTTTTCCTCCTAATCAATGTAGCAGATGTCCTTCAGGTAACGGAATTTTTCACCCCAGTCGGTTCCATAACCTACGATAAACCTGTCAGGTATGGTGAAGCCGAGGTAGTCTATATGCACGGGTACACGGTGTCGGGAGGGTTTATCAATCAGAGCGCAGAGCTTCAGGGAAGCGGGCTCCTTTTGTTTGAGGTAGTTCAGTAAGAAGGAAACCGTCGTACCCGTATCGATAATATCTTCAACGACGAGTACATGTTTCCCCTTAACCTTTGCTTTCAGCCCGAGTTCCATTTTTACTTTACCCGAGGTCTCTGTACCTGAGTAGTAGCTGGAGAGTTTTATAAAGTCTATTTCTACCGGCAGCCCGAGCTCGCGGACAAGATCGGCGAGGAAGATAAACGAACCCTTCAATATGCCGATAAGAAGCAGTTCTTTGTTTTCGTAGTCCCGCCTTATCTCGGCAGCCAATCTCACCACTGTCTGCCGGATTTCGGTCTCCGTCAACAAGACTTTTAGCTTGGCTGACATATCGAGCATTATCCCCCACCTTGTGGAATCACCTCAAATTGTCCTTTCAGGGATATCTGTTTCGATGAGTGTCCTACCATTACCTCGAAGATGCCTGGCTCAACGACAAATTGCATATCTTTGTCATGGAAGGCAAGGCTGGCGACGGGGGTCTCGAACATCACTGTCTTGGTTTCTGAAGGTTCCAGGGCTATGCGTTTAAAACCTTTGAGTTCCTTCACGGGTCTGGTGACACTGGCAACTGCGTCGCTGATATAAAGCTGCACCGTCTCTTCCCCCGCTCTCTTGCCGGTGTTGGTGATATCAAAGGTGATTCTAACTGTGCCCTCTTTGGACACCTTACTGGGCTCTATTTGCAGGTTAGTCAGTTGAAAGGACGTGTAACTTAAGCCATAGCCGAATTCAAAAGAGGGGGCGGAGCTCAGGTCTGTGTAGTCGCCCCAGAGTTGTGACCTAGCGCCCGAGGGTTTATGAGAATAGTAAAGTGGTATCTGCCCCGGTGACTGTGGAAAGGTAACAGGGAGTTTTCCGCTGGGATTGTAATCGCCAAAGATGACATCGGCGATGGCGTTACCCCCTTCTTCTCCGGGAAGCCAAGCCATTATGATGGCTGGTATCTTTTCCTTGATCCACCCTAAGGCAAGCGGTCTCCCGTTCACCAGCACGAGCACGACGGGCGTACCGGTCTGGTAGATCGCTTTGATAAGTTCCTCCTGAACGCCAGGCAGGGTCAGGAGGGCGCTGTCCCTCATCTCCCCGCAGGTACAGTCGGGCGTCAGTCCTGACTTCCCTCCGACCACCACTATTGCTACATCCGCAGCCCGCGCCGCAGTTATCGCCTCTTCAAAACCGTCTTTCGCGATGCTATTGGTGTCGCAGCCTTTGGCATAGAGGACGGTGGTCTTTTGTCCCACCTTTGCCATTACACCGTGCAGAATTGTTACTATATGAGGTGCTATCTCTTCGGGAACCTCGTCCGTATTGTGTGGAGCGTCGCCACTGCGGGGCTTAAAAAGATCAATAAGAGGCATGTGCGCCGGGTATGTATAGTCTCCAAGTAAGTTCCGCTTGCTGTCTGCGCTGGGGCCTATGATAGCGATAGTCGCGACATCTTTTCTCAAAGGGAGCAGGTTGCCATTGTTCTTCAGAAGGACAATGCTTTTGTGGGCAGCCTCCAGGGCAAGTTTTCGGTGCTCGGGCAGGTCGAATATTTTAACCACCTCGTCGGGGTCAACATATGGGTTTTCAAAAAGGCCGATCCGAAGTTTTAGTTTCAATATTCTAAGTACTGCCGTATCGAGCAGTGCCTCGGGGATACTTCCTCTTCGTACCTGCTCTGCAAGCGTGGCATAGTAGTTCAGGCTGGGGAGCTCAACATCGATGCCCGCCTGGGCTGCCAAGCAAGCTGCGTGGGCTTTGTCGCTGGCGACACGATGGTAAGTGTGCAGATTTTCCACGGCGTAGTAGTCTGATATCACTGTGCCCTCAAACCCCCATTCCTGGCGCAACATCTGTGTGAGCAGGAAACTCGATGCAGCACAGGGGATGCCGTCCAGTTCGTTGTAGGCGTTCATCACCGACAGAGCCCCCGCTTTGTCGATGACTGTTTTGAATGGCTGGAGATAGACATCTCTCAGCATACGCTCTGGGATGTTGGCTGGTGCCCAGTTCAGCCCTCCCTCGGACATGCCGTAGCCGACAAAGTGCTTGAGCGTGGCGACGACGCCATTTTTCAGGTCATCACCCTGCAGCCCTTTTACATATGCTGTTCCCATGGCGGCTACCAGATAGGGGTCCTCGCCGAAGGTTTCTTCGATCCGTCCCCACCTTGGGTCTCTGGCGACATCCAGCACGGGCCCCAAACCTTGGTGGACTCCAGCCGCTCTCATCTGTGTCCTGATGATGGTGGTAATCCTTTCGAGCAGGTCTTGGTCCCAGGAGCTAGCAATGCCAATCATCTGCGGGAAGATTGTAGCTTTTCTTGCCATGAAGCCGCTGAGACATTCCTCGTGGACTATTGCCGGGATACCAAGCCTGGTGTTTTTGATAAGAAATTCCTGTAACTCGTTGTTAAAGCAGGCAAGCTGACGGGCATCCAGTCCGGTACCAAACCCGGGCCTTGCCACATGCCCGATACCGTTTTTGACAAGAACCTCTGCTTTTTGTGTGGAAAATCTGCCCGAGTCCAACAATTCAAAACTCCATACCGAGCCCATCTGGGCGACCTTTTCTGCTATGGTCATCCTGGAGATGAGTTCTTTTGCCCGGGCTTCGATTTCAGGATTGTTATAATACATTGGAGAAACTCAGTTGAGCATTGTAGCCTTTGTGGACGGCAATGACAAGCCCGGAGGTAGAATACGAACAGGGTGTTGACTTTTTAGTTTTAAAGTGATATAGAAGCCAGCATGACAGATCGTCATCAACTTAACATAAAGTTGGGCAGTACTGTTGAGATATTGTGATTGTCACGGACATAGAGTTGGATCAGGAGGTGAAACTGTGAAAAGCGGTAAGGAGTACAGGGAGAGCTTGAGGAAGCTGAAACCGGAGGTTTACTATCTAGGTGAGAAGATTGATAGCGTAGTGGGTCATCCGGCTTTCGCACCACATATAAATGCGGCGTCTTTGACCTATGACATGGCTTTGGCTCCGGAGTTTGAGGAGCTACTTACAGCCACATCGCACCTTACCGGTGAGAAAATCAACCGTTTCACCCATATACATCACAGTCATGATGACCTAGTGAAAAAGGTGAAGATGCTGCGTGCTATCGGTCAGCAGACAGGGAGTTGCTTTCAACGGTGCGTAGGACATGACGGACTGAATGCGGTGTACTCAGTCACCTATGAGATAGATCAGAAGAAGGGGACGCAGTATCACAAGAGGCTTATCGAGCTTCTGAAAAAGGTGCAGACTGAAGATCTAATGATTTCTGGGGCGATGACGGATCCCAAGGGAGATAGGCGCCTTTCACCTAGCCAGCAGAAGGACCCCGATGTATATGTCCATGTGGTGGAAAGGAAAAGCGATGGCATTGTGGTGGGGGGCGCCAAGATGCATATTACCGGGGCAGTCAATTCCCATGGGCATCTGGTCATGCCCACTGCAGCCATGAGGCAAGAGGATGCCGACTATGCTGTTTGCTTCTATGTGCCGGTGGACGCGCCTGGAGTTATTCACATCTTCGGGCGTCAGACAAATGACACGCGCAAATGTCAGTGCTTTTTAGACCAAGGTAACGTGGACTATGGTATGGTAGGTGGTGAAGCACTAATTGTTTTTGATAACGTTTTTGTTCCCTGGGAGCACGTGTTCATGTGCGGGGAGTACGAGTTTGCCTATGAGCTTGTGGAGAGGTTTGCTACCGCCCACCGGCAAAATTATGGTGGCTGCAAGACAGGGCTTGCTGATGCTCTTATCGGTGCTACCTATGCACTGGCACAGGTTCAAGGCACGGACAGAGCTTCGCATGTCAGGGACAAAATTGTGGAGATGGTACACCTCACTGAGACCCTGTACTGCTGCTCTATAGCTTGTTCCTGTCAGGGCTACGCTTTGCCTGCCGGCTCGTATATGGCTGATCCGCTTCTGGCGAATGTCACCAAGCTTAATGTCACCCGCCATGTCTATGAGATCGCCAGACTGGCGCATGATATAGCCGGCGGGGTACTGGCAACGGCACCTTCAGAGAATGACTGGAAAGATCCCCGTGTAGGCAAATATGTAGATAAGTATATGAAGAGTGTGGCTGAGGTTCCTGCAGAGACCAGAATAAAGCTCATCCGTCTTCTGGAATCCATGACCTGTGGTACGGCGCTGGTGGAATCGATGCACGGTGCTGGTTCACCCCAGGCGCAACGCATTATGATAGAAAGACGGGCTAATATGGAGCACAAGAAGCGGCTTGCGGAGAAGCTGGCAAAGATAGGCGAGCAACCACTATTTGTTTGCTGAGAATTGAGCCAACGTTTGTGTAAATGCCGGATAGCCCTGAAGTTCTGTGGCTGTTGTAATCCTTATGTGGAACTGAGCCGGATTGCACGCCATTTGCATACCATCGGGGAGCACTGCAAAGACCTTGAGATAGCACCTCTGGTATCAAGAGAAGCAGAGGTGGTCGTCATCCTGTGTGGCTGTCCCCGGGCTTGCGTTGACACGGCGGAAAACAGGATAGGTAAACTGGCTACGGTGGTAGTGGCTGGTGAATCGGTAGATGGTGAACCTGTTCGGGAATCCAGCCTAGCTGTTGCTGTAGAGCGGAAGCTGGTCGGGGTGCTCAGTCGGTGGAAAAAACTGTAGCCATTGTTCTTAAGCGACTAAACTGTTTCTGTTTTAAGGCGTTTTGTATGCTGAAAGCGCTATGTTAAAATCAGCTCGATTTCGCGCTGTCTTTATCCGTAGCAGGGTTAGGCCATCCAGTCCACTAGGATGGAGCGAAGAATTTCAAGGTTATTGAGGAGTTTAGCGACAAGTGGTCTGTTCTGATGCATGTGGTGTCAGCGGCGATGGTAACTGTGCTAGCTGGGGGTTTTCGAGTTCGAGAAGCAGAAGGGCGATGAGAATTGCCGTTGAGCAGAAGGTGTTGAACAGGGCGGTGTGGGCGATGGTTACTCTCTGTGAAAAGAGGGATCCTTATACTGCCGAACACCAGATAAGAGTAGCGCAGTTAGCTTATGCCGTTGGTAAAGAGATGGGGTTGAGCGAGCAGCAAAACGAGGGTATGTGTGTCATGGGCTTGGTCCATGATATAGGCAAGATAACTCTCCCAGGCGAGATTTTGAACAAGCCGGGCAGGCTGAGTGCCGAGGAGTTTAATTTCGTGAAGTCTCATCCCAGAATAGGTCATGAGGTGCTGGAAAACCTAGAATTTCCCTGGCCTGTTGCCCAGGTGGTGCTATGTCACCATGAGAGGCTGGATGGTAGTGGTTATCCGGAAGGTTTAGGTGGTGAAGAGATAATCCTTGAGGCAAGGATACTGGCTGTGGCAGATGTCTTTGATTCGATGGTCTCCCATCGTCCCTATCGCTCGGCACATAGCCCAGAGGAGGCACTGGAGGAAGTTGTGAGGTATAGAGGTATACTTTACGATCCGGAAGTGGTGAATTGCCTCTGTCGGGTAATCCAGAAATACTACTCAGCCTGCACATGCTGGTAGACTTGTGCTGGAAAGTCTAGCATAACGCAACCGGTTATTGTATACTGGTAAGCGAGTCAGCTTTGCAGCATAGGTGTTACCCAAACCTTTTCCCATGATGCTGCGGGCAAGCGAGAGGAGGTAAACAGGAAAATGGCGGTCATCTGGTCTGTAGCCACTGTAGCAGCTCTTTTTGGTGCAATAGCGGGCGCTATGTTTCAGGGAACCCCTCTTATTGCTGTGGCTTTTGGGCTTATGGCAGTGGCTTTCGCTATTGCTGCCTATCGAGAGATATCTACAAAGCGCTGACGCGCCGGTAAGCCTGGGTGCGCAGCATCAGGTAGTCTTTCCCGGTAATGTTTTTACTGCTACCCCGAAACCGCTGTCTGCCATAAGGAAGCCGGGATCCGAAGTTATCAGTTCCAACATTATTTCTGCTATTCGTTCGTCGTACTTGACCCCGCGGTTGCTTTTCAGTTCGGAAAGTATTTGTTCTGGTGGCAAAGCTGGGCGGTAGGGCCTATGTGAGCCCATAGCCTCAACCACATCACAGACGGCGAGGATGCGTGCTTCGAGGCAGATTTCGTCGCCGGAAACTCCGTGGGGATACCCCGAGCCGTCAAGCCGTTCGTGGTGCTGTAGCACCATTTTGATTACTATTTCAGGGAGTTCGATTTCTTGTAGAAGCTGGCAACCCCGCTTAACGTGCGATTTTATCAGTACCCATTCCTCTGCCTCCAGTTTCCCCGGTTTGGAAAGGATTGAGATGGGTATAGCTACTTTCCCTATATCATGAAGAAGCCCACCAAAATGTAGCCATTCGCATTGCTCGTTGTTCAGTCCCAGTCTCATCCCTATCTGACGTGCCATTCTAGCCACACGCTCTTGGTGACTCGCGGTGTAGGGGTCGACAAATGAGAGAGAGCCAGCCATCGCCTGGGCGAGGGAGACAAAATGCTGCTTGAGCAGCTTGTTTGCCCTCTGGCGTTCGATGGCTCCAGCGAGCATGCTTGAGGCGGTCTGCAAGAGATTGATATGAAGGGGGTTCCAATCGCCATTGCCCGGCTGTTTGCAGAAGGTGATGAAGCCAAGTGGTCCTTCGGAAGTGACCAGGGGCAGGATAAGTGCTGGGCGGTAGTGATGGATGTGGGGCACCGGGGCTGAAGTGATGTTTGCTATGTGTTCTTTTTGGGAGGGTTGTATGTTATCAGTGGCGGTGGGATAGACGTCCTTAGATGCCCCAGCAACGAAATGGTGGTTTTGCCAATCGGCTATCTTGATCAATTTTTCTGCCCCGGTGGAACCACCATTACGCAGGGTTATGCTGGCGCTGGTAGCTTCTATGGCTTCGCCAAGCAACTCCAGTATTGGTTCGTATGGTATTTCTGTTTGCGAGGCAAGCACGATCTGCCCCATTTTGGCAACTGCTCTGAGGCAGCGCTCCCGTTCCTGGCGTGTCCTTTCTGTCTCATAGTGTTGATCCCTGACCTCGCGGATGACGGCTTCAAAACCGGATATATCTCCAGTCCTGTTTTTCACCGGCATTAGATGCATTTTTACTGGCACTTTTCCTCCGTGCTGTTGCTGAAGAGCACAGTAGAAGTCGTCGCATGTAGCAAGCTCATCCAAGTAGCTGTTCTGTGTCTTATCCGTGAGAAAGCGGTAGTCTTCGGGAGTAAGGATGTCACGAAGGTTCATCGCGGTCAGTTTATCTAGCGGGTAGCCGCTCATTTTTTCCAAAGCTCTGTTAGCGAAGGTGCAGTTTCCTGACCTGTCAAACACAAGTATTGCGTCCTCGGTGTTATCGATTATATGTTGCAGGCTTCTTCGGGATTCGGTGGCTTCCTGTTCTTTGGTCACCAGTTCCTCTTGAATTTTGTCCAGATACCGAAAGCTGAAGATGACGAGTGCAGCAATTATTGCCATGGCGAAAGTCCAGTCAAATAGGCCATGGATCGGCTCTTTTCCCGAGAAGACGCAGTTCATTATCTGCATTGCTGCCAGCACGGTTCCAGCCATAGCCAAAATAAGCCATTTTAATTGCCGGGACTCAATTTTTATTTTGCGGTAGATGCGTGTGGTAATCATGTCCTTCTCCTTTTTCAGTTTATTTCTATTTGTAACCCACCTTTTTGCTGCTGGTGTAGTCGACCTCATCATAGTGTTGCCACTGGGGGGTCTGCTCTTCGGATAGCGATTCCTCGGTGTAGTCAGTCTGTCTCTGGTTTCTTATATAGCCAAGATAATAGAAGAAGGTGGCGATCAGGGCGAAAAGCAAGCCGAGCAATGAATATGTCACCCAGGATGGCATATTTTTCACCACAGTGGCTACAGTGGCTCCGACAAAAAAAGACCTTGCCTCAGTCCAATCGCTCGAATTGAAAGCACCGTCGATGGCCCTCACGCGCCACATGTAGGTAGTCTTGGCGGGTTTGAGTAGCTTTTGCTGCTCTTGCGACAGTGTAAACTTTGGCGAAGTCAGATTTTTTGCAGCAATAAGTACATTTGAGAATTCTGCGTCTGTGGCTATTTCAAGGACGTACTTGACGCCACTGGGGTCTGTGACCTCTTCCCATTCGAAATTGGTTATGTTGGTGAGGCGTGAGCCTGCTGAGGGGCTAAGCAAGCGAGGCACAGGTGGTGGTGTCGATTCTACCATAAACTTAGCCGGCCTAGTGGTTGAGCCGTCCGATACTGTGATTGTCCGCTCACCGTGGAGACAGGAAGGCACGTTGAAGGTGAAGATGAATGAGCCTTCGCTTGTTGAGGTGGCAGTTCCGATTTTCTTGTTGTCGAAACTAATGGTTATCGGCACGTTGGGGTTAAAGCCAGCCCCCTCAATAACCACCTTTTCGCCGATGGCACCTTCTTTGGGGTTGTGTTTTATTGTAGCTTCGATGGCAAAGTCCTCGTAGTAGCGGTTGGTGCCGTCGTCAGCCTTGATGCTGTGCATCCCCCCCGCCGCCTTTGGTACCCGGAATGTGGCAGTGAAGCTACCAGTATTATCTGTGGGAGCTAGGGTGACGTCTTTGTCGTCAAAATAGATGATCACATCGGTTGAGGCAGCGAACCCAGTGCCCGAGACCGTGACCTCGGTGCCGGGCTGCCCGCTTTTGGGTGCCATGGTGAACCTCTGGTGGACGAGGAACGATGTCTCCCGGCTTTCGTTTTTGCCGTCGTCAACCGTTATGGTGTGCTTGCCACGGCAGCTCTTTGGGACTTTGAAGATGATATCGCTTGCAGTGCCCTTTTCGTTGGTCTGTCCCACTGCTATCTTCTTTCCGTCGAAATACACTGTAACCTGTCTCTTTTCAGCCAAGCCGTAGGCGTTTACTGAGACCTCTTCACCTACGTAGCCGGATGTCTTGCTGATTTCGACCGATGGTACAACGGTGAACATGGCCCAGGCTATGTTTACCTCATCATAAGCCCATATCTGACACCAGCCGGCTGGCTGCTCAGCTATTTTGAAGGTCACCAGGGCAATCCCGTAGTTATCTGTTACCGTTTTCTGCACGATGCAGGTCTTTTCTCGAGCGGCGATGAGTATACCTGTTTTGGGTGGAAAACCAGATATTTGCGCGATGACCTCGGTTCCTACAGGACCCTGCCCAGGGAGTATGCTAATGCGAGGTTTGTCATCGGCGGCTAATACTGAATTGGCAGAGGATAGAAATGCTGCCAGCAGCAGCGCGAAGCAGAAGTAACGTATGGAACTGTATACGGTATCTTGGACCCTCGAGATGGGGGCATGCTGCTCCTTCTGTGAAGGGGGACTCTGTTTGAGATTTAGCGTTGAGCGTTTTCGTTGGAAAATATCTTTTCTGTTCATGGTAACCCCCTGGTGTTTAATACTCTTCCGCTTCTACTCCCAGAATTCTCAGCACCTCTTTCCCCTCCCTGAGCAGGCTCGATACATCGATATCGGGAAGTGAAGCGCTGAGTTCAGAGATAGAGTTTTCCTGTGTATCTTCTAACTGGAAGATGCTCAACGGGTCACTATCGTCCTTTGCTGTTTCATCATCTTCGTTTGTTTGGTTATCTTCTCCTGGAATTGCACTGGTAATCCCTGTCAACAATGTGTCGGCTGTTGCTGGTGGGTCAAGTACGCTCGCTCCGGCTAGCAAAGCTGGCTCTATTGTTCCTGGCGCGCTTAGCGGGCTTGTCAGCGACATTTCTTCGGGCATGTACTGTTCAGTATCTTCTGTACCGGGCTCCATTTGGGTTGTCTCATTGTGCGCAGCCTCGCTGCGGTCAGCTTGGTTTGATATTGGTGGAACGGGAGATTCCGCCACAATTTTGGTGGGGGGTTTTTTTGCCCACTCGTTAACGGTGGCCTTGTTTTTGTCCCGACGCCGTGGAGGCGTATTTTGGCTCATTTTTCTCACTATGAGGATTATGGTCATGATTACCAGGGAGGAAGCTCCGGTGAGTATCACTATGTAGATACCGAATTGCCAGAAGTCCATAACTCGCCCTCGCTTTATTAAGATATGAAGCTGAACACGCCGGACACCATGGGTGGAACGACCAGAAGACAGAGCCCTGAGATCGCCAAGGTGATGCTGAGATAGAAAAGGTACTTGTAGTTGTGGCCCCCTTCGACAAATTTTATGGCTGCGGGATTTACTAGCGTGAGTACAATTATCAACGCCGTGGTCATGAGCTCGAGCTGGGAGAGCTGGCTGGTGTCATGGATAAGCTGAAATACGGGCAGGCCCGTGAGCCCTTCCGCGGCACCTGATCCCCCAGCTGTTTGCAGGGCTTCCGAAAACTTGAGCACAACCTGATAGATGCCTACGAGCAGTGCCACTATAGCTGTATGCATCACTATACAGAGGTAGGAGAAACTCGAAGCCACCGCTTTCCTTTTCTCTCGCAGCAGAGAGATCTTCATGGCGAGGTCGGCACATTCGGTACCGATTATCTCTGGGTCGCCACCGAGTTCGACACCATCGTAGAAAGTGCGCACACTGCGGTGAATGGTCTCGCTCCCCGTCTCGCCGACAAACCTCTGCCAGCATAGCTGCGGTGTGATGCCAAAGTTTAATGAAGCTTTCAGTTTCTGGGCTAGATTTTTAAGGAAATGCAGAGCGTTGTAGTCCAGTCTGTCCAGTGTCTCAGCTATGGTGGCACCTATTGCTTTGCTGATGCTGCCCAGCGACCTGAGGAAACCACCTATTTCAGCATCTCTCCTGTCTATCTTTCGGTCGTCGATAAACAGCGCTAGGCCTGCGGGTAAAAGCAGGACAGTGAGTACCAACATGGTGATGCCCAGCGGTGCTCCTGTTATCAGGCACACCAGCCCCGCGATACCGGCTAGGGGAACGGTGACTTTAAATAGTTTGGCACCTATCTCTTGCTCTCGTGACTTAATTTCAAGTGAGTGTGTTTTAACCTCTTTTGGTGAGGCACGGTACATAATCCAGCCGCCAGCCATGATGGCTACGAGCATAAACCAGGTGAGCACAGCTATAGTGCTCCTGTCCATGGGGAAGATAAGCATGGAGACGACGCAGATGACCACGATGAGTGCGGCGGAAAGAGTAAGAGCGGTGTAAGCGTCAGTCCATTTTTTCAGGCTTTCCACGCTGCGCTGGTACTGTTCTGAGTATATTTCGCCGGCGACAGAAGCCTCACGAGCCAGAAACCCTCCTTCATCCTCGCCAGAGGCGAAGGAGTTTGACATTCTGAGGAGGAGGGCTCGCACTTCAGGCTCTTTAGCCCTTTGCCCTATCATGCGACATGCCTCGGGATAGTCATAATTCAGCTGGTGTGCCAGGAAGGTAACATCTTTTATGTATCGGGCAGATATGTAAGGCAACTTGGATGCGTACTCGAAAACTATGTGGCGTGGTAGTTTTGATGTGGAAATAGCTGCCATATATGTCAAGTGACAGAACAGATCTACACCGAGCAGTTCGGCATTGGAGGACTCTTTTTTACCCGCGAGGCTTTTCGCTTCTTTAGAAGAGCCCTTCGTTTTTAGCTTTGGCAAGAATGCTGAGAAGTTCATAGAAGTTGGTCACTCCTTGCTTGTGCAATTTTTCCAGCACCTTAGCTCTGCGGTCGATCTCCGCATAGATTCTTTTCTTTTGAAACTGGGGGATCCCCAATTTTGGTGCTATCTTGTATTCCATCAGGTAGCTGTTACCAAACCCGCTGAAGATGAAAGAGTCATTTACAGAGTCCCAGCGGAAAACCTCAACGAAGGAGAATGACTGGTTGACCGGGTCGTAACCCACGATTTCGCAAATGCTGGTCATCCTGCGTCCTGTCTTGCCAGATGGCAGCTTGACCGCGCTCTGAATAACCACCAGATTCAGGTTGTCCATGTAAGTTTTGGGGACATTTATCGGGTTTCCGGTAAGGCGCTGTATGAGCCTCTCCACCGAAGCGGCGTGGAAGGTCGCCATGACTGAATGGCCTGTCTGCATTGCTTGAAAAGCGATGGCACCTTCGGCACCGCGTATCTCACCGACTATGATGAAATTGGGGCGCTGCCTTAATGCTGCCTTGAGCAGGTCGAACATGGTCACTCCGCTTTCGCTTCCCTCTTTGGTCGATGTTACCTCCCGTATCCAGTTCTTGTGTGGCACCTGGAGTTCCGGCGTGTCCTCTATACTTACTATCTTGGCGTTGGGATGGATGAAGGTGGTCAGAGCATTGAGCGTGGTAGTTTTTCCGGAGGCTGTCTCGCCGCAGACGAAGGTATTCATACCTTCGCCTATCATCACTGCCAGATATCCAGCCATGTTATAGTCCAGCGTCCCCATCTCTACCAGCTCCAGCACAGAAAGCGGCGTCTCGCTAAAACGGCGTATAGTGAAATTGGATCCACGCTTTGAGATGTCCTTTCCGTAGACTATATTTATTCGAGAGCCGTCCGGCAGGGTAGCGTCGCAGATCGGGTTGTGGATGCTGACCGGCTTCTTCATTCGCTCCGAGAGGCGCATAACAAACAGGTCTAACTCCTCATGGCTGGGAAATGATATGGTGGACTTGAGGCTGTGAAAGATTTTATGCTCCACATAGATAGTGCCCATGCCGCTACAACTGATGTCTTCAAGGTAGGTGTCGCGTACCAGAGGCTCTATAATTCCCAGCCCCAGTTTGTCCCTGATTATCAAATATTTGAGACATTGCAACTGGTGCGGGGTGACTTGGATTTTATCGACCTTTCTGGAAAAAAGGTCTTTCAGATCCTTCAGGTCCTTGGGATGGAATGGTAACTTACCGTTTTTTTTGGTGTTTTTGGTTGGCGTGTTATGTACAGGAGCGGACTTGGTGACCTCGCATAGCTCGTCCAGTATGCGGAGGAAAGTGGCTTTCTTGGACTCTTCGTCGTCGCTCTTGATAGCCACTAGTACATCTGACAGATTGAGCATCCTCATTTCCAGTTCTTGCAGGAGCGGCTCTAGGTTTTCGTTGAGGATGGGCTCGATAATGATGTAGTGACGACGGGCATCATCGGGGTCATAAAGGATGTGGACAAAGGTGCCACCTTTGACGGGGTAAATGATGTTCGGCTTGCGTGTCTCGGACATACTCCTTTCCAGCTTAGCGCAGTAGCGTGGGAGCCCGATTTCCTTGAGGGGTAACATGCAGAGGTATCTCAGGAGGAAGGGGTTCTTTCTGGTGACCTCCTGAAAGTCTGGCGGCAGGCTCTGCTGGATGCTTGCCCTGAAAGCTGCTGTTTCTCTTTGTTTGTCTGGCTTAGCTTCAAATGGTAGTACCACTTGAGGCATGGGAGTATTCCTCCATCTAGGCTTTGGCTCTGCCCATTGGCAGTACCTTCAACCCCATCCCGGGCTCTACATCAAAGCTGACGATGTTCCCGGTGTTTTTGTCAGCACCTCTTATTTTTGCTACTTCGAGCACCTTGATCAGTTTTTCTCCTACTTCCTCAATCCGCAGGCGCAGATGCGCGTCGCAGACGGAGCCTATTCGTATAAGTAGCTGCTCATCAAAGGCATAGGTGTGTGCTACGTTTAGAATCGTTTTACCACTATCACACAAGCTTTTACACGCTTCAAAGTAGCGAATTATCTCCTCTGTGGAACTATGGGCTATAAAAGGCGTGACGGCATCCACGACCACAACTTTGTATTCTGGATATGCTTCGATGCCTTTGATGATGGTGGTGAAGGCGTTGTCCCGCATGTCCAGGGTGGACTTTATCTGAAATATTCTGACCCAGCCGAGCAGGATGTAGTCGGTGATGCTCAATCCCAGACTTTCCATCTGTTTGTCCAGGCTCCTGACCGTATTTTCAGTGGTGTAAACGAGTATCCTCAGTTTGTTTTGAAGGGAAGCCCAGGTCATTTGCTGGACGAGGACCGATTTGCCCGAATCAGACTGCCCCTCCAGGAGGACAAGCGAACCCATGGGTATGCCGCCGCCCAGCCTCTTGTCTATCTCGTTCTGTCCTGTACATACTGTCAGTTCCTTTTTGGGTTCGGTGTCCGCCTGCGGCATTTTTCTACCTCCTGAAAAGTATCCTGGTGGTTACGCCGTTATGGGTTGAGACTGTAACCATGTTGGTGGTGTTTTCGCTCACCGGTGTTGACAGCCTTAGAACAATGTTTGTTTCTTCTCCGGGATCCAAGATGCCCGGCTGGAGGGTTTCCGGCAGTCCTTGAAACGAGATACTGGAGATGCTCCAGCTTGGCGCTGTCTGTCCGTACGGGAGTCGAACTGTATCCCCGTCACCGTACCTCAAAAAAACGTCCCATCTGACGAACTGACACAGGGACGTATTTCCTTCATTCAGCAGTTTTACTGTCACCAAGTCGCCCTGTGTATTGGACTCGGCGCTTGTTGCAGTTATTTTGGTAAGCGACCTTTCGCTAGCCAGCTTTAGTATATTGCTCCACGACTGTGAAAATGTGTCTACCGAGTTCAGGGAGACCATGATCACGTTTGCTGCCCCGAACAGTATTAGGCTAATACAGGCTAGGGTTATTACCAGATTCTCCATTTTTACTACATACTGAATAGCTGCCAGTCTGATATACCGTTGTGTGTGACCACTTTAACGAACTGGGTACCCAATGGGGCTCGTTGCAAATGGATGGTAATTTTCAAAGTCGAGGACGGCTTCCACACGTCGCCGCCGTCTTCAAGTATATAGTCCCAGTATGGTAACGGTGAGCCAGCGCTTCCGAAGGGTATTCGGGCAAAGTTGCCCTCTGGACCAAAAAAGACATCGCTTCTTTCGATGGCGCCGATACTCGATGCGCCTATATTCTTTATCCAGATGTAGACATCTGTATCACTGGACGATATTTCGATTATCTCGATATTGCTCCTGATGCGGTCGTCTATCCTCTGGACTGCATCTGTCAGTGCTCCGCTGGTTCCGGTTATCAGGGGATACACCGCATTGACTATAACCATAGTGCAGACCACACCGGCTATGATGAGCAGGATGGTAACCATTACCTTATCCATCTGGAGCCTCCTTCATCATGGCGAGGATAGAGAGCAGGGTGGTTTCATGATGCTCGTTTGCCAAAAGGTTATCCAGCTGCGCAAGCACTGCCAGATAGTCCTTGGCGCTTACCACCTTGCTGGCACCGTTTTCGCTTGGTGAAAGCCTTATCAGCCTGATAAGTGCATCTCTTACTTCAGTAGGAAAATGGCGCATGGTGTAGGCTATTTCAACAAGGGCTTCAGCCCTTTCTTTGCCCAGGGTAGCTGTTGCCTGATCCACCCACTGGGTGAGCCCGGCAATCACCACCAGGTCGAAATTGTTATCGTGCGCTGATTTGTGTGGCTGTCTTTTGGGCTTTGCTTGTGTTGAATGGACGTCGAAAGAGCGGAGCAGCTCCAGGTCGGAGGCTGAGGGCTCGGCGGCTGCGAACTGGAAGTCAAATGTTGTCGGCTCCTCCTTTGTTTCGGTCTGTTTGAATTGTGCTACAGGCTTACTGCTTTTTGGGAGGTTCTTGTTCTCTTCTACTACATATTTGTCCTGGTCGTCTGTCAGCCTGTCGGTCTCCGCGGCACCGGGGACTTTTATGGTGTTAAGGGAGGTGAAGGGGTTGCTAAGGTGCAAGTAATGCTCCCTTATATCCAGAAGAACTGCCTTTATTTCGTTCTTCAGGACTTTGATTTCATCTTCAAGGGCTGTTATCCTCTGTTCTAATCCCATTTCAAAAGTCCCCTTTTTGCTTCTCGGGCATCCTCACCTCAGCGAGGATGCCCGAGAAACGTTAGTTCAGGACAGTGCCTCACCAAGCGACCGTCTTTTTAGTACAGATCCATGACGTCATCCAGCTCGGCGGGCAATGTCCGCTGCACGATGATGGTGGAGCCAAGCGCTGGCTTGATCTGGATGGAGAACTTATCGTTGGGGCCAAGGGGAATGACCAGGCCATTGTTATTTCCATCGAGGTTATTGAGGTCGATTTCGATCTGGAATTGTTCTCCGACCTCGAGCAGGTAGTCACTGTCTGCTGCGCCCACCGGTGTCACGTTCCAGGCGATGTTGGGCAGGTACTCGGTCTGAGTCTTGAGGCTAATGACCGTCTTGTTCTGCCCCAAAGTGTCTCCCCAGTTCGGGGTCATGTCGATGGGATTACCGGCGACGGCATTCTTTACCGTCACCAGGAGTCTGGTGAGCTCCTGGGTCTCATTGTTGGCATACCCGATAACCGAGCCCGACACCTCGAGGTTGGTCTTTGCCTGCTCGACGCCGGCGAAGATGACCTCTTTACCTCTTTCAGCGGAGAAGAGGCCAGCGCTCAGCACTGCATAACCGAACACAGCGGCCACAGTGACGAAAGCAATGAGGATGATGGCTGTCTCCAGTCCGGTCATACCTCTTTCCCCCCTGTGCAGCTTTGAGATGGCTTTGATCAGTTTGTCCATTTTGTTACCTCCTTTCTTTGGGTCTATGATGGCGTGGTGCCATTCTATTTGTTTGCCTTTACTGTTCTACATCTTTCAGCTCTCACCTCCTTTGTATCGCTGGTTTCAATAAGGTCTAAATCTTGACCAGGGTGAAACTTCGCTGGTCCGAAAAAAGCACCAGCCGCCACAGATTGGTTATGCGGACTGCTGCTGCAAGTTCATCGCGGCTAACGCTTTTCGTCAGGTAACCTGATATACCGGTGGCAATCGCTGGTGCCAGCAGTTCGTGGTTGTCACTGAGGACAATAATACTGGCTTGCTCGGCGGCTTTTTTAAGCGGTCGTATTAGTCTCTTCAGACGTTCTACCTTTTCGGGGATATGGCCGACTTCCGGTTCGATATCGACTATTATGCTGTCCGGTGTTAGTGTCTTCATCTGGCTGATTGCGGTGTGGGTATCAGGTACTTCGGCTATGACTTCGATTCCGGTTTCGTCCTCTAGCATCTGTCTTAAGCCTTCCCGCATCGCCTGCCTAGATTCGATAAGCATTACGCGTATGGTGCTGTCGCGATTGTCACTGTGCATAGAATCGGAAAGATGGCTGTAAACCACTATATCCATTGTTATCCCCCGCTGTGTTAAGATGTTCGTGTATATTGTTACAGTTAGCGAAAACGCGCTGGAAGTCCTAAAAAGGCAACAAAAAAGCGACCAAAAAGCTAATGTTTTGTGAGCGAAAGAGTTAATGAGGTGAGTGCTCGATTGTACCGAATTTGCTGGTGAAAAAGCAGAGAAGCCCCTTTCCGGGGCTTTAGTCTAGTAAGCGGTATTATAAAATGGCTGGGCTAGAGGATGTTTCTTCGGTAGGCTTCAGCGACTGCCTGTGCCCGGTCGGCAGCGTCCAGTTTTTCAAAGATGGCGTTGGTCTCCCGTTTGACCGTGGCCTCGCTGACAAAAAGCTTCTGGCTGATCTGTTTATTTGTGGCGCCGGAAGCGATTAACCTGAGTATTTCAAGCTGGCGTGGGGTGAGCAAATTGTTGCGGTTGAGCCTGGAGAAAGTGGCGAAGGTGTGGAACAGGCTCTGGGTCACTTCAGGTGACAGCGGTGATTTGCCGTAATAGGCAGATTTCACCGCATTGACTAGTTCTTCCTGACTTATGGCTTTGACCAAGTAACCACTGGCACCAGCTTCAGCGGCTTGGGTCAGGTATTTGTCTTCATAGCCGGTGAGGATGACTATTCTGGCATTGCAGCCACGCTCCTTGAGTAGCCTTGTAGCCTCGATGCCGCTCATATCCGGCATCTTTGCGTCCATCAATATCACGTCCGGTGATAGCTTTTCCACCTCCTTCAGTGCTTTTTCTCCGGAGTCTGCTTCTCCTACCACCTCGATAGCGGGGTCGAGCTGAAGCATGCCGCGGAGCCCTTCTCTGACTACACGGTGGTCATCAACTATCATGACTTTGATGGTGGGCATGGCTACCTCCTTTGACATTGATAGGTAATGACGGTACACCATTGGTGCCTTTACCCTCGCGCTTTCTGACAGTGGGAATATTGAGGGTTATATTGGTGCCAGCGCCTGGACTCGATTCTATCTGCAGTTCGCCGTCCACCATGTTTGCCCTTTCTTGCATGCTCAATAGGCCAATATTCCCATTTCCATGAGCGTTATCTGTTACCTTTGCGAGGTCGAACCCTGTGCCGTTGTCCGTCACCGAGACTTGCACAGCATCTGGAGAGAACCAGATGATCAGCTCTGTGCTGCTAGCCTGGGAGTGCTTTTTGATATTGTTTAATGCTTCCAGGACTATACGGTATATGGTTATTTCTTGGGGCCAGGTGAGAGGGCGGGGCTTCCCATGCACCTCAAAATGGCAGACAATCCCGGTCTCCTTTTCCATGGCTCTAAGGTGGTACTGCAGGGCTTCCAGCAAGCCCAGTTCGCTAAGCAAATTGGGCCGTAGGTTGATGATGATGCGGCGGATCTCACGTATGGACTGGTCGATTATTCGGTTAGCCTTCTCCAGCTCTAGGGTGGCATCGTTGAACTTTTCTCTTGCGATTAAAGCTTTTGCTGTCTGGCTATGGTAGGAGGCGCTCACAATCCACTGTACGACAGTATCGTGGAGTTCGTCGGAAACTCTGGAGCGCTCTTCCTCCTGTGCCTGCAAAACCTTTTTAACCAGGCGGGAGAGCCTTGATTTCTCCACTTTGATCTTGTCGAAAAGGCTGGCGTTCTCTATGGCTGTTGCTGCCTGACCTGCAAGTATGGTAAGCATCTCGAGGTCGTATCTGGTAAACAGTCTCCTGTGAGTCTTATTACTGACTTTCAGGACACCTATGGCTTTACCCCGGCTGATAAGAGGAATATATAATGCGTTGGCAATGCCAAAATGGTGCTTTGTCTGTGAGGTGGGTGCGTCGTTGACCTGAATGGGGGTTACATTTCCGATGGCTTTGTAGCACAGCGGCTCGTCCGCCCTTGAAATCCCCTCTCCAATTGCTTCTTGGGGTACCCCGACCCCCGCCTTGAGGATCAACTCTTGGGTGGGTTCATTGAGTAGCATCAGGCTTACGGTGTCCGCCCTAGTTTCAGCGCTCACCGTCCTGACGATGTAACTGCACAATCTATCAATTCGTAGTTCCGAAATAATAGACTTGGTAACTTCAAACAGGGGCATCAAGGCTTTTAGCCGCGTGTATTCTTTCAGGGAATGGACCTTTTCCATAGCCTCAGCGCAGGCCGAGATAAGCTGTTCCTGGCTGAATGGTTTTATCAAGATGGAATGCACGCCGGCTGTCACTGCATCCACAATTGTGCGGTAGGAGTGGTCGCCAACTATAATGATGGCGCCGATCTCGGGGTCGAAAAGGCGTGACCTTTTGATCAGCTCGATGGCACTGGAGTCCGGGAGGTTAAGGTCAGTAACCAGTAGGTCGATGGTGTTTTCCGCAATGATTGCCAGGGCTTCTTGGCTGTGGGTGGTGCCGCTGACAGAGTAACCCTCGTCTATGAGAGCTCTTGCTGTTGTTTCCAGCAGGCTGGACTCACTTTCAACAACCAGGATAGTTCCTTTAATCACAGCCCTCCCTCCTTATGGGGGTGCGTTCAGCACCTGCACCGTGCTGCTGCTCCTGCTGCCACAGCCAAATCTTCTGTTTTGTCAGTCTACTCTGTCAGTCTACCCCATTTTCGCTATTACTAAAAACGTCTTGGCAATGAACTCTTGGAAGTGGGAAAGCGCAATGCCATCTGTCTGCTGGATGGTTCGGCACTGCTGCCCGCCTTGGATTCTTTTAGCAGTGAAGCCGGGCAACACAGGGCGAATGTTCCCTCAAAATGGCTTTTGTTTGCGGCGATACCGATAGCACCGACTAAAAACTGGCTATCGCCTTGCCTGCTCGACATTTCCATTCGGGCTATTTCCATGATCGTCCGGGCAGTGTCCATCAAGATGACCGGTGGAGAGAATTGTGATCGGGCACGGCAGAATTCTGCAACTGCAGAGGCAAGCGAGTAGCCAAGCATGTTGCTGACCTGGTGGAAATCGGAGACTTCAGTATGAACATACTCCTCGGGAATTTCTGTTGTCATATATGTAGTGAGCCTGGTGAGAAACCTGGCAAACTCTAGCTGGAGAGCTAACATTACACAACCGCTTACGCAATTTGGTGTATTCACATGTAGGTACAATGCGCTGACTACCGCTGTTGATCCACCAAGCCTCTCAACGGCACCGTCTTCCGAAGTCGGCTCTAATTTCAGCAGCTGTGTTTTAATATCCTGGCTGGTCATTCCAGATAGTAACCGGCTGAAGTGCTTTATGACATCCTTGATGGTTCTTTCCCATGCCTTGAGATTTTCGTGGTCTATCTGGTGTTCTTCGACGGCTGTGAGCCGCAATAGTTTGGCAATAGTTGCAGTGCCGGTTTCTGGTGTATTAGCTAAAAAAATGTTTAACATGCCAGTTTGTCCCCGTATCTGTGTAATTCAAATGGTGCAGGCGCAAAACCTGCTTTTCTTCCCTACCCGCAGAACACAACTATTGTTGCAATTATCGCCATTATGGGCAAGAGACGGCAGGCTAGCAATTGTGAGCCAGTATGGTAAGGTATGGGGATTACAAAAGTCATGTTTATCGCTGTGTGCCATGGTCTTAAAACTATCTGTGCCAGTTGGGATTAGGTTTGATTTCGTGACCTTCTATTTGCGTCCCCGGCACAGTTAGCTTGAATCATAGTCCAGCCGTGTCCAGTATGTCAAGGTGGCCTGTTGCTAGGTAAAATGTCAAATATAATGAGCCAGGTGGCTTGACTTTTTGAGCCTGTTGGCTCAGAATCTTTATGATATTTGACAAAAGACTCTTGGTCACCGGAGTGTTATGAAGTATTTCCTAGCTTTACTCGGCAGCCTTCAAGTTGTGGATGGTATGCTAACACAGTTTCTGGTTGAGAACGGTGTGGTGAAGGAGGGCAATCCGCTGGTGGAACCTCTAGTTCTCGGCGGTAACTTTCTGCCGTTGAAGGTAGTCGGGGCAATTTTCTCCGTGGTGGTGATATATTTTATACACAGGCTTTTTCCGCGTCTGGCGCTTACTGCGGCGTCAGGCATGGTTGCTTTCTACGGAGCCGTTGCTTTCTGGAATGTCCTTGTCCTCTTGGGCGGTTGGCTAGCAGACTGTGCTTAGGCTTGCTGCAGATGCTGGCCTGCTGGCAGATAGAATAGCTCGGTGTATTCCTTTGCCATACGGCGGGCACTGAAGCGGGGCAAGATAGAGCGTATAGACTCCTTCACCATCAGTGCCCAGCGGCGAGGGATACCGTTTATATCTCTTTCATAATAGAGCGGTATAATGTTGTTTTCCAGGATATCATACAGGGCTTTGGCATCGCTCCGGTCGCGATCTGTGGATGAGCTGGTTTGTATGTCACTGCCTATTGCCCAGCCGTTCGTGCCGTTGTAGCCCTCGTACCACCAGCCATCGAGGACGCTGAGATGGAGCGCGCCGTTGATGGCGGCTTTCATCCCGCTGGTACCGCTTGCCTCCTGTAGCTGGCGTGGTGTATTGAGCCAGACGTCAACACCTTGGACGATGTAACGTGCCGACTGCATGTCGTAGTCTTCAACAAAGGCTATCCTCCCTCCACATTTTGGGTCTTTGGCTATTTGGAACACTTCTTTGATAAGCTGTTTTCCACGTTCGTCTTGTGGGTGCGCTTTGCCAGCAAAGATTACCTGCACTGGTCTTAGGTTGTCATGGAGAAGCCTCTGCAGCCGTTCCAGGTCATACAGGATCAGGGCTGGACGCTTGTAGTCGGTGAAGCGGCGGGCATATCCGATGGTCAACACATCGCTGTCCAGAAGGCCGCCAAGGGCCAGTGCCTGGTCAGCGGGGATGCAGTCATGAGACCAGCGCTTGCGGGCTTGATTTTTGATGAAGGAGATTAGCTTACCTTTTAGCCATCGTCGGGCAGCGATCAAATCCTCGTCAGGGATGTCCATAACCCGCTCCCACACTGTGGGGTCATCGTGGTTTTCCAGCCAGCCCTCGCCGAGATATTTGTTAAAAAGGCGGAACATCTGATGGGATAGCCAGGTGGGCACGTGGACACCGTTTGTCACTGCTGAAACGGGCACATCATTTTCTTCGACTTTGGGCCAGAGGGAGTGCCACATGCGGCGGCACACCCAGCCATGGAGCTGACTGACGCCATTTCGATAGCCGGACAGTTTCAGCCCCAGGACAGTCATATTGAAGGTGGTGTCATCCATGGTTATTCTGCCAAGATCGAGGAAATCGTCACGAGATAACCCTATGGATTCCCGGAAGCGACTAAAGTATTTTTCCACCAGTTCTATCGAAAAGGTGTCGTTGCCGGCGGGTACAGGTGTGTGGGTGGTAAACACCGTAGTAGCCTGAACCTGATGCACAGCAGCGTCGAAGTCGTTGCCCTGTGCCATGAGTTCTCTGATACGTTCCAGTATCATAAAGGCTGTATGCCCTTCGTTGGCATGCCAGATTGAGGGGCTGATCCCGAGTGCGCGGAGAGTTCGCACGCCACCGATTCCCAGGATGATCTCTTGCTTCAGGCGCATTTCGCGGTCGCCGATATATAAACGACTGGAGATCTCGCGGTCTGAGGGCGAGTTCTGCTCAATGTTAGTATCCATGAGGTACAGGTTCACTCTACCTAGGCTGACCTTCCAAATCGCCACACGGATAATGCTATCGTTAAGCGGGACTTCGACGATAAGAGGTGACTTGTCCGGGTTGATAGCTCGTACAATAGGTGCCTCATTAAAATCAAGTTCCTCAAAGACTTCTTCTTGCCAGCCGTCGCTGAGCAAATGCTGGTGGAAGTAGCCTTTGGGGTACATGAAGCCGATGCCGACAAGGTGGAGGCCAAGGTCGCTGGCTTCCTTGCAATAATCGCCAGCCAGAATACCAAGTCCGCCTGCGTAGATGGGGAGTGAGCGGTGTATGGCGAACTCTGGGGAGAAGTAGGCGATTGTGCAAGATGCAATCTCGGGGTGGGCTGTATTGAGCCATGTGGATTGTGACGAAATTTCTTTGTCGAACTCCTGCATCACCGCATCGTATTTTGCTAGGAATTCAGGATTTTGGGCGGCGGCAACAAGGCGGTGCGGTTCGATTTGCTGTAGCAGCTTAATGGGGTTGTGGTCGGTGACTTTCCACAGGGCACGGTCTAGCGATTTGAATAGCTCTCTTGGCTCCAGATGCCAGCTCCACCAGAGGTTATAAGCCAGTCTGCTCAAACCGCTAATGCGGCTTGGTAATTTCAAAGCTATCGGGCTGCATTCGCTTATCTGCACAGTCAACATTTTAACATATTCCATTCTGAAACCGGTCTCTTGCAGACTCCTGCCCCTTGCCGACGGCTGTGTAATAAGGTGTCCTGCCTCGTTACTGTAGTTTAGATTTTGCCGGGCAGTTGTTGCAATAGCCAATAGTAGCTTTCATTAGGACTGGAAGTATAAATCTAGCGAGCCTGTGATTCAACCGCAGGCAATGGGGGATGGGGAGCTTGCGATTTCACTCAGCAGGAAAGCGAGGGGTAAACAAAAAGGCAAGGATTTGTGTCCTTACCTTCTTTTTTCTGGTAGCGGGGGTTGGATTTGAACCAACGACCTTCGGGTTATGAGCCCGACGAGCTACCACTGCTCCACCCCGCGATACTGATAGCAAGTGAATAGTTTTGTGCTCAGCCTGATGTAGGTCGAAGACCTCGACCATTAGTACGGCTCAGCTGAACGCATTGCTGCGCTTACACGTGCCGCCTATCAAGCAGGTAGTCTACCTGCGGTCTTACCCGGTTGGCCCGGTGGGAGATTTCATCTTGGGGTGGGCTTCGTGCTTAGAGGCTTTCAGCGCTTATCCCGTCCAGACATAGCTACCCAGCACTGCCGTTGGCACGACAACTGGCACACCAGAGG
>DAOTWF010000029.1:0-5303 GCA_034435835.1 Dehalococcoidia bacterium | reverse complement strand
CCCTCACTCTAACTCTCTCCCACCGGGGGAGAGAGAACACCTTTCCTCTCCCTCATCTCCTCTCCCTTGATGGGAGAGGATGAAGGTGAGGGTGAAAGTAAGGGTGAGAATGAGACCTCTGCCTTGGGTCCCGGGGTTACTTTATGTACTGGCTGAGGCGCTGGAGGAAAATCCTGAGGATGATGATGAATAACACCAGAAACAGCAGTCCGCCCAGCGCCAAGTACCATACCGAGAGAGCACCCACCTTGAAGGGGTAGGGCGCGTACTCCCACCCGCTCTCGTTACCGGCGCCATCCACCGCCTTGACGCGCCAGTAGTATGTCCCCGGCTCCAGGTTGATGACGCAGGTGGTGCCGGTCATGCCCGTCCTCAGGGCCACGGGCGGCCATACCTTTATATTCCGTCCCACCTCCAGCGTGTAGCTGACTCCGGAGGGGTCCTCGACAGCCTCCCATTTGAAGGTGACGGACTGCGGGCCGAGGAGCCCGAAGGTCTCGCCCCGGCAGGGGTGCAGTGGCATCGGCGCCGGCGGCGGCTTGTCCTCCAGCGGTAGCCCGTAGGTGGCGGTGTTGCCCGCCCTGTCGGTGGCGGTGATGATGTGTTTCTCCTTGGGACTCTCGGGCACCTTGAACTTGTGGCTGAAGCTGCCTTTCTGGTCGGTTACCGGCGAGCCGGCTATGGTTATGTCATCGTATTTTATGGTTACCTGGCTGCCTGCGGCGAACCCCTTGCCGCTGACGGTTACCTCGGCGCCGATCTCGGGCAATTTAGGCTCCAGGCTGATTGTGGGCGTGACCTCGAAAAAGGCGCGGGTATCCTCTATATACATGTTTTCCACATAGGCCTTGAGCTCGTGCCTGCCCGAGTTCGTCTCGGGCACGGTGAATTTGACAGTGAAACTGCCCAGCTCGCTGGCGGTTATCTGCAGCCCGGTGTCCTTGCCATCGAAGCTGAGCCTGATCTCCTTGTTCCTGGCCGGGAAGCCGGTGCCCCTTACGGTGATTTCCGTGCCCGGACTGCCTGAAGTCGGGCTTACCTTTATATCCGGTATCACGGTGAAGGCGAAGCCGTAGGGGTCCTGCGGACGCCAGGCGCGGCGGAACAGGACGTAGTTGCGGCCGTAGGCGGCCTCAGGTATGGTGAAGTCGACGGTTATCTTGGTGGTCTCCCTGGGGAACTCACCCTTCTTCACCACCAGCAAGTCGGTGGTCTCCTCGGTGATGGGTCGGCTGCTCCACAGAATCTCATAGGGCCCGCCTATCTGGCGGTTGCCAGCATCTATGGTTAAAGTAGCTATCGAGCCCACCCTGCCCGAGTCCTTGGTCTCGCCCACGACCGTGGGACAGACGCCCTCAACTCAGCCGCTCTGGGCGCTCACCACACCGGGCAGGAGCCACAGCGCCGCAACCAGCAGCCCCAGATAAGTTAAATGCTTCATGCCTTAAGTTTATACTCTCCACCCGCCAGCCTGTCAAGTTCTACCACGGCGCAAACGTGGCGCCGCCCTTCAAAGCCGCCAGCCACCCCACCACCCCGGGCAGGGCTACACCCCCGCACCACACACCCCACCAAAACGACAAAATCCCCTTGAAATAATAGAACATTCGTGCTAGGATTGACAGGCTGTGGTTATTGAGTGGTTTAACTTACTGCCTGAGGAGGTGGAGTGGCGGGATGAGGGCTGTGAGGCATATTCCGCCTGTCTGGAGTGCCCGCTGCCGAGGTGCCTTGAGGAGGTGCCTCGGGGCAGGCAGAGGCTGAAGGTGCGTCTCCGTGCCGCCCGCATGGCGGAGCTGAGAAAGGAGGGCAAAAGCGTTGCCGCCATAGCTGGGCTGTTCGGCGTCAGCATAAGGACGGTGCAACGGGCGCTTAAGGAGGCGAGGCCGGCTCGGCGGCGGAGGTGTAACCGATGACCGCCTTCGACCCATTGTCGCTATCCCGGCTCGATAGGTCCAGACTGGCGGCCTACAGGGCAAACCTGGACTTCTACAACGGCGAGCAGTGGACCGGGGGCTCCAAATACCGCCAGCTGGTGTTTAACTATGCCAAAATCGCCGTCGACAAGGTTACTTCCTACCTCATGGAAGGCATTAACTTTGCCTGTGACCCCTCACCCACCGCAGACGACACCCAGGGGGCCGGAGACATAGCACGCAGGGCCGAGAAGGTCATCTACCATGTCTACGACTCCAACAATCTGCAGCAGTTGGACTACGAGACCGAAATAGACGCCGCGATACTGGGGGACGGCTGCTATAAAGTCACTTGGGACGCACAGGAGAAGCGCATCCGGATAACAGCGCCCGATGTTTCAGGCCTTTTCGCCTGGTGGGTAGGCGATGACCTGTCCAGGGTATGGCGGGTGGCATCAAGGTACATACTGACCAAAGATGAAATCGGCATGCTTTACCGCAGAGCGGTATCCGGGAACACCGCAGTGGTGACAGAGCTGTGGACGAAAGACCGCTTCACGCTCTATCTGGACGACGACCCCATAGAGGACAAGTCCAACCCCTATGGCTTCATACCCTTTATCATATTTCCCAACGTTCGCCAGCCGAAGCACTTTTGGGGGGTATCCGACATACCGGCTCTTATGCAGTCACAGAGGGAGCTCAACAGGGCACTGACCCAACTGTCACGCATCCTGGAAGTGTCGGGAAACCCCATCGCCGTTCTGCAAGGCGTTGAGTCAGCCGAGGAAATAAAGGTGGCTCCCGGGCAGGTGTGGACACTGCCAGAGGATGCCAGAGCCTACCTGCTGGACCTGCTTGCCGGCGGCGGCATCAGGCTGCACGTGGACTATATCGATATGATTTACCGTTGCCTTCACGACATCTCAGAAGCCCCCAGGGCAGCCTACGGCGGCATCGAAAGGGAGCTGTCAGGCGTGGCACTGGAATTGGAACTGCAATCGCTGCTACAGAAGGTGAGACGTAAAAGAATTATACGCACCGCGGTGTATAACACTAGGAACCGCATGATACTTGCCTTACATAAGATATACAACGGAGAGGACTTGACCGATGTTCAGCCCCGTGTCATCTGGGGCGCGGTGCTACCGCAGGACAGGGCCAGGTTAGCCCAGAATGAGCACCTGCTGGTGCAGTCAGGCGTCCATTCCCGAAGGACAGCTATGGACGAGCTGGGCATCAGAGACCCGGAGGCGGAGCTGAACAGGTGGCTCGAGGAGAGGGCCAGGATACTTGAGATGAACCAGAGGTTTAGTGCCCACCTCGGACGAGGCGGTTCGAGAGGGAGAGCAACTACAGCCGGAACCGAGGCCGAGGCTTTAACCGAATAAAACAGAGGAGATAGGCATTGAATGAAAAAGCAAACACCCTGCAGGTCGAGAACAACACCCGTAGCCGGGAAGACCTCGAAACTGTCAAGGCCGAGCTCGAGGGCGAAAGGGCAAAAGCCCGGCAGCTTGTGGACGAGGCTACGAAAGACCTTAAGGCTACCATAGCCGGCTACCAGCAGGAGCTCCAGGCCAAGACGGCCGATATCGAGGCACTAAAGGCGCAGCTTGCGGAGCTGAACAACAGCTTCGAAGGGGCAAAGGCGGCCTACGCCTTCGCCGTTGAGGAGTTTAAGAAGCTGGCAGCGGCCTCCAATACTTTGATACCCGCAGAGGCTATCTACGGCGCGACCGTTGAGGAGGTGAAGGCATCTATTGAGAGGGCTAATAGGCTGGTGGCCAGCATCAAGCAGGCCATCTCAGAACGGGCCACGCAGACCTCTGTCCCGGCTGGAGCACCGGTGAGGACCGTAAGCACGGAAGCCTTGAGCACCACGGAGAAAATAACACTGGGCCTGGAACAGGCCAGAAGGAGAAAGGAATAAACTATGGCAATCACACTTACGGAAGCCGCCAAGCTGTCAAACGATGTGCTGCTTCAGGGCGTCATCGAGACCGTTATCAGGGACAGCCCCATACTTCAGAGGCTACCCTTCATCGAGATAAACGGTAACGCTCTGACCTACAACAGGGAGAAGGAGTTAGGCACTGCCGCCGCCTGGCACGCAGCCAACGGCGACTGGACGACCGGCACGGCACCGGAGTTCGACCAGCTCACCGCCACCCTCAAGGTCCTGGGCAGGAACGCCGATGTGGACAACTACATCAAGCAGACGAGGAGCAATATACAGGATATAGAGGCGGTCGTCCTCGAGCTGGCAGCCAGGTCTTTGAGGCTGGAGTTCGAGAGGGCTTTTATTTATGGCACGACCACCAACTACCTGGGTATGACAGGAAACACCAATTCGATAGACGGGCTAATCAAGCTTATAGCCACCGGCACGGCCTCGGAGCAGGTGGTGTCTATGGGCGGCATGGGCGCTTCACTCACCCTGGCGAAGCTGGACGAGCTGATAGACGCGGTTAGGGGCGGACCGCCGGACTTGCTGCTTATGGGCAAACGCTCGCGGCGCAAGATACAAGCGCTGGCCAGGGCCGCAGGCACCAACCTGGAAATCGGCGAAGGTAAGCTGGGGGAGTTTGTACAGTACTACAACGGCATACCCATAGGAGTCAGCGACTACATACTTAATACCCACGTTCTGACAGGCGGCGTGGAGACCGCAGTGACGGGTGGGACTTGCTCCACCATCTACGCGCTGCAGTTCGGCGAGGGCGCAGTTTGCGGCGCCACCAACGGCGGCATACAGATTGAGACCATCGGCTCGCTGGAAGGCAAGGACGCCACGAGGTACAGGCTGAAGTGGTATGTGGGCCTGGTGGACTTCTGCGTGCAGCGCAGAGCTGCACTTATAGGTGTGCAAGACTAAGAGCGGCCGGCAGGTTGTTGCATCGCGGCAACCGGCAAGCCGGCTATATGGTGGGGGGCGGAAACGACAGAGGGGACGAGCTGTGACCGCTTTGCCCCCCACCACGCTGCTGTCAGCTGGTGACATGAACCTCCAGCCATCCTCCTTCGGCGGGAGACAGTCACTCACCCTATCCTCTCTCCGCCGGCGGGCGCCAGTCACCCTCACCTTAATCCTCTCCCATCAAGGGAGAGGAAAGAGGTTCTCTCTCCCCTGGTGGGAGAGAGTCACCCTCCCATCCTCTCTCCCCTGGTGGGAGAGAGTTAGAGTGTGGGGGGATATAGAGCTCTCACCCTCACCTTAATCCTCTCCCATCAAGGGAGAGGAGAGTTGTATTCTCTCTCCCCCGGTGGGAGAGAGTTAGAGTGAGGGGGGATATAGAGCTCTCACCCTCACCTTCATCCTCTCCCATCAAGGGAGAGGAAAGAGGTTCTCTCTCCCCTGGTGGGAGAGAGTTAGAGTGAGGGGGG
>DAOTWF010000028.1:0-22987 GCA_034435835.1 Dehalococcoidia bacterium | reverse complement strand
GCGCCGAGGAGACGCTGAAGATAGCCAGGCTGCTGGGCATAACCGAGTTCATCGGTAGGTCTGGAAGTCCTTCCTGCAGCTGCAACTGGACTTACCACGGTTCGTTCTCAGGAAAAAAGATAGCCGGGAAAGGCATCACCGCAGCGCTGCTGGAAAGGAACGGTATCAGGCTGATAGGCGAGGAGGAGTTAGCTTCGGAGAGATAGCTCACGGGAGTTTTTTCGAGGTCAGCACCGTCCTGACCTCACCACCGTCGCGGCATTCCACCACCACCTCTCCTTCAGGTGCATCTGAGTAACGCGCGGTTAAGTCGGCGGCAAGCCGCACCAGTTCAGGCATCTTCTCACCGCGGAGCAGCGTCACCGGACCGGGAAAGCCCTTTGCCTCGAGTACAAAGTCCTCAGGCTGCTTCAGCTCCATAAGCAGCCTGTTTTCCCGCTCGTTCCTGCCAACTATAATGTGGGCACCACGCTCAAAGAAATGTCTGCCGAGCTTGAGTAGCTCGATGTCCCTCACGCCCACATCCTGCCCAAGGCGGAATAGTTGGCGAAGCCGCCCGGAAAACTCTTTATTGGTGAGCAGACAACCGCCGCCCGGCGTGCGGTATCCGGTGATGCCATACCGCTTTGCCAGCTCAAGCTGGGGCTTGCGGCTCCTGCCCTCGATGGCAAGAAGCCTGTTTCTGTCCACCCACCCCTCCTTCTCCGGCACCGTCTCGGGTAGAAGCTTCGCTGAAAGCGGCCTGAGGATAAGCCCCTGAAGCCCTGACTCCTTTTCTTCGAGCTGCAGCGCCGCCCGATGCTGGGTCATCGGTCTTTCACCGAGGACATCGCCGGTGACCAGAAATTTTGCATTTATACCCTCTGCCACCTTCCACGCTTTCCGTAGCATGTAGATGCGGCAGTCTATGCAGGGGTTCATGCCGCTTCCGTAGCCGTGCCGGGGGTACCGCACCAGTTCAATGTAGTCCTCCGCAGCCTCTATCCTGACAAGCGGCACATCAAGCTGGCGGGCAAGCAGGGTGGCATAGTCTATCCTGTCATCAGACACGGGCAACGCAAGGTTTACCGCCACCACCTCCACACCCTGTTCTTTGACCAGCTTTATCGCCAGCGCCGAGTCTATGCCGCTGGAAAGCAAGCCCACCGCTTTAATTTTCTCAGTCATATGACCATTCCTTACCGCAATCAAAAGGCTGGGCGCCCGCTTAAGAACGCCCAGCCTTCTGGTGGGATTTAAGAGCCTAGCCTTATCCCTTGCCGATGCGGAACATCTTGGTGCCGCATACCGGGCAAACGCCCTGGGTAGCCGGCTTGCCGTTCTTCATGCGGATGTTGCGGGCGTCCTTCATCTCCCTCTTGGTGCGGCACTTCATGCAGTAGGCTTGCATCTACCCACCTCCTTGTTTATAGTTGCCAATACAATAAACCATTACATCTCGAATTGTCAATAGTACTAAGGTGATGTTTGCACAGGATTTTCATTTTTGCCATCCACCCCCGGGGCTGATAAAATGGTGGCTCACAGGCGGATAACAGAGAGGACGACACTACATGACAAAACATACCAGACCCAGGACACTCGGCGAACTTAAAGCCTCCGGCTACCAGCCGCTCACCGTCAGGGAGGAGATGAGGCGCAACCTCATCGCCATGATAAGGGAGGGGAAAACCGTCTTCCCGGGAATCATTGGCTACGATGAGACCGTCATTCCTCAGGTAGAAAATGCCATCATCTCCGGTCAGGACATCATCTTTCTTGGCGAGCGCGGTCAGGCAAAGTCGCGCATCATGCGCCTTATGGTGAACCTGCTTGATGAGGAGATGCCCTACGTAAGGGGCTGCGAGATCAATTGCCAGCCACTGGCACCCATCTGCAAGCGCTGCCGCGATAAGCTGGCAGAGGATGGCAACAGGCTCGAGATAGACTGGCTCCCCCGGGCTGAAAGGTACGGCGAAAAGCTGGCAACGCCAGATATCACCGTCGCCGACCTCATCGGGGACATCGACCCCATCAAGGTGGCTGAGGGGAGATACCTCTCCGACGAGCTCACCATCCACTACGGGCTCATCCCCAGGACCAACCGCGGCATCTTCTGTATCAATGAGCTTCCCGACCTCAGCGAGAAGCTGCAGGTGAGCCTGTTCAACCTTATGGAGGAGGGAGACATCCAGATAAGGGGGTACCGGGTGCGCCTGCCGCTGGACATACTGCTCGTCGCCAGCGCCAACCCGGAAGACTACACCAGTCGCGGCCGCATCATCACCCCGCTCAAGGACAGGTACGGTGCCCAGATACGTACCCACTACCCCACCACCATCGAGGACGAGATCGCCATCGTGGAGCAGGAGCGGAGGCGCTTCCCCGATAGCGAGGTAGAGGAATATGTCCCCCAGTATATGAAGGAGATCATCGCCGAGATAACCCAGCTAGCCAGAAAGAGCCCGGAGATAAACCAGCGCTCCGGCGTCAGCGTGCGCGTCTCCATCGCCAACTACGAGACGGCGCTCTCCAACGCCATCAGGCGCGCCGTCATCCTCGGCGAGAAGCTAGCCGTGCCCCGCATCAGCGATCTGCCGTACATTATGTCGTCTACAAGCGGCAAGATCGAGCTGGAGGGCTTCGAGGATGCCAGAGAGGAGAAGGTCTTGGACCAGTTGATGAAGCGGGCGGTGCTCACCACCTTCAACCGCTACTACCGCTCATATAACTTCGATGATGTGGTCTCCCGCTTCAGTGAGGGCTTCGGCTTCGAGGCGTCGGATATGATGGGCGCTGATAAGTACCTTCGTCAGGCAAAGGCGGCGGGCGGGATGATGCAGGCAGTCAAGGTGGTGGCTGAGTCAGAGAGGCCCGAGGTGATGGCTGCGGCGGTGGAGTTCATCCTCGAGGGGCTGCATTTGAACCGAAAGCTGAACAAAGAGCAGGTAAAAGGAAAGACAATTTACAAGTAAGATGGCTATTTACCGGTACTCTGAGTGGGACGGCACCCAGGACCTCTTTGAGCTCGATCCCGATGAGTTGATGAAACACCTGGAGCGCTACCTCATGCCCTACGGTGACCTGTCATACGCCCTGCGCTCTTTGCTGCGCGGTGGCATCGCCGACAGACAGGGACGGCGTCTCCCCAGCCTGGAGGACCTGCTGAACAGGCTACGCCAGAGGCGCCAGCAGCAGCTCGATAAGTATAACCTGGGCTCAATACTGGACGACATCCGCAAGAGGCTGGACAGCATAGTGAGGACGGAGCGGGAGGGCATCTCGCGGCGCCTCCAGGAAGCAAGACAGCAGGCAGAACAGGGTCCCTCTGAACTCAGCCAGGAAGAGCGGGAAAGGCTGCTTAAAGCCCTGGAGGAGAGGGCAATGCGGAACCTGGAGAAGCTGGACAGCCTGCCGCAGGACATCGGCGGCCAGATAAGGGAGCTATCACAGTACGACTTCATTGACGACGACGCCAGGCAGCAGTTCCAGGAACTCATGGACATGCTAAAAACGTACGCCGTGCAGCCGTATGCCCAGAATTTGATGCAACAGATAAAAAACCTCCAGCCGGGCGATATGGCTGCCATGCGGCAACTTTTTCAGGCGATAAATGAGATGCTGGAACAGCGTCTGAGGGGCGAGGAGCCGGATTACCAGCAGTTCCTCCGTCGGTTTGGCAACTTCTTCGGTCCCCAGCCACCACAGAGTCTGGACGAACTCATCGACTATCTGCAGGAGCAGATAAGACAGGCACAGTCGCTGCTGGACAGCCTTTCGCCCGAGGACAGACGCTCACTCGAAGAGATGCTGGAATCGGTGATGGATGATGCCACTCGCAGGGAACTGGCACGTCTCAGCGCCAACCTCCAGGCGCTGAACCCCGACTTCCCGCTGCACCAGCGCTACCTATTCTCCGGTGAGGAGCCCATCTCGTATCAGGAAGCCCTGAAGCTGATGGAGATGCTGCATAAGATGGACAGGCTCGAGGCACAGATTGAAGATGCCCGCTACAGTCGCTCCACGGACGCCATCAATGAGGAACTGGTGAAGGAACTGCTCGGCGAGCAGGCTGCCAGGGAGCTGGACCAACTGCGCAACATCACCCGCGTGCTGGAGGAAGCCGGCTATATCCAGCAAAACGAGCATGGCTATGAGCTGACACCCCGTGGCATCAGGAAGATCGGACAGAAAGCCCTGCAGGATATATTCGAAAAGCTGAAAAAGGATGCACTGGGCACGCACAATCTGAGGAAAAAAGGGACAGGTGGCGAGCGCACCGGCGAGACCAGGAGGTACCAGTTCGGCGATGAGTTCCAAGTCCACATTCAGAGGACGGTGATGAACTCCCTCTACCGGGAGCCCAAGGCTCCACCGCTGCACATCGCCCCCGAGGACTTCGAGGTCTTCGAGACCGAGGCGCTCACCCGCTCAGCCACGGTGCTGATGCTGGATTTAAGCCTCTCCATGCCCATGAGGGGCAACTTTGAGGCAGCCAAAAGGGTCGCCATCGCCCTCGATAGCCTCATCAGGAGCCAGTACCCCAGGGACATCCTCCACACCATCGGCTTCTCCACTTATGCCCGACTAATTAAGAAGGACGAGTTGCTCTATATAAGCTGGGACGAGTTCGACCCGTACACCAACATCCAGCAGGGGCTGGCGCTAGCCCGCCACCTCTTAAGCAAGGTAAGGGCTGCCAACAAGCAGGTGATACTGATAACCGATGGGGAGCCCACCGCCCATATTGAGAACGGGCGGCTCTTCCTGCAATACCCACCTAGCCTTCGCACCCTGCAACTGACCCTGAGGGAGGCGAAGCGGTGTGCCCAGAGCGGCATCGTGATCAACACCTTTATGCTCGATTCTTACCAGCTCTATACCGCCTTTGTTGACCAGATGGCAAAGGCGGGAAGGGGGAGGGTGTTCTTTACCGGCGCCGACAATCTGGGACAGTATGTGCTCGTAGACTACGTGGCTAACAAAAGACGCCGAGTGTAATAAAGTCTAACGTCTAAAGGAGGTTTCTAAAATATGCGTGCCGCTATCCTGTCTGGTGATAAGCTGGTAATCAAGGATGTTCCCAAGCCAACACCAAAGTACGAGGAGGCTTTGATCAAGCTTACCGTGGCTGGTGTCTGCCATTCTGATGTCCACATAGTGAAAAGGGACTGGTGGAAGATGCCCACGTCGGTCGAAATCCCCATAGGGCACGAGGGCATCGGCACGGTGGAGGAGCTGGGTCCGGGTGCAGAGAGGTTCCTACAGAAGGGGGACAGGGTAATACTGGGGCTCGGCGGTTTCGCCGGCGCCTACTGGTGTGGTGCCTGCGAGTACTGTCTCAACGGCAAAACAAGACTTTGCCGGCTGCAGAGGCCACTTTCCGGCACCTACGCGGAGTATATCTCAGTATGGGCGAAGGCACTGGTAAAACTGCCAGACGAGATCAGCGACAACGAGGTGTCCCTGGCATGCGGCGGCCTCACCACCTATAGCGCTATAAAAAAGCTTTTCAAATATGGTGTAACGCCAGGCAAGATCGTGGCAATAGTGGGCGCTGCCGGTGGTCTCGGACACTATGCCGTACAAATAGCGAAACAGTTTAGCTACATAGTGGTGGGGGTGGACATAGGAAAGGAAAGGCTGGACTTCGTGAAGAACATGGGGGCTGACTACGCTGTGGACGCCAGCGAGGCAGTACAGTTCGTCCGCGATAAGCTCGGTAGCGCCCATGCTAGCATTGTACTCACACCCAGAGTGGCTGGCTTCGAACTCGGGCTCGCCCTGCTAAGGCGCGGTGGTGTGTTTATCGGCATCGGCATGCCCGCAGCCAGCGAGGGCGGAATAACCGTGATGCCTCTGGACTTACTGAACAGGGACCTGTTGATAATGTCCTCTGGTGCAGGCACGGTGGACGAGATGAGAGAACTTGTAGAGCTAGCCGCTGCTGGCAAGGTGAAAAGCCATATAGCCAAGGTCGCCCCTCTGGAGCAAGCCCAACAGGTGCTTGAAGAGCTGGAACAGGGCAAGTACACCGGCAGGGTGATGCTGAAGATATAGGCTATGCCGCGGATATATCTTTAGGCGAAGCCGGCATCATAAAGATAGCCGGGATGCTAATTAGCATCACCACAGCCAGCCCGGTAAACACAAAAAAGAAGCCGTGCGCCATATCGCCCGCTCTCTGCAGCACCAAGGAGGTGACCGCAATGCTTACAGCCCCACCGATCTGGCGGAACATCCCCCTTACCCCGGTGATGGTGGCGACGCGGTCAGGCATGAGCTCAATGCAGGCATTGTTTGCCGCCGGTGCCGTTATGCCCATGCCGGCACCGGCGAGTAACATTATCCCAGAAACCAGCACCACGCTGTTGATGTGCCCCCACACCGTCGTTCCCACACCAAGGGCACTGAGAGCCAGCAAAATGAGGTTTGCTACAGTTAGCACCGTCCCGATAAGCATCGGCTGGCGGTAGCCCCACCTCACCAAGAACATGCTGGTGAGCGTTGAGGCTGCAATCATAGCCACTGACCGCGGCGTGAGCACGAATCCGCTTTGAAACACCGTCATATCGAATATAGAAACAGCGTACAGCGGGATGAATGCCATTACCCCCATAACGCAGGCGCCCATCACAAAGTTGAAAAGATTTGCCGCCAGAAAAGGCTTCTCATTCAAGACCTCGAGGTCGATAATGGGAGTTTTAGCCCTTTTCTCATACCACACAAATGTGGTTATCATAGCTCCGGTGGAAACAAATAATACCCCTGACCCCAACCACGAACCATTCCCGTTGCCTAGCTGGCTCAGCCCCATCAGGAAGGCGAACACCGACGCTGTGAGAAGCCCGGCACCAACCAGGTCGACCTGCCCCTTTTCCCTTTCGTCACCACGCAACAGAAACACTGCAGCAGCAATAGCCATGACTCCCATGGGGACATTGACCCAGAATACGGACCGCCACCCGAAAGCTTCCACCAGCCAGCCACCAAGGTTGGGACCAATTATCTGGCCAATGGGGAAAATGCTGGTGAACAGCCCTATCGCCTGCTGTCTCGACCCGGGAAACTCTCTGGCAGCTATGCTCGTTGCTACAGGTAGAAAACTACCGGCACCCAAGCCCTGCAGTGTCCGGAAAAGAATCAGTAGTTCAATGTTAGGCGCCACGGCGCAGAGCAGTGAGCCGAGTGTGAAAGATAATAGGGAAAGCATAAAAATCCTCTTTACACCTAGTATGTCTCCAGCTTTTCCCGCCAGAGGCATCGTCACGGTAGCCACAAGCTGAAAGATGGTCAGTACCCAGCCTGCAAGGACTAGCGAAACGCCGAACGAGCTGGTAATTATCGGGAAAGCAACCGACACGGCGGTGCCACTTATTGCCACCATGAGCAGCCCCAGAGATATGACACCGAAGATGAGGTATCTGGACATGGCGATAATTTTATCAGGCAAACAGTAGCAGCACAAAAATGCGGTTACTGCGTGGCGTGCTGCTTTCGCAAGAACCAAACACCAGACGGCTGATGCATCCTCGGCTTTTTCCAAAAGCCGGCTATGGGGACAACAACCATAAGCTTTGAGCGGATGTTGACAGCTCGCAAAACTAGGGGTTACACTATGGCACCCGGCCAAAAATACAAAAGGAAGGTGAGCTATGTGTGAGAACTGCCATAAACACGGAGAAGGAAAGATATGGTATTTGCAGGCTAAGAACTACTCCCTAGACCTGCGCAGCGACCTTAAAAGGCGCGGCATCGTTTTCGACAATAAAGTTTACCGACAAAGCCTGCAAAAATGGGAGGAGATAAAGAAAAAACCATTCCTGATAAGAGCTATAATGGAACCAGGTATCAGGAGGCGCGTCAGAGAACAGCACTCCGGTCAGGTCCTCCCTATCGAAGATGTGGAGAAGGTCTTCCAGCTCGTCAACAGTGTGGTGCGCATGGACTGCTGGTGCCGCAAAGCTAAGAACGTAAAGGACCTACGGTATTGCTACGGAATGAGTGTACTACTGCCGGATGAACACGTCCAGAGGATAGCACGTAGGCCAGGCTCCGGATTCCTCTCAGGCGCCGAGACCACGGGCTTGGAAAGGCTGACTAAGGAGGAGGCGCTCAATAATATGAGGGAATATGAGAAAGATGGGCTGGTACACTCCATCTGGGTAGCACCGGAACCGTTCATTATCGGCATCTGCAATTGCGACCGGCCAGACTGTGGTGCACTTTCTCGCACAGTGATGGCAGGGATAGATACCCTGACACGCGCTGAGTATGTGTCCGAGGTCGACACCGAACTGTGCAACGGCTGCCGGAACTGTATGCGCGTTTGTCAGTTCGGCGCCATCGGCTACAGCGCCGCCAATAAGAAGGTATTTATCGATGTAACCCAGTGTTTCGGCTGCGGTATCTGCCGTTCAGTCTGTACCAAGAACGCCATACACCTGCACGACCGCGCTAGCGTGCCAGCAGCCGCCAATCTGTGGTAAAGCATCCTCTATCAAAGCATGGAACGGCAAGCCCCGCTAACAAGGGGAGGGGCGATTTTTACACTACGCCTTGGCTTATAGCGAGTGTGGGTAGCTGCCGGCGTAACCCTGCTATTTACTTACGCCGGTCCTAGCGGACAACCGCTGTCTTGCAGTCCTCTCAGCGCTATATCCCCACTGGCAATACCCGCAAAAAGAAACCGGTTCGCCATTTGTCTCCACCTGATTGACAACCGCATTATCTCTTTCGGTCACCGCGTTTAACCGTTTGGTACTTCCTAAAGCAAATGCCGAGGGACGACAATCTTTATAGGCTTTAGCCACCGCTTCTAGAAAGGGAACCATTTACTGGCGTGACCGGAACAGCGCTGGCTAACGCTCTACCGACCACAGGCTAAAGGGGGTAAAAATGAAGAAGTGGAATGACCTGAAAATAGGAGTTAAACTGCTCATAGGTTTCCTGGTCATAGTGGTACTAGCTGGTGTTCAAAGCTACATAGCCATAAGCTCGCTTTCTTCCATCAACAAGGCAAAGGATGTCTTGCTGGCGGCGCACGAAGCGAACGTACAATTGCTCGAGCTTTCCGTGAGCAAATACCAATACATGGCGGATAGTGATACAAGCCACGCAAATAACATAAGGACCGCACTGGCACATCTGAAACACCACCTCCGAGCCATCGAGACCCTCTCCGATAGCCCACAAGCCTCACAAGTCTCCAAACAAATAACAGCAAACCTTGATACTTATGAAACGACTTTCACTACTTATATGAATGCAGTGGAATCAAATGAAATAATACTACAGGACTGGCGAAAGATCGGCAACGAATTCCCAAAGCAAGTCAGTGTTTTTAAAGAGAAGGTAAAAAGGGGTGGCGAGGAGTTCATAAAGGCAGACGCCCTGGAGAAAAAGTTCCTGCTCATGAGAGTACAGGCGCTCTATTTCATAAAGAATGAAACCGAACAAAGCTGGACTGACTTTATAGCAGTTATGCCGGATACAGAAGCCGAAGCCAGGAACCTGGCAGCAATGGTCAAGGACAATCAGGAACTGTCCACCACTGCTATCGCGATTCTGGATCACATCAACCAGTACATCAGTCAGGCAGATGTCTACTATAATAACGTGCTCAAACAGCGAGCCTGCGAAGCTGCATTGACAAAACTGGAGCAGCAGATCAAAGGCAGCGCAGATAAGATGAACCAGAATTACGGCGGCATGAGCCTGCTGGTAACCATGGCAAATGAACGCATGGAAACCGCCGGCAGATCAGCTTTGATCGTTACACTTGCCTTCATGGTGGCAGCCATCGTTGTTTCCATACTCATCATCTTTTTGCTGCTGCGAAGCATCACCCGGCCGGTGAAGCAGGTCGAGAAAGCTCTGAAAAAGATGGCGGTCGGAGACATCACCGAAAGGGTGGACTATACCTCTAAAGACGAGTTTGGCCAGATGGCACAGGCATACAGGGATATGCAACTTTACCTCGAGGAGATGGCAGGTATAGCCGACAAAATAGTCAAGGGACAGCTTAACGATACCAACGCCCAGCCAAAGTCAGAAAAGGACTTCCTAGGCAATGCCCTCAGCCAGATGGTCAAATACCTGCAGGACGTGGGTTCGCAACTGCGCAAAGCTGCCTCTGAATCGGGAGCCAAAGCTTATTACCTGAACAAGCTTCCGGCACCGGTGCTGGTCATCGACAAAGAGTTCAACGTCATCTTCGCCAACCTTGCCGCCGCCCGGGCAGTGGGAGTGACACCAGAAGAGTGCATCGGCAAGAAATGTTACACCCTTTTCAAGACGGCTGACTGCAACGCCGGAAATTGTGCCACAGCCAGAGCAATTGAAACCGATTCTCCTTGTGTCAGCGAAACCGTTGCTGAGCTGGCGTCCGGCAAGGTCCCGATGCGAGCTTATTCCGCTCCGCTCAAGGACGATAAGGGCAGACTTATCGGTGCCCTTGAATACGGAATCGACATAACTGATGAACTGAAAAGCATACAGGGGGTGATGGAACTGGTCGAGGCTGCCCAGGAAGGTAGACTGAGCATCCGTGCCGACGAAGAAAAATACAGCGGCAACTTCCGCAAGATCATCCACGGTATCAACAGGCTACTTGACACCATAACAGAGCCGATAAACGAGGCAGCGCAGGTGCTGGCACGGATGGCAGAAAAGGACTTCACCGTAAAGGTGATGGGGGACTATAAGAACGACCTGGCAAACATCAAGGAGTCAGTCAACAAAGTTATCGATAGCGTGGGCTCCCTGATCGCCCAACTAAAAGACAATGTGGATGAACTCTCCGGCTCCAGCAACCAGCTCTTCGGTGCCGCACAACAGTCCGGTTCAGCAACATCACAAATGGCCAACGTCAGCCAGCAAATTGCCAAGGGTGCCGAAGAGCAGTCCAGGGGCATTGGCAAGGTAAGGGCGTCTCTGGAACAGCTATCCAAAGCCATAGATATGGTAGCCAAAGCCAGTCAGGAACAGACAAAAGCCGTGGGACAGGCTTCACTGATAGTGCAGCAGGTGAGCAAGGCTTCAGAACAGTCCGCCGCCAATGCCCAGGAAGCAGCTAGGGGCGCGGAACGGGCAACACAGCTCGCCAAGGAGGGCAGCCTAGCTGTAGATGCCAATATCAAAGCGATGTATAAGGTCCGCAACGTCGTCAATGAAGTGAGCGAAAAGATAAACGAGCTCGGGCGCCACTCCGAGGAGATCGGCAGGATGATATCAGTAATTGAAGATATAGCAGCACAGACCAACCTCCTCGCCCTCAACGCAGCCATCGAAGCCGCCAGAGCAGGCGAGCAAGGACGCGGCTTCGCCGTGGTGGCTGACGAGGTGAAGAAACTCGCTGAACGCACAGCCAAAGAGGCGAAAGAAATCGCCAGCCTCGTCAGCACCGTGCAGAAAGGCGTCGCCCAGTCCATCAAAGCGGCAAAAGAAGGTGCCAGCCAGACCGAGGAAGGCGTAAGCATAGCCAACGAGGCAGGTCAAGCCTTGAATAAAATACTCGACGCTGCCAAGGCTGTATCTGAACAAATCGAACAGATCTCAGCAGCAGCCCAGCAGGTCAGCGCTTCAGCCGCTGAGATGGTACGGGTTATTGACAGCGTGAGCAAAGCTGCCGAGGAGAACTCCGTCGCCGCCACTCAGATGGTAGCCACCAAAGAGGAGGCCCTCGACAGCGTCAACAACGTAGCTGGTGTGGTGGAAGAGAATAGCGCCGCCGCTGAGGAAATGTCGGCATCTGCTGAAGAAATGAGCGCGCAAGTGCAACAGGTGGTGGCAGCATCTCATATGCTCACAGGAATGGCGAGGGAACTGCAGGACACTGTTTCCCTGTTCAGGGTGAGCAATAACGGTGGCAACGGGAGTGGGCAAAAGGCGAAGGAGAAACTGCTCAAGGAAACAATCGTGGGGGTGAAGGTTGAACCCAGCCCGCCGACACCATCCACAAACTAGCCTGATAAAGGGGGTCAAAAATGCCTGCAAACGGTCAGACAAGCGAAAAGCACCTCGTCTTATTCACCATAGCCGGTGAGAAATATGCCGTCGACATCAATTCTGTCTACGAGATCATCAGACCGCAGCCAGTCACCAAGATACCCAAGGCACCATTCTTTGTGGAAGGCATCATTAACCTCAGGGGCAAAGTTGTCCCGGTCGTTGACATGCGGAAAAGGTTCGGGCTGGCAAACGCAGAACAGACCAAGGATAGCCGCATTATGGTCGTGGACAGCAACGGCGAAAGTGTGGGCATAATCGTTGACGCCGTCACTGAAGTGCTTCGTATACCCACCGATTCCATAGAGCCACCGTCAAATATCATCATTTCCACAGCATCAGACTACATGCTTGGGATCGCCAAACGTAATGGTGACATGATTGTACTGCTCGACCTCGGTAAAGTCCTTTCAAAGGAACAGGCACTTACACCAGCCGCCTTTGAGGACGAACGGCTGGAATATGCATCCAGCCCGATCGCCACAAAGACGGGACAGGAGGAGCCAAAGGCAACAGGGGCACCAGCCGGTTAAAACTTAAAAGTCTCCATATCGAGGGACAACATGCACGCTCAAAGCAGGGAGATGCGTAGCTTTATCCTCCAAAGCTTCTCCGGCTTTGAAAAAAGCCCCCCTGCAGGCGAATGCGTCAAGTGCGGAGAACCGAATTGGACCTGATGGCTAATATTGCAAAAGAAGACCTGGTCATATTCTTACAGGAGACCGAAGAGCTGCTCCAGGTGCTTGATGAAGACATACTGAAGCTGGAGCACGGCGGGGTAACCGCTGAACTCCTGAACGAAATCTTCCGCGCTGCCCATACCATAAAAGGTTCGGCAGCCATGATAGGACATCAGCGGATGGCTGACCTTGCGCATGCCATGGAGACTGTTTTCGACGAATTGCGCAAAGGCAGCCGCCCCGTAGACGCAGAGCTTATAGACACGCTTCTCACTAGCCTTGATACCTTGAAAGCACTCAAAGACGAGCTGGCTTCTCCACAGCATCGCCAAGTGGATTCCTCGGTGGCTATCTCAATGCTGAAGAGGGTATTAGCAAATAGTGACATTGACCAACCCGGAAAATACCAGCCACGGGATACGGACGAAAAAACACTTTTTGACGAAGAAACCGAAGAGAAGGTGCGGTCGGCGCTAAAGGAAGGTGAGAATGTCTTCCTTATCAGTGCTGAAATAGACAGGAACAGTTTCTGGAATGCCGTACGCTGTTTCCAGATACTCGTGGAAGCGTCCAGATTGGGCAAAGTCATCTGCTCCATCCCTTCACAGAAAGATGTCGAAGAGGGAAAAGTAGATTTGAACCTCAAGCTCCTGCTCGCCACCCGTTGCCAAGAGGCTGAGCTGCAGGAAAAAATAACCAGCGTTCCGGAACTGGTTAACCTTCAGATTACCCCATTCGACCATCGTGCGCAAAGTAAACAATTTGACAGCAGCCCTGTGCAAGCCAGCGACAAATTAGCCTCGAAAACTGCAGGCAAAGCAAAACAGAGCGTGAGGATAAACATAGAGCGCCTTGACAGCCTGATGGAACAGGTAGGGGAACTAGTAGTGAATCGCAACCGCCTCGCTCAGCTAAGCCGACTCCTGGAAGCTAAATACAGAGGTGACCAGATCATCGACGAGCTGGAAAGGAGCATGATCCAGACAGGGAAAGTAGTCAATATGTTACAGCAAGATATTATGAAAATCAGGATGCTCCCACTCGAAACAGTGTTCACCGGTTTCCCCAGGATGGTCAGGGATCTGGCACGGAAAGCCGGCAAAAAAATAGATTTTGTCATCGAGGGACAGGAGACTGAGATAGACCGGAGCGTCATCGAGCATATTAAGGACCCGCTGGTACATCTGCTTAGAAATGCTGTTGACCACGGCATCGAGTCGCCAGAACAACGCACAGCACTCGGCAAACCCGAGACCGGCAGGATAATCCTCTGTGCCTACCACGAACAGAACCATATTGTCATTACTGTAACAGACGATGGCAGGGGACTGGATCCGGCAGGTATCAAACGCTCCGCAGTGGAAAAGGGCATCATTACCGCTGAAAAAGCAGCAAGAATGACCGATGCCGAAGCTATCGACCTTATATTCCTACCCAGGGTATCGACAGCACAAATGACCACCGAGGTGTCTGGGAGAGGCGTAGGCCTGGATGTGGTTAAGACAAACATAGAAGTGCTGCGCGGCTCAGTTACAGTAAGCTCTGAAAAGAACAGGGGTACGCGGTTTACCTTGAGGTTACCCCTCACCCTGGCAATTTTACCAGCGCTTCTGGTCGAAGCCGGCGGTACCCTGTGCGCCATCCCTTTGGCAGATGTTGTAGAGGCAACAAAACTACCCACTAGTAACATCAGGACCATCAGAGGCAATAAAGTCATAATGTGGCGGGATACCGTCCTCTCGGTGTTAGACCTAGCTGCTGTATTCGGCTGGAAAAGGTCCCAAGCCAGCAGTAATGGTGAAGTAGAGAGCGTCGTTGTCAAGGCAGGGGACCGGAAAGTATGCCTGACCGTGGATTGTTTGAAAGGGCAGCAGGACATCGTGTTAAAAACGCTGGGCAACTATCTGCGGGATACCAGGGGGATAGCGGGTGCCAGTATCCTAGGTGATGGCAGTGTCACTCTGGTGCTGGATATAGCCAACCTCCTCAGCACAACAATAGGCGAGGGGCGCTGTCACCAAGAATACTCGCTTCTGACTAACAGCAGAGAAAAGGACAGGTTGATAAAAGTGAACTGAGAGACGACTGAATAGATAGTTCGTGTACGGAGGGGAAAATGTCAGCCGAGACTACCAAGCTTGTGAGCAAAGCGGTAACAAATGCTGTATCGGGACTTTCAGGAATGGTCGATAAAGAAATTCAGATATTTAGCTTCGTTGTCAAAAAGGTGAGGGTGAGAGACGTGCCCTACGAATTCGGAGGACCTGAAGCTCTAATAGTAGGGGTATACCTCCAGATCAAGGACAGGGCTGGACACATGTTTGTAGGCTACGAGCCCCAGGTGGCTTGCAAGCTGATAAACATGTTGCTGGGGCAAGCCCCAAGTTCAACACTTGAGCTTTCTGAAATGGAGCAGTCTGTCCTGGGTGAGATAGGAAACCTCATGGGCTCGTTCTTCCTCAACACACTGGCTGAAGGGGCGGGGGTCTCCTTGCTCCCCTCACCACCGGCGGTGATGATAGATATGGCAGGCGCTATTCTGGATGTACCCCTGTCCCGCCTCCTAGAACAGGAGGAGGAAACGCCGATCATAACAGCAAGTTTTGGGACACAAGATAAGCAGATCGATGGCAAGTTCCTAATAGTACCGATCCCGGTAATCTTGTAACCATAAGGCAGGGAAAGGAGATGGAACAGAAAACTGACACAAACAAACATATTCAGAACGATGAGATTATCGTAGGCATGGGCGAGCTGGTAGTAAGCAATCAGCCCTCGGCAGTGCTTACCTGCCTGGGCATAGGCTCTTGTGTTGCCATTTGCGCCTTCGACCCAACATCCAAGGTAGGAGGTATGGCACACGTGGTGCTGCCCCACGGAGAAAATGCCAGCACTACCACCCCCTCAAAATACGCCAACATCGCCATCCCCGCCCTGCTGGGCGAAATAACTAAGCTCGGCGGAGATAAATCACGTCTGGTGATAAAGGTTGTTGGAGGCGCCCGCATATCTACAGCACCGGGATTTGATGGTACCTTCAAGATCGGCGATAAGAACGTTGAAGGGGTGCTGGCTGCCCTAGGCAGAGAAAAACTTGCCCCGTCTGTTATGGACGTCGGCGGAGAGAAGGGGCGCACCGTGCGTATGTATCTGGATACTGGCAAGGTCATGGTACAGAGTGTAGGCGCAAAACCGAAAGAGCTTTGAAATGCCAACAAAAATGCGATGCCCAAATTTACAACTGAAATTATCTCGGTGACGGAGGGTATGCCATGGCTACAATAATGGTTGTAGACGACGCCGCATTCATGCGCCTGAGGTGCTCACAGCTACTGACCCAGAATGGCTATAAAGTGATCGAGGCATCTAATGGCGCCGAAGCCCTGACTAAGTACAAAGAACACAGGCCGGACGGTGTTCTGCTCGACATCACCATGCCCGACATGGACGGCTTGACCGCCCTGAGGGAACTCATGGCCCTGGATAACAACGCCAGAGTATCGATGGTCACAGCCATGGGACAGCAATCGATCGTCATAGAAGCCCTTAAGCTCGGTGCTAAGGACTTCGTGGTGAAACCGTTCGATCCGGAAAGGGTGCTGGCAGCGGTGAAAAAGATGTTAAGTTAGATTGCATGGGACTAAAAAACGCTTCGGCAGTGGTGAAAAGTTATGGTAAATAGAGTAAAGGTACTGGTGGTGGACGACTCGGGATTCGTTCGCTCAGTCATATCTCAGGAACTGGGGACCGACCCGGCGATAGAGATCGTCGGCACAGCGAGAGACGGCATCGATGCCATAGAAAAGGTGAAAAGGCTGAGGCCCGATGTGGTCACTATGGACATAATCATGCCGGAAATGGACGGGCTCACAGCGCTGGAACACATAATGAAAGAAGCCCCCACCCCGGTCGTCATGCTCAGCGCACTCACCACCAGCGGCGCAGAGGTCACCATAAAGGCACTGGAACTGGGCGCCGTCGATTTCTTCCTTAAGCCTTCCGTACTCAGCCCGCTGGGCGATGCCGATTCGAAAGCAGAATTGATCGCCAAAATAAAAATGGCAGCCAGAACTATTGTGTCAAAAGGTGCCGCTCCATACCCATACCCTCCTACCAAACCAGTCAAGGCTGGACAGAGGACGCATGCCGGGAAAAAACCAAACCGGGTTGTGGTCATCGGCTCATCCACGGGCGGACCCCGAGCTTTAATGCAGGTCATACCCAGTCTGCCAGCGAATATCAATGCAGCCGTCCTGGTGGTGCAACACATGCCCTCCCTGTTCACCAGATCACTTGCCGAACGGCTTGACAGCCTGTCCAAACTGAGCGTCAGGGAGGCACAAGAAGGCGATGAAATAGAGCGGTGTCAGGTATTGGTAGCACCAGGTGATCACCACATGGAGGTCAACCACGGCCACATACAGCTACACAGGGGTCCCCCTGTGCTCGGTGTCCGACCGTGCATCGATATCACTATGGAATCGGTAGCCAGGGCATTCGGCGACCGCTCTCTAGGCGTGATTCTGACAGGCATGGGCACGGACGGGACCAGGGGGTCCGCCCTGATCAAGGCATTCGGAGGTGAAATCATCGTGGAGGACGAGTCAACATGCGTGGTGAACGGGATGCCAATGAGCGTTATCAGGGCGGGATATGCCGACTATATAGTCCCCATCCATGATATGGCTTTGAAGATCGCAGAAATTTGCGAGCAAAAATTGTCAGCACAGAAGGCCACGGCGAAAGAGCTATGACTGATACCGAATATCGAGAACTTATAGAAAAAATTCGAAGGCTGACCGACGTCGAGCTAAATAAGTACAAGTCGAACCAGATGCGCCGACGCCTGGAGCACTTTATGTTAAATCTTGGCTTTCAGGACTTGGCATCCTTCTGTCCGGCGCTTGAGCGAGACTGCACTATGGTGCAAAAGCTCAAAGATTTCCTGACGATAAATGTGTCCGAGTTTTTCCGTGACCCGAAATACTTCAGCCTGCTGATGACAGACATCCTTCCTGCGATGTTGAAACACCGCACTAGACTGAACATCTGGAGCGCTGGCTGCTCAAACGGCGCCGAGGCATACTCTGTCGCCATGATCCTTGACCATCTCGCATCACTTTCCTGCCACCACATACTAGCCACCGATATCGACCAGAAATGTTTGGAAAAAGCCAGAAACGGCGGACCCTACAGTACCAACGAGGTCAGAAACTTGCCCCGAGAGTTCCTTGAAAAATACTTTGTCGCCACCGAAAATGGCTACATGGTGGTGGACAAAATACGCCAGAGCGTCGCTTTCAGACAGCACGACCTGCTGAAGGACTTCGTGGGTTCAGGATTTGACCTCATCATCTGTCGCAATGTGCTTATCTACCTTACTGAAGAGGCAAAAGGTGAACTGCTACACAGGTTCCATCATGCCCTTAAGGAAGATGGCATCCTGTTCCTGGGAGCCACTGAAATCATCCTCGAACCGGCAAGCTCCGGCTTCACACTGTACAGTACCTGCTTCTACCGGAAAGCAATTGCCAAAAAGGGCTTTGTGGCGACCTCAAAAATGCCGGCACCGGCATCGGCCCGGGAGGCTAGGATATGAGACGGATATCTCTGAAATATGCCAGGCCCGGAATGACACTGGGCTATCCGGTATTTGATCCCTACGGGGTCAAGCTGCTCGACGCAAACGTCAAGCTCGATGAGCACAACTTGAAGACGCTCTTTAAAACGAAAGTAAGCGAGATATTCATTCAGGACAACCGCGCCTACGATATTGTCTCTGTACCCTTGATACCACCGGAAATTGAAGGGCGGGCGTCTGCTGTGCTGCGACAGCTGATGATCGAGACCCGTATAAGCGGTCGCCTGACGGTGGAAGGGATACGCAACATCAGCAGTGTGGTAGACGCCATGGTGAACCACCTACTTTTTTCTACCACAGGAGAACCGTCTGTAGCCGGCGTAGTGTCCCGCGAAGACTTCATCTACATCCAACCAGTGAAAGCCGCCATCCTTTCACTGATAGTAGCCCATAGACTGAAGTGGGATAGGGACCAACTAATCAGCCTAGGTATGGCAGCCATGCTCAAAGACATCGGCTATGCAGAGCTGCCCGAGGAAATCCTCCGCAAACCGGGCGAACTGACAAAAGAGGAGCTGGCAAGGCTTCGAGAACACCTGGCACGCGGTCAAAAACTATTAAGACAGTTCAATGGCAAAGACACAAATGTTGCCACTGCCATCATGCAGCACCACGAAAGGTGGAACGGTACCGGGTACCCGCTGGGACTTAGAGGTTCCAAGATATCGCCACTGGCACAGATGCTTGCCATCGCGGACAGCTATACAGAACTCATTTCTGTAGGTCCGGGGAGAACCAAGGTATATATGCCGCATGAAGCTATCGAGTTCATCATGGCATACAGTGGCGAATATTTTAACCCTGAAATGGTGGATGCTTTTGTGAAACAGATACCCTGCTACCCCACAGGACTGACCGTCGAGCTGAACACCAGAGAAGTGGGTATAATCTCAGACTCTAAGCGCGGTTTCGTCGGCAGACCGGTAGTACGTATCTGTTACCACCCGAAGGAAGGAATACTGCAACAGCCCTATGACCTAGACCTGTCAAAACCGGAATTCCAGTCTAAATTCATAGTGAAAATCCTAGATTACTACTGATGTCAGACGACAAAATACTGTCACAGAGTGATATAGATGCCCTGGTGGAGTCAGTGGCTCCCCCCCTGGGAGGTGCCAAGGAAAGGGGCAATGCCCAAAAAGTCAGCACACCCCATCATCACCCGTCCACACCGCCACCCCAGGATATCAAAGCGCTCAGTGAGAAGATAACAGAACTAACAGACCGCCTCAATAGGCTTGAGAAGGCAGTGGGCAAACTCAAACAACCGACAAATGGCAACGCCGGACTGGCGCAGTTTGCTCAAAATTTCCGATGCACTTCCTGTAATAGCCAGGGATTCCTCGCCTTTTTCGTCAAATGTACTCACTGCGGGCAAGTCAAGCTCTGGGGCTCCTGGCCCACCACAAAGTAGTCCTCTCCGTCTTTCACCCGCCAATAAATAGATTCTTCCTCTAGTCATTTAACACAAGTTTTACTTCACCGCTCCGCCAGACAACCAGATGCAATATCAGTCGCACCGGTTGACTTTGGCACAGCCTCTGAGTACACTAAATATGTTACTGTTCACATCAATAATTGAGGTAACATTAACTATGACCAAATCCGAATTACTGACAGAAGTGCTTGAACTTGAGCATCGGGCTCACCAGCTCATGAGGCAATATTCGCTGGATGCTTGGATGGGCTTGAATTTGACCGTACCGCAGCTTAAGAGTCTGTTCTTCATCGCCACTCATCCCGGCGTAAGCCCTAGCAAACTGGCAGGAGCCCTGGGAGTAACGCCATCAAACGTGACCGGAATCGTCGACCGCCTGGTAGAGCAAGGACTGGTACAGCGCGAAGAGAACCACAAGGACCGGCGTGTGCTTGTGCTCAAGCTCACCGAGAAGGGACAGTCCATCCTCGCCAACCTCAGGGAGAGGAGGTCAAGCAGGATGCAGGAAATCCTGGACAACCTCAGTGAGCAAGAACTCAATGGTCTGGCAATAGGGCTGAGGGCACTGGTGAAAGCTGCCGAAGAACTTGACAGGCAAAAGGATGTGGCAGGCAATGATTGAAGTAACCAGCCTCACCAAGCGCTTTGGAAATTTCACCGCGGTGGACTCTGTCTCCTTTCGCGTGGAAAAGGGCGAGGTTTTCGGACTACTGGGACCGAACGGCGCTGGTAAGACCACTACCATAAGATGTTTGCTTACCCTGATAAAGCCCAATTCGGGGCAGGTAAGGGTCTCCGGTATAGATGCGCTAAGGAACCCGCAGCAGGTGCGTCAGCTCTGCGGGTATGTACCGCAGGAGGTCTCTGTGGATGGTGACCTCACCGGCTATGAGAACCTCCTTCTTTACGCCAGGCTCTACCAGGTGCCCCGGACGTTGCGAAAGAAACGGATCCAGGAAGCCCTTGAGTTCATGGGGCTTGCTGACCGGGCTAACAGCCTGGTAAAGACCTACTCCGGCGGCATGATGCGCCGGCTTGAGATAGCCCAGGTACTGGTCAACCGACCTAAGGTGTTGTTCCTAGACGAACCCAGCATAGGGCTTGACCCCGCAGCCAAACGCATGATCTGGGACTACATTGTCCGCCTTCGGGACGACTTTGATACCACAATTTTGCTCACCACGCATGACATGCTGGAGGCTGATGAACTTTGCGACCGCATCGCTATCATGAATTTAGGTAAGATAGCCGTGACCGGCTCACCCGGGGAACTCAAAGCACGCCTTGGCGGTGACGTCATCTCAATCACCACCGCAAGTAACGACTGCTTCAGTGTGCTGCAACGCCTGGGTTACCAGCTACTCTCCCCCTCGCACGACAGCGTCTGTGAATTGGTGGTACAAAATGGCGAGCGGAAGATACCCCGCATTCTAGAAGAGCTCAAGCAACACGGCATCACCGCCACCTCGGTGTCCCTGAAACGGGCAGCCCTTGATGATGTCTTCCTTAAATATGCCGGCGTCCGTATTGATGAAGGCGATACCACCTGGAAACATGCACGACGTACCCGCCGCACCATAAGGAGGCTGAGGCAATGACAGCGGCAGCAAGGATGATAAACGGCATCCTCACAATAACCGAGTTTGAACTACGAAAGGTGTTTCACGACAGCTCTCAGGTCTTCGTCAGGGCAATACAGCCACTCCTCTGGCTGGTGGTCTTCGGCGGGGTATTTGGCAGGCTCAGGGTACTACCTACCGGCAGCTACAGTTACCTCCAGTTCCTTACCCCAGGTGTTCTGGCACAATCTGTCATCTTCATAGCCGTTTTCTATGGGATAACGCTGGTATGGGAACGGGACTTCGGTCTGCTCAATAAACTGCTCTCCACACCGATCCCCCATTCCAGCATTATCCTGGGCAAGACTTTTGCCGCCGGCGCCCGTTCCATCTTGCAGGCAGTGCTGATATTCCTTCTAGCTTTAGCCATCCGCATCCAGCTCCACATAGATGCACTCAGCGTGTTCGGGGTGGTTTTGGTGATAGTCCTCTCCGGCATGTGTTTTTCCAGCCTGTCCATTTTTCTGGCTTCGATGCTCAAGACTCGGGAACGCATGATGGGCATCGGGCAGGCGATCACCATGCCATTGTTCTTTGCCAGCAGCGCTATTTACCCTATGGACCTGATGCCCACCTGGTTGAAAGTGGTAGCGATTGCCAACCCGCTCAGCTATACCGTTGATGCACTGCGAGCGTTGCTGGTGACCGGCGACTTTGCCAATCTTCCCCGTGACCTGGCAGTGCTCATACTGGCGACATCCATCCTTATATGCCTGGCAACCACTTCGTTCAAACGCATCGTCGACTAGCCCGGGCAACCATCACTCCACTGCGCCGAAGAAGCCTTCAATATCCCGCGGGTAGAAACCATTCTTCGCCTCACCTTCGCTTTCGCAAAACGCCTCCCGCTCTACCAGCGCTACCTCTTCCAGTAACTCTTTAACCATGCTCCCAAGCTCACCTTTGACGACCTCTCTAAGAAGTTCCCTTTTCTCCTCTTTCTTTGCTAAAACACGTATGAGTTCTTCTACTTCTTTCTTCGTAACTCAGCCTCCTGGTGTAATTATTGCTTGTCCATCAGGAGGTATTTTCTTTAATTCCACTAGCTTTACACAATTTCATACTACACTATCTACTGCGCCTCCGTGTTAACTCTTGTGGCTTTTTGCAATTTTAAAACTGTCCCGAGTAGTCAAAGCTTGATTTGGCAGTTGGGAAGCCAGGTCGCGCGGCACGTCGAAGCTGAAAAGTGTATGAGTCCCAATAGGCACGGAGTAAGCTGAAAACCGAGAGTGTAGGTGGAGGAAAGGCCACTTAAGTGAGGTTACTCGGGGCATTTTGTTTTGGTAAAGTAGTGCTTCGGTAAGAGTCAAAAGATAGGTCTTTCAGGATAACAAAAAGGGGTCGGGGATTTGAATTCCGACCCCTTTCTACTATTTACCGAGCTTAATCTGCTAGAAGTCGAACATTGCTGGCTGCATGACCTCCAGCTGGGCTTTGGCTGCCTCTGCTTTCTGGCGTCTTTCAGCCCGGTCTCTTTCGAGTCTGGCTCTGGTTCGCTGCTGATAGAGCCATCCCTTAAGCCGATTGAGGTCTGTCTTCTGGTCATTGACCTGCCCCCCGAAAACCAGTCCAGCAATAATGTTAGACTGGATAATAAAGAAAGGGGGGTATTTCATTG
>DAOTWF010000027.1:0-171881 GCA_034435835.1 Dehalococcoidia bacterium | reverse complement strand
CCGATGGGATTCGAACCCACGATCTCCACCGTGACAGGGTGGCATGTTAGTCCGCTACACTACGGGGCCATACGCAAACACAGGGCTTCTCCCTGTCAAACTATGAGTAAGTCTACCAGCACTACGTCGAAAGTGTCAAGAAAAAGCATTCACTATATGATATGAAATGACCCGGCATTTTAGCTTGACAGATATTTGAAACGTCTGCTACTATGATTCTTTACTGGGGATATAGCTCAACTGGGAGAGCACTGCGTTCGCATCGCAGGGGTCGGGGGTTCGAATCCCCCTATCTCCACCACAGGCGACAGTTCCGGAACCCTTGGCTTGAGCGGCGATAAACCCGAAGGGCGAGTTGTAGTCCACCCCACGATTTTACCCTCTTTTATCTTCAGATGCTTGAAGATAACATCGCATAGCAGACGCTTCTCGTCGAAATTTCCGTTATTTAGTTTCAGATTTTCATACCTTTCAGTTACTTGATAGCGCCTCCTTCGTGAAGCAGTGATAAATAATATTGCCATTATGCTGGTGGGAAACCATAGGAGACGATCCCGCTAAGTCTAGAAAATACTAATAACCGCTAGCACAGTAAAAATCACATCTGAAACTACCGTTGCATATGTGCGTAAACTTTCCATTCATCTTTAGCCAGTACTGTCCCGGCATCTGGCTTTGCCAGATTTGGCGGCGATTTATATTGCCCGGGTAATAGCTGAATGCTAAAATAACCCGAATAAACTGAGCTGCTTTTGCTTTCATAAATGACAGGAGTCGGTAATGACAGGAGTCGGTCAGATAACTGCTACCGCCATTTTCCTGGCGATGTTCGCAGCCATTATTAGTGGCAAAACACACCGCTACATACCAGCACTTATCGGCGCAGCGCTAACAATTGCCGTTGTCTTCCTCCTGATCATGCAAAGCCCCGCTTCAGTACTCAACGTGCTCAACGTAAACCAACTAGGCCAACTTAAATTCTGGTTACCAGGCGAAGAAAAAGTAGAATCCCACGGCGTTAACTGGCAAACCATCATTTTCATCGCCGGTATGATGGTCTTGGTGGAGGGGTTAAGCAAAGTCGGGTTTTTCCGCTGGATATGTTTTCACGTGGCAAGAATAGCCAACTACCGAGTCCTGCCCATCCTTGTTGCTTTCATGATCCTTTCTGGTTTTTTGGCGATGTTCATCGATAGCATCACAGTGCTTTTGTTCCTCGCTTCGGTGACCATAGAGCTAGCACGCTTGCTGAAGTTTGACCCGGTACCAGTGATAATTGCCGAGATATTCGCTGCAAATACAGGGGGCAGTGCCACCATGTGCGGTGACCCGCCGAATATAATCATCGGCACCGCCTTCGGCTATACCTTTATAGATTTTGCCATTAACACCGGTCCCATTGCTTGGGCAGGAATGGCTGCGAGCATCGGCTATTTTTATATCTGCGCACATCGCACCCTTACTAGCCAGCCTACAACCCCTCCCCCGCAAAACCAGTACCTCAAGCCCAGTGAAGCAGTGACGAACCCAAGACTGTTCTGGCTGCTTACAGTAATATTTGTCTTTGTGGCACTTCTCCTGATAACGCACGCTGAGACCGGCCTCTCCGTAGCTGCCATTGGCGTCATCGCCACCGTTCTTACACTTCTGGTCAGCTGGAAAGAGTCCGCTTCTATCCTTAAAAGGCTGGACTGGCGTACCCTTCTTTTCTTCATTGGTTTATTCGTCTGTGTGGGCGGACTCGAGGAAACCGGTGTCCTTAATGCCCTGGCTAACTACATTGGTCAAATATCCGGGGGAAATCTTCTTCTGGTAATACCTATAATTCTTTGGGTGTCCGCTTCTACTTCGGCTATCGTGGACAACATCCCATTCGCCGCCACCATGGTACCGGTAATAAGCCACCTGTCAAACACCGCCGGGCTCAGTCTGCCTACATTGAGCTGGAGCTTAGCCCTGGGTGCAGACATCGGCGGTAATGCCACACCCATTGGAGCATCAGCAAACGTAGTGGGCACTGCTATCGCTGAAAGAGAAGGCTATCCAATCAGATGGGGGAGATATCTGAAGTATGCCCTCCCGGCAACAATCCTAGTAATAGCCTTATGCCACCTGCTGCTCGTTTTGAGGTATACTTAAGGAAATGTTTGAGAGACTTCTGGTCGCTCTGGACGGCTCACAACTGGCTGAACAGTCCCTGCCTTATGCCGTAGAGATAGCTAATGGTTTTGCTTCCGAAATCCTTCTAGTTACGGTATGCCAAAGCAAGGAAATAGACTTTACCCCCACCTATAAAGCTTATCTTGACAGGCGGGCGGAACGACTGGAGGGTAAATTGACCGGAGGAGCCGGAATTAAAAAGGTAGTGCTGGTAGGCAGGCCGGCACAGGAAATTGCGGCGTACGCTCTGAAGAATAGTGTCGATCTGATTATCATGACGTCCCGAGGGCGATCAGGCACAGCATCTTGGTTGCTAGGTAGCACGGCTAACGAGCTAATCCACTCTGTCAAAATACCGCTTCTTGTGATTAAAGCCCCTGGGTCACCTTCGGTTACGGTCAAACTGAAGCGGCTATTAGTCCCTTTAGATGGTTCTGAAAGGGGTGAAGCAGTTTTGCCTTATGCAACAGAGCTGAGTGAGAAGCTTTCCTTAGAAATCGTTCTTCTCCGCGTAGTTGCCCCTGGTACACACGTTCACACTTTAGGCGGTTTGGACTTCGTATACTTCAAGGACAGGGACATAAAGGACATGAAAGCAGATGCACAAGAATACCTCAACAAACTGAGTGTTAGGCTCAGACAGAAAGTCCGGATAGTAAGCCCTGAAGTGAAGGTGGGAGAGCCGCACTCTGAAATAATGAAGTATGCTGAGAAACATGATTGCGACCTAATTGCGATGTCAAGCCACGGGCACTCCGGCGTTGAACGCTGGACCTACGGCTCGGTAACGTATAAAATCATCTACCAAAGTACCAAACCTGTACTTTTAGTACCGCTAAGAGGCTGACGCCATCGAAGTCCAACGATATTGAATATATCCCTTGACGGCTTCGGCTTTGCGGTGCTATCCTTAAGCTAAATAGCAAACTGCTTCCAGCGAATCTCAAAGCGAGGAAAACAATGAGTTACGAACGTGAATTGCTGAAAGGCAGCACCGACACCTTGCTGCTGTCACTCATTAGTAACCAGCCCATGTATGGCTACCAAATCATTAAGGAATTAGAAAAGAGGAGTAACGGCTATTTCCAGTTTAAGGAAGGTACACTTTATCCAGCTTTACACCGTTTAGAGAAAGCGGGATTGATCTCTGGCAAATGGCAAAAAATACCCGGTGGCCAAGAGAGACGCTACTACTTCATAACAGCAAAAGGGCAAAAGGTGTTAGCAGAAAGACTGGCAGTATGGCAAAATTTTTCCACGGCGGTATCCCTGATTATGCAACCGACAATTAATTAGATGGGTTAATAACGTGGCACCACTGGAATCGAAATATCTCGAAAGCTTAAAAAAGCATCTGAGGCTCGATCCCTTGCTTGAAAGCACCATTATAAAGGAAATCCAAGCCCATCTGGAGGACAAAAGCCGAGAATTAAGACAATCAGGACTGCCTGAAGAAGAAGCAACAACCACCGCCATCAAGATCGTCGGCCCGCCACAGTTGATTGCCCGGCAAATATACGAAGTTTACAGCCAGGGTACCTGGCGCCAGTCGTTGTGCGCGGCACTACCGCATTTGCTGGTAGCCCTGTTATTCGCTTTGCATTTCTGGAAAGATATCTTTTGGTTAGCAGCAGTCATTGTCTTAGTAGCCAGCGTCACCATCTACGGCTGGTACAACGGTCGTCCAGACTGGCTATTCCCGTGGCTGGGCTACTCTCTGGCACCTGTTATAGCTACTGGAGCCCTTCTTGTGTACCTGCCAGGGGCTTGGTCGTGGTTTGCACTTATAGCTTACGCACCACTAGTACTCCTTGTTATAATTTCTGTGACCAAAGCAGCGCTGAAACGCGACTGGATTTTTGCCTCTCTCATGCTGTTACCCTTGCCTATAACGATAGGCTGGATCGTGACAATAGCGAAAGGTGCTGTGTTATTATCATGGCAAGGACAGCTTCAGAAATACGCGCCCCTTATTGCACTGAGCTTTTCTATACTGGCAATAGCCGCAATAGCCTTCATCCGCATGCGGCAACGCTGGGCAAAACTTGGCGTCCTAGCGCTACTGGAAGTGGCGGTGCTGGCAATTATTGTCCTTGTTGGTAAAGACCTCGTAGGTCCGGTGGCTTGGCTACTCCTTGCCCTGCTGGGAGTTTCTCTACTCTTCGGTCCAGCCTTGCTGGAGCAAGGTTTTACCGGGAACCGCTCGAAGCTTGCTTAGCGGCCTTTCGGATATTCCAAATCCACTCACACTGGAACTTAGAAATAAGAAACTGGATGGCTGGTGGAAGTCACAAAATCACCGCCATAATCCTTTGCGCAATCGTTTTGCTTCGCTCTCCAGCTTCTCCAAGTATGCCTGATACTTGGTGTCAGGAGGATATTTCCTGGCTAAAGCATAGCCACTCCTCACCATCTCCCCATTGACAAAGACACCGTCGACATATACATAGCGCAGCAATCTTCCATAATCGTCCCTATCAGAGACATCTCTTTCCAATTTAACGCGCTTCCCACCAACCAATTGCTCGTTGAACCGTTTCGCCTCATAATAGAACGGCTCGCCCACCTCTGGGGCATCGATACCAATATACCGCACACGCTCACCACCCGTGATCACAACAGTGTCCCCATCGATAATCCACTCTACTTTGGCTATCTCTGCGCCTGTAGCACACCCACTGGCCCACAAAAGTCCGATTAAGATAGACAAAATAACAAGGCTTCTGTTCAAGGTGGAAAGCAGAAAAATGGAGGAAAAACTATCAGCTACTAACAAGGAGTTTGGAGCTGCGACCGTTCTACCACAGTCCCGGCTGATTGGCACGATCCCTTTTGTATACCATCCCGAGGTGTTCATACGCAAGCTTTGTAGCCGACCTCCCTCGCGGGGTACGTTCTATGAACCCCAACTGAAGTAGATACGGCTCATACACGTCCATTATCGTGTCTGCTTCCTCACTTATGGAAGCAGCTATAGTTTCCAGTCCAACAGGCCCACCATAAAATTTCTCAATAATGGCCCGCAATATTTTGTGGTCGACCTCGTCCAACCCCAGAGAATCCACCTCCAACTTTGAAAGAGCTTCCATTGCTACTGACTCTGTAATCACCCCGTCAGCCACCACCTGAGCATAGTCTCGTACTCTCTTAAGAAGACGATTGGCTACTCGTGGCGTCCCACGGGCTCGACGAGCAATCTGAATCAGAGCACCATCATCTATTTCCACGTTTAGAAGCTTCGCTGACCGTCTTAGGATCAGTCCTATTGAGTCTTCATCATAAAAATCGAGCCGATACACAGCACCAAACCTGTCCCTTAAAGGCGGACTCATTAAAGCATAACGGGTGGTGGCCCCAACCAGAGTAAAAGGAGGTAGTTTTAGACGCAAGCTCCGTGCTCCTGGCCCCTTGCCAATTACGATATCTATTGCGAACTCCTCCATCGCAGAATAAAGGACTTCTTCCACCGGACGACTGAGCCGGTGAATCTCGTCTATAAAGAAGCTGTCATTTTTCTGCAAATTAGTCAGGATAGCCGCAAGGTCACCAGGGCGCTCTATCGCCGGGCCTGAAGTGACCCTGATGTTTACCCCCATTTCCGCAGCAATAATATAAGCCAGCGTAGTCTTCCCCAGACCAGGAGGACCGTAGAGTAGGATGTGATCCAAGGGCTCGCCTCTTTTCTTAGCTGCAGCAATCGCTATTGCTAAATTTTCCTTTACTTTGTCCTGCCCCACAAACTCACTTAAGCGCCGAGGGCGCAGATTCGCGTCTAAAGAGACATCGTCCGCACTTTGTCTGGCTGAAATTATTCGCGTTTTTGCCTCGTTCTCTTTCATTCCCCTCTCACTCAGTGCATAAGCCAGTGCTACACTACCATTATACACTACATTCTTCTCGCCCCTGAAGCTATTTTACCGACATCGGAACCTAGAATATCGACCCGCTGCTGCCTTCACCGGAACCAAGATGCCAGCACCACAACAAAGACATACAGAACTCGCCTGCAAGAGAAGACGAATATCCGCCTAGAACGCTACTGTCAGCGTCTGTGATATGTTCGTCTAGAAGCCTCCAAGAAGACCGTGCTTATAACGCGGGTAAGGACTCTCGCTCTTGCAAAGGGGGTTCTTCGATGAAGGATAAAGCTCTAGCCGGGATAAGTTTACCTATGATAACGTTTTCTTTAAGCCCCAACAAACGGTCTGTCTTGCCCCAGATCGCTGCTTCGGTTAAAACCCTGGTCGTCTCTTGAAATGAGGCAGCTGCCAGCCAGCTATCTGTATTGAGTGAAGCTCGTGTGATACCCAGGAGAACCGTCTGAGCCGTGGCTGGCTCACCGCCCTCCGCCAGCACTTTAGCGTTGATGCTCTCGTACTCAAAACGGTCAACCAAGTCACCGGGCAACAGGTCGGTATCACCGGGAGATTCGATCCGCACCCGTCTTAGCATCTGTCTGATAATGACCTCTATGTGCTTGTCGTTAATGTTGACACCCTGAGAACGATAGACTTTTTGCACCTCTTCAACTAAATATTGCTGCACTGCCTCCCTGCCCATGATACGCAGGATGTCTTGTGGGTCAACCACGCCATCTGTGAGCTGCTCTCCAGCCTTCACCCTGTCCCCAGTCCTGACCCGGATATGACTCCCGGATGGAATTACATACTCGCGCTCTTCAATTTCCTCATACTTAATAACAATCTGTCTGTCTTGGACGGCAACGGTCCCAGATACTCTAGCCACAAGAGAAGAGTCATCTAAGACCGCAGGATGCTGACTGGTCACCCCTTCAGTGGGTCGAGGAGCCAAAGAAATCAGTCTAGCTCCGACCTCAACCCATTGTCCATCGCTTACCAATAAGGTAGCCCCAGGGGGTATAGGATACTCATCCTGATAATATTCGGTGCTCACCACTCTGACCTTGCGGGTATCCTGCGTCTCAACCACCTCTACAACACCATCGATCTCGGAGACGATTGCCACGCCCTTCGGCACCCTAGCTTCAAAGAGTTCCTCAACCCTAGGCAGACCGGTGGTGATGTCAGCGCCGACAACGCCCCCTGTATGAAATGTGCGCAGGGTAAGCTGTGTCCCTGGCTCACCGATACTTTGAGCGGCAATTATGCCAACTGCCGTACCGATCGCCACCAACCCGCGTCTAGCCAAGTCGCGTCCGTAGCAACGTTGACAGATACCCCGCCGTGACCGGCAATTCAGTGGTGACCTCACGTAAACTTGAGTAATGCCCGCGTCCATAATTTGTTGCGCCTTGTCTTCGTCAATCTCTTCGTTCCTGCGAACAATGATCCGCTTGGTCGCAGGGTTAATAACATCAGCAGCCGCCAGACGACCCAGTATCCGCTCGGGCAAAGAGGGTAACAGTTCTCTGTCAGGTCTTTCGAAAAGCCAGATCCCCTCCTCGGTCCCACAATCTTCTTCCAGAACAATCAAATCCTGTGCAACATCTATGAGTCGACGTGTCAGATAACCGGCATCGGACGTCCTTAGAGCAGTGTCAGCCAGACCTTTGCGCGCACCGTGAGTCGAAATGAAGTATTCTATTACGTCAAGTCCCTCGCGAAAGCTAGATTTAATGGGAAAATCAATAATCCTGCCGGAAGGGTCTGTCATGAGCCCCCGCATACCAGCCATTTGCCTGATCTGTGAGATGTTACCTTTAGCGCCGGACGTTGCCATCATATAAAGTCCACCATAACGATCGAGCGATTGTGCCACTGTTTCCGTAATCTTGTCTGTAGTCTCAGACCACACCTGAATAGCACTGCTGTATCTCTCGTCCTCTGTGATTAACCCGCGTTCATACTGACTTTCGATGACAGCTATTTTCTCCTCACCCTCTTCTAAGATCTTTCCCTTGGTTTTCGGAACCTCAATATCTTTCGCAGCGATAGTGACCCCTGATTTCGTGGCAAATTCAAAACCTAATCGCTTGAGATTGTCGAGCACAGTTACAGTGGGGGCGCTCCCCAATACACGGTAACAATCAAGTACCAGACGCTTCAAAGAGGCTTTGTCCATCACCTGATTGCAAAAACGAAACTCAGGGGGTATGACCTCATTAAACAGGATTCGTCCCACGCTAGTCTTGAGCCTTGTCCCACCCGGCTCAAGTCTTACCTCTATCTCAGCATGGAGTTCCACAACACCTACTTCATAAGCCAGCTTAGCCTCGTCGAAACTGCTGAAGATCATCCCCTCACCGCGACATCCCGGACGAATTATAGTGAGATAGTAACAGCCCAGAACCATATCCAGTGTAGGTGTCATTACAGGTTCACCGCAGCTTGGCAACAGCATATTGTGAATACTGAGCATCTGTTCCTTGGCTTCCCTGACTGCCGCCCTAGAAAGAGGTAAGTGAACTGCCATCTGGTCGCCATCGAAGTCAGCGTTGAACGCTGCACACACCAGCGGGTGGATCTGAATAGCGCTACCCTCAATGAGAACCGGCTCAAAAGCCTGGATGCTCAGGCGATGCAAGGTTGGAGCCCTGTTAAGTAAAACCGGCCGCTCTTTAACCACCTCAGCCAGAATATCCCACACCTCCGGCCTCGCTCTCTCAACTTGCCTTCGAGCACTTTTAATGTTATGAGCATAACCCTGATCAATTAAGCGCCGCATTACAAAAGGCTTGAACAACTCTAGTGCCATATGTTTAGGTAAACCACACTGATACAACTTTAACTCGGGACCAACGACAATGACCGAACGACCACTATAGTCCACACGCTTGCCCAAGAGGTTTTGTCGGAAGCGTCCTTGCTTACCGCGAAGCATGTCCGACAGCGATTTTAACCTGTGGGTCCCGCTTACCGCAGCCGCTCGCCCCCTCCGTCCACTATCGATAAGCGCGTCAACCGATTCTTGAAGCATCCTTTTTTCATTACGGATTATAATCTCCGGAGCGCCCAGGTCGATCAAACGTTTAAGTCGGTTATTGCGGTTGATCACACGGCGATAAAGGTCATTAAGGTCGCTCGTGGCAAACCGTCCACCGTCAAGCTGCACTATTGGGCGGAGATCCGGTGGTAAAACAGGAAGAACGGTCAATATCATCCATTCCGGCTTATTGCCACTGCGCCAGAATGCCTCCACAACCCGCAATCGCTTTATCGCCTTCTTACGGCGCTGCCCTGAACTAGAGCGTACCTCCTCCCAAAGCTCTTGGCGCAACTTGCCCAGATCAAGACCCCTGAGGATATCAAGGATCGCCTCTGCCCCCATCGAAGCTTTAAAAAAGTCGCCAAACTCTGCTTTCAGTTCTTGATACTGACTTTCGGTGAGCAACATCGACGGCCGCAGGCCTTCAATGATCGATACCTTCTCCTGCAGCACATCTTGAAGCTCAGCTTTTTCTTCTGCAAACTCACGGCGCAGCTCATTTATCCTCGCAATCATCCCGTCATCCGATCCTTGTTCCCCTTTAGACCCCTCCTCTGAAATATACTTTTCCAGTGCCGCCTCTTTTTTTGAAACCCGCTGGGTCAGCCCTTCCTTAAACCTTCTAACTATTTCTTCCCGTGCTTTCTCATCAACCGAAGTGACAATGTATTGCGCAAAATATAAGACCCGCTCAAGATTACGAGGAGAAATGTCCAAGAGCAGCGCCAATCTGCTCGGTATTCCCTTGGCAAACCAAACATGAGCTACAGGTGCAGCCAGTTCAATGTGGCCCATGCGTATCCTGCGTACCCTAGAGTGCTCTACCGTGACATTACACCTGTCACAGGTCACACCGCGATACCGGATCTTTTTATACTTACCACAATAACACTCATAGTTTTTTGTGGGGCCAAAGATCCTTTCGCAGAAAAGTCCGTCCTTCTCCGGTTTTAAGGTGCGATAGTTTATCGTTTCTGGCTCCGTTACCTCACCGTACGACCAGCTTCTGATCTGCTCGGGAGAAGCTAGAGAAATCCTTACTGCGTTGAAATCGTTGACTTCTATCATCCCGTTTCTCCTTTAACCTGCAGTCTTGGATTTACTTCCTGCTACTCGCCGCCTTCCCTCAAGAAAGCCCACTTCCTCCTCCTCATTGAGTAACTCCACCGCCAAACCCAGACTGCGTAACTCCATAAACAAAACCTTGAACGATTCCGGAACTCCGGGCTGGAACACATCCTCACCTTTGACCAGAGCCTCATAAGCCTTAGCCCTGCCAGTGACATCGTCGGACTTAATGGTGAGCATCTCCTGGAGTGTGTAAGCAGCCCCGTAAGCTTCCAGAGCCCACACTTCCATTTCTCCAAAACGCTGCCCACCAAACTGTGCTTTCCCGCCGAGCGGTTGCTGGGTAATCAGCGAGTACGGACCTGTCGAGCGGGCATGCACTTTATCCTCCACAAGATGGATAAGCTTCATCATGTAAATAACGCCCACGGTCACCGGCTGGTCAAAAGGTTCTCCGGTTATACCATCACGAAGGGTCATCTTACCGAATATAGGTGGCGACAATCTGCGTTCAATGTAGATCTTTTCCGCCATCTCCTCTACTTCTTGGTCGCTCAGTTTATAAGCCTCCACACCCAAGCTCTCCAACCAAAGACGTAAACAAACATTTCTTGCCTCTCCGGGATACCGGTCATCGAACACTCTATCGGGATTATAGCCATTATCTGCAAGCCATGACCTTATCTTCTCGAGGTCAACCTTCCCACGCCCGTCAGCACGGGCACGCTCGATGGCACCGGCTTGCTGCGCTATCCAAGCCCTTGCCAGAGCATCCTCTATTGTTGTATCGCTTGCGCCGTCAAAAATGGGGTTGAGCACTTTAAAACCCAGGGTCTCAGCCGCCCAACCCAGATGAGCCTCGAGAATCTGTCCGATATTCATGCGAGACGGTACGCCTATCGGGTTAAGGATTATGTCTACTGGTCTGCCGTCTGGCAAGAAGGGCATATCTTCTTCGGGTACAATACAGGAAATAACGCCTTTGTTGCCGTGTCTTCCAGCCATCTTATCACCAACCGAAACCTTCCGCCTCTGTGCTACCCATACGCGCACGAGCTTGTGTACACCAGCGGGTAAATCACTGTGGTTATCTCTGGAAAACTCCTTAACGTCTATAACTTTACCCCACTCACCATGCGGCACCCGCAAGGAATTGTCTTTGACCTCCCGCGCCTTTTCACCAAAGATGGCCCTCAGTAGTCTCTCCTCAGGAGTAAGCTCCGTCTCCCCTTTGGGGGTGATTTTACCTACTAATATGGACCCAGGTCCCACTTCGGCACCGATACGAATAATGCCGCGCTCGTCCAGATCGCGCAAACTTTCTTCACCTACGTTAGGAATATCTCTAGTAATTTCCTCTGGACCGAGCTTGGTTTCACGAGCCTCAATCTCATATCTTTCTATATGAACGGAGGTAAACCTATCGTCCTTCACTAGTCTGTCACTTATTATAACTGCATCCTCGAAATTGTAACCACGCCAACTCATAAAAGCACAAACTATATTCTGCCCCAGTGCAAGCTCACCCTGATCGGTAGCAGAACTGTCAGCTATAACTTGATCTTTCTCCACTGCATCACCCTTGGAAACAACAGGCCTTTGATTGATAAAGGTACCTTGGTTGGTGCGGGCGAATTTGATCAAGGGATATGTACGGGTCGTACCACCTTTTTCTAGAACCACTATCCTGTCACCGCTGACCGATATGACTTTTCCCGCCTCTCGAGCAAATACGACTTGCCCGCTATATTTAGCAACTTCTTTTTCCATGCCTGTTCCAATAATGGGGGCCTCAGGGCGGATCAAAGGGACTGCCTGGCGTTGCATATTCGACCCCATCAGTGCCCGGTTAGCATCATCATGCTCGAGGAACGGTATCAGCGATGTGGTAACGCTAAACACCTGTTTTGGTGAAACGTCCATCAGATCAACCTTCTCTGCTGGCTCCTTGAGGTATTTTCCACCCTGCATTACGCCGATCCTATCTTCAACGAATTCGTTTCTCTCGTTAAGCCGGGCATTTGCCTGCGCAATTGTATAACGCTCCTCATCCTCTGCAGTCAGGTAAACAATTTCATCAGATACAAAGGGAATAACTCGTATCTTGCGGGGTGATAACTTTAGAAGCTTCTGAGCAATTTCTCGCGTGACTAAAGCCCCCTTGGAAGCAACCAGCTTCCCATCATCCGTGACCACATCCTCAGCCAGAGTCCTCCCGATCAACTTCTCAGAAGTGTTGGGTACCTCACGAAGTACCCTGCGATAGGGGGTCTGGATAAACCCATACTCGTTGACCGAAGCGTAGGTCGCTAGAGAACCAATTAGCCCGATATTTGGCCCCTCTGGGGTCTCAATCGGACAGATTTTGCCGTAATGAGAATGGTGCACATCCCTTACGTCAAAGCCTGCTCGCTCCCGGCTAAGTCCACCAGGTCCCATAGCTGAAAGGCGACGCTTGTGCGTCAGCTCAGCCAGTGGATTAGTCTGATCCATAAACTGCGATAGCTGCGAGCCGCCAAAAAACTCTCGCATAGCAGCCACTATAGGCCGATTATTGATGAGGTTGGCTGGAGTAGCAGCTTCAGGCCCCACAATACTCATACGCTCCTTAATAGTCCTCTCCAAACGCAACAAACCAATACGAAACTGGTTCTGCATAAGATGACCAACTGTCCGTACGCGGCGATTGCGAAGGTGGTCTATATCGTCAGGCTCTTCAAGACCATTGTTGATCCTCATAATATGGCGGACAATCTGGATAAAGTCCTCCTTCGTTAAACATCGCTGATTCTCGTCAATATTAAGTCCCAGCCTGCTATTCAGCTTATAGCGCCCCACCTTTCCAAGATCGTACCGCCGAGGATTGAAGAACAAGTTGGTGAGAAGAGCCTGTGCATTCTCAACAGTAGGCGGTTCACCCGGACGCAATCTCTTGTAAACATCTATCAACGCTTCTTCCCGGGTCTTGATCCCGAAATCCTTTTCCAGTCCGGAATGTACCGAACCTTGTCCCGACAACAGTTCGACATCGTGGAAAATATCCCGTAACTCACCGTCGCCGATACAGCCAATAGCTCGTAGTAACACCACTACTGGTATCTTCCGCTTGCCATCCACCTTCACATAAATCACATCTCTGCCTAGAGTCTCAAACTCGAGCCACGCACCATGCTCCGGGATCAGTTTGGCAACGCAAAGCTCACGACCGGTGGCTGGGTCCTCTTGCAAACTGAAATAGATCCCGGGCGACCTTACAAGCTGATTAACAACCACACGTTCCGCACCACTGATAATAAATGTACCTTTGTCCGTCATAAGGGGGATATCACCAAAAAAGATGTCTTGCTCCTTAATTTCGCCCGTTTCCTTTACAATAAGCTTGCTCCTGACATAAAGAGGTGCAGCATACGTCATATCACGCTCACGGCACTCATCCACTGAATGTACAGGAGGACGGAACTCGTAATCGGTGAAATATAACTCCAACCTGTGTCCTGTGAAGTCCAGGATAGGAGACACCTCCTCCAGAAGCTCTCTTAGCCCTTCCTCCTGAAACCAGCGAACTGAATCTAACTGAACCTTGATCAGGTTGGGAATCTGTAAAACTTCGGGTAATTTAGCAAAAGATTTTCGCTCTATCAAAACTGTGCTCCTTATTTCAGTTTGGAAACCCTTACTCTCAATCAGACACTACGATTGGACTATTACGCCTGAATAGAAGACACATCAAGAAATAATCGGCAGTAAACCGTGGGGGAGTTAAGTGTACGATTTAGATGTCATATCCTATGGCAAAGCTATATTATAGTAAACCATTAAGCTTTTGTCAATATACCACTCATTCTGCCAGCGTACAACCTCAGGCAATAGCACTGCACAATTTCTCTTTTAATTTTAATTTTTCTATTTTCCCTGTAGGGTTCCTCGGCACTTTGTCAAAAACAATCCGTCTGGGACGAAGGTGTCTGGCCAGATTTAGTTCGCAAAATTCTAATACTTCAGCTTCAGTCAACACGTCCCCAGGCTTGGGCTGTATCACAGCCACCGCTATCTCACCCAAACGCTCGTCTGGAACACCGACAACTGCCACATCATACACTTTAGGATGTTCATGGATAATTTCCTCTACCTCACTGGGATATATATTTTCTCCCCCCGTAATAATGACGTCCTTTTTCCTGTCAACAAGATAAATAAAACCATCATCATCAAACCGAGCCAGATCACCTGTGTAAAGCCACCCCTTTTTAATAGTTTCCGCGGTCTTTTCAGGATTTTTATAATACCCCTTCATCACACCACCACCCTTGACTATAAGCTCCCCCACCTCACCGAGAGCAACATCTCGTCCTTTCTCATCAACAATTCTGACCTCCCAGTTGTACCCTGCCTTGCCAATTGCCCCTACCTTTATTTCATTTTCAATCCCCAAGTGAACACAACCCGGACCAGTGGCTTCGCTTAACCCGTAATTGGTGTCATACTGCATATGAGGAAAATATTCTTTCCACCTCTGTACCAGCTTCGGTGGCACCGGTTGAGCACCCATATGCATCAAACGCCAGCAGCTTAAATCATATTCTTCCTTTTTCAACTCACCACTGTCCAGTGCCACCAGTATATCGTGAACCCAAGGCACTAGGAGCCACACAATGGTTCCTCTTTCTCTATCTACAGCCTCAAATATATTTCTGGGGTTGATCTCTGTCAGAATTGTTGCTTTACCCCCCACCAGCAAACTACCCAACCAGTGCATCTTTGCCCCGGTGTGATAAAGAGGTGGGAGAAGAACAAAATTGTCCACGCGTGTCTGGTAATGATGAGCTCTCTCAGTAAGAGCTGCACAAACCATATTCCCGTGGGTCAGAAGTATAGGTTTGGGCTGTCCTGTGGTTCCAGATGTAAAATAGAGCCCGCATTCATCTTCGCTACTCAAATTAACATCCACCGGATCCTCAGATGACTGCGCTATTACTTCTTCCAAAGATTCCATACCATCCATGTCCAAAACATCTTTGCCAGCCACTATATAATGTTGGACTGTAGCTAACTCCCGACGCACTGACTGCACCCTGTCAACAAACTCCTCCCCCATGACCACCATTTTTGCCTCGGAAATCCCCACACAATACTTAAAATCGCGAGGGGTGAACCTAAAATTAAGAGGCGCAACCCAAGCACCAGTCTTGATGATACCAAAATAGACCACCAGCCACTCAATTGAGTTCATCATCCAGTGCACTACCTTATCGCCCTTTTTGATCCCTCGCTCTAGAAAGGTATTAGCTATTTTGTTAGACCTTCGATGAAACTCTTGCCAAGAAATCTCCTTCCTGAATCCCCTGCTTGGTTTCAACTCAACCAGAGCAGTATCGTCAGGATAGAGCCTGGCATTTTCAGCCAACATCTCACAAATGCTCCGAAATCCTACAGCTTGCGCCATATCATACAGCCTGCTCAGTATACTATCAAACTGGGCAGAAAAGTGGCAAGCGACGGGAACACCATCAAGATAGCCACCATAGCGACCAGCGCAACTAAGAAAGGTAAGGCACCTTTAAAAATGGTCTCCAACGCCACATCCGGTACAATACCTTTCACCACATACACATTGACCCCGACTGGCGGTGTAATCACACCCATGCCTGTGGCAAGTACTACCATCACCCCAAACCATATAGGGTCGAACCCCAGCGCCACAACCACGGGGTAAAAAACAGGAATCGTTAAAATCACCAGAGCCAAAGCGTCCATGAAACACCCACCTATTAGATAGACAAACATTATGATTCCGGCTATCGCCAAGGGGTGTAAGGGCAACTGCACCACTGTTTCGGAGATGATGAGGGGTATTTTAGTCACTGCCATAAAATGTCCGAAGACAGTTGCTCCAGCTACTATCACCAATACCATACATGTTATCCGCAGCGAGTCTTCAACAGCAGTCAGAAAAGCGCGCCATGTTAACTGTCTGGTGGCCAGACTGATAGCTAGCGCACCAGCAGCACCTACGCCGCCAGCCTGTGTGGGACTGAACCACCCTAAGAAGAGTCCAGTAATGACGAAAGTGAACAGAACCAAAGTTTCAATAACCCCAGTAAAAGCGCCAGACTTCCGCCTACTCTCTACCGGCTCTGCAACTTGCGGTGCTAAGCCGGGGTTAAACCTACAGAGTAATGCGACGGTGGTTATGAACAGCCCTGCCAGTATAAAACCTGGGATGATGCCAGCAATAAAAAGCTTCCCGATCGACTGCTCGGTCATTATACCGTAGACGATAAATACTGTACTAGGGGGAATCAGTATGCCCAGCGTGCCAGCGGCAGCTATGCAGCCTGTGGCCAGAGAATCATCATATCCGTATCGCCTCATCTCGGGTACAGACACCTTACCCATAGCTGCAGCGGTAGCTGTGGTGGAACCACATATCGCCGCAAAACCAGCACAAGCTGCCACAGCCGCCATAGCCAGACCACCGTGCAATTTGCCCATCACTATGTGAGCAGCATCGTACAGTCGTTGCCCCATCCCAGAGGCAAAAGCAATGCAGCCCATCAGCACAAACATCGGGATAACCGTGAAGGAATAGGACGAAAATGTATAGAAAATGTCCCGGGCGAGCAAGCTTAGTGCCGCTTCCGCTGAAACTAGATAGCTGAAGCCGAGTACACCTACCAGCGCCATGGCAAAACCAACCGGCATCCGGAGAAGGAAAAGGCCAACCAGCAGGACTACCCCAATAACTCCAACGATAGGTGGGTTCATTTTTTTGAATTTAAGGCGTTTATATACTGTACAACCAACACTAGACAGACCATTATGGAGGACAGAGTTATACCATACAGGAGAGGATAGAATGGTAACCTCTGGGTCATAGAAACCTCGCCACTGGACTGGAGTCCGCAACCAAAATCAAAGCTCTTCCAGGCTAGAAACCCAAATAACAAAATGGACAAGGGGTAGATAATACTGGCAACAATCCTCTGCCCCATCTTGGGTAAACGCGATACCAAGAACTCAACCTCGATGTGACCGCGCATGACTTGAGTCTCAGCTATGGCAAAGCCGATCACTACCACACCCAGGAAAGCAGTAAGCTCAATGCCACCAGGTATTGGACTACGAAAAACCTTGGCACCTATTACATCGGCAGTCACCAAAACTAGCATTAGAATCAGTGCTACCCCGGCACAATAGTTTAACCATCTGCTTAAAACACGAACTATCGTCTCAAATTTGTTCATATTTCTCGAGTTCCGATAATATCAATACCGATAATATCAATAATAGGGTGCTCGGCAATTATAGCGCTGAGCACCCCAACTCTTATATTCACGACAAACCACTACTTTGCGAGCAGCTCCTTTTCCACCCAATTAACGCAGACCTCATCGCTGGGTGCTCTCTCCGACCAGTACTTCACCCGTTCTACTAGGTACTCATGATACTCTCTTGCCGGTAACCCCATTGCCGACTTTTGCTGGATATATTCGTCAATGAGTGGTTGGGCTGCCTTTACCCACCTCGCCATTTCGTCTGTGGGTAACTCGATTAGCCGCCTCTCTGGAAAACCGAGGAAATACTCTATAGCCACCTTATCATAATAGTTCCAGACCATACCGTGCTTTTCCACCCACTCCTTACTCACATCCAGGAATACCTTCTTTACATCGGCTGGAAAGCTTTCCCACTTCGCCTTGTTTATCACCACAAACATGTCAGTAGTATTACCTACATCGTAACAAAGGGTTACGTATTTAACCACCTCGGCTTGCTTCCAACCTTTAAGAACTTCTCGCGGTGTAAAGCTCCCATCGATTGTACCCTTGGACATCAGCTCATAAGCCTCGCTCTGCGAAGCGCCATAGCCTTTGGCGCCTAGAGCCTCCATTACCTTGGCGCCTACTCCGGTCGACCTGATCACCAGACCTTTTAGGTCCTCTAACTTACGCACCGGCTTCTTGGTAGTAAACAAAACACCAGGACCATGGGCATGAAAATATAAGACCTGGACATCATCAAATTCCCTTGGTTTGAACTTATTATGAAACTCGTTTGCTACTTTTGTCGCCACCCAGCCACTGGGATACCCATGTGGCAGATCCACTATTTCGGAGGCAGGAAACCTGCCCACCGTGTAAGCTAGACATGACATGCCTATGTCAGAGATACCCTTCACCACCCCATCATAGACACCAGCTGCTGGCGTAAGTGAACCACCGGGGTAATAGGTGATATGAACTTTACCGTTGGTACGTTTCTCGATCTCACGACAAAACTTTTCAGCCAGCACAGAGTGCAAATGTGTTGCAGGGAAAAAATTGCTGTAAGATAAATTTATAACTTCAGGCGACTCCACAGGCTTTACACCGGCACAAGACCCCAACACCATTACCGCAGTAAAGACCAGCACTACCATTGGTACAACTCTAACTAACTTCATTTTTACCCCCTTAAAAAGTCGTGTTATCCGCCCACAACGACCTGCAAACTCCGGGAAATAGATTTAAAAAGATTACCACATCAGGCAAAGGTAAGCAAGAGACTGCACTCGTCCAGCTTAGAGAAAACCAAAGCATTGTCCCAGGGCAACACACAAAATCGCCATAGCCGGAAAGACCCTAGAGACGAAGCTAATTCACTAGGCAGATGCTTTTTACAAACTTCTATTGCTGTTTAACTGTTTTTCTGGAACGACGCGTTAACCACCAAGCTGCTGCCCCGCCAGCTAACACCACGGCACCAGCGCTTACCGCCCCAATAAGCCAACCGCTCACTTTTCCCTTAGGACGTTCACCAGGCACAAGCACTTTGAACATGGCTTGTTTGGAGTCGATACTGACCACATATGTCCCTGGTTGGGCTTTGGCTATGCTAAATTCGTACCACAGGTAACTTCTGCCTTCCACCCTTACCTCTTGCTCGTGTTCCTCCTGTCCGTTTACCTTCGCCACCAGAGAATAGACATCAGGTGCACTACCTTTATTAACCAACTTCACCCGCACCTTCACATTCTGGCTGGTATATACCTGGTTCGGCTCGATTTTGATAACCTTCGCTTCCAGATGCGTAGGGACATGCCCGGATACACCTGATCCTCCCCTGACAGCTATAACACCGTTTGCAGCACCGTCCGAATCTCCCATCCCACCATCTGTGACATTTATGGTAATCGTATTATCACCATCGTTGCTGCCCACAGATAACTGTTGCCAGACAGCCTTACCCCCACACTGCCAGAATTGGGTACCACCGGGGGTCGGTGCAGGTAAGGTAATATTCACAACAACAGTTGAACCGGGGGCAATGTCAACGACACTAAACGAAAACAAGCCGTGCAGGAAACTGACATTCTTCGGTTTACCAGAGCAGTCTATATCCCTCTCCGTAAATGCCGAAAGGTCGGAGATATTACCAATACTGGAGGCAAAGACGGCTTTACCTGTCCCCGTGGCAGTACTGACAGACTGCGCAGCACCAGCAATGAAGTTGACCTGCACACACCGGCGGCACTGTTCGCTGGGAACAGCAGAATGATGAGGAGCCTCAGCACAGACTGCAACACCACCAGCCTCGTTACCAGAAGTCAGAACAGCAACTGCCCTCCCTGCATCGGTTATCTTTACCACCTTGGTATCTTTATTTTCAAAAGTGCCTTTCTCTGTAGTAAAGATTATCTCTGTACCGTCAAAAACGTGCCCCGACTTTGCCACATACTCATCTTGCGAGTTCTTCGTCATATCAGCAACCACTTCCAAAGTAGCGCTCCCACCGATGACCACGCTTTTAGGCTCGGCGACTACCCCTAGCCGGAGCCAAGGATCGTACTGGACACCTGCTGAAACAGCATCCCCGGAACCTCCACCCACCCCCCCAGGACCGTTGTTAGCCCCCCACCAGTTATTCATGGCATTGAGTTGCCCACCACTCAAATTTTGTACGCCGTAACCGGCATTTTTGTAGATACTATTAAAACTAACCTTAACGCTGGGTGCTACCGGGACGTCACCAAAGACTACGCACCCACGTGCATTGCTGGTCAGTGCATTCCCTACAATCTGGACGTCAGACGCATAAGACACAAGCTGTATCCCATCAGGTGCCTCGACCTGCCCTCTATCCCGCTGTACAGTGCCATCAATCAGATTGCCCAGAACAAACAACCTCGAGCACCATCGAGGAAAAGTAGTTTCAGCAACTAGGATACCAGCCACTAAAAAATTGCTAATCTTGTTTTTCGACACAGTTACGTTTTCCACATGGTGAAAAACAATTCCGGGACCGCCGGTCCGATAAATAGAGTTACCTATGATCTCGCTATCCGTAAGTGCACCCAGCCACAGCCCTGCCTTACCCGTCCCAAGTATCCCATCGATCCGGTTATTGGCTATTAACCATCCTTTATAGCTGTTGCGGTCACCAGTGTCATACAGAAAGACAGCCGAACCGATACAGTGTGTAAAACTATTCGACCTTATGATGATATTATGGGCACCGACACCCCCGAAAATGACCGCCTCAGTAGAACTGACCTTTTCAAACCTGAAACCCTGGATCACGGTGCCACTGGCGCCACTCCCTATGGTTATCAGTGACCAGTTAGAACCGCTACCAGTGAGCACCACATTGCTTGTCGCGTAATCCCCGGTGGGAGATGTCAGTTTTATACGCTTGGTAATATTTAGCTGCTCATCGTATACCCCTGTCCCCACGATTATAGTATCGTTTTGCCCAGCCCTTTCTATAGCATGCTGGATCGTACGCCATGGCTTCGCATAGCTACCATCGCCTTTGCCATCGTCCCCAGTGACAGATACATGCCAAGTATTTTGCGCCTGCACAGTGTTAACCGGTACCACAAACCCTGTCATTAGAGCTGCTAAAACGATCCATGTCAATGCATGTTTACCCATCTTACCATCCCCTTTTTTCACCAGAAACGGGTGAATAAATCTAACCGCAAAACTCATTTTTTGTCAATAGCAAAGGCATTGACAATGAGGAAGAATTGTGTTACGGTATCATCAAGAGCACTACATATAGTAATTTGAATCTGTAAAGGAGGAGAATAAGTGACAAGACATAGCCTCGGTTTGAAGGACAAACAAGATGAACCTCCCGGCTTGGCCGCTACTACTCACAGTGATGTAGCGGTAGAAGATGAAGAACCTCCAGGTCTAGGTGTTAACACTCAAAACGGCAGAATACGAAAGATCTTTGGCTATGTCTCGGACAAGGACTGGTGTGATTGGAAATGGCAATTCCGGCACAGAGTCACAAGTGTTGAGCAACTGGCACACCTGATACCTCTCTCAGAAGAGGAACAGACAAAACTCAAGTTAGTAAGCTGCAGACACCCGTTCTCTATAACCCCCTATTATTTGTCCCTCATTGACCCCAATGACCCAAATGACCCCATAAAAAAACAGTCCATACCTTCATTCCAAGAGATAGCCCTGTCTGACAGAGGATTCGAAGACCCTCTTGCCGAAAAGAGACACTCTGTAGTTACTGGGCTAGTGCATCGCTATCCTGACAGGGTGCTCATGGTGCTTACAGACATATGTCCTGTTCTTTGTCGCCATTGCACACGCAAAAGAGAGTGGCGCAATGGCGGTTGGGTTCGCACTCCGGTCGAAATCGCAGTTATGCTGGACTATATCCGAAAACACAGAGAAATAAGGGATGTAATAATATCCGGCGGCGACCCCTTATCACTTTCCACATCGCGCCTTGAAAGCGTCATCGCCAGGCTGAGACAAATTGAACATGTGGAGATAATACGTATTGGCACAAGGTTTCCTGTGGTGCTGCCCCAGCGCATAGACGACGAACTATGCACTATGTTGTCCAAATACGGGCCCATATGGCTTAATACACAATTCAACCATCCTAAGGAAATCACACCCGACTCCGCAGCCGCCTGTGACAAGTTGTTACGAGCAGGGGTACCTGTGAACAATCAGTCAGTGTTGCTCAAGGGTATCAATGACTCCGTAGAAACACAGTTGAAGCTTTGCCAGGGGCTTCTTAAGATCAAAGTTCGCCCTTATTACCTTTTTCAGTGCGACGAGGTCAAAGGGGTAGAGCACCTCCGCACAACTGTTGAGACCGGCATCATGATAATAGAAAAGATGCGAGGACATACTTCCGGACTTGCCGTACCCACTTTTGTAATTGACCTACCGGACGGCGGCGGAAAAGTTCCCCTCCAACCCAATTACCTGCTCGCACAAACAGAAAACGAGCTCATACTGCGAAACTATCAGGGCCGCTTCTTCTGGTATTGGAACCCGAAGGTAGAACCTGAACTAACTGAAAAGTCGGAGCTTTCTGAATATTACAGCTCAACAGAGCAGGCGAAAAAGGAATGTAATCAGCCACAGCCAGTAGCCAGAAAATGAGAATAGGGTTGGCTTACGACCTGAAAGAAGACGTTGAAAAAGAGCTGCGCCTAGCTTTCCCTCCACTAGAGGACGCTTTAGAGGAATACGATTGCGCAGAAACTGTAGGCGCCATAGCCTCTGTCCTTGTGAACAGTGGTCATTCCGTTACCAAACTTGGTGGCGGAAGGTCTTTTTTGAACAACGTCCTCCGCTACAACGTCGACTTTGTATTCAATATAGCCGAGGGTAGAGGCAATTACAGGAGTAGAGAGGCACAGGTACCATCCGTCCTTGAAATGCTGGGGATACCATACTCCGGATCCGACCCCCAGTGCCTGTCCATATGTCTGGATAAACCACTGACCAAAAAAATAGTAGCGATGTCAGGCATTCGCACCCCTAAGTGGGAACTTGCCAGCAATGTCAGCCAGCTAGCAAGCATAGGTTTAACCCAGCTCGCTCTCCCGGCGTTCATCAAGCCGGCCTACGAAGGCTCAAGTAAGGGTATCCGGATAAATTCCATTGCCAGAACAACGTCACAGCTAATACAAATAGCAACTTCCCTTATCGAACACTATCAGCAGCCCGCGCTGATCGAGGAGTTCATCCCTGGTGACGATATCACTGTGGGTATAATCGGAAACTCACCAGCTAAAATCCTGGGCATTATGCGCGTCCTTCCCAAAGAAAATACCCAGCACTTTGTATACTCGCTAGAGATGAAACGCAAGTGGGAACAGCTATTGGAGTACGAGTGCCCAGCCAATCTCTCACCAGTAGTTGTCCAGCAAATTATTATGGCTAGCACCCGAATATTTGACGTCTTGGGCTGTCGCGACTTTGCCAGGCTCGATTTCAGACTGGGCGAAGATGGAAATCTCTACTTCTTGGAGATAAACCCGTTGCCGGGGTTAAACCCGAAAAGTAGTGACCTGCCTATTATGGCAAACAAATTGGGGCTGACTTATCAGCACCTTATCCTTGAAATACTAAACTCAGCCCTGCAAAGGTATCCTCAATGCGTGGCAAAATAACCATAATACACAATGTGCCAGATCTGAACACGTGCAAGTCGGAAGTAGAAAAGAAGGCAGCACTCCGTATCTTCTCCGACGTAAGCGCTGTGCGCCGGGCTTTGCAGAAAATCGGGTTCAATGTCTCATGTCTACCGCTCAAACCACCACTCCAAGCAACAATAAGATGTCTTGAATACATAAAGGCTGACTTAATTTTCAATCTATTTGAAGGGTTCGACTCCCAACCAGAAACCGAAGCCATTATCGCTGACTTCCTGCCAAACCTTGGCATTCCATATACAGGCTGTCCCAGCACAGCGCTCTTCCTAGCCATGGACAAAGCTGAGAGCAAAGCACGCCTTCAGGCAGCCGGCATAAACGCTCCAAGATGCCAAGTTTTAAAACCGGTGACTTTGCACCTTTTTTCTCTCGATTTTCCCTGTATTGTAAAACCACGATCTGAGCATGGCAGTCTGGGCATTTGTGAGGAAAACGTGGTTCACGATTTTGCGTCTCTGGAGAAACAGGTAAAGGTGGCAAGCGAACGCTTCCGGGGTGAGGCACTCGTGGAAGAGTTTGTCGAAGGAAGGGAATTCAATATCACGGTTCTCGGAACACGTCCACCAACAACACTACCTATTTCGGAGATAATGTACTCCCTGCCCCAAGGCATGCCACCCATCCTGACCTTTGCAGCCAAATGGGACCCTCAAAGCTTGTATTTTAAACACACTGAAGCCCATTGCCCAGCAGACATCGACCGCAGACTCCAGCAAAACATAGTTGACATAGCCTGTGCCGCCTTCGAGATCATAGGCAATCGTGGCTATGCAAGAGTAGACCTTCGCCTAGACCAACGTGGAGAGCCAAGGATCCTTGATCTGAACCCAAACCCAGATATCTCCCCGGACTCTGGTGCCGCACTACAAGCCCGAACTGCAGGTATGGACTACGAGCAATTTATCGAAAAACTGGTTCAGTTAGCTCTGGAGGACTATAGTGTTGGTAGCAGTTACCAGGGTTATGACGAAAACAGACAAGCCATTCGTAATAGAGATATTGAACAATACTCCAGAGTTCAAGCCTAGCGAGATATTGGTGGCTGAGGAGGTCTTGAACGATTATCTTCGCAACGGTACGCGCTCTGGATACCATGTAATGGTCGCAGAAATAGATTCCACAATCGCAGGTTACATCTGCTTCGGACAGACACCACTCACTGAGGCCACGTGGGACATATACTGGTTAGTAACATCACCCAAATTCCGAAGACAGGGCATTGGAAGGACGCTGCTAAAATCCGCTGAAGACGAAATCATAAAAGCCAACGGTAAGATGATTGTCGTCGAAACGTCGTCAAAGCCGGAGTATGACAAAGCAAAGTCTCTCTATAGGTCATTCGGTTACCAACTAACGTGTCAAATCACCGACTTTTATGCCAGCGGTGATGACAAAGTTATAATGGTAAAGCGGCTGGACTGACAACAACACTCCAGCCAGTTGTGCCGATTACTACCAACCCCATCTCGGAGGAAAAGGACAAAATCACACCGACCTAAACATGCTCTGAGCATTCTCATAAGACACCTCGTAGAAATTTAGTGGGCTTGCTGTTTGAGCACATGCTCCCGCTTGAAAACAAATTGAAAACAACTTAAACTTAGAGAAGTGCCTTACGGTATGGATATAAAGCAGTAATGGCAAATGGAATTTCCATTGGCAAAGCGTTTGGCATCCCGCTGAGGTTACATTACTCCTGGTTTATTGTGTTTGCCCTCGTCACTTGGGCACTGACAGTGGGATACTTCCCACACGCACATCCCCACTGGAATATGAGCACCACAATCCTTGCCGGAATACTGACAAGCCTGCTCTTCTTCGGTTCAGTTCTTGCCCATGAACTAGCGCACAGCGTGGTGGCGCAGGCGGCTGGCATTAAGATACGCTCGATAACGCTTTTTATATTCGGCGGTGTTTCTCAGATGACTGAAGAACCCAAACGACCGCAGGTTGAATTCCGAATGGCGCTTGCTGGACCTGCTACAAGTCTGGTAGTAGGTGGCATATTTTTAGCTATCCATTTTTATCTCGCCGGTATCCCTGAATTCGTCAAAGCGATCTCCTTTTGGCTTGGCTGGATCAACCTTGTTCTCGCCGGCTTCAACCTGATACCGGGATTCCCTTTGGATGGCGGGAGAGTTCTACGCGCGTTACTATGGTGGCGCAGCGGAGCACTACTCAAGGCTACGAGAATAGCTTCGAATATTGGGCGAGGTGTAGGCTACCTTTTCATCTTTGCAGGCATAGGTCTGATATTTTACGGCAGCTGGATAAACGGGCTCTGGCTAGTTTTAGTCGGGTGGTTCCTTGAAAACGCCGCTGCCACGAGCTATCGTCAGATGGCACTACTCGATATGCTTAAAGGACACACCGTCAGTGAGCTTATGACTACAGAGTGCCCCACTGTACCACCACAGTTAAACATCGAGCAATTGGTACATGAGCAAATACTTACTTCAGGGCGGCGTTGTTTCCCCGTGATGGACAAAGACCGAATAGTCGGGCTGGTCACAATACACGATGTAAAATCCGTACCTAAAGAACAATGGGCAAGCAGGATAGTCGCCGATGTCATGACGCCGATCCAGAAGCTCAAATCGGTAAGTCCAGACGATGACCTGACCACAGTACTGCAGCTACTCACCGAATACGATATCAACCAAGTCCCGGTAATTAAAAATGGCAACTTTCTAGGCATGATTGCACGTGACAGTCTTCTTACCTTTATATATATAAATAAATATATGTAAGTGTGTGAAGCGAACTTGCGCAAACCGGATATCATGAGCGACCATCGTGGGTATTGCCTTTCCAGCATAAATGCTATACAATTCCGCCATGAGCAAAAGCAAGCTGGGATATTGGAGCCGAACTCCGCCCAAACAATGCAAGACGCAAAAACAAAGAGGTAAGTAGGTATGTGGAGGGCAAAAATACTTGTTGTCGACGATGAGCCTCGGGTGAGGGAGGTTCTGTCCAGGTATCTGACTAACATTGGGCACCAATGTGATGTAGCCTGCAATGGCGACGAAACCCTGAGCAAAATCGCTGCCGAACAATTCGACTTGGTCTTACTGGATATAAGCATGCCCGGTAAATCTGGGACCGAGGTGCTGAGAGAGCTGCAGACCAAATGTCCTGATACCGCTGTAATAATGGTGACAGCAATAGCTGATATCAACATTGCGATTGATGCAATGCGGAGTGGTGCTTACGACTACCTGGTAAAGCCAATCGACTTTAATATGCTCTCCATCAGCATAGAAAGGGCTTTGGAGAGAAGAAGACTCATACTCGAGAACAGGGAATACCAGCTCTACCTCGAGAAAAAAGTTGAGGAACAAGCCAGTCAGATAAAGCAATCATTTCTAGGTGCCGTCAATGCACTTGTTCAGGCTCTGGAAGCCAAAGACGCTTATACTAAAGGGCACTCTATCATGGTAGCGGAAATAGCCGTCACCATAGCAAGAGAACTTGGTATACCAGAAGAACGGGTTGAAAAGATCCGGTTGGCTGCCCTTCTTCACGACATTGGTAAAATAGGAGTCAGGGAATCTGTTTTGAACAAGCAGGACAACCTTACCCCCGAAGAATACGAACACATAAAATCGCACTGCGTCCTGGGAAAGCGCATCTTACAACCCATCATAGAAGACGATGAAATACTGGACATCATAGCACACCATCACGAAAGGTATGACGGTACTGGTTATCCCGACGGACTGAAAGCAGGACAGCTCCCCAAAGAGGCTATGATTGTGGCTGCGGCTGAAGAGTACGCTACAAAACTACCCCAGGACACCATGGTTCTGGCCGCTGCCGATGCCTACACTGCCATGAGTTCCGATCGCCCCTACCGCCAGGCACTCTCCCCAAAGGCTATTGAAGCTGAACTGGAAAATGAAAGGGGGAAACAGTTCGACCCCGCAGTAGTAGATGCCTTGCTCAAAGTGCTAAGAAGACGCAGCGGTACAGCACACCAACAGTCAGATCGCTTACCTTAAAGCACACCATAAGTGCGAGTAAGCACAATTGATTTACCACAAGCCCAGCTAAGGCAGCTAAAATCGCACTCTGACAAAGCTATCGGGTGGTTCAATCTGATGGCTTGCCTGATAGCAAAACATGCCAACTGATGGACAAACGACGAGTTTCGCCGGGAGGCAAAGATAAGGGCAGGCGGAAAACAAAGCAACTTGCCTGATATAATTTCTCTACGCCACCCTCAGAATTGGAAACGCTTTCCACAGGGAAGTGCCACAGCTCCACGTGTGGTGAAACTCGTACCTCCAGGTCAAAGCCAAGATGACGGTTCCCCACCACCATTCTGCTAACACCATCTAACTCGCCCCAAAAATCGAGGTAGCCAGCAAAATGTAAGTCTGGAACTTTGCAATAGGCTTGCCTGTTATATCCGCCACCAAGCAAATTTATATTCCATTCACTGCCGAAAACAAGGTCCACATAAAAGCTACTAGTATTTTCCAGGTAATAACAAACTTGTAATACCTGCTCGCCACGTTTGTGTCTAATCTGTTTCCGCACGGTAAAACTCGCTTCCCCGCCCTCGACCCGCAACCGCCCGTCCCTGCGCAACTCAACCTGAATATTGTCACCGCGACCCGTCACTGCAACATCAAACCGTTGCCCGACGAAGTCACCTTTTTCTTCAAAACTTCCACGAGCAAACCCTTCCATGCTGACATCGCGGGTAAAGAAATGTTCCAGCAGACTCGAGCGGGGATAATTGTCATACACTAAGCCCTCTGCCACAGCCATATCTTTTATCCTTATCAAGTCGTGTATACTCTTTACCCCTGTTTCTGAGTGGGTCGGCTCGACGCTGCTGGCTTCAGTCAAAGCAAAGTGGTAAGCTTCAGGCCTTCGTGCTAGCGTACTCAAAAGGTTAAAGTTATAGGAGCGAAGATCCCATTCGAAAATGGACCCCCCTTCACTGGGACTGACATAGAATGAGAACACGTCGCTTTCAATCAGCAACTCTTCGGCACCGTCGCCATCAAAATCGGTTCTTTGCCACACTAGCCAGCCCTTACGCTGTCGGCATCTCCGAAACCACCTGTGTTGCCCCCGGATAATCTCATCAGCCTTATTCTCAGCTTGGATCAGATGCCGATAAGTGGCAGCACGCATATCAGCCAGATGGATTCCGCCAAAAATACCGTGCCAGTAAGGACAATTGCATTGCCCCTTCCACAGCTCTTCGAGACCACAGCCCCCAGTACTCAAGGCACGGGCTTGATGCACTTTGCGATGGACAACCAGCATCTTCCGGTACATCCGGTTGACCTCTGGATATTTGACCAGAAAATTGCGCCAAAGCCCGCAGTACATGTATCTTTTTATATCCTCACGTCCCTCGGCCTCAAGCTGCTTTTTTAGGTTGCTGTACCGCCAAGAATCGATAGCAGGAAGTGACCACTCCATCATCTCGTCGTAAGAAGCGCAAGGCAAGTACACTCTCCCCGAGGGCGGGAACTTACCAGCATACTCGCCCAGCGGTACAGTGCACAACCACTCTTGGTTTGCTTCAAGTTCGGTAAAAAATTCCTCGATCCAGCCAGCCTCCCAACAAAGACCATATGTTCCCGGCCAGACCCCGAATTTTTCTCCATCGTCACCCAGTACCGCTATTCCACCATCATGGACTAGGGCTTGTCCTTTTAAATAGTCTAGTACCTCACTTACCTTCCGCCAAGGTATGGAGTAACGCAACAGTTTGCTTATGGGGAACAGCTTTACCTGCCACCCTTGTTCCTCTGTAATATAGTAGCCGAAAAGGTCGCTTTCCTTCAGTCCCACTGATTTGAAGGCGTTATCGTCAACCAGTGTCCACTCCACCCTAGCTTCGCCCAAAATCCTTGCTAAATGCGGTTCCCAGACACGCTCCGCCAGCCAGAAACCACTAGGTGCCACGCCAAACCGGCGCCCGATAAACGCTTCCATCTTGGTTATCTGCCCCAGCTTGTCAGCGTCGGGGATAGCAGGCAAAATTGGCTCGTAATAGGCACCACCGATGACCTCCACTTGACCACGCTTTACAAGCTTGGCGAGACGGGGCAAAAACTCTGGATGAGCCTTTTCCAGCCAGTCATAAAGGCAACCACTGTAGTGCAGTGACAACCTGATGGCAGGGTGCCTTTCCAAAGACTCAAGCATCGGCAAATATGCCTGCTTGTAAGCCTGCTCAAACACCCAGGGGAAATTGCCGACCGGCTGGTGGTTGTGTATAGCAAGTCCTAAATAGATGCGATTCAACTGTTGTCTGGCCTGCAATTTACAGAACGCTTTCGATCCGCCGTATTGCTATCAAAAAGTGCAATCGGCTCTCCCACAGGAATCAGTCAGTATAGAGTTTGTCCGTTATCTGGTCAAAAATGTGTCTGGCGGCGACCACTTTGTAATAATACTCCTTCTTAATAGATGGGCTGCAGTTGCTCGTGGAGATCGCTTTGTAGGCATTAAGCAGCACCTCACGCTGGAGGCTCAAGCCACGGTAGACCATGTTCACGTCCCACATAGGTTTCTTGCTTGCCCACCAGAACTGGCAACTGTGAAGAGCGGCGTCGAGCGTCGACCTGGCAATCCTGGCAAAGTTGTGGCTGGAATCGTTGTCTGCCAGCTCCACAGCTCGACGAGCAACGTCCATTGTTATCTCAAGGTGCTCCCACTGCAACTGATGAATGACGTTGCTCCTGTCCTTCCACAGCGGATAATAGTTCCCGACTCTTATGTCATCCACGGAGGTGCTCCATGATGATGGTCGAGGTTCTATCGTCGCACCACGGGGGAACAATTCCAAAAGCTGGCTAATGGTCACCATCCTTATCTTCTTGTCTTCCTCCTTGCTCTCAAACTGGAACAGCCTGCGGTGCTGGTCAGCAAGCAATTTCTGCTCGTGAAGTGCTTGGTCACCATCTTGCCGTGGCTCCAGCGTCTCAAAAACTGGCGACAGGAAAAGTTTATCCCAGTGCTGTATGTGGTGCCCGAATGTCTCAGCATCCATAGCGGTTATAACATATACGTCACTATCCGACTTCCGCAAACGACTGAGATGTTCGATAAAGCTCTCGCCATCTATGTCTCTGAAGCTTATCTTATTGCTTAGAATATCGTCGCGGAAAAATACAGCTATCTTGCTCTCTTCATGACCAGCCTCATATACAATATCCAAGGGCCAGTCCCTAGGGCACGCAACACCACTTAAAATAATCCACTCGTGTCTGGACTCAATAACTGGATCGACTATAGCTTTTGAGTAGCAGAGTTCTGGCGGAAAGAAACCGCGTGGAGCATAGACTTCACCTAGGACACTCCGATTGGTAATGTAATTTAGCTTGATCTGCCGCTCCACCTCCTCTGTCGGTATCAGTGGCAATATGGGATGGTACATTGCTGAGCCAGTAAACTCTACCTGTCCTTTCTCGGCTAACTGCCTTAACCTCGTCAGTATATCGGAATAGCCACACTGTGATAGCATCTCTGTAAGCACACCGCAGATGTTCACAGTCACTCTGGCATGCGGGAACTCGGCGATAACCTCAAGTAAAGGCCGGTAAGCCTCATTACTGACCTTCTTTAAAACGCTTGTAGTCTGGGTGGGTGGCTGATAGAAATGAAACAGAGGTGCCCAATAAATCATCCCTTGGTCCCCCTTCCTTCCCGACTGAAAATATAAGCAGCAGCACCTATTACCCCGGCATTGGCAACAAATCGTGCCCTTACGATACGCACCGTCTTGCCCGGTAAACCAAAAGCCAGTGCTGTTGCCATCGCACATGCCGGCTCCAGCAATAGACGCCCCATCTTAGCAAGTCCGCCACCAATTATAATTAACTCCGGGTTGAAAATATTAATAATATTTGCCAGCCCAACACCGAGGTAATTAGCAGCATTGCCTATCACCCTCTGGGCCAGTATGTCACCTTGCTTTGCCGCCACTGATACCACCGCTGCGGTCACGTTTTCAATTTTACCACCTGCAAATTGAAAAATAGTGCTCTCCTCGCCTTTCTTTAGGTATTCCACCGCATCTCTGGCAACCGCCCATCCGGAAGCCAGAGACTCAAGGCAACCCCTTCTCCCACATTTACAGAGAGGACCATCCGCCTTTATAATCGTATGACCTATTTCACCTGCAGAGCCATCCGAACCGAGGTACAGCTGCCCGTCGAGTATCATTCCACCACCTATGCCTGTGCCAACCGTCAGGTAGACAAGATTTTTTACCGGGCATCTAGCCCCGGCACCGAACTTGTATTCACCCAAAGCGGCAGCACTGGCATCGTTTATAAGATAACTTTCAACACCAAACTCGCGCGCAATTATGTCCCGGAGACGAATATGGGAAAAACCCGGCAGGTTGGGTGATTCAGTGACAACGCCCCTGCTCATGTCGATGACACCTGCACAGGCAACGGCAATCCCTGCAAGTTCAGATTCTGTCAACTTAGCCCTGGTTATCATTTCACCGATGATCAATAAAAGCCGTCTCACTACCGCTTTAGCGCCCTCATTACTATTGGTCAGGCACCGGCGTAATGACACTATCCGACCATCCAACCTCACTAGGGCAACGCTTATTTTAGTTCCGCCAAGATCTACAGCCACTGCCATATGCCGTTCATTGTTACCACTCACAGCCTTCTCTCCAGAGCCCGGTGATACAACTCTTCGTATTTCTTCGCCGAGGATTGCCAGGAGAAGTCCCGAGACATAATGCGCGCCATCACTTCCTGCCATGCCCCTCTGTCCCTGTAAGCGGAGACCGCCCTTCTGATAGCATCTAACATGGCTTTAGAGCTATGCTCATAGAACACAAAGCCAGTACCACTGGACAAGTCACCACTAAGATCATCAACAGTCTCCGCAAGACCGCCGGTATGACGGACTATTGGTACCGCACCATAACGCATTGCGATCAACTGTCCCAGACCACAGGGTTCAAACCGCGAGGGCATGAGGAACACGTCACACCCACCATATATTAGACGGGCAGACCGCTCATCAAAAGCTACTATCACCGCCAAACGATGCTGATATTTTTCCGCCGCCCGCCGAAGCAGGTCATGATAACGCTCCTTCCCCTTACCCAAAACTACCATTTGAACTGGAAATTCACTGAATAGAGAGGGTAGGCTCTCCACCACAATGTCCAGCCCTTTCTGTTCGTCAAGGCGGGAGACCATACCTATCAACACGACCTTGGCATCCTGTGAAAGCCCGGCTTCCTTTTGAAGTGCCAACTTGTTGGCAATCCGCTTATCAAGTGTGCGAGCATCATAATTGGCAGCTAGAAATCGGTCGGTTGAAGGGTCGTACACCTTGACATCGAGCCCGTTGACTATTCCAAACAGCCTATCCCTCCGAAACCGTAGCAGTGCGTCAAGTCCTTCACCCTGCTCGGGCGTTAGTATCTCGCGAGCATATGTCTGGCTCACAGTCGTCACTACATCAGCCCAGAGTATACCCTGTCCCATGAAATTTAGCGGTGGCTGGGGTATACCGGCAGGCAAAGAATACCAGAGCTGTGCCAGACCGTATTGAGTAAGAAAACCGGCATCAAAAGCTCCCTGATAAGCCAGATTATGTATAGTGAAAAAAGTCACGTACTTATCACCGCTTTTCTTCAACCATAAGGGCACCAGTGCCGTATGCCAGTCATGGCAGTGGACTATCTCAGGCTGCCATTCTATCACACGTAGCGCCTCCGCAACCGCACGACAAAATACCAGAAAACGCTGTAGCTCATCATCACCGTACGGCTCCTCCGCACCTTCAAAGTCCTCGCCACCAACTAGGTAGACCCTAAGTTCGCCTTCTAGCAATTCCACAGAAATCTGCCTGCTTAGCCTGCCAATGTGAACATTAATGCTGCCTACCACAGGTAGCGCCCTTTGTCCACCGAGGTCAACCGAGGCATACTTAGGTATCATCACGCGTACTTCATGGCCAAGCTGGTTCAGAGCCTTGGGTAAAGAGCCAACGACATCCGCCAGACCACCCACCTTGACCAGCGGTACCATCTCCGCTGCAACAAAAAGTATTTTCACTGCTTGCCCTCGCCCTCCCTGACAGCAAACCACTGGTAATCTATGTAAGGAAACACCTTGTCTATCTCCCGGAAATTGCGGCACAAGGAAAGGGCTGCATCATCAGTCGTGCCCAACTCGACGATATCTGCCAGTTGCTGAAATCTCTCCATGTGCTGTAAGAAACGGTTTTCAGCGTACAAACGGGCTTGACCCGTGGTGACAAGAAACTGCCAGTCGCTCGCTTGCAACAGGAGTAACTCCCTTGCAACCTGATCCAGCAACTCTTTCCTCGCCCCCTCAGCCCGCGGATTCATTGACACCAACTTCTCCATCCTGAGTTCAGCAACATGAATAAGCTTCCACATCCACTCCGTATCAACATTCCGCCAGGTGAAGTGGCCACCTCCCAGACCCCAAGAGCCCTCGGGCAAGGCCAAAACATCCTTAGGAGGGTGTCGCTCCAAATATTCGCTGGCTGTGGTCATTTCAACTATTTCACTACGGCTCAGCTTGGACAAGACCTGCCTTAGCCAGTCTACACCCTCAAACCACCAGTGACCAAACAGCTCCGAGTCATAAGCAGCAGCGATTATACCGAATTCGCCTGTTGCCTGATAAAAGTCGAGGAGCAGCCGCTCTACAAGGCAAACAAAATGAGTGCTGTGCTCGTCAACCCGTCTCTGTGCCTGCCAAGGATCATAATACTCTTTGTATGCCAAATCCATCCTGGCACCGGTTACCTTCCAGTAATGAAGCCCCGAGGCGCCGTCCCTCTTGTGGAACTCCCTGTAGTTGAAATCCCCGGGATATCCCCAGTCCGCAGACCACACCTGTATGCTGGTCGGATTGTTCCTGCCAATTACAGCCACATCAGCAGACTGAACCCAGTAGGGCAAATATGTGGTTCGCAGAACAGGCTCAACATAGTTTGCTACTGGCACCACATAGCGCCTGGGGATACTGGCATAGGGACCGATAACCTCCTCTCTAGCTTTGCCAACCGGCTGTCCGCCCTCGACCATATGTGTTTCAGAAAAAAAACACCTGATGCCGAGTTCACTGAGAAAAGTCTCCAGCCCCGGTTTAATATACTTCTTCCCCTGCCTTTCGGCGTAGTAAGCTGGACGGTAACCGCACTCGGGCAACCAGACCGAGGAGGGTGTCCTGCCAAAATGATAGCTGTAACTCGCCTTCCCTACTTGCAGCTGAGCATAAACCGAAGAGTCCCGCTCCAATAAAGGTAAATAAGCATGGGTGGCAGCACCGCCAGCTATCTCTATATAGCCTTCGTCCTGCAACCTTTTGAAAGCCCCGACTAGATCGCGGTCGAACCTCTCATTGAAACTTGCCAGTATTTTTGAGTAGCGGTCTAGATAGAAGCTGGCAAGAAACGAAAGGTGTCCCTCGCCAGCAGCGTCAAAACGCTCAATGTCACTGCGGGCACGCTCTATCTTTTCCTCCAGAAATGCTACAAGATTATACAGTACTAGGGGGTCACGGAGCTGCTCTAGCAAGACCGGAGTGAGTCCAAGAGTTAAGCGAAAGTGACAGCCTTCCTGCTTCAAATCATAAAGTGCGTTGAGGAGAGGAATATACGTCTCAGAGGCAGCTTCGTGAAGCCATTCTTCACCATGAGGCCAGCGCCCGGCATTGCGACAGTACGGGATATGACTGTGCAAAACAAAGGTAAAGGCTCCGGTCTTCACCGCTCTTCCGCCGGCATCTTCGCGCCCTGGCGTTTCGATGGTTTACTGCTTATGCTTTCACCGCTGGGGACAAATTTCGATGTAAAATCGCTATCACGAACCCAGCACCCGATCTTGCAATTACGACCTATTTGAACATTAGCGGGTATCCTGGCACCTTTGCCCACAAGCGTTATCCCGCAATTTAGGTTCTTCGGCTCATCCTTGTTTGGCGTCATGTCATCACCAAAGCCAAGGTGGCTTCCCGGTCCCACCCAGACCTGCTTATCGATAATACAGCGATCAACAATTGCCCCCTTCGCCACCGTAGAACCTTCAAATATGATGGACTCCCTTACTATGGCGTCTTCCTGAATGAATACATCTGGAAATATGACCGAATTCTCCACCCATCCGTTGATAATAGCACCGTTGGCAATAAGGCTACGGCTTATCGTTGCCTTCGGTCCCACTTTCACCGGCGGCCTGTCATGATGCACAGTCCTTATCTGCGCCGAGACATCATAAAGATTTAATTCAGGAAGGTCAACTATCAAATCCATATTTGCTTGCCAGTAAGCCTCTATGGTACCAACGTCCCGCCAGTAGCCCCTGAACCTGTAACCATAAACCTTAAATCTACCGATGAGATCAGGGATAATGTCGCTGCCAAAATCATGGCCTCCTTTCTCCCCATACTCTTCCAGACAGCGGATCAAAACATCCTTATCAAAAACATACACACCCATTGAAGCCAGATTACCCATGGGTTCCTTCGGCTTCTCTTTGAAGGCCACCACCCTCTCATTATGGTCGAGAACCACTATACCAAACCTTGAGGCCTCAGAAAGAGGCACCTCAGTAACAGCTATGGTCACCTCTGCATCTTTAATTCGGTGGGCATGTATCATATGATCATACCGCATCGAATAAACATGATCGCCAGCTAGGATCAATACCTCATCAACCTTTTGCCTCTCGATGAAGTCAAGGTTCTGGTAGATAGCATCAGCGGTACCCTTGTACCAGTCACGAGCTGAACGGCTCAAAAAGGGTTGCAGTATAACCACACCACCGCTTGCCCTGTCCAGATCCCATGGTCGCCCCACGCCAATATGTTGGGCTAGAGAACGGGGGTTAAACTGAGTAAGCACAGTCACATTGTAGATGCCCGAATTGGTACAGTTACTCAGGGTAAAATCGATGATCCTGTACTTACCACCAAAAGGGACTGCGGGTTTCGCCCTTTCTTCCGCCAGAACGCTCAGGCGCTCGCTGGCGCCGCCAGCCAATATCATTGCCAGAACCCGCTCCATCACTATACCCCAGCCTGTATTTTAACCGAAACCACAGCTACTGTCCAAAGCACAAAGCAGATTGCGCAAAACCCCGGACAGTACCGCTCATAGCTCCGCCAGAAGAAGTTCAAGTGCTAGATCACCATCATATTTCCCGCTTTTCATAGCCACATCGGCCTCGAGAAGCTTCTCAAAGGCGCTTCTTACCCGCTCAAAAGAGTATCGCTTTGCCTGCTCACGAGCCTTTCTTAGGCTGTACTCCGACACGTTTTCTGACCAGTTGTTGATTTCGTCGTTAGATTTCGCCCCCTCCAGCTCCTTAGCCAAGACAATCAAACGCAACTGACGCGCAAGCATAGCAACTATAGACACAGGTGAAACCCCCTCATGCAAAAGCCTCCATAGCATTACCTGTGCTTGCCTCCCCTGTCCTTCGAGAATAGCATCCACGAGATCAAATATGCTGATTTCTCGGGCAAAGCTAGACACTTGCCTGACGTCATCTTCGGTTATTTGGCGCCCCTGCGCAAATGAGAGCAATTTATCCACTTCGCCGCTCATCACCCACAGATCATAACCCACAAGCTTAATAAGCAAATTAACCGCCTTATCAGAGATTGTGCCACCCTCTCTTTGCACCCGCGTGTGTATCCATAGACTTAGCTCGTGCCGGTTGAGCGGTGGGAAGGATTTAACTTCAGCCAGAGGCGAGAGCAACTTCAACAGCCGATTGTCGCGTCTTATATCGCCACTATCAACCAGGATAAGCGTCGTGGTGGATGGCATCATCTCCACATAGCTCGCCAACTTTTCCCACTCACCTAGGGCGGCATCAGCTTTCTTCGAAGAAAGCCTCCTTTCTCGCCCCCTTCCCCGTGCCTCCTCAAAAATTTGTAGCAAGCCCTTAACGATCACAACCCTGACCGGAGATAGGAAAGGTGTTGCACTGCAGGTCTCGACCAACCGAGAGAAACTTAGCTGCTGGGCTTCAAATACGGCTGTATTTGCCGCAATCGTATCAGGAGCAACCTTCTCCCTTTTCAGGGACTCAAGCGCCTGAGAAAGAGAAAATTCATCCTTCCCGTAAAGGATATACAACACTCTGCTTGATATTGTATAACAGCAACCTCTTTCTCTGCACACATTGCATATTTTCGCTAACATACCCTTGATTTTGCGACCGCCTCCATATATACTCGAGGAGTTAACGCTGCACACGCACCGGGGTGAAGAATCACCACTCTATATGCCAACTCATTCATACTTAAAGGAGGCGAGAAATGGGGTATCCCTTAGACGATGAGTCCACGCTGGCTGAGGGACAAGAACTTGATCTAGCCATGCTCCGCGAAGACCTCATCGGGGAGCTACAAGCCATAAATCAATACGAGGAGCATATAGCAGCCCTCGAAGATAAAGAGGCAATAAGGGTTCTAGAACATATACGGGACGACGAAAAAGAGCATGTTGCCGAACTCACCAAACTGATTCAAAAACTCGACCGAGTCCAGGCAAAAAAGTTTGATAAGGAGACCCTGTAACGCCTAGGGCCTGAAAGCTCGAGCACTGGAGATAGACTGCTTACATGAGGGTGCTAGTCATTGGAAGCGGGGCAAGAGAGCACGCTCTGGCTTGGAAAGTAGCCCAGAGCCCCCACGTCAAGGAAGTCTATATGGCACCAGGTAACGCCGGTACTTCCTCAATTGGCCGTAACATACCGGCAGACCTTAGAGACATTGACCCTTTGATCAAAGTCGCTTTGGATGTCAGAATTGATCTGGCTATCGTGGGTCCTGAGGGACCTTTAGCTATGGGTATTGTAGACCGATTCCAACGGCAGGGTATTCCCATATTCGGACCCACCCAAGACGCCGCCCGTATAGAGACAAGCAAAGTTTTCGCCAAACATCTGATGCAAAAATATTCTATACCCTGCGCCAGAGGAGCTACCTTTTCGAACTATTCTGACGCCCTGAAATATATCCAAGGCCACCATTTACCGGTGGTTATTAAGGCAGACGGTCTGGCTGCTGGTAAAGGGGTAACAGTAGCCTTTACAAAAGATGAGGCTATTTCAGCTCTGACCGATGTTATGGAGAAAAAAATCTTCGGTCCCGCCGGCAACAGCGTTGTTATTGAGGAATGTCTTGTCGGCAGAGAGGTCAGCCTGTTAGCCTTCTCAGACGGCAAAACTGTCGTCCCGATGGTTCCAGCTTGTGACTATAAGAGGGCATTCGACAACGATGAAGGTCCAAACACCGGCGGTATGGGGAGCTACAGCCCGCCTGGATTCTTTGATTTAAAGCTAATGAACCAGACCATGGAAACGATACTCAAGCCCGCGATTAAAGCAATGGAGCGAGAGGGTAGCCTCTACAAGGGCGTCCTTTATGCTGGACTCATGGTTACTGCTGACGGACCCAAAGTGCTGGAATTCAATGCCAGGTTCGGCGACCCAGAAACGCAGGTAATTCTACCACGTCTAAAAACAGACCTGGTGGACATCATCCTCGCTGTATTGCACACCGAATTAGACAAGCTGACAATCGAGTGGTCACCGGATGCCTGTGTTGGAGTGGTTATGGCATCTCAAGGTTATCCCGGGAGCTACAGAACGGGTTTTCCCATTAGCGGGCTTGACGCCGTCAATAGGGATATGCTAATATTCCACGCTGGTACCAGACTTGGTGAGGATGGCAGAATCTACACCGCTGGCGGCAGGGTTCTTACAATCACCGCAACTGGCAAGACCATAGCTGACGCCAGAAACAAGGTATATCAAAATTTGCCGCGTATCACCTTTGAAGGATGCTACTACCGGAAAGATATTGCACTAAGGGAGATCAACAAGTAAATGCCCAAAGTAAGCGTAATCATCGGCAGCAAAAACGACCAACCATTAATTCAACCAGCCCTAGATCTACTCCAGCAGCTTGGCATTGATCATGAATTTCTGGTCATGTCGGCGCACCGCAACCCGGATAAAGTCCGTGAGTACGCATCCAGCGCCAAAGAGCGGGGCATCGAGGTCATCATTGCTGCTGCCGGGCTAGCAGCTCACCTGCCTGGTGTAATCGCCAGCCTTACCACCATCCCTGTAATCGGCGTGCCATTGCCCACAAGCGATCTAAAAGGAATGGACTCTCTTTTATCCATCGTGCAGATGCCCGCCGGTGTGCCTGTTGCCTGTGTTGGTATCGGCACCCCTGGCGCTAAAAACGCAGCACTGCTGGCAGCACAGATACTCGCCCTCAACTACCGAGAGATAAAGGAGGCTTTTGAAAAATACAGGAGAAAACTCAGTGAAACAACTTAGCACACCTGTTTTTAAAGATAACCCGATGGAAAGGATGCCGTGATCGAACGTTATTCTCGCCCGGAAATGAAGAGGGTCTGGTCTGAAGAAAACAAATTTGACAAATGGCTTCAGGTAGAAATAGCTGCCTGCGAGGCTTGGGCAGAAATCGGTGTAATACCCAAAGAAGCCATTCCTAAAATCAGGACTGCAACCTACAAGCTGGAACGCATAAGTGAAATCCTGAAAGTCACCCACCACGATGTGACCGCTTTTCTCCAGGCCGTCAGCGAGAGCCTTGGCGAGGAATCCCGGTTTATTCACCTTGGGCTAACATCTTCAGACATAATGGACACGGCGCTCAGTCTTCAATTGAAAGAGGCAACAAAATTATTGGCAGACGATATCACCAGATTGATCGCAGTGCTCGAAGACAAAGCCATCGAACACAAGACCACGCTCATGATCGGGAGAACACACGGCGTCCATGCCGAACCGATGACTTTTGGCCTCAAACTCGCTCTCTGGGCGCAGGAAATGAAACGCAACTATGTCCGTCTAATGGAAGCAGAAAAGATGATAAGCGTCGGCAAGATTTCCGGCGCCGTGGGCACTTATGCCACTGTGCCACCAGAGGTTGAAGAAATAACCTGCACCAGGCTGGGGCTGACTCCTGCCCCGATCTCCAACCAGATCCTCCAGCGCGACAGGCATGCTCACTTCGTCACCACACTTGCTATCATCGCCGGCTCGCTGGAAAAATTCGCCACCGAAATCAGGAGCCTGCAACGGACTGAAGTTTTGGAAGCAGAAGAGCCGTTCGCTCCGGGACAAACCGGCTCGTCAGCTATGCCCCACAAACGCAACCCCGAGCTTTGCGAACGTATCTGCGGGCTGGCGCGTCTGGTCAGGGGCTATGCCCTGACCTCGCTGGAAAACATCGCGCTGTGGCACGAACGTGATATCAGCCATTCCTCCACCGAGCGCATAATCCTGCCTGATTCCTGCCTAGTGGTTGACTATATCCTCAGCATCTTCACTTCCATAATGCAGGAGTTAAAGGTGTATCCAGAAAATATGCGCCGCAATCTGGAGCTAACCCAGGGACTTGTATTCTCACAGCGTGTTCTGCTAGCACTGATAGATAAAGGCTTGAGCCGCCAGCATGCCTACCAAATGGTGCAACGAAACGCCATGAAAGCATGGAAACAGCGAACCAGCTTCCTTGGTCTGCTCAAGGCCGATACGGAGGTAACAGAACACCTCTCTGCAAGCGAGCTGGAAGCCCTCTTCGATTACGGTTACTTTGTGAGGCATGTGGACACCATATTTCAGCGGCTAGGCCTGACTGAAAAGAAGAAAACCGGGGATGCGCCAGGTGAACAACTGGCACCCAGAGCGCTCTAAAGAACGCAAGGAGAACACTATGCCATCGACCCTGTTTGAGACAAACCTGACAATCCCTCTATTCTGCAGGGGCAAGGTTCGCGATACCTACGATTTGGGAGATAAACTGCTAATCATATCTACTGACCGCATCTCAGCCTTCGATGTGGTGCTACCTTGTGCCATACCTTGCAAAGGTCTGGTGCTAAACCAGCTCTCCTGTTTCTGGTTCCACAAGACAAGCCATATCATACCCAATCACTTGATAGCACCAGTGGAGGACGTCCGAGACTTGGAAAAGTTTATTCCCGACAAAACGAGCCTTCCTGACTACCTGATTGGGAGGTCAATGGTGGTCACTAAAGCTGAACGCATTCCAGTAGAATGTGTTGTCCGTGGATTCCTTTCAGGCTCAGCCTGGGCTGAATACGGAAATTCTGGAACCATATGCGGGATCAAGCTGCCCCGTGGACTTAGAGAGAGCGAGAAACTTCCCGAGCCCATTTTTACCCCTACAACAAAAGCTCAAAGCGGCCACGACCAGCCGCTGACCAGAAGCGAACTCGAAAACCTCGTAGGGAAGGAGGTTGCTCTAGCGCTTGAAGAAAAAAGCCTTGTTATCTACAGGTATGCCAGAGAGTTTGCCCTGAGCCGCGGGGTCATAATAGCAGATACCAAATTTGAATTCGGCTTTGCTGACAATAGTTTGATCTTGATTGACGAACTGCTTACCCCGGATTCCAGCCGATTCTGGGATGTTGCCCTATACAAGGTTGGTCAGGCTCAGCCAAGCTATGACAAGCAACTAGTACGCGACTGGCTTGTCCAGTCAGGCTGGAACAAAGAGCCACCGGCACCAATGTTACCCCAAGAGGTTATCGAAGCTACCACTGCGAAGTATGTACAAGCCTATGAACGTCTGACCGGGGGGAAACTGAAATGTACCTAGCTAAAGTTTACACTACCCTCAAACCCGCCGTTAACGATCCCCAAGGACTGGCCATCAAAGGTGCTCTGCATAACCTTGGCTTTACTACAGTAAAAGATGTCCGTGCTGGAAAGTACCTAGAGATAAGACTGGAACAGAACGACTTCGAAGAGGCTCACAAATTGACTGACGAGATGTGCCGCAAGCTGCTGGCAAATCCCGTCATCGAAAACTACCGCTTTGACCTCGAGAAAATTTGATTCTGCTGTTACTCTAATAGACTATTTGCGCCTCCGCCCAGGCTGCCCAGTCTTGGGCTGAATTGCCTGCGGCATCTACACTGAGGACAAAATCAATCGTCTGCCCGGCGTAGATAGCAAGGTCAATTTCGGCTTCCTGAACTCCGTCCCCATAAGCAACTACTTTCTGCCAGATTGGGGCAGTGCCGAGCTTCGCTATTTTAAAGTCCACCTTCCCAGCCGTACCACCGCTAATTATACCTACCTTCACCCTCAATTTTGCCCCGTGGGGGACAAACACACCGGAGTACTTCCCGCTTATCCAGCCATAATCAACCCACTTTGGATGAGTCTCCAGCACGTTGCCATAAGTCACACCATCGTTGAGCTTTATGTTGATTCGATAGCAGGCAAAGCCTCGGTTATCATCAAGACTCCCGGGGAACGGTAGCTGCTCTCCTGGTATGCTCCACCAGTAAGCTGTCGGTGCCTTCTCTATAAAATTATACGCGACCCTTGGCTCTACATTGAAACTTCGCTCTGCCGACCATGTGCTCCACAGCCCGACATTGTTCTGCGCCCTAACCCTCCAACGCCAGTTGGATAAATAGCCGTAAGCAACCTCCACCGTCCTGGAGTAGCTGGTTGCTGGGATATACTCGTCAATTAACGGAGCCTGTCCCGCGCGGTACACCTGTATATGGTATTGCTTAACTCCACTCTCGGGATCGGAGGAGGCAGACCAGTTGAACGACCAAGGTACCGTTTTTTGAGGTAACACAGCACCGGCTGAGGGAGAAGCCAACACCGGCACCGAAGGCGGCGTAGTATCTGCAGGCGGAGGAGGTGCTGCCACGACCACCTGCGTGGTAGCAGTGACGTCCCCAGCCGCGTTGCTTGCGGTTAGGGTATATGTGGTAGTTGCTACAGGAGACACGGCGGTGCTCCCTGAAAGACCAACATTACCGATGCCACCGCCAATAGTGACCGAAGTAGCATTGGATACGCTCCAGCTTAGTGTCGCCGAACCGCCGGGGGATATGCTGCCTGGATTTGCCGCAAAAGAATTGATAACTGGCAAACTGGTTGACGGTGGGGGAAGAGCAGGAGTTGTGGCAACAACCACTAGCCGGGCGGTAGCAGTCACCGTACCTGCTTCGTTGGCAGCAGTCAAAGTGTAAATAGTGGTTGCAGCGGGAGACACCATTCTCCTACCAGTCAATGCCACATTACCAACGTCTGGCTCTATGCTCGCTTTTGTCGCACCGGAGATATTCCATGACAATATTGCCGATTCGCCTTGAGATATGCTCACTGGCTCAACATCAAACGAATTGATTAACGGAGGCTGCTTCACAACAATGGCTGGAGCTCCAGGTACACGACAAGCTACGAAGAGGATCACCAACACTCCCAGCACAAATGCTAGCGCTTTCTTCACTTTTAGCACCTCCTTAAAATTCTGAAACGGCAGCCCTACTCTTGATACTCGACTAACAGCCTCGATTTACCCTCCCAGAATACCACATAATCACCCTGATTATTGTAGAAAGAAGGCTTGTCAAACTGGAGGCGCAGCTGAAAACGTGCGCTACCATCATCAACCCTGTCCTGAATAGCCGACACCAAGAGACTTGAGGTGACCGGTTTATCAACAAGAAAGCTGAAAATGTGCAATGGCACACCGGGACCTGGGCCTACAGCAAAGTCTTTGCCGCTCAAAGTGCCATAGCGGCATTCGTAGACGCGCAGCCTGCCCAAGTTTCCGAACGGCTCACCGAAGGTTGATGCTGCGGTTAGATCAAGGTAGGCTGACCTGATAACAGCCCTCTGTGGGATCATCGAGATATCAAAACTCAAGAAAGCCTGCACTGGCGTGCCATTTTTAGTATCGCCTGCCTGGGGCTCCGGACTCACATATCCGTCCTTTCTTACCTGCCCTTCTTCGCCAACTATTGAGTACAGCTCTAGCTTACGCAGTGTCGACGCAGATACTACCACCACTTGCACTGTCGTACTTACAGCGCCGGCGTCGTTGCTCGCCGTCAAGAGGTAGGTCGTCGTTTTTGCTGGCGATACTGTCCGCGAACCAGTGGCTGGAACATTGCCTATATCAGGCTCAATAGTGACCACACCGGCACCAGATACGTTCCAGCTTAACACAGAAGATTTGTCTTGAGTAATGGTCGGTGGCTCAGCGATAAAGGCTTTTATCCTCGGCTTAAGTACACCCTGAGGGACAACCATCACTACAACCGGCACCTCTGACGACCATATACCCCTATCATCTTGAACCTTAAACCAAATAGTATGAGTACCCTGAGATAATGAAGACGTCTCAAAGCTGGCTGACTTGCTCAATTCCCCGTCAATGCTTGATCTCCAGGTATATGCCACAATACTGCCATCAGCATCCACCCCATGGCCAACAAAGGCCACTCGATCTCCATAAGCTACCTCAGTGGGTACAACCGAATCTATAACAGCAGCGGGTGACTGGTTCTCGGACAAGCCTGACCTCACAGCCGGCAAACAGCCGACAGAGCCAACCATAAGCATTAAACTAGCGACTACAGCAATGACCACCAATTTATCCAGCTTATTCATTTCTCCCCCTCGGGTATCCGTTCACTCGCACACGAATACCTCCTTAGAACCTGCGTCCTAGGTTGCAGAGATCCGCCTGCATAACAGTAGTAGAAAGCCCTTTTTGGCATTTCCGCACTATTTTTCTGCCAAGTTTTTCTTCACTATTTCAACTATCCTGGGCATTGCCTCGCCCGCCTTAGCCCTTATGACTACGCTGGCATAGGTATCCATAGGCGTCGGCGTCAAATTGATAATGACCAACTTTGCTCCTGACTCGACAGCATACATAGGCATATAGGCCGCAGGATAGACGACCAGCGTTGAGCCGATCACTATGAAGAGGTCGCAGTTCCGCGAATACGATACGGCAGCACTCAATACCGCCTGAGGCAATGCCTCACCAAAAAAGACAGCGTCCGGCTTTAAAATACCGCGGCATAGGGTGCAATCTGGCACCACCTCCGCTGTCACCCTCCTCAGCACCTCCTCAATGGGGAAACGCACATTGCACCCTAGACACCTTACCCACCGCATATTACCGTGGAGTTCAAACACTTTCTGTGGAGAGTTTCCGGCTTTTTGGTGAAGATTGTCCACGTTTTGAGTTATCACGCAGGACATCTTGCCAATTCTTTCCAATTCAGCGATGGCACAATGGGCAGGGTTCGGCTCAGCCTCCTTCAGAAGACCGCCATCAGCTAACAGTCTCCAGTGCATTTCACGAGCCTTACGGCTTTGGAGAAATTTCTGGATGGTGAAATCGTCAGGATCGAACTTACTCCAGATGCCGCCAGGACTACGGAAATCGGGGATACCGGATTCTGTACTTACACCAGCCCCTGTAAAGACAACAACACGCCTTGCTTCGCATATCAAAGCAGCTGCTCTGTCAATCAGAAGGTCGATGTCACTTCCGCCCATCTGACCGTTCCATCTGAGTCCTGATTCAATGCTAGTTTGTCGCCACGAAAATGTCAAGCTAACTGCAAAATTCACCTTTTGTTCACAGGCGCAACAGTCGAATATTGTGTATTGCCTCTGCACTACAGGCCGTTCTATAATTACGACACAGTCTACTGACCGGATACTGGTAAAAACGCGCTATGCCAAAAGTATATGAATTACATAGCTGGCGACTGACAGTTGCAGAAGCCGAGAAATTGCAGCTTGAGCTGGCATCTCGAGTATGTAGAGATAATAAGCTTTCAAGCCCTCGGTTCATCGCTGGTGCGGATATCTCGGCGCCTGACCCCTCAGGCACAGCCCGAGCTGCTGTAGTTGTGTTCACCTACCCCGAATTCAAAATAGTTGAGATCGAAGAAGCGCAAGGACGACTGAACTTCCCATATATACCTGGACTACTATCGTTCAGAGAATCGCCACTGGTGCTCACTGTCTGGCAAAAGCTTTCCATCACCCCAGATTTGCTGATTGTAGATGGACAGGGAATTGCTCACCCCAGAAGATTTGGCATCGCCTCACACCTAGGGATTTTGCTTGATATCCCTACTATAGGCTGTGCAAAATCCCGTCTTTGTGGGACATGTGGAGCCATCGGTGACCAAGCTGGCAGCTACGCTGAACTTGTGGACAGGGGTGAAGCGATTGGCGTCGCCTTGCGTACAAAAACCAATGCCGCGCCGGTCTACGTATCGATAGGACATAAGATCGACCTAGGTTCGGCTATAGAATGGACACTGAAATGCTGCCAGAACCATCGCCTGCCGGAACCATCCCGCCTCGCCCATCTCGCTGCAAATGGGAAAAAGTTGCCTTTTATACAAGCTGGCCAACAGAAGTTATTCGACTGAACGATTATTAGCCAAAGAGGTACAGAGCAGAAAACGGGAGGCCTACAGTGGACATGCAGGAGATAAAACAAACTTTAGAAACCATACGGAAAAAGATAACCGACTTAATGGAGCGCCTTTGACATAGCTGCCAAGGAAAAGGAAATCTCTAAACTTGAATTCGACGCAGCCCAGCCTGCGTTCTGGCTTGAGCCGAGCAGGGCGCAGTCTTTCATGCGTCAATTAGGTGGACTTAAAGAGACAGTTGGTACTTGGCGTAGTCTGGAAAAGAGGGTCGACGATCTACTTGAGATGGTGGAACTGGCCATCGAGGAAAACGACCCCGCTGTAGCAGAGGATGTCAGAAAAGAAATGGTACAGCTAGCCTCTCAATTGGAAGACCTAGAAACAAGACTGCTTCTGAATGGTGAACATGACCGCAGAGATGCCATCTTGAGCATTCATGCTGGGGCAGGTGGCACAGAAGCCCAAGACTGGGCAGAAATGCTATTGAGGATGTATACAAGGTGGGCAGAACGCCGTGGTTACCAGACAGAGATACTGGATATATCCCCGGGAGACGAAGCCGGGATTAAGAGCGTCACTGTTGAAATAAAGGGAGAATATGCTTACGGTTATCTCAAGTCCGAGCATGGCGTGCACCGACTTGTCCGCATTTCACCGTTTGATGCCGACCGTGCCAGGCACACCTCGTTTGCACTGGTCGAAGTCTTGCCCGAGGTCGAGCAGGAGATAGATATTAAAATCGACCCCGCTGACCTGAAGATCGAGACATTCCGCTCCAGCGGACCGGGTGGGCAACACATGCAAAAAACAAGTAGCGCTGTAAGAATAACCCATGTCCCTTCCGGCATAGTGGTGAGTTGCCAGAGCGAGCGCTCTCAATACCAGAATAAGGAAAATGCGCTGAAAGTTCTCTATGCACGCCTCTTCCAACTTGAACAGGCAAAAAGAGAGGCAGAAAGAGCCAAGTTAAAAGGGGCACGAATTGAAGCCGGCTGGGGCAACCAGATTCGGAGTTATGTCCTCCACCCCTATAAAATGGTGAAGGACCACCGCACCGGTTATGAGACCAGCAATGCCGCGTCTGTACTCGATGGAGAACTAGACGAGTTTATCACAGTGTACCTGCACCATATACTGGAGAAAGAGAATGATTAAATATGCACTCCCGCTTCTTGCTCTAATCGTCTCAATCGCATTGCCTGTCTCAATCACAGCCCAGCAAAAAACAGAGCAGATAACACTGATTGAGTCTGGCACCGAGATAATTTTCCCGTCATCGCTGGTCTTCAAGGTCAAAGCCCAGAGCCAAACCAATATCACCAAAATCAGGCTTCAGTATGAAGTGGAAAGAATGAACTATGCCCCGGTTATTAGTGAAGCCTGGCCAGATTTTGCGCCCTCCCCGACGGTTGAAACAAAGTGGGACTGGGATATGAGAAAAGCCATCCTGCCGGTGGGTGCTACCGTCCATTACTGGTGGATCATCGAAAATCAAAAGGGGGACAAGTTAATCTCCGACAAATATACGTCGCGGTTTCAAGATGTCCGCTATTCATGGCAGAATCTTACCGAAGGTCAGGTAAGGCTTTTTTGGTACAGGGGAAGTCCGTCTTTCGCCAATGAGCTACTTGTTGCCTGTAGTCAGGCACTGGAAAGACTCTACGAAGACACAGGCGCCCGCTTGGAAAGACTGGTCAATATCTATATTTATGCCAGTCCTCAAGATTTGAGGGCAGCGATGATATTTCCACGCGAATGGACCGGTGGGGTTGCCTTTCCCGAGTTCGGCATAATAGCCATTGGCGTTCCGGTAAACCAGCTCAGCTGGGGCAAAAAGGCAGTAGCACACGAGCTTGGCCATATGGTAATCCATCAGGTAACTTTCAGTCCTTACGGGGCAAGCCTGCCAGTCTGGCTCAACGAGGGCCTAGCCATGCATGCCGAAGGCGGGAGAGACGTCCATCTTGCACTATTACTGAGAAAAGCAGCCGCAGAAGGAAGATTGTTCTCCGTCCGCAGCCTCTCAAGTCAGTTCTCAGCAAAACCGGAGGATGCCTACCTATCCTACGCACAGAGCCAGAGCCTAGTAGAGTTTCTTATCCAGAACTACGGCAAGGATAAGATGCTTGCGCTTCTCCATCTTTTTAAAGAAGGTAGCACCGCCGATGAAGCACTGCTATCAGTTTATGGCTTCGACCAGTCGGGCCTTGACAGGTTATGGAGATCGTACATAATGAGCAAAGCAGAATCCGCACCCAGCTTAAAAGCAGTCTCGCCCATCGAGGAGCCAACCGCCTCACCAAAGCCGCGTCCAACCTTATGTATGACAACCTTCTATTCATCAGAATTTCGGATTGGCGTAAGATGACAAAGACATTCACAGTCCACGATTTACCGCTTTCAGAGCGGCCGCGGGAAAGGCTTCTCAAATTGGGCACAGAAGCCCTTTCCGTTCAAGAGCTGCTGGCGCTGGTGCTCGGCAGGGGAACAAAAGGCGAATCAGTGGTACTGACCGCACAGAAGCTGCTTAGCAATTTCGGCAACCTCAAAAATATTGCCTCTGCCACCGTTGAAGAGCTCACCCAGATAAAGGGGATTGGCCTTGCTAAAGCTACACAGCTCAAAGCTGCACTGGAGCTTGGTAGGCGCCTGGAAGAGCAGTCAACAGATACCAATAAACTCACCGTGCGCTCTCCGGAAGACGCGGTAAAAGCCGTTAGGAACAAACTAAAAGGCAAAAAAAGGGAGCACTTTATAGCCCTTTCTCTGGATACAAGAAATCACCTTATAGGCATCCACACCATCTCCATAGGCAGCTTGGACTCAAGCATTGTACATCCTAGGGAGGTCTTTAAGGAGGCCATAACCTCCAGCGCTGCATCGGTAATCTTCGTGCACAACCATCCTTCGGGGGATCCGACTCCTTCCGACGACGATATTAAATTGACCAAACGCCTTGTTGACGTTGGCGAAATAATGGGCATAGAGGTTCTGGATCACATAATCATTTGCGACACATGCTACTCCAGTATGAAATCCAGAGGTGTTTTCTAGGGGCAGCCATCAAAACATGAAGGAACCAAGGCGAACAAAATCACTGACCATATTATTGCTATGTATAACAATTTTGCTGCTTGTGCCTGCTTGTCTTCCAGAACAGGAGCCGCCGCCTCTGTCAGAACAGGAGCTTCACCTTTGGGACACAGGGCCAATAACGCTTGATCCAGCGATCTCCAGTGAGATGAGCTCACATATCTACGTGATGCAAATATTCAGCGGACTCGTGAGGCTCGATGCCAACGCAAAACCAACACCAGACATAGCAGAGACCTGGCAAAAAAGCGAGGATGGCAAGACGTACACCTTCTTCCTGCGCAAGAGAGTGAAATTCCATAACGGTAAGGAGGTAACCGCCCACGATTTCAAATATTCTTGGGAGAGAGCCTGTAACCCAAGAACCCGTTCACAGACAGCAGCGACATATCTGGGCGACATCGTCGGTGCCAGAGAGGTTTTGGAGGGTAAAGCCACCGAAATAAGTGGCGTCAAGGTTCTGGATAACTACACTCTACAGGTCACCATAGACGCCCCCAAGGCCTACTTCTTGGCAAAGCTCACATACCCCACCGCCTTTGTGGTCGATCGGACAAGCGTAGAGTCAGACAGCAAATGGTGGAAGAAGCCTAACGGAACCGGCCCTTTCAAGCTAAAAGAATGGCGGCAAGGTGAGCTGCTCATACTCGAAAAAAATGAAAAATTCTATCGGAAGCCTCCTCGACTTGACAAGGTGGTCTTTCATCTGCTAGCTGGAATGCCGATGGCAATGTATGAAATGGATGAGATCGATGTAAGCCCTGTATTCGAAGATTACGTTGAGCGGGCAACAGACGAAAACGGCCCCTTCCACGACCAGCTCTTAATATTTCCCGAACTCAGCCTTTTCTACATCGGCTTCAACATCCAGAAGCCCCCGTTCGATGACATCAATATGCGGAAGGCTTTCTGCCATGCTGTGGACAAGGAAAAAATCGTGAAGATAATACTGAAAGGAATGGCGATTAACGCGGATGGCATCCTGCCACCAAACATGCCGGGCTACAACAAAGACATCAAAGGGCTGGACTATGACCCAGACAGAGCCAAGAAGTTTCTTGCCAGTTCAAAATACAACGATCTCGAAAACCTGCCGCCTATTACTTTGACGGTCTCAGGGAGCGGGGGAAATATTCCAGCCTACGTTGGGGCTGTCATCAACGACTGGCAGCGCAATCTTGGTGTGAAAGTTGCAGTAAGACAGTTGGAACCAGAAGTCTTCCCGTACTACATCAAATACGAACTAGATCATATGTTTGTCAGTGGCTGGATAGCTGATTATCCCGACCCGCAGAACTTCCTTGAAATCCTATTCCACAGCAATGCTGAGTATAACTACGGAAAATACAGCAACAGCGAGGTGGACATCATTCTGGACAGAGCTGCAATTGAACCAGACGAGACAGTAAGGTTCTCCCTTTATCAGCAAGCCGAAGCATTGATCGTTACCGAGGCAGCTTGTTTACCTCTCTGGTTTAATGAGAACTATCTCTTAGTAAAGCCTTATGTCAAAAACTATACAGTAGACGCGCAGGGGGTCCCACTACTTAGCGAAGTCTATATTGAGAGGGAGTAGCCACCGACAACAGTCATCCTCCAGTGCTCCCTGCACGGAGCCAGCCAGAAAGAGCACAGCCTTTTGCAGCTTTGTTAGCCATCAGCTGCCTTTGCATTTGGAGGCATCCAACATACATTGTTTGCACCTACCATCGCAAGGCTCAATATGAATGGTGATATCGCTCCGCGGCAACTTCGATTTAATATCATGTTCCAGTAAATCACACACCTTGTGGGCATGCTCCAAGTTGACATTTTTTGCCATTACCAGATGAAGGTCTATATATCGCTGATTGCCGGCGCGGCGGGTACGCAGCTCATGGAAGCCAACCACACGACCCTCGTAAGCTGTAAGACAAGACTTTATGACAGCTTGCTCCGCCTTGGGAAGACTAGCATCCACCAACCCCAAAAACGGTTTCCTCGCCGTGTTGCATGATAATTTCACCAGATATATCGCAACGCCGATGGCTAGCAAGGGGTCGAGTATAGTGAGTCCGGTCACACGAACCAGTAGCAGCCCAAACAGAACCGCAGCCGCTGAGTATACGTCGCCTTGTATATTGTGTGCGTTGGCTTCCAAGACTGTCGAGCCAGTGGCACTGGATACCTTGAGTAGATAACGAGAAAGACAAATGCTGGCCATTATGGAAACGAGCATAACACCGATAACAGCCTCAGCCAGCTGTAAAGTGCTCCCTTGTACAATACGCAGCACAGACGTATAGATTATCAGCACAGCAGCAACGAAGATAAGCACTCCTTGTACTACACCAGCAAAATCCTCAACCTTGCCATGACCAAAAGGATGCTCCTCATCAGCTGGCTTGATAGCAATACGGATGGCAACAAAAGTAAGTACACCAGCAAAAAGGTCGAGGAGGCTATCCGCTGCTTGGGCGAACACGCTTATGCTGCCACTTATCAGACCTACTATGATTTTAAGGACTATAAGTCCTATAACCACCCCGACAAGCACAGCCGAGGCTGCCTTTTATGTAGAACACACCAACACAATTGCTTTCATATCCTTCTCTATTCGAAAACGGCTAAAGTTTACCACCCAATCATGCCCAAAAACAATAGATGCATAATAGCGTCTGGAGGCTAATTTGCTTGCCTAGACGCCCTTTGCTATTATTAGCTAGGTTTTACATGTCGAAAGCCGAATAAGGTTTAAACAATGGCTACCAGAGTAGGTGTAATCTACCACCCCATCTACTTGGAGCACGACACGAAGGAACATGTGGAGAACGCCCAGCGCCTCGTTACGACCAACACCTATATTCAGGAAACCTTCAAAGACAGACTCTATAACCTTTCACCCCGTCCTGCCACAATCGAAGAGATCTCAGCTGTCCACGCCAGAGAATACATACTTTACCTCAGGGAACAGGTAAGCAGAGATGGTGGCTGGCTGGATCCAGATACGGTGACATCGCCACGCTCATATGACGCAGCCATCTATGCCGCCGGTGGTGCCATTACAGCCGTCGATGCAGTGTTGAACCGACAGGTCGACTGCGCTTTCGCACTGGTCAGGCCACCGGGTCACCACGCCACCTGCTGGCAAGCCATGGGCTTCTGTCTATTCAACAATATCGCGATAGCCGCCAAATATGCTCTGGCAAACTTTGACATTAAACGCATCCTTATCGTCGATTTTGACGTCCACCACGGAAATGGCACACAGGATGCTTTTTATGCAGACCCACATGTGCTCTATTTTTCCACGCACCAGTATCCCCTGTTCCCCGGCACCGGCACCATCAATGAGACAGGCACCAAACAGGGGGAAGGTCTCACCGTCAACGTGCCACTACTGGCTGGCTGGGGTGATGAAGAATACCAGGCAGTCTTCGAAGACATATTGGCACCGATAGCACGCCGCTTTGAGCCACACCTCATAATGGTATCCGCTGGCTATGATGCCCACTGGGCTGATCCTCTGGCACAAATGAATGTAAGTGTGTCCGGCTTTGCCCGCCTAGTGGAAATACTGAAAACACTGGCTGATATGCTGTGTCAGGGAAGACTGGTGTTCGCGCTCGAAGGTGGCTACCATCTGCAAGCCCTGTCCCTCTCTGTTGCTGCTACACTTGCTGTCCTTTCAGGCAATAAAAGTTTCGACGACCCACTGGGTAAACCAAAAATAACCGCTAAACCAGCCCAGCTTCACGGCTTCCTGCAAATGTTAAAACAAATACACCACATCTGATGGCGAATCGAATCAACTAAGCTGGTTCTCTCGTCGGTTTTGCCCAGGACAGAAATCTGCCCCACTCCCCTTTATCCCACACCACCAATAATTGCCCTGCCAGACAGATAGAGTTGTAAGTCCCAGCAACCACGCCGATAAAGAGCACCAGCACAAAATAACGCAGCGTAATACCTCCGAGGAGCAGAAGGGCAACGATGACAAAAAGTGTGGTCAAACTTGTGTTAAGACATCGCCCCACAGTTTCCAAAATGCTGGAGTTGACAGTAACTTCAAAGTCCTTGCTGATGCCCCGGCTCATGTTCTCTCTGATCCTGTCAAAGACTACCACAATGTTGTTTATGCTGTAGCCGACAACCGTCAAAATGCCGGTTATGAACAGTGAATCAATCTGTACCCCAGCAGCCCAACCTAAAATAGAGAAAATACCCAGAACCACCAGTACATCGTGGGCCAGTGCCACCACAGCTACCACCCCCCAGCGGAACGGCTTGGGCATGCGTCGGAATGCCCAAGCGATGTATAACATCATAAATATTGCTGCCACCACAACAGCGATAGCAGCATTTCGGGCGACTTCAGTAGCCAGAAGCGGCGAGACCGTATGGGCATCGCGCAATTCTATTTCCACGCCCAGTTTCTCTCGCAATCCATCCAGCAGGGCTCCCCGCTGCTCCAGTGACACCTCACGAATACGAACGAAAATGTCGCCCCCGCTCATAATCTGGATCATTGCCTCCCTGTAGCCCAGGCCCATCATCGCCTCACGTAGCTGCTCCTGTTTAATTTGCGGCTGAAAGTGTAGCGTCATAGTAGTGCCGCTGCTGAAATCAACACCCAGGTTTAGTCCGAAGATTCCCAGCGAGACTATGCCAGGGATAATCACTACCGCTGATATCAGAAAAAACCAGAATCTTTTGCCCACTATGTCCATTTCTTATACTCCGTAAGCAACAGGACTGGAAACCATCCGCGTCACCAACCGCAGGAACGACCTTGTCACTACAATAGCCGAAAACATGCTCAAAGCGACACCAATGAACAACACCAAGGCGAAACCTCTCACCATGAAGGCGCCAAGTGTGCCACCAAACCAGTATAGGATGAAACAGGCGACAAAAGTGGTAATGTTGCTATCGCGTATCGCGGGCCAAGCCCGCTTAAACCCCGTCTCAACCGCTGCAGTTAGTGTACGTCCTGACCTCAGCTCCTCCTTCACTCGCTCGAAAATCAGGACATTGGCATCAACCGCCATGCCCAGTGACACAATAAAAGCCGCAATCCCCGGAAGTGTCAGCGTCACCGGAACCAGTTTGAAGATAGTCAACAACAAAACGACATATACTATCAGTGCACAACTGGCGACCAGCCCGGGTACACGGTAGTACGAGACCACAAACAAAATCACCAACGCTGCACCAATGATACCAGCAATCAAACTTTTCCTTAGAGAATCAGCTCCCAGCGTGGCATCAACCCTCTGCTCCTGAATAATCTTCAAAGGTACATCAAGGGCACCAGAGTTGAGCTGGATGGCAAGCATCCGTGCTTCTTCAATATTCAGCCCGGTAATAACCCCCCTCTCTTTTATCACAGCTTGAACAGTGGGCCATGATATAGGCTCATCATCAAGATAGATGCCTAGCGGTTTGTGAAGGTTACGCTGAGTAATTTGCTCAAACAGAACAGCCCCCTCATCTGCCCACTCGAAAGCCACCTCGGGCTGGTTAGTCTGTGGATTGAGAACTACAGTGGCGTTCGGCTTAAGGTATTTGCCGGTTAACTCCCTCTCAACCCCATCGCTACCAGTAGCCTTAGCTATGGCTTTCCACTTAGGTTTCCCCTCCTCGTCAAACACCAGTCTGCCAGAGGCATCCAGATCCATTTCCCTGAAATCGAGCAGTGCTGTTTGCCCGATTAACTTTATGGCTTCGTCGACATCTTTTACCCCTGGGAGCTGCACAAGTATTCTGTCATGTCCCTGCCGCTGGATTATCGGCTCGGTAACGCCATAAGCATTAACACGCCTCTCTATCTTGCCGAGTACCCCTTCCATAACATCATCATCGCTCTGTGAAGGGTCCTTCAGCGAAAGGTCAGCCTGATAGACCAAGTGACTGCCACCCCGTAGGTCGAGCCCTAAAACGAGCCCGTGCCTCCCAAACCTCTCGCTATCCAGCGGAAGTAACACCCAAAGCCCAAAAGCAAAAAGTGCCAGTATGAACAAGAGCACAAAAATATTACCGCGAGTCATGTTTTCTCTCCGAACAGCTAATCAAAAATAACATCTTTGCGCTTTAAATACTTAAACTAGCAAGCAGAACCACACTGCCTCTTCTCCAAGATCTTTCGCACCAGTTCTAGTGCTTCTTCCCGTGTTGTTATATCGCCAGCCATCTGCGCCTCCCGGATCTCGGTCAAAAGCTCGCCGATAAGCTTGCCTGGCTTTAAAGCGAAAATTCTCATCAAATCGTGCCCATCGACCAGTTTGGCTGGCAAGACCACACTCTGCTGCTTGCAGTGCTCACTCAATACATATCCAACCAGCCGGTTATGTCGTTTCCATCCTTCGATATCAAGCTGCGGCCCCTGCGTAGCCAGAAAATCAGCCAGAGCTAAGAAGAGCACGTCAATCCCGGCTCCTTCTGTATCACGGAAAAAGCGGTAGATAGCCCGGCTGGTAGGCAAACCTGCGTTCGCCATCTGCACTGGCCTCAGGTGATTATAGACTAAGTTCTCCACCAGCCGCACTTCACGATTGCTGAACCTTAACCGCTCCAGAGCCGAAACTGCCATAGCTGCGCCCCGCTTCGCGTGGCCCAGAAAGCGTATCCTGCCTGTCTCATCAACTGTCTTTGTTGCCGGTTTGGCTACATCATGCAATAGTCCTGCCAGTTTAAGTAGCAGCCGCCTAGTACTTCCGTTTGACACCTCTGCGCTAAAATACGCCCTCAATTCGTCAGACCAAGGTACCTCGTCTAGCAGCCCATCGCTACCGTATTTCCACGGAGACTCACGTAGTAAAAATTCCACCGCCGCCACCGTCTCTGCAGAATGCTCGAAAACATCCCAGCAGTGTTCTCTGGGTTGCTCCACGCCCTTCATCAACTCAATTTCAGGGAAGACCTGGGTTAGCAGACCCAGGCTATCCATATACCTTATCAGGTCACCACTGCCAGGCAAAACAATCATCCGCAGCAGCTCCTCCCTGATACGTTCTCCTGCCACTAGCGCCACCAACCTATAATTCTTACGAATCAATTCCTCGGTATCCGGTTCTATTACAAATACGAGCTCGCGTGCTAACCTCACTGCCCTAAGCAACCGTGCTGCATCCCTCTCAAACACTCCTGGACTAACAGCCCGCACTACCTTAGCCACTAGGTCAGCCCTGCCTGAAAAGGGGTCAATGATACCCGCCATGCCGCCAGCGATAAATTCTTGCAGCGCGATGGCCATGGCGTTTATAGTGAAATCCCGTCTCGCCAGGTCGCCTTCGATGCCATTATAGAAAGAGGTGAAGTCTAGATGCCACTGCTTCCCATCCCTGTCAAGTATCACCCTGAATACTTTATTGACATCGTCTAGTAAGAACGCTTTACCGTTAATAGCTCTGGCTATCTCAGCAGCCGCATGCTGACAGTCGCCAAACACCGCAATGTCGATGTCAACGGTCTCCCGACCTAGAATCCAGTCGCGGACAAAACCACCGACAAGATAAGCCTCACGACCCTGCTGTAAGACAACAGCAGAGACACTTATGAGCAGATTGCGAATGTCTTCACTTGCTGTACGCACAGTCGACAAATTATATCCTGAGCCTCGGCTCCTGTAAAGGCTACACACTCGTTGATACACGCCAGCCACGATATACGACAGGGTTACTACTCTTCAATAAGACCGTCAGCAAATGTTATAATTAGAAATCACCACAAACATTTCTGAAGGAGTGTAATGAAGCAGGGCACAAAATACATAGTCTGGTTCGATGAAGTAAATAAAGACGATATCAGCCTCGTGGGAGGCAAGGGGGCAAACTTGGGAGAAATGACCTCTGCCCGCATTCCCGTACCACCGGGATTTATTGTAACGTCCGAGGCATATTTTGAGTTCCTGAAGACAAGTAAATTGGCGGGAGAAATCCGAAAGCTGCTCCAAAACCTCGATGTAAACGATAGCAAAAAACTCCAAGAGGTCTCTAGCACTATTAAAAGTAGATTTGCTGCACTGTCCATGCCAGAAGACCTGGCTAACCAGATTAAAGTTGCCTACCAGAAGCTGGGTGGTGGGCTGGTGGCAGTGCGCTCTTCAGCAACCGCCGAAGACCTTCCCGAGGCTTCATTCGCCGGGCAACAGCGAACCTTCCTCAATGTAAAAGGTGAAGACGCAGTGGTAGCTGCAGTGCTGGGCTGCTGGGCTTCCCTCTTCGAATCCAGAGCTATATTCTACCGACAACAACATGGATTTGACCATTTCAAGGTGGGTATAGCAGTCCCCGTGCAGAAAATGGTCCAGTCAAAAGCCTCAGGTGTCATGTTTACCAGTGAGCCTGTGACAAATGACCACACAAAGATCCTCATAGAAGCGATCTATGGACTCGGCGAGGCCATCGTTTCAGGAGATGTCACCCCTGACCAGTACTTAGTGGATAAAGCTACTTGGGAGATAGTTGACAAAAAGATCAGCCATCAGAAATGGCAACTGGTAAGAAATACCGGGAAAGCGGCGAAAGATTTGGAACTAACCATCAAAGTGCCGGTCCCCATCTCGAAACAAGGCAGACAAAAGCTGGCTGACAAAGACATAATTGCCCTAGCCAAGACAGGTAAAACGATCGAAGACCATTACAAGATCCCTCAGGATATCGAATGGGCAAAGGAGAATGGACAATTGTTCATCCTTCAGACCCGTCCCATCACCACCCTGAAGCCCAAAGAAGAGAAGGCCTCAACGAGACCGAGGATCGAAGCCGAACCGATTCTCACAGGCCTCTCAGCCAGCCCCGGGATAGCTGTCGGTCCAGCTAGAATCGTCCCTGATGCCTCGCAAATAGATAAAGTGAAAGACAGGGACATTCTAGTAGCTGCGATGACCACACCCGACTTTGTACCGGCAATGAAACGCGCTGCCGCCATAGTGACCGACCGGGGAGGCAGGACTGCACATGCAGCCATTGTCAGCCGTGAACTCGGAATCCCTTGTGTGGTCGGTACTGAGACGGCAACAAAGACCCTTTCTGACGGTCAGGTTGTCACCGTCGATGGATACGAAGGCAAGGTGTACAACGGAAAGGTTATAGAGCCGGTAACAGCACCAACCGTGATTATCGGAGAACATGTCAAGACCCGCACTAGAGTGTATGTAAACCTGGCAGAACCCGAGCTGGCAGATGTGATTGCTAAGCGAAATGTGGACGGGGTTGGGCTACTCAGGGCTGAGTTTATGATCGCTCAGATAGGCGCCCATCCCAGGTACATGTTACACGAAGGAAAAGGTGAACAGTTCACTGAAATGCTAGCCAGAGGGATCGCTGCTTTCACAAAAGCCTTCCACCCCCGCCCTGTAGTATACAGGACTACGGATTTCAAAACTAACGAATACAGGAATCTTCGCGGAGGCGAAAGGTACGAGGAGTTTGAAGAGAACCCCATGCTCGGTTACCGCGGGTGCTCCAGATACACCCACGAGATTGAAGTCTTTAGACTAGAAGTCGAAGCCATTAAAAGGGTCTGTCAGAATGACGATAACCTGTATGTTATGATCCCCTTCGTCCGCTTCGTCGATGAGATGGCAAAAATAAAACGGTTCTTCGTAGCTGAAGGGTTATACCAGTTCCCCAACTTCAAACTGTGGATGATGGCTGAGGTGCCTTCGAACGTGTTTTTGATAGACAAGTTCCTTGAGGTTGGAATAGACGGCGTCTCAATTGGCTCAAACGATTTGACTCAGCTAATTCTAGGCATAGACAGGGATAACCCCAAGCTAGCACCTGTCTTTGACGAAAGAAATGAGGCAGTGTTAATGGCTATAGAAAAGATCATCAAGACCTGTGCCAGCAAGGGGGTCACTTCCTCAATCTGCGGACAAGCGCCTTCTGTTTATCCCGAACTTACCGAGAAATTGGTGGGATGGGGAATCACCTCGGTTTCCGTAAGCCCGGACATGATTGAGGAAACAAGGCGCATTATTGCTGCCGCCGAGGCAAAGCTGAACCGGTCATAGCTCCATTGAGCAGAGCTACACCACATTGAAATTCATGACAACCGAGTTAAATATTCGCCGGCGAATAGAAGAGTCTGAAGCAACTCTGTCTCCTTTTGCTGCAAGAAGTAAATCAAGCAAGGGCAGACTCAGATGGGAAGAGCCCTGCCCTATAAGGACAGCCTTCCAAAGAGACCGCGACCGCATTATCCACTGCAACGCATTTCGCCGGCTTAAACACAAGACACAGGTGTTCATCATGCCTTTAAGCGACCACTATGTAACACGTCTAACACATACTCTGGAAGTCTCGCAAATTGCGCGCACCATTGCCCGGGCACTGAACCTCAACGAAGACTTAACAGAAGCCATTGCTTTGGGGCATGACCTGGGCCACACCCCGTTTGGCCACATCGGCGAACAGGTGTTGAACGAACTTTGCCCATCCGGTTTCAGACACAACGAGCAAAGCCTTAGAGTGGTCGATGTCCTGGAAAAAGACGGACAGGGACTGAACCTCACCTGGGAGGTGCGGGACGGTATCTTAAACCATTCAAAAGGCGGGATAGAGATACTCGGCGAAGGATGGGCTGAGGTGGGCACCCTCGAAGGCCAAGTGGTTAAGATCGCAGATGTAGTAGCTTATGTCAACCACGACATCACTGACGCTATCAGAGCCGGGGTAATTACCGAAAAAGACTTACCCTTCGCAATAACAAATACACTGGGCACCACGCCCTCACAACGCATCAATACTCTGGTTACAGACATCATCATGTATTCGCTCGCCCAGATGGGCCAGCCAAGCATAATAAAGCCCAGAATCGGCATGACAGACAAGATCCTGGAGGTGACTAATAGCCTCCGTGAATTCCTTTTTGAGAAAGTGTACAATCCAACCTTGTTCACCGACGAGACAAAAAGAGCACGCCAGATCATTCACATCCTGTTCTCATATTTCCTAAAACACGAGGACGAGCTGCCCAGAGAATATAGAACGCAGGATGCCTTGATAGAAAGAAAAGTTGTCGACTACATTGCCGGTATGACAGACCAATACGCTTCAAGAGTCGCAAGGGAAATCAGCGGCTATTGAATTCCAGAGCAATATTATGTAAAATATCTGCGGTGCAGGCATACGGTATGAGTACCATCGACGAAATAAAACAAAGGCTGGACATAGTGCAAGTCGTGTCCGATTATGCACCCTTACAAAAATCCGGGCGGAACTACCGGGCATTATGCCCTTTCCACCCAGAGAAGAATCCTTCGTTCTTTGTCTTTCCTGATAGGCAGAGCTGGCATTGTTTTGGAGCTTGTAACGCTGGCGGCGACATCTTCTCATTTGTGATGAGAAAAGAAGGTATCGATTTCAATGAGGCGCTCAAGCTCCTCGCCAGCAAAGCAGGAGTGAGCTTGACCACACCGTCCAGCCAAAGCAAGAGAGACATCAAGAGCATAGAGGAAAAAGTCTTTAAAATCAACGAGGCTGCCGCTGCCTATTATTACGACCTATTGCTGAACACTCCTGCAGGAGAATCAGTGAGACATTACCTTAGACAGAGAGGCTTATCACTTGAAACCATCAAAGACTTCCAGCTAGGTCTCAGCCCTGAAGGATGGGAAACACTGAAGAAACACCTTTTGAACCAAGGCTACGAGGAAAGCGACCTTTTGACTGCTGGTTTACTTGTGGAACAGGAGGACAAACGCACCCGCGACAGATTCCGGAGCAGGCTCATGTTTCCTATAAGAAACATTGATGGCAAGCTGGTGGGCTTTGGCGCTAGGGCAATGGACGATTCTATACCGAAATATCTTAACTCGCCACAGACGATAGTCTTTGATAAGAGCAGCGTCCTTTACGGTATCGACCGGGCAAAACGGGCAATCCGACAGAGCAATCAAGCCATTATTGTCGAGGGCTACATGGATGTGATAATAGCGCATCAGTACGGATGGCAGAATGTGGTCGCTTCCATGGGGACCTCCATTACCGAAAAGCAACTGGCAACCCTTAAAAACCTGACTCGGAACCTTGTTATTGCCTTAGACCCAGACACCGCTGGAACAGAAGCTATTTTTAGAGGCGGTGAACTGATAGACAAGGTGATCCCCTTCTCACCAACGGTCTACGGTTGGGTCAGGTATGAAGATGCATACAAGGCAGAGGTAAAAGCAGTACTGCTCCCCAATAATAAAGACCCCGATGAAATAATCAAAGAGGACCCTGCACTGTGGCGCAATGTCATAGAAAACGCTAGGCCAATAATCGATTTTATATTTGATACCTTTATTGCTAGAGCCAATTTGGAGGATGCGACACAAAAATCGTTGCTGGTGGAAAAATTTACACCACTACTGCTTGATATAAAAGACCCTGTAAGGCGAGCTCATTATGTCGAAAGACTTGCTAGATATCTCAAGATCGACCATCGCGCCCTAGAAGATGTTTTAAGGAAGGCACAAGCGCAGCGAAAGCAGTTGTCCAAAGGACGCATGCAGGAAGCCACTTTAAAACGCCGAGAACAGACCATCCCCAGTCCCGGCCCGATAGAACAGTACTGTCTGTCACTGCTATTGCAATACCCGGAACTTAGAACAGAGGTGCGAGAACTTTCCCCCGATTGCTTTGAACAGAGCGAAAATAAAGAGCTGTTCCTCAGATGGCAAGAGTGCTCTAACATTGACCAGCTCAAAGAAAAATTAGACACCATTCTGCAAGAATACTTGGAAAGGCTTCTTTCTAAAGAGTTCCCGTCGATAATCCGCGAAAATGAAACTCTGCAGCGCTATGTCCTGAAAGACTGCATTAGCCGCCTTCATGAAAAAAGGCTTAGAAACCTTGAAATCAAGAGGCAGGAACTGCTGGCTATGGAGGCTGAGAGAGGTGGCATAGACGCAGAGCTGGCAAGACTCGAGGAGCAGGGGATAGAGATCAGCAGACAGCTAAGAGAAGTTTTTAGCCAGCAAAACGATCTGCGGCAACAACTCAGCAGGAGAGGGAACAGATGAGAAATACGGATAATGATAAGGAACTTTTGTCGCTCTTCCCCTCTAAGAACAGGAAAAAAGATGAGGCATACGACGTTGAGAAGGCAGATGTAGATGCATTTGCTACGCTGAGCAAATCCGAGTTTGAAATCGCGGCCGAAAATGACCCTTTGACACAACCAGCATGGAAAGACACCGACCTTTTGGAAGAGCCTGATAGCGATTGGATAACCAAGTTGGAAAAGGAAGATAAACCCCTTGTCGACATTGAGGTAGAACACATCGAGCACGAGGCAATCGATGACCCCGTCCGAATGTACCTACACGAGATCGGAAGGGTTGCTCTGCTCACCGCAGACGACGAAAAGGTTTTGGCGAGCAAAATAGAGGAAGCTAAATATCTAGAAAAAATTGAAAATCTTTACCATCAGCAGTACCAAGAATACCCTTCGCCCGCCGATATAATAATCTACCTTCTGCGACATATGCTGGCAGCACAACCAGTAATAGATGCGCTCATGAAACAACGGGGCATAAAGCTGCGCGATAATTTCACACAAAGCCTTACCAATACAAAGCTACGGGCAGCCATAGATGGGGTGATAGAGCCACCCACTGTCGAGAACCTCGCTGCCAAGTTGGGTAAGGACAAGGCAGAGGTGGAACAAGCCCTCATTGATTTCTCCATAGATAGCAGACTGCTACCCCCACAGGTACTGGCACTCTTTGACAAGGATACCACTTGGAACAAGCTGAAAAGCCTCGTCCAAGAGCCCGTCAATGCCGAGTTTTACTCCACCCTCCAAACGCTTAACCACGAACTTAAACGTCACTTTGACAACGTTCGTAAGGAAGCAAAAAGGGCAGAAAAACATCTTACAGAGGCAAACCTTCGCCTCGTTGTCAGTGTAGCCAAAAAGTATGTGGGACATGGCATGCCACTCCTCGATCTAATACAGGAAGGGAATATCGGACTGGTGCGGGCTGTGGAAAAGTTCGAATATCGAAAGGGCTACAAATTCAGCACTTACGCTACTTGGTGGATCAGGCAGGCTATCACTCGAGCTATAGCTGATCAGGCTAGAACCATCCGTATACCCGTGCATATGGTAGAAACAATAAACAGGCTATTAAAAGTGAACAGACGGCTTGCCCAGGAATTCGGACGCGAACCCAGCTACGAGGAAATCGGCAAAGGAATGGAGATTTCCTCCGAAAGGGTGAGAGAGATTATGAAGCTATCTCAGATGCCAATATCCCTTGAGATGCCCATCGGGGAAGACGAAGACAGCCACCTCGGGGACTTCATTGAGGATCGTGCTACCCTACCACCGGCTGATGTTGCCTCGCAAGAACTCCTGAAAGCACAACTGAACAAGATACTGTCCGAACTTACCGAAAGGGAGAGAAAGGTTGTCTCTTTGAGATTCGGACTTGAGAACGGTCGCGCTCATACTTTAGAAGAGGTAGGCAAGGAATTTAACGTGACTCGTGAGCGGATCCGCCAGATTGAGGCAAAAGCTTTGCGAAAATTGCGCCATCCAACACGCAGCCGGAGATTAAAGGATTACTTAGAGTAGACCTACCTCGTCTGTAAGGAGATAAAACGTGAGAATTCTGAAAGGCTTGATCATCGTCCTGGGCTTTCTCGGAATGCTCGCCCTTTTTGGTTTGCTGCTAGGATACTACTTATATTCACTAACACCACAAATCCAGACAAGGATAACTCCGGTGCTACCTGATGAAAAATCGGCACTGGCTTTTGAGGAAAAAATAGCCGCTTTCAAGATCGAGATCGCAGAGGCGGTAGAAAACAATCAGAAAAAAGAGGTCAATTTGCAGGTCAACGAAAAAGAAATTAATGCAAAGCTGACCAAGGAGCTAGCTAAAGCTAAAGCCAGCCCTAACAGCAAACCACTCATCGAGAAGATGATAGTCAACCTGCGCAACAGCAATGGTGGTGAGTTCCTTGTTTACGCTGAGTTAGAAGTTCCTGGAATCAACGCCAAAACGGGGATAATTGGACATGTAAAAATGATGAACGATAAACCCAGAATCGTGGTCACCGATTTTAATCTTGGTAAACTACCGCTGCCTAAAGCACTGAACCAGAGGGTGGAACAACTGCTGAACATTATGGTCAATATCGAGCTGGCGGATTTGCCCCTAACAGTAACGAATGTGGAGATAAAAAACCGCCAGCTTACGGTGACAGGACTGACCAAACCAGCTAAATAAGAAATTTGCTAAGCTAAAGACGAAAAAGCCCTCGAGGTATTTTATTACCTTTAGCCACTATTTTCGCCAGTCTTTTTGCCTGATAATACTGGCTGAGTAATTGGTTGACATCGCGGGGAGTGGTGCCGCTTCCCCGAGCAATGCGCCGACGCCTATTACCATCTATGATCTCTGGATTTCGTCTTTCCTCTGGCGTCATGGACAAGATTATGGCCTCGAACTTACGCAGCCTCTGCTCCTCGTCTCCCTGTAAAACCCTCGAAGTAACGTCCGAGAGGCCAGGTAACAGTCCTGCGAGCTGGGAAACGGTGCCCATCTTCTTGAACTGGCGTAACTGCCACAGTAAATCCTCAAGGTCAAAACTGGCAGCCCGCAGTTTCCTCTCCGCCTGACGCGACTTTTCATTATCAAATAATTTCTCTGCTTTCTCAATCAGAGTAAGCACGTCACCCATACCTAGAATCCGGGATGCCAGACGATCGGGATGAAAAACCTCTAAAGCATCAGGTTTCTCCCCATTGCCAATGAACTTGATCGGCACACCAGTGATAAATTTGATAGAAAGCGCAGCTCCACCTCGCGCGTCACCATCCATTTTAGTCAGTATTAGTCCGGTCAAGCCTAACTTCCGGTGAAATTCTTCAGCCACGTTAAGCGCGTCCTGGCCACTCAAAGCGTCGACCACCAACAAGGTTTCCGATGGACCAATTCCCTTTTTCAATTGAACTAGTTCCGCCATCATCGCCTCGTCAATATGCAGACGCCCCTGGGTATCAATAACCACCCACCTAGCCCCCGCCTGCTCAGCCACTCTCAACGCCTGCTGACATGTGGTTAAAGCAGCCGTGCCTTTACTACCACCGTACACCGGGATATCAAGCTGCTTTCCAAGTAACAATAACTGTTCAACAGCAGCCGGTCGGTGGGTATCGGCAGCCACAAGCAGTGCCCGCTGTCCAGAGTTCTTAAGATATAGAGCTAACTTGGCTGCTGTTGTCGTCTTTCCAGAACCCTGCAATCCAACGAGCATTATTGCAGAGAGCGGCTGCCTACTTGATATGAGATGGCTGGTTACCCCACCTAGAATACTGGTAAGCTCTTCGTTAACAATCTTCACTATCTGCTGTACCGGCGTCAAATTCGACAGCACGTGTGCGTCCAGGGCACGTGCCCTGACCTTCGACAAAAAGTCCTTGACTACCTTGAAGTTGACATCCGCCTCTAGCAAAGCCAAGCGTATCTGTCTCAGTGCCTCGTCTATATCTTTCTCGCTCAGCTTGCCCTTACCGCTGAGATTTCTGAAAATCTGGGAAAACCGCTGGGTTAGGATATCGAACATAGCAGTCGACATGATTGTACACAGGCAGACCACGGTGGTCAAACTGCCAAACGAGTTGGACATACCGCGCTGCTCCACACATATTTGACTTGGACTCTAATTAGAGCTAACATTTATCTCGCAACATCAAATCCGCCAATATGCAACAATCAATGATCGCGAGCAATCACAGAGACAGTATTTATGAAATCAGGTGGCATGGCCGTGGTGGACAAGGCGCAGTTACAGCAGCAAAAATAGTGGCTTACGCCGCCTTTCTGGACGGATATTCAGGAGTAACATCGGCACCGTTTTTTGGTGCTGAAAGAAGAGGCATACCGATCGCCGCCTTAACAAGACTGTCTCACAAGCCCATATACGTTGTGTGCCAGGTGGAAACCCCAGACACAGTGGTGATCCTAGATCATACTCTTCTTGAATATCCTGATGTCCTCAGCGGGCTAAAAGTCAATGGATGGGTCATAGTCAATTCGCCACAACACCCAGCCAAACTGAATCTGCCAGCTAACATCAAGGTGGCAACAGCGGATGCAACCGGAATATGCAAAGAATTGGGGCTGGTCTCCAACGGAATCACCGTCGTCAATACTGCAATAATTGGAGCGCTTGCCCGCGCCACTCAAGTGGTTAGTCTGGAAAGCCTAAAAAAAGCGATAAAAGAAAAGGTGCCGGAAAACGTCTTGGAGCTCAACATCGCTGCCTTTCTGAAAACCATTCAAGCTACAAAGGTAGCTGCACGCTGAAAGAACTTTGTTTTAGCCATGCACACCAGGGAATGTAGCCATATTTGTGGAGAGTCATCACCAGCTATCGGCGAAGCTGGAAAAACAGGCGAATGGCGCACTGAGACCCCGTGCATAGACCACAGCAAATGCATACCTTCCAGACGTAATAAACCGTCCTGTTTCCTCTGCTGGTTATATTGCCCTGATGGGGTTATCAAGAAGTCCATCCCGGTGGAAATAGACCTTGAATACTGCAAAGGGTGTGGTATTTGCGCACAAATATGCCCAGCGCAAGCTATAGCGATGAAATAGCAAAACAAAACCAAGGGGCAAGCTCTTGACAACAAAGAATAACAGGGAAAACATAAAACTGCTGGACGGCAATCACGCCGCTGCAGAAGCAGCAAAGCTCTGCCGTGTTCAGGTCATCGCTGCATACCCGATTACACCCCAGACACCGCTGACAGAAAGACTCTCCGAGTTTGTAGAAAACGGGGAATTGAAGGCAGAGTACATCGCAGTAGAAAGCGAACACAGTGCGCTGGCAGTATGTGCCTCTGCTTCAATGGTTGGAGCCCGAGTTTTCACAGCCACTAGCGCACACGGGCTTGCCTACATGCATGAAATGCTTCACTGGACGGCTGGCGCCCGCCTACCTATAGTTCTAGCATGTGTCAACCGCGCAATCGGCGCTCCGTGGAACATACTCAATGACCAGCAGGATTCATTATCACAACGTGACATAGGCTGGATACAGCTATATGCCAGAAACAATCAAGAAATAGCAGACTCGATAATCCAGGCATACAAAATCGCAGAAAGCGTTTTCATCCCGACTATGGTATGTTTCGATGGCTTTCTGCTCTCACACACTGAGATGCCGGTAGAACTTCCGCGTCAAGAAGATGTGGACAGTTTCTTACCTCCTTATAAACCTCATACTGTGCTGGATCCTGTTGATCCTAAAAACTACAATCTGGTCACCCTTGCAGACCCGAGAATGGACGCCAACGGAGTGCTGTGCCACGGTTATATGGAACTGCGATATCTCCTCCAAGAATCACTACAGAATGCAACCAATGTCATAACAGAGGTAGGTCAAGAGTTCACCGAAATATTCGGAAGAGACTACGCTGGGCTAGTTTGGAAGGACGATCTCAAAGACGCTGACATCGCTATCATAGCTATGGGCAGCCTAGCAATGGAGGCTAAAGTGGCCGCTGAGGTTTTACGCCGGGAGGGGTACAAAACAGGTGTCCTTGGCTTGAGAGTATTCAGACCTTTCCCAAAAAGCGCTGTAGTTAAAGCGTTGAAAAATGTTCGACTTGCTGTCATCCTTGATAAGAGTGTCAGTTACGGCAATGAAGGCATCATCTGTTCTGAGATAAAATCAGTACTTTATGGACATGGCATCAGCACAACAGTGCTGAATTACATCGTAGGGCTGGGTGGCAGAGATGTCAAGGCAAGAGAAATAGTAGACGCTGTCAAAAAATCAGTACGATATCTAGAGGCGGATGTACCTAGCCCCGAACAGCCGGAATGGATCTGCTATATCTGAAAGGACAGAAGAGGATTGATCAACGCAGTGAACCTGCCAGAAAAGGAGTACGTGCTACCTGGCACCAGGGCTTGCCCTGGATGTGCCCTGTCACTTGCTTACCGCCACATCCTGAAAGCCCTTGAGGGGCAGGTAATTGTCACCGTTCCCCCCAGTTGTCTCACAGTTTTGCACGGGATGTATCCTATCACCTCGGTAATGGTTCCTTGCGTCAATACACCATTTGCTTCCACAGCTGCATCGGCGACAGGTTTGGTGGCAGGACTGAGAGTAACTGGCAAAACAGGGCTAACAGTTCTGGCTATAGCCGGCGATGGTGGTACACATGACATAGGGATACAATCGCTCAGCGGTGCAGCCGAGAGAGATGAGGACTTTATCTATATATGCTATGACAACGAAGGCTACATGAACACCGGAAACCAGAGGTCTGGCTCGACTCCCCTTGGTGCCCTCACAGGAACCACACCGGTCCTGGGGAAGAAACAAAAACCTAAAGACATAGCCTTAATAATGGAAGCGCACGGGATACCTTATGTCGCCACAGCAAATGCCTCGTTCCCTTTGGACCTTTACGAGAAGGTGAAGAAGGCAAGGTCGATAGCAGGCACTAGGTTCATCCACATTTTTACCCCATGCCCACCCGGCTGGCAATTCCCTCACAGCCACACAATAAAAATCGGTCAACTGGCTGCGGAGACCGGCATATCCGTCCTCTACGAAATTGAAAACGGTGCCTTCCAGCTAACCGGTGTCACTAGGACCATTGCACAGCGAGGCACTTTGAAGCCAGTAATAGAGTATCTGGCAGCACAAGGAAGGTTCAAAAAAATCACCCAAGAACAGCTTTCCCAGCTCCAAGCCTGGGTGAATACAAGGTGGAAATACTACCTCCAGAGAGCTACCGGTAATCCTGTAAGTCTTGCGTGACCGGACATCGTAGCGGCCAAAGCGGCACAGGAGTATAATAGTTTACATGCAAGGACAATCGCCTAAATTGTCTTTGTTTCCGATAACAAGAGAGGTTAACCGTCACGGACATCTGTGTATTGGCGGCTGTGACTGCGTCGATTTAGCCGAAGAATTCGATACACCACTCTATGTCTTTGACGAAGGCACCATCAGGGCCAAATGCCAAGAATTCCGCAGGGAATTTACCAGCCGCTACGCAGACACAGTAGTAATATATGCGTCCAAAGCTTTTTCAAACCCGGCTCTGGCAAACATCATCAAGGAGGAAGGTTTGGGGCTTGATGTGGTGTCCGGAGGCGAACTGGCAGTAGCCCAATCGGCAAGATTCCCTGGAAATAAAATCTATTTTCATGGCAATAACAAGACTCCGGCAGAGCTAACACAAGCCCTCACTTACGGTGTCGGGTGCATAGTTGTGGATAATTTCGACGAAATCGAGCTGCTCGATGGTCTTGCCCGCAAAAACGGCATCAAACAAAAGGTCATGCTTCGCCTTACCCCTGGCGTAGACCCACATACACATCAATATACCACTACAGGCGTGCTCGACAGCAAATTCGGTTTTCCTTTGGAGACCGGACAGGCAGTGGCAGCAGTGCAAAGAGTTGCTTCTGCTTCCAGCCTTATCCTTGAGGGATTTCATTTCCATCTCGGGTCACCAATCGTAGAAACTTCGCCATACCAAATAGCTATGGATATCGTTCTGAATTTCGCTAGTATGATGAACAAGAAATACGGGGTTCAACTCCAGCAGTTTAGTCCCGGTGGTGGCTTCGCAGTTAAATATACATTAGACTCTCACGTGCCAACCACAGCCGAATATGCCGAGGCGATAACTTCAAGACTCAGCAGGCTTATATCAGAACTCGGTCTAGCGCGACCAAAGCTAATAATAGAACCAGGGCGAGCCATCGTGGCACAGGCAGGGGTCGCATTATACAAAGTAGGCGCGGTTAAGGAAATTTCGGGGGTGCGAAATTACGTCTGCGTTGATGGTGGCATCGGGGATAACATACGTCCTGCCCTGTATGGCGCAAAATACGAAGCCCTGGTAGCAAACAAAGTGTGGCAAACAGAGTCTGTTAAGGCGACCATCGCCGGTAGGTACTGCGAGTCAGGCGATATTTTGATTAGAGACTTGATGTTGCCCCCCGTCCATACCGGTGACCTAATCGCAGTACCCGTAAGCGGTGCTTACTCAATTCCTATGTCAAGTAACTACAATCTAGTACCCAGACCGGCAATAGTCCTGGTCAAAGAGGGCAAAGCCCGCCTTATCCGAAAGCGCGAAGATTATCAACACCTGATGAGCCTCGATGTAGTCTAACAGTAAAGATAGAAAATGTGGCAGACCATTGGACAGCAGAGGATCATAGCCCTGCTTGAACACAGCATCAAAAACAATGAACTGGCACATGCCTATCTTATAATCGGTCCCCCACACGTTGGCAAAATGACCCTTGCAGTTGATCTTGCCCAAGCGATAAACTGCAACGACAGCCAGCTACCATGTAAAGAATGTCAGACGTGCAAAAAAATCGCCGGGAGGAAACATGCCGATGTGATAGTCATCGAAAATGCAGAAGATACGTCGACGGAAACAAAAACAGCCTTAGAGATTGGCATAGACGAGATCAAAGCACTCCAACACAGTGCCAACCTGCCACCATATGAAGGTAAATACAAAGTATTCATTATCAATGGGGCTGAGAGCCTTTCACACGAGGCCGCCAACTGTCTGCTCAAGATCTTGGAGGAGCCTCCACCGCACGTTGTCTTCGTTCTCCTCACCTCGAAAGAGTCGCTGGTGTTACCAACCATAATCTCCCGGTGCCAGCGCTTAGAGTTGAAGCCACTAACCTCTGAGGAAATCAGTAGGATACTCACCACCTCCTACAAACTTGACAACCAGCAAGCGAAACTGCTTGCTGTCCTCGCACAGGGGTGTCCCGGCTGGGCGATAAATGCTGCGCTGGACAGCACCGTACTAGCACAAAGAGCGCAATTTGTGGAGGAAATGTTTTCTCTGCTTGACACTACGTGGGGGGAACGACTAACATACGCAGCTAGGTTGGGGACTAACAGAGCCTTGGCTGAACAGGCGTTAAGAAACTGGCTGTCCTGCTGGCGTGATATAATGTTGATCAAAAACGGCTACAAGGAGGCGATCGTCAATTCAGACTATTTGGAGGCACTCGAAAGCCTGTCACAAAGGCTGGATGTTGCAGAAGTGAGAAGCTTCATTCAGAGCGTAGAGAAATCACTCGCTTACATCGCTGCTACCAGTGCTAATTTGAGATTGATCACGGAGGTCGCCCTGCTTAACATGCCCAAATTAAGAGACCGAGCTAGAATACCCTGATCCACGACCTCCCTTAAGGATAAGTAATGCCAGAAATAGTCGGTGTTCGGTTCCTCCAAGCCGGGAGGATATACTATTTTGACGCCTCAGCAGTACCTGTAGACAAAGGCGATTATGTCGTGGTAGAGACAGCATACGGAAGGGAAGTTGGGAAGGTGATCGTTGCGCCAAAACAGGCAATCCTTAACGAAATTTCAGAGCCGCTTAGACCTGTAACACGCAAAGCAAACGAGCAAGATCTGGAGAAAAAGAAACGAAACCAGCGGCTGGCTAGAGCGGCCTTGGAAAAATGCCGTGAGCTAGCCAAAAAGCTGCAAACTCCAATCAAACCAATTTCGGCACACTATGACCTTGACAGAACCAGACTAACCATTTTTTTCACAGCAGAGAAAAGAGTCGACTTTCGCGAGCTTGTTCGAGAACTTAGTCACGCGTTAAGAACCAAGGTTGAACTCAGACAGATAGGAGCCAGAGATGAAGCCAAACTCATTGGTGGCCTTGGCAGATGTGGCTTACCGCTCTGCTGCACTACTTTTCTGAGCGAGCTTGCCCCTGTATCGATCAAGATGGCAAAAGAGCAAAACATAGCACTAAACCCTATGAAAACCTCAGGTATATGTGGGCGGCTTCTTTGCTGTCTGGGATATGAGTACGAACACTATCGAACCATGAAGGAGAAGCTACCACCCATGGGTCAAGAGGTCTCCACACCACTGGGAAAAGCAAGGGTAATCGCGTGTAACCCACTAAAAGAAACTGTTCAGCTAGAACTGGATAGTGGTGGCGTAACTGAACTATCGCTGAGCCAGATAACTTGGCACAAAAAACGCTAGATAGCGGGATAGACCTCTTGTCTCGGTAAATATTTCTGCCACTCGGCATGCGTGCACAGGTGATGATATGGCACATAGAAGCCATTATGACGGGGAGGCTTTGGCTCCCGCAAAAGCGGCATCCCCGCTTCAAGCGGAGTCCGCCCAGCTTTGCGACGGTTGCAGGGTATACATGCTGTGACAACGTTTTCCCAGCTATGCGCACCTCCACGCCGTCTGGGAACAACATGATCCAGAGTGAGCTCCTTGCTTTTGCGTCCGCAGTATTGGCAGACATAACCATCTCGACTGAAAACCTCCAGTTTGGTCAGCCTGCGCGGACGCTGATTATGTCTGACAAGATAGACAAGACGGATCACCGAAGGAACTTCAAACACTGCTTCAACAGAATGGAGGCTACCTCTTCCATTTTCTAAAACTTCCGCCTTTCCCCGGAAAAGCAGATTCAGAGCCCTCCTTACCCTGCAAATGTTCAGGGGCTCATAGTTTTGATTCAGCACCAGAACTGGTGAGTCTACCACCGCTATGTTCCAAAGGATTTCTGCTATTTTAGCAAGAAAATCCTATACCAACAACCAAGGTCAGGACATATTGCCTCATCTTGGATACTTTTGCTGCTGTCCCCGTCTCTTGGTCTGCCGACTTCTTGTATTGCCGCGATAGTCAGGAGCATCGATATTCAGAACTAACCCAATAGCCGGATCGACCATGCGAGAGCTAATACGGCTCTCAATTTCGTCCAGCGAAAGGCAGGTAGTAATCACTGTAGCGAGTCTTGCGCTGTACCTATAGTTAATCAATTGATACAGTTTCTCTTGAGCCCAAGGGGTGGCCGATTGTTCCCCAAAATCATCCAAAATCAGAACCGGTGATTTCTTGACTACCTCAAACAACTCGTCATAGTGCACCCTGCTCTCCGGACTGAAAGCCGAGCGTAAATGGTCAAGTAGTTCGGGCACTACAATAAACAGAACCTGCTTACCCTCAGCACGAAGATAATTTGCGATTGCTGCAGCAAGGTGGGTTTTCCCGCAACCGTTAACCCCCATCAGTACCAGCCAGCCGTCCGGGCATTTCGCAAAATTCAGCGCACACCGGTATGCCTGCTCTAGGCTCTGGCGCTCTGTAGGTTGCAGGTACAGTAACTTATAGTCAAAGCTCTCAAAAGTCTTCTCTCTTAGCATCTGGAGTTGCGACTCGCTGAATTCTTCAAGAATGGAAGGTAATCGCTCCCGGACAATGTACACATGGCAAAACTCCGGATCGGACAGACGCCCCTTTAAGTTATCATCGAAATCCCCGAGGGGCACAGATGTGGTGATCACCGTGGGTAAGCGAACATTGAATCTGTAGTCCAACAATTGCTCCAGCTTCCCCCGCGCCCACGGCGTTGCCCCACTTACATTTAGGTCATCTAGCACCAGTAAGGGCGATTTCTTCACCCGCTCAAAGAACTCATCGTGCGTGACCTCGCTGTTGGGATTAAAAGTGTAACGGAGGTGATCCAGCAGGTCAGCAACACCTATATATAGTATTGCTCTGCCACGATTTATCAATTCATTGGCAATGGCACAGGCAAGGTGCGTCTTGCCGCATCCGGTCGGACCTATAAGTACAAGCCACCCTTGGGGATTGCTAGCAAATGCAACAGCAGCATCATAGGCCGCCTTGAACTGGCGCTGTGCGCCCTCGTTGCTCACGCGCCCAGTCGGTACAAGATTTTCAAAAGTGAGACGCACCAGAACACCGAGATTGCTTTGCCTGCGCAATTGCTCTATTTTTTCCCCCGCCAGCCCCTGGCGAGTACAATGACAAGGCACCACACGGCTGAAATCGGGATGCCCAGACGCTAACAGCGGGTGCACAAAACCCGCCCCTTTACACGCCGGACAATCTTTCCGCGCCGAAACCTCCCCGTTAGAGTCAGCGCCTAACCAGATGCCCGTACTTCCCTCTGATGTACTTTTCCCGGTCAACCCCTTTTTTAGAATATCGCCCAATCTTTCCATCGTCCTTACCTTCTACTGCCCACCGTTCCAGTATGCGTGATATATACCGCCAACTACGCTTATTTAAGGCGGCTGCCTCTCTAAAAGCACTCTCAATCCACTCCCACGGGTACAGTTTCTCGGCTTCGCGAAGTTCATCGGCAATCATAGGGGTAAGCAAACCTATGTTTTGTTCGTAAAGCCTGAAAATATTGGTCAACTCGGGCTTTTCGACTCCCGCAGAGTGCTCGAAAAGGAGATGCTCTCTGGTCACTTTCCCCTGTTGAACCCTGTCCGCTTCTCTTCTGCCGGCAGCATCGTTGACGACATATATGTCCTCGCTTCTACTGCCCACTTCGACTTTGAGTGAAAGTAATACTTTACGCTCTACTGCTTTCGCCAGCGCCTTCGTGAGTTCGTTTTCCGCCAACCAGCCCTTAGAAACAAGCTCCCTAAAAGATACGAAGCGATTGCCACTCCGCCGACTGCTTGCCAGCCAGAAAACACACAAAACGGCCTTTAGCTCGGCGATATCATCTATCTGGGGCAATACCGTAGCAAAAAACAAATTGGGTATCGGGGTGACCTCTGCCCTAGCAGGAAAGCCAGTAAACTCTTGCTCTACCATTTTCTAGCTTGCCAACCTTTTAGGTCGTACTTAACTCAACCCCAAGATCCTCAAACTTCGCTGTCCTAGCAATAAAGCGCAGCTTTACCTCCCCCACAGGCCCATTACGGTGTTTGGCTATGATGATATCAGCTAAACCCTTTGGGTAAGGTTCCGTCTCGATATCGTGAGTCCTTTTCCACTCCTCCTCTGTGTAGTAAAAGTCGTCGCGATAGATAAAAAGGACCACATCAGCATCCTGCTCAATGCTACCGCTTTCCCTTAGATCCGCAAGCTGAGGTCTGTGAGAAGCCCGCCATTCAACCGCTCTGCTAAGCTGCGAAATAGCCAGCACCGGCGCATTTATTTCGCGGGCAAGAGCCTTGAGTGAGCGGGTAATCTCACTGACTTCTTGGACTCGGCTTTCGCTTCTCGTACCCGCTTGCATCAACTGTAGATAATCAACAATTATCAGGTCGATACCTCGCTCAAAATGGAGCCTCCGTGCTTTGCTTCTCATTTCCACTACCCGCAACTGGGGAGAATCATCGATATAAATTGCTGCCTCTGAGAGTATCCCGCTGGCTTCCATGATCCTCAGTTCCTCGTCTTCTGTATAGATTCCTAGACGAACTCTTTTGGAATCCACATCAGCCTCACTTGCCAGCAGCCTTTGGACAACTGCCTGACAGGACATCTCAAGGCTGAACAGCGCCACACAAGCTTTCTGACTAACAGCAGCATTTCTTGCAATGTTGAGTGCCAAGCTTGTCTTTCCTAGGCTAGGCCGTGCAGCCAGTACGATTAAATCAGAACGCTGCAACCCCCCAAGCCATTCGTCCAAAGCAGTAAAGTTGGTGAATATACGCTCTATCCTCCCCTCGACAACCAGCCTCGAACCCGCCTCCTCAAAATACTGCTCCAAAACCTGACGAATAGGCACAAAGTCCTGTCGGGCACGCTGTTGCCTTACCTTAAACAGGACATCCTCCGCCCTACTCAAAGCCACATCAGCATCTATATTAGTTTCATAGCCGATAGCTTCAATTTGATTTCCAGCACTTATTAGCCGACGCATCAATGCCAGTCTGGACACTATCTGTGCATAATATTCAACATGCAGAGAAGTCGGTACAATTGATATAAGGTAGCTCAAGTAAGCTGCCCCACCAGCTGCATCCAACTTCCCTTTGCGCGCTAGATCATGGGCCACAGTTATCTGGTTGATAGCCTCGTTACGCTGATAGATATCGAGGCAGGCTTCGTATATCCACTGATTCTCAACAATAAAGAAGTCCTCGGGCTTCAGGAAAGTAGCGACCTTGAATATTGCATCCCCATCTATGAGCAACGAGCCAAGGACTGCTTTCTCGGCATCCGGATCACTGGGTGGTAGCCTTTCACTCACCGCGAGAAGTCCTCTCTTCTTCTACAACGACCGTGACTCTAGCCCCAATCCCTTTGGTGAGGTTGATCAGCACTTCGTAATTGCCCACCTTATGGAGGGGCGCGTCCAGCCTGACGTTCTTTTTGTCAAGCTGATAGCCCGCGAGTTGAGAAAGCTTTTCAGCTATATCAGCGCCGGTAATTGCACCGTGAAGACGTCCTTTAGCCCCCACCCTAGCCTTAAAACGCAGTTCCTTGCCTTGGATCGACTCAGCTACTCTTCGCAACTCCACTTCTTCCCGGGCTTGCCGCTGTGCCCTGTCCTCTCTATGGGCCTCTACAGCTTTGACAACCTGAGGACTTGCCGCTAGGGCTATGCCTTGGGGAATAAGATAGTTTCTGGCATAGCCATCCGCCACCTCCTTTATCTCCCCTTTCTTTGCCTTGCCCGAGTCCTTCAGATAAATAACCTTCATTTTATGCAGCCCCCGATTCGATTCCCCAATCTAAAAGTTGGCTTATCTATGCTGTCCTTGCCAGAAAAGCTTTTGCCCGAGAAATCAGCCCCCTCCCCATCCATGCCTTCCCACGGTCTCATCCTACCACTCTCTACCACTCTATTTTAAAATTTTTGCCTGTCAATTTCTATCCTCGTATACACCACGACCGGAACTTACGGTATCACAGAGCTTCAAAAAGACATCCTTCCTATCGGCGAAAACTTCAGGAAGATTCCTGAAACTCGCTTCTTATCTCAGACAAAAGTTGAGGTTCATACAGGAGGTCAACAATCGTCATAGCCATTGCCTTTGCCGCGTCCAACAGCCCTTTGTGCCCCTCATTGGAAGCAGCAACGGCTGCAAAATCTGGCGAATGCACCAGCACTCCCGTTGGCGCAATAGCTATCGTTGGATGGATCGACGGCACTACCTGACTAACATTCCCCATATCCGTGCTTCCAAATCCGAAGTGGCGTGAAAACGGCTCCACACGACGCCCCAAAGACTCTAAATTCAACTTGAATACCTCCGCTAGTTTTTGGTTATTCTTCATCGGTGCGTATACCACATCGCTCCATTTATATGTGAGCTTGGCACCTGTAGCTAGGGCAGCCGCTTCAAAACAATTCAGCACCTTTACTTTCAAATCCTCAAGATAACTGCCTTCCAACGCACGTATCAGGAACGACGCCGCAGCACGCTCGGGCACAATATTAGCAGCCTCGCCTCCGCAGGTGATAATACCATGGACTTTGGCGTCACTCCTGATGTGCTGCCGCAGCGAGTTTATTGCATTAAAAGACAAGATAACTGCCTCCAAAGCATTCACACCGCGCTCTGGATAGGCAGCAGCATGCGCTGCTTTGCCCAAAAACTCAATATCAAGTCCCACACAAGCCATAGCCTCGGTAGTAACAAAATTCCGCACACCTGGATGAACCATCATAGCCACATCTACGCCCTCAAAGACGCCAGCATTTACCATCAGTACTTTGCCCCCGAAAACTTCTTCGGCTGGCGTGCCCAGGACGACTACTGTACCTCCACAGTAGTCCACCACACACTTACTCGCCACAGCCGCCCCCGCAGACGAAGTGCCGATTATGTTGTGGCCACAGGCATGGCCAACACTAGGCAAGGCATCATACTCGGCAATCAAGACTATAACCGGAGAGCCACTGCCATATGTGGCTCTAAAAGCTGTCGGTAAACCGCAAATGCCTTCCTCTACGTTAAAACCACATCTAGACAAATAACGGACTAACCACCTTGAGGCTTTTTTTTCCTTAAAACCAAGCTCGGGGTTAGCATGGATTTTGAGACTTAATCGGATAAGCCTGTCGCTCTGCTTGTCTATCTCAGCGCACACTCGCGCTTTCAGTCTTTCTTTAGATTGCCTCCTGCCCGCCATTTGCCATCTTTAGCATTATACTCCAACAGCCAGCAACCAGTCCTGTTAAGTAAATCGCAGACCTGCCTCTCGTCGTAGTAGCCCCAGATTCCACATGTAGGAAACAGATGCTACAATTACTTGACATACAGAAACAGGCAAATTTATAATGAGCCAAAATAAAACTTGAGTAAACAAGGACAATGCGAATAAATGTAGCCCAGCTGCTTAAGGAACCAGTAGGGTCAAGCCGAAAATATGAAACAGATGAAACCCCTGATGAAGATAATATAAATTCGATAAGAGGGGCTCTGATGTTGGTGCGGACAAACAGGGGGCTCATTGTCAAAGGCGAAATGACAGCCAGCGTCGTCAGTTCATGCAGTCGATGCCTTAAACCTGTTACCTACCAAGTAAACTATGAGTTTGAAGAGGAAGCGTTCCCGTCCATAGACATGTTCACCGGGCTGCCGTTGCCTGTGGAGCCAGAAAGCCTTGTCATAGATAACACTCATACACTGGACTTAACCAACATTCTTGTCCAGTACACTCTATTGACCATGCCTATCAAACCGCTTTGCCGCCCAGACTGCGCCGGGCTTTGTCAACAATGTGGCGCCAACCTGAACGATGCAATATGCCAGTGCCCCAACAGGCCTGTGGATACACGATGGCTGAAACTGGCTAGTTTGAAGAAAGAGAAAGGACTCTGAAATGTCGGTACCAAAGCGAAAATACCCAAAATCAAGACAGGGGAAGAGGCGCAGCCACCTGGCTCTAAACGTCTCTCCGCTGACCGACTGCCCACAATGTCATACACTTAAGCTATCTCACCACGTTTGTCCCACATGCGGCACCTATGGAGAAAGGGACGTGCTTAAGGTAGAACAGAAAAGGAAATCAAAAGGTTAGAAATCTATAGCCACAAGACTAACTGGCTTAATGCAAAGATTTCTTGCACCAACGCAGCCTGATGGAAGCACAAGGAGGAGGAAATGGTTGAACAAATAAAGACGGCTTACATTTTCCCTGGGCAAGAGGCACATGCCGTAGGCATGGGGCTTGATCTTTATGTTCACTATGCTTCAGCAAGAGAAGTCTTCGACGAAGTCGATAAAACACTGGGGTTCTCTCTTTCTAGACTGTGTTTTGAGGGCCCAGCCGAAGACCTCCGTCAAACTATCAACGCTCAGCCAGCCGTACTAGCCACGAGCATCGCCTGTCTCAGAGCATGTCAGGAGGCTACTAACAATGGCATCCCTCAACCTACATTCGTAGCTGGACATGATATGGGTATCTATACTGCCCTAGTAGCGTGTAATGCTCTGAGCCTCTCAGACGCGGTACGACTAATACGCGAACGGGGGCGATTGATGAACGAGGCAGGTCAAAGAACCCCAGGCGGCATGCTGTCAATGAGCGGTCTTAATATAGAGACCTTCGAGAATATTTGCTTTTCTGCTGGCGCCCAGATCGCCTTTATTGACGCACCTGACCAGGTGGCCATCAGTGGTACGGAGGAAAACCTGACCAAAGCTAGAAGATTAGCACAGATAAAAGGGGCTCGCCGTATAGTCCCTCTCAAAGTGAGTGGACCATTCTATTCCTCTCTGATGGAACCTGCTCTGGAAAGGATGAGAAATGCCATAGCAGAATACAAATTTAACAAACCTTCAGTACCAATAATAGCTAATGTTACCGCCCAGCCACTCATGGATCTCGAAGCAATAAAAGAGGAACTGATAAGTCAGATCGTTCGTCCTGTTCAATGGCAACAGGCTGTTGAGAACATGATCGCTCGCGGCGTCACCACTTTCTTTGAGTTCGGGCCTGGTGACACATTAACCAGACTCATTAAAAGGATCAGCCCAGGCGCACAGACATTTGCAATAAACAACGTGCAAACCATTAGCGAAATAACAAGATGGCGTAGGGGTTAGCTAAAAGACCGCATCCTTGCAGGGTAGGTCTTAGCAATGTGATATCGCAGGGAGATTTTTCGAGACAGCGTAACCGCGAATGACAATACTTACGGTTTTCCGCTCTACTATGCTGTCGTAGAAGCGACAATGTCTCTTGGAATACCCCTTCACGCCAAAAACGCCACCACCTGCACACATTGTGGCAAAATCTCTACACCGGTATCCAAATCGCTCGGACTTTGCCTTGATTGCATCCGCCATGAATTTGAAGCGGTAAAGGCAACCGTATTTCGATCCCACCAAGCTGCACGGCTGTCCTGTCGTCTACCAGCCGAACCGCCAAAATCAAAACAGGGGCTTGCTTGCCACCTCTGCCCAAATGAATGCCGCCTGTCCGAAGAGCAAAGAAGCTATTGTGGTGTGCGGTTCAACAAAGGGAACAAATTTGTCGGTGCTACACCAGACAGTGGCAATTTAAGCTGGTACTACGACCCACTTCCCACCAATTGTGTCGCCGACTGGGTTTGCTCTGGCGGCATAGGAGCCGGCTACCCCGATTTTGCCTATTCTCTTGGTCCTGAATACGGCTATAAGAATCTGGCAGTCTTCTATCATAGCTGCTCCTTCAATTGTCTTTTTTGTCAGAACTGGCATCACCGTATAATGGCTGCCAAGAATATCCGCGTCAGCCCCGATGAACTGGCTGCAGCAGTCGATGACCATACTGCCTGTGTTTGTTACTTTGGTGGCGACCCCGTCACCCAACTTCCACACGCTCTGCGCACTTCCAAACTTGCTCGCAACAGAAACAGAAATCGCATTCTTCGCATCTGCTGGGAGACCAATGGCTCAATGCACCCTGCACTGCTCAAACAGGCAATCGCAATATCTTTGGAATCAGGCGGCTGCATAAAATTCGATTTAAAGTCGTGGGATGAAAATGTTCACATCGCGCTCTGTGGTGTATCCAACAAAAGGACCCTAGAAAACTTCGCTATGGCGGCTGAATACGTCAACCAGAGGTCTGTACCACCCCTTCTTATTGCCAGTACCCTGCTAATTCCCGGTTACATAGATAAAGAAGAAATTAGCAATATTGCCAAATTTATCGCTTCGCTGAGCCCTGATATTCCGTATACACTACTGGCTTTCCACCCGGACTTTCTGATGGCTGATTTGCCAACTACTACACCACAACAAGCAAGGCAATGTCTTAAAGCAGCTTTGGACGCTGGCCTGCGTAGAGTTCGCCTGGGAAACGTGCATTTGCTAGGAGGCAACTGCTTACTTGACTAACCCGAGACGTAAAGCCAGGATAGTCGCCTTACAGGCGCTATACGAAAGCGATTGCTCAAAACATAAACCAGACGAGGTCATCACACGATTGCTGCAAGAAAAGCCTCTTTCTGAAGAGCTAGCTGCCTTTGCCAGCAATCTGGTTGAGGGGGTTATGCAGAACAAGGTGCACATCGACAAGATGATAAAGAGGTTCGCACCTGCATTCCCCATAAATCAGATCGCCGCTATCGATAGAAATCTGCTACGCCTTGCTATTTTTGAAGTTTTGTTTGATAATAAAGTCCCGGTCAAGGTAGCCATAAATGAAGCAGTTGAACTGGCGAAAGCATTTGGCAGCGCTAGTTCGCAAAAATTCGTCAACGGAGTGCTGGGAGCTGTGGCAGCGCACTATCTCAGCCATGGATCGAAAAACCCGACCGGAACTCAAGACCGGAGCGGTCGATGACACCTATATTAAAGAGGCTCAAGCAAATCATCGCCGAACAACTCGGCGTGGACGAAGAATCGATAACACCATCGTCCTCTTTTGTCGATGACCTGAATGTGGAGCCGTCTGACCTGGCAGAACTCGTTACGGCGATCGAACAGGAGTTCAGCACACCCAAACGGAAACTGCAAATACACGACCAAGATATAAAGAAAATCGCTACAGTGCAGGACCTTATTGACTGCCTTCGCGATTACGGAGTGGAAACCTGAACCAACCTTGATCCTACTATTTCCACAAGCGCAGCTAATGCACCCCCTTCATTCTTCTTTAGGAGCCGCGCCCCTCAAGAATTCCTCCAACGCCTCAGGCCACTTCCCACGTAACACCTTTGTGTCTATCTTTACCTGGCCATCGCTCCATCTCAACCCCGCAAAATAACCTGTTTTAGACACCGCATCCGGCCAGCTTTTTCTTTTATCGAACTGGACAACGACGTACTTGCCCATCTTAACGATTGAGCAAACCTGTGCCCTAGCAGCTAGCTGCTTTATTCTTACCACATATAAAAGATTTTTCACAGACTCGGGAATGTCCCCAAACCTGTCAGACATTTCTGAAGCTATATCCGCTATCTCATCCCTACGCCTCGCGCCAGCCAACCTACGATAAAAATTCAGCCTGGTACCCAGGTCAGGAACGTATTCCTCTGGAATGTGGGCAGACAGTGGCAGTTCAACCCTAGGCAGCGCTGGCTCCATAACCTCAGTCTTACCACCCACCACACCACCACGTCTCAGCTCCTCCAAAGCCTCAACCAGCATGCGACAGTAAAGGTCAAAACCTACAGCAGCCACATGACCGCTCTGCTCCACACCCAATAGGTTGCCCGCCCCCCTTATCTCTAAATCCCGCATCGCTATGGTGAACCCAGCACCCAGCTCTGTAGCCTCAGCGATGGTCTTGAGGCGCTTCCAAGCTTCAGGAGTCAATTGTTTGCCAGCATCGTAGAAGAAATATGCATAAGCATGGTCATAGCCACGTCCTACCCTACCCCTCAATTGGTAAAGCTGGGTCAAGCCTAGCAGGTCTGACCGATCGACGATCAGAGTATTGACACTCGGCATATCAAGGCCAGACTCAATGATCGTTGTTGTAACGAGGACATCAGCCTCACGGTTGACAAAGCGTACCATCACCATCTCCAGCTCATCTTCAGGCATCCGTCCGTGTGCGACGAGAACCCTGGCTTCGGGGACAAGCCCCTCCAGTTTTTGGGCAACATGATAGATATCATGAACCCTGTTATAAACATAAAACACCTGCCCACCCCTTGCTATCTCCCGCAGGATAGCCATGCGGACGAGCCCCCCATCATAAGCACCAACGTGTATCCTTACAGGCAGCCGCTCCTCGGGCGGAGTTTCAATAATGCTCATATCCCTAATACCTGAAAGAGACATATGAAGCGTACGCGGTATAGGAGTGGCGCTGAGAGTCAGTACGTCCACCTCCTGTCGGAGTTTCTTAAAGTGCTCCTTATGTACAACACCGAACCGCTGCTCTTCATCTATTATCACAAGACCGAGATCCTTGAACACCACATCTTTCTGCAGCAGCCTGTGTGTGCCAATGCAGATGTCAACAGCGCCAGATGCCAGACCAGCGATAACCACTGCCTGCTCCTTCTCGGTGCAAAAGCGGCTCAGCATTTCCACTCTTACAGGGAAAGCTTGCAGCCTTTCACGGAAGGTATTGAAATGCTGCTGTGCCAGTACTGTCGTTGGCACCAGCAGTGCCACCTGCCTACCATCCATCACTGCCTTAAAAGCAGCCCGTAATGCCACCTCTGTCTTGCCGTAACCCACATCACCGCATATAAGCCGGTCCATCGGCTTGGGGCTCTCCATATCCTTCTTAATCGCATTAACAGCCTCAGTTTGGTCAGGCGTCTCAACATAGGGGAAAGACGCCTCCAGCTCTTGCTGCCAGAGGGTATCCCGGGAAAAGGCAAAGCCAGATATCAGTTGTCTTTTGGCATACAATTCCAGAAGCTCACGCGCTACCTTCAATACGGATTCCTTCACCCGCTGCCTCGTCCGTGCCCACTCCTGCGTCCCCAGTCTAGTAAGCACAGGCTCCGCATCACCACCAACGTAGCGGCTCACTCGCTCCGCCTGTTCCACAGGCACATAAAGCTTATCACCAGCAGCGTATTCCAAAACCAAGTATTCTCTTTCGACATTGTTGACAGACATTCTTGCCAAGCAAGTAAACCTGCCGATGCCATGCTCCACATGTACCACATAGTCGCCCGGTGTTAACTCGGACATCAACCAATGGTAATGCACCGGACGTTTCCTGAAGGAGCGCTGCTGTTTTACAAAGCCAAATATCTCTTTGTCCGTTAACAACACCAGCCTGTCTCCTAGCTTCCAACCGGTATTCAGCCAGCCCCGTAATAACACCACTGAACCACATGTCGGTATTCGCGCCAGCTCTGAAACAACAGTGACTTCAATTCCCTCATCTTCAAGAAACTCCGCCAGTCGTTCCACCTGCTGACTGACAATGACCACTGCAACACACCTTCTCAACTTGGTAAGCTCAGAGGCCAGATGTTGCAGTTTGCCACCATAACCCATTAGCGGTGCCAAAGGTATGGAACCAGCCTCCAAATCGTCAGCACCACTTGCACCACCGGTGCTGAAAAACAATCGGTGTTTGACTTTCGTCATCCCAGCATTCAGTTCATTCCAAGAGGTTTCCGCCTGAGGTCTGCTAACCTCCTCAGCTGCCCCGAGAGTCTGCCCCCCAGCCCGCGGAATACCAGCCTCATCCACAATAAGCAACCCAGTGCCAGCGAAATAGTCCAGCAAACTTCCCTGATAGGAACCCTTTTCGGTTGCCGGTATCACCACAACCGATGTCGCATGCCTTACCGAACGCTGCGTCTTTGGGTCGAAGTGTCTTATGCTCTCTATCCGGTTTCCGAACAGCTCAATCCTTGCCGGAAGCTCACTGCCTGGCGAAAAGATATCTATGATGCCTCCTCGTCGTGCTATCGACCCAGGCACCTCAACTAGGCTCTCCATTTGATAGCCCATAGACAGCCACCTGCCCAGCAAATGCTGAAGGTCCACAGCCTCACCTACCTCCAGCACATGGCGAGACGACGCAAAATCCTCAGGGGGAGTAGTCCCACTTATTACTGCCCTCACAGAAGCCACTACTAGAGGTGGGGGAGACGAGTTACCATGGCAAGAACTCAGAGCAGACAGCACACGTAGCCTCTCCGCAAATCTATAAATGTCCTTAGAAAACTCATCCTCCCGCATATAATCGAGCTCCGGGAAAAAATACACATCATCTGGGCACGAACACCAGAGCCTGAGTTCCTCGCATATTACCCTTGCATCCCGTTCCCAGGGAACAACGAGTAACAGTGGCACGCCTAACGCATGGTGCAAGGCTGCAGCAAGGTAAGCTTTAGCGCCATCCGGCACCGCCAACCAATAATCTCCGCCTTTCCCGGATACTAGGTTTTCCTTCAGCCTTTGATAACCGGGCACTTCTTCAAGTAAACACAGGAGATAATGCAAATTCATTTCTGATTATTCCATAGGGACTAGTCGGTAAGCAGTTTAGCATACTCTACATCGAAGATGTCGAGGCGGTCGGACAACAAATTAAATGGAAGTAAAAGCCCACACTAAGCAGAGCTGGGCCACCAAACATGTCCACTCACAACGGCGCTTTGACTACAATGGTTGTTCCTCTGCCCCGCTGCGACTCTATGCTCAGACTACCGTTTAGCAACTGGACTCTCTCCTGCATCCCAGCCAAGCCCATCCTGCCATCCCTGAGGAGGTCTCCAACCATATCCGGTACCTCAAAACCTCTGCCATTGTCTCTGATAGTTATCCTCGTCTCGCCCGTATCAAATTCCACGACGACCTCTGCATTTGTAGCACTAGAATGTCGCCACACGTTGCGGAGTGCCTCTTGAACAATGCGAAACAGTATCAACTCCACTTCAGAGGGAAACCTCCGCACAGCGCCGCACACGGTAACATTTACGTTGATTCCGGAGTGCTTCTCAATGTCTGAAGCCAGCCCCTCTAAGGCAGGGATTAAACCAAGCGTATCCAGTGCAGGTGGCCTGAGGTCCTGGCTCAGCCGCCTTATATCCTGTATGATGGACTCTATTTGGTCTCTCAGGTTCTCCAACAATATCTTCTTATATTCAGATATTCCCCTATCGCCTGAAACAATCTCGTCTATTTGACGGGTCAGGACAACCAGCGCCTGAATGGTCTCATCATGAAGCTCCCTGGCAATACGTTTCCTTTCTTCCTCCTGTGCTTTGGTGATTTGACCAAGATAATATCGCAGGCTTTCCTGCAACCTCTTTTCCTTGGTAACATCACGTGCAATATGTTGAAACCCCACCGGCTTACCACCGCTGGTGATCAAACTGGTGGTTAACTTCAGCACGGCTTCTGCTCCAGTTTTAGTGATCAGCTTCTGCTCATATGGTTGAGCAACGGGCTCATTGCTGAGGAGCCTTCTGCGAATGTCTCTGGCAAGGCTAAGTCCCTCATCAGTAAGGAATGATTTAACATTCATGCGAAGTAGCGTGCCTACATCATAGCCCGTCAACCTAGCTGCAGCTTCATTTGCCGAGATAACGTTCCCCTCCATATCATGCACCCAGATAGCGTCATGAGCGTTCTCAAAGATCTGACGGAACTTTTCCTCAGAGGCTTGCAGCCTCTCAATAAACTTCCGCTGCTCATCGTAAAGATTGGCGTTCTCCACAGCCATCCCGATCTGCCCGCCAATAGCCATGAGTAGCTCCACCTCTTCAGGGAGAAATTTCCGCTGTCGTCTCATTGCCACGGACAAAGTGCCCATGACCTTGCCCTTCGACTTTATCGGCACTATCACTTGAGAATGTATCCCTTCTTTCCTGACAGCCGATTTGGTTACCCGCGGATCGCGCGAGGCATCCCTTATCAATGCTGGTAGCCCTGTAAGGGCAACCATCCCGTTCAGTCCCTCCCCGACTTTCAACCTGTCAACACCAACCGCGAATTCAGCGGAGACCCCTTTGTGAGCCCGGAGACGGAGCTCCCTAGTCTCCCTGTCTAGCAGAAATATCAGCACAGCATCCACGTCCATAACTTCGTGTATGCTATTGATACTGCTCTCAAGGATTTGCTCTAATTCCAGCGATTGTGAGACCACATTAGAAACATAGTTTAGAGCCACCAACCGCAGGCGCTGCTGGGATTCCATCCTGAACCATCTTATACCTAGAGCGACTAAGCAGCCGACAGCGGTTACCACACCGATCTCAATCAGGACGCCAACCGAAGAGGGAGCTGTCCTAAGAGCAGCAGGTAACATACAGACCAAAGCCGCTAGTGCGATGGCCAGCCCCTCCCATCCCTGAAACATAAAACCTGCCAGAACGATAGGTACGAGGTAAAGAGCCCTCTCAAAAGTGTGGGGGCTTAGACCCAGTCTCGCTAGCAGGTTAACAAAAGAAACAGGGTATGTTAAACCGTGGTACTGGACGACTGTTATCGCTACAAAAAGAATTGTCACCAGCCATAAGCTTGGACTGAGAATAAAGCTTCGCCACCAACCCCGCTCAGGCACAAACCGTTTCCACAACCAGGTGAACAAAGAAAGCAAGCGCCCTTCAAGAGACATCGTTCAGCATTACCCAGCCTTCTCTCAAAGCATAGACTGCAGCTTCAGTCCGCGTGTTCACATGCAGCTTGTTAAAAATATTGGCTAGATGCCCCTGCACTGTTCGTATACTCAAACAGAGCTCCTCGGCGATCTCTTTGTTGCTTAGCCCTTTGGCAACTAACCCCAAAACCTCCATCTCGCGCTCCGTAAGCGGCTCCGCTGGGTTTTGCTTCCACCGCGTCCCCAAGAGTCCAACAAGCCTCTTCAAAACCTTCTTTGTAACTGAAGGGTGCAATACAGAATCACCACTGTAGACCGCCCGCACCGCATTTACTATCTCGCTGCCACGAACATTCTTCAGTAAATACCCTGCAGCCCCCGCTTCAAGTAGACTGAAAACAAACTGGTCATCATCATAAGCAGTCAGGACAAGGACTGCCACTTCAGGACAGAAACTTTTTATCCGCCTCGTTGCCTCAATGCCATCAAGCCGCGGCATAGCGATATCGACAATAGCGACATCGGGCTTTAACTCACACACCAGCCTTGTTGCCTCCTCACCATCACCCGCCTCAGCCACAACTTCTATGTCCGGTTCCTGCTCAAGGATCCGGCGCGTCCCCTCCCGCACAAAAGCGTGATCATCAGCAATCAATACTCTTATCTTTCCCAAACCTGCCTCCCGCACTATATTATACCAACATCGGAGAAAAATGAACTAAGAGAGCTGACCACCATCAAGGCTGGCTAGGCATAAATACCTATTACTAGCACACTCAATACGAGTCTTTTTTACAATAAAAAAACAAGCATCAAAACGCAAGCCAGTCTACAGGCTACGTGCTAAACTGGTTCCCGTGGGGGTAAGAGTCCATTCCCGACCTGCCTGAAAACCGGCTAAACTTCACCCTTCCTTGAAACTCCCGCCTCTTACCCTCCCACAGATTTTAATAGAAGTTGATTAGCAGGAGGTAATTAGATGACAACAGGATTGATCGCAGCGCTAAGCACAGTGGCCATCCTCATCGTAATTGTAGGAGCCATTTTCTGGTTCCTGAACATAAGTGGCGTCTATCAAGTCCTGCAGACATACAGATCACGTCAGCGCAGGACTAACCGGAGCTAAACGCCAGCGCTGGGTAGGGAAAACCAAGAGACCGAGTTGGGCGCTTTTTCTGTGAGCTCCCTTTTTGCCGATGAGGGGGCTCATTGAATGTGTAGGTTTTACTTTGCCAGACTTGAGATTTATAATTAGGCTCATCCTGACAAAAAGGACAGGCAAATTATGGTAACAGCAAAAGTGCATGGCGTGAACGATTTTATCCGAGAGATCTCCGCAATGCCGGGCGGAGAAAAGATAAATTTGTGTATTCAATGCGGCACCTGTTCGGCATCCTGTCCCAATGCTAACAAGATGGACTACACACCGCGCGAGCTCATCGCCTTAGCAAGGGCTGGGATACGCGATGAAGTGCTTTCCAGTAACACCATGTGGCTCTGTCTCTCCTGCTACATGTGTACCGTACGATGCCCACGAGGCATCGTACCCACATACATCATGCACGCCCTGGAGCATCTGTCCATGCGCCATTACCGTACACACCCGCGTGTCAGCACAGCTAAGCTCTACAGGCTCTTCAGTGACACCGTGCATGCCTTTGGTTTGATACCACGCCTTGGTTGCATGATGGCATACTTCCTGCAAACAAACCCGTTGAAAGCCCTGAAGATGTGGCGTCCGGCGTTAAGTCTGCTGCTTCACGGCCGCATGCCTATCAAAGCCCACAAACTGAAACCAGAACCTATGAAGCAACTTAAGGCAATCCTTGATAAAGCTGAGGCAATGGGAGGGCTCTAAAACAATGAAGTACTATTCTTACTTCCCCGGCTGCTGCATGCATGAAGAGACTCCTATGTACGATTCTTCTGCGCGCGCTGTGGCTAAAGCCCTTGATGTAGAACTTATCGAACTGGACGACTGGAACTGCTGTGGCTCCACACCTTACACTGTGGTTGATGAGTTGGCTGCATTCTGTTGCTGCGCCCGAAACTTGGCACTGGCAGAAAAAAGAGGTTTCGACCTAGTAGCTGCTTGCAGCGATTGCTACCTGATTTTGAGCCGGACAAACCAGCACTTCCAGCAGTACCCTGAAATCAGGGCGAGAATAACTGAAGCACTGGCCGCTGGGGGGCTGGAGTATCATGGTACAGTGAGGGTGCGCCACATTCTCGATGTCTTCGCTAACGATATCAGCAGCGATGAAATCAAGGCGCGCGTTAAGGTCGACCTAAGCAACCTCAAGGTTGCGCCTTACTACGGCTGCCAAGTCATCCGTCCCGCGCCTAGCTTTGATGACCTTGAAAACCCGCAGTCGCTCGACCGCCTTACAGAGAGCCTAGGAGCTCAAGTGGTACCCTACCCACTCAAAGCCCGCTGCTGCGGCGGCTCGCTGATCCTGTCAGAGGACGAAATCGTGTTGGGCCTCATCAGGAAATTGCTGGAGAATGCCCAGGCAAATGGTGCTGACCTTATAGTAACAGTCTGCCCATTCTGTCAGGTAAACCTAGATGCCTATCAAGGTGCGGTCAACAGAAGATTCAAGACCAACTTCCATATACCGGTGTTGTTTTTCACCCAGCTAATGGGCATCGCCTTTGGCATCGACCACAAGACCTTGGGGCTGCGTCAAAACATAGTCTCTGTCGACAAGGTCTTAAAGACGCTGGTCAAAGTATAAGGAGGAATATGACATGGAGCCGAAAGTAGGCGTTTATATCTGTCATTGCGGTGCCAACATCGCCGGCACAGTGGATGTGGAGGCAGTTACCGAATTTGCCAAGAGCCTACCCTCCGTAGCCATAGCCCGCAACTATAAGTTTATGTGCTCCGACCCGGGGCAGGAACTGATAAAGAATGATATCAGGGAACTTGGGCTCAACCGCATCGTAGTCGCCTCTTGCTCACCACGCCTGCATGAACAGACCTTCCGCAGGGCTGTCTCCGACGCCGGCTTGAACCCTTACCTGTTTGAAATGGCGAACATCCGGGAGCAATGCTCCTGGGTGCACGAAGATAAAGACAAGGCGACTGAAAAGGCTAAAGCCCTGGTCAGCGCCGCAGTCAGGCGCGTGCTTTTCCATACGCCACTGGAGACCAAAGTTGTGCCCGTGAACCCACACACGCTCGTGGTCGGTGCCGGCATAGCTGGCATTCAAGCAGCTTTGGAAATCGCCGATGCAGGGTATAAGGTATATCTGGTGGAACGAGAACCCTCTGTCGGCGGCCACATGGCACAGCTTGACAAGACTTTCCCCACACTAGACTGTAGTGCCTGAATATTGACCCCGAAGATGGCCTCGGTGGGGTCACACAAAAACATAGAACTCCTAACATACAGTGAAGTCATAGAGGTTTCAGGCTATGTGGGCAACTTCAAAGTCAAGATAAAGAAGAAGCCGCGCTATGTTGACGAATCAAAATGCACTGGCTGTGGCACCTGCCAGGAGAAATGCCCCATAAAGGTCGACAACGAATTCGACCTCGGGCTGGGTAAGAGAAAAGTGATCTACACACCGTTCCCTCAGGCAGTGCCGAACATCCCTGTCATCGACCGTGAACACTGCACCTACTTTCTCAAAGGGAAGTGCCGCGCCTGCGAAAGATTCTGCGAGACTAAAGCAATAGACTTCGAACAAACAGAGCAGATTCTGGGCCTGGAGGTGGGCTGCATCATCCTTACCACAGGGTTTGACCCCTTCGATCCCACGCCGATGACCCAGTTTGGCTATGGCAGATATGACAACGTCATCACCAGCCTCCAGTTCGAAAGAATGACTAATGCCTCAGGTCCCACCGCCGGCAAAATAGTCCTCAAAGATGGAACTGAGCCCAAGAGCATTGCTATCCTGCACTGCATCGGCAGCCGTGACATCAACTACCACGAGTATTGCTCCCGTGTTTGCTGCATGCATTCGCTAAAATTTGCCCACATCATCAGGGAAAAAATTCCTGACGCCATAATCTACGACCTGTATATTGACCTGCGCTGCTTCGGCAAAGGTTACGAAGAATTCTACAACCGCCTCCAGGAAGAAGGGGTAAACTTCATCAGGGGCCGTGCTGGAGAGGTCACCGATGTTGCCGAGACTCCCGAAGAGCAAGGAAAGCTTATCGTTGTCTGTGAGGACACACTCATCTCCAGGCAGCGGCGTCTCCCGGTAGACCTTGTCATCCTGAGCGTCGCCCTTGAGCCTAGGGCAGACACTGGCGAAACCGCTAAGCTATTCTCCATAAGCCGTAGTCGGGATGGCTTCTTCCTAGAAAAACACCCCAAGCTTGATCCAGTAGCCACCACCACCGAAGGTGTGCTCATCGCCGGCTGTTGTCAGGGGCCCAAAGATATACCTGACACTGTTGCTCAGGCTTCAGCAGCCGCTGCACGAGCCATGGCTATCATCACCAAGGGCAGCGTAGAGACCGAACCAACTACCGCCTTCGTCGACAAACAACTGTGTTCAGGATGTAAGACCTGTATTTCCCTCTGTTCATATAACGCTGTCTCATTCAACGAAGATGAGAAGGTCTCAGTGATTAACGAGGCTATGTGTAAAGGCTGTGGTACCTGTGCTGCAGCCTGTCCCAGCGGTGCCATTACGGCTAGACACTTCACCACAGAGCAAATCATGTCAGAACTGGAAGGAGTGCTGATATGAGTTTCGAACCAAGAATCGTAGGCTTCATGTGTAACTGGTGCGCTTATGCTGCCGCTGACCTTGCTGGCACGTCCCGAAAGAAATATCCCCCTAACATCCGCATAGTCCGTGTCATGTGCAGCGGGCGTGTCGAGCCCACCCTAATCCTAAAAGCATTTGAGCTCGGGGCAGACGGCGTCCTGGTCTGCGGCTGACATCCCGGCGAATGTCATTACCTGGAAGGTAATGTAAAAGAGGTTAGAAGAATCCCACTTTTGAAGAAACTCATTTCCCAGTTTGGCATCGAACCGGAGAGGCTGAGGCTGGACTGGGTATCAGCGTCAGAGGCTGACCGCTTTGCCGCAGTCGTCAGTGAGATGACCGAACAGATAAGAAGACTTGGTCCGCTCGATCTCCATACGCCAGCGAAATAGACCATAGGAGTAACGGCTCAGCGGTTGGCTAACTGGGAAAGACGCTGTCTTCAATATTCCATTGTAGCCACCCTTCTAGCACGGCTCTTGCAAGAACTGCAGACATACTATATAATTTCCACCGCTTTCTTAATACTCAAGGAAAGGAAGGGTGAAAAATGGAAATCGAACTGCTCACACCATCCAAAGAGACCACTGATATTATCCTAGAAGAGGGCGGTGACGCCCTCAAGCTGTGTTTTCAATGCGGTCTCTGTACCGGAATATGCCCGTGGAACCGGGTGACCACATTCTCACTCCGCAAGCTCGTCCATAAAGCACAGTTAGGCGTGGTGGACTTCGAGAATGAGGAGGTGTGGAAATGTGTCGCCTGCAACGCCTGCGTAAAAAGATGCCCCCGGGACGTCCAGATGCCACTTCTGATGCGAGCTATCAGACGGGTCATCATGGAAATCGGTGCCGGCATCGTGCCCCACTCCCTGCGCATTTCAGAGAAGAACATCTCCGCCGTCGGCAACCCTCTGGGTGAGCCACCGGAAAAACGCATGGACTGGGCTAAAGACCTCGGCGTCAAGACCTTCACCAAGGGCACCGAGATCCTCTACTTCCCCTGTTGCTACCAATGTTATGATCCACCCACCAGGAGGACTGCCATTGCCACGGTTAATATACTGAAAAAGCTTAAGGTGGACTTCGGTATCCCGGACAATAGCGTCCTCTGCTGTGGCGAGAGCATCCGCAAGGCTGGCGCCGAGAGCTTATTCCATAAGCTCGCTGAGAGTAATATCAAAATATTCAACGAACTGGGCGTGAAAAAGATCCTCGTCACCTCACCCCACTGTTATCATACCTTTAAAGACGAATACTCAGAGTTTGGTGGCAACTACGAAGTAATCCATCTCTCTCAATACCTCGACCAGCTGATCCAGGAGGGGAAATTGAAGTTTTCCAAGCCACTGGTCAAAAAGGTAACTTACCACGATTCTTGCTGTCTTGGCAGATACCAAAACATTTACGAGGAGCCCAGACGTGTACTATCGAGCATTCCCGGCATCGAGTACACGGAAATGCAGGATAACCGGGAATACTCTCTATGCTGTGGCGGCTGCGCCGGAAGGCTATGGATGGAGACCAAGAAAGGAGAGAGATTCTCCGAGCTGAGGCTGGAACAGGTGGCTGAGGTAGGGGCTGAAATTCTCGCCGTGAGCTGCCCCTACTGTATGGCAAACTTCAACGACGCCGTGCTCACCACTAACAAGAGCGAGGTAATCGAAATAAAGGATCTCTCCGAATTGGTCGCGGAGGCACTATAGTGAGGTCGCAGCAAGTTAAAGGAGGAGACGCGATGGAGAAACCGAAGATCGGAGTATATGTATGCCACTGTGGCTCTAATATAGCTGGTACCGTTGACGTACAGCATGTGGTGGAATTTGCTAAAAAGCTGGACTCGGTGGTGGTGGCTCGAGAATACAAGTTTATGTGCTCCGACCCGGGGCAGAACATGATAAAAGAGGACATCAAGAACCTAAAGCTCAACAGGGTGGTGGTCGCCTCCTGCTCACCGCTCCTCCACGAGCCCACCTTCCGCCACGCCGTACAGGAAGCCGGGCTGAACCCCTATCTCTTTGAGATGGCAAATATCCGCGAGCACTGTTCCTGGACAACCGAAGACCATGACAAAGCCACAGAGAAGGCAAAGGCACTGGTCAGCGCTGCGGTGAAACGCGTTCGCTACCACCAGCCTCTGGAGACGAAAGAGGTGCCGGTAAACCCGGCAACGCTGATAGTCGGCGGTGGCATTGCCGGCATCCAAGCCGCCCTGGAGATCGCCGATGCCGGACACAAGGTATACCTGGTGGAAAAGGACCCGAGCATCGGCGGACACATGATCCAGTTCGATAAGACCTTCCCCACCTTGGACTGTTCCGCCTGCATCCTGACGCCCAAAATGACCGCAGCCGGTTCTCATCCCAATATCGCACTGATGACCTACAGCGAGGTTGAGGAGGTCTCGGGGTTCATTGGGAACTTCAAGGTCAAAGTCCGCAAGAAGGCCCGCTTTGTCGATGAGGAAAAGTGCAACGGCTGCGGTGTCTGCATGGAGAAATGCCCGTGGAAGGCGCCCAGCGAATTCGACCTGGGGCTTGGCGAACGGAAAGCCATCTACACACCCTTCCCGCAGGCAGTTCCCAACATACCTGTGATAGATAAAGAGCACTGCGTCTACTTCCTCAAAGGTAGGTGCCGTGCCTGTGAGAAGTTCTGCGAGCCCGGCGCCATAGACTTCGAACAGCAGGACAAGATTGTGGAACTTGAGGTCGGCAACATCCTAATCGCCACCGGTTATGACCCCTTCGACCCCACGCCCATCGTCAAATACGGCTACGGGCGCTACCCCAACGTTTACACCGCCCTGGAGTTTGAAAGGCTGTGCAACGCTGCCGGTCCTACGGGCGGCAGGATAGTTCTCAGAGACGGCTCGGAGCCAAAGAGCGTCGCCATCATCCATTGCGTGGGCAGCCGAGATGAAAACTACCACCGCTATTGCTCCAGAGTATGCTGCATGTACGCCCTCAAGTACTCCCATCTTATTAAAGAAAAGACCGAAGCTGATGTCTACCAGATGTATATCGACATGCGCTGCTTCGGCAAAGGCTACGAGGAGTTCTACGAGAGACTGTCCAAAGAGGGTGTTAAGTTCATCCGCGGCAAGGCGGCTGAGGTCACCGACAGGGCATTGACCAATGAAGAGAAGGGAAAACTCATCGTCTGCGGCGAGGATACCCTGCTCGGTCAGGTGATCCGCGTCCCGGTGGATATGGTGATACTGTGCATAGCGCTTGAGCCACGCTCTGATGCCAAGCAGGTAGCCCAGTTATTCCGCATCAGCCAGGGGGCAGACGGCTTCTTCATCGAGAGACATCCCAAGCTTGACCCGGTAGCTACTATGACAGACGGCATATTCATCGCCGGCTGCTGCCAGGGTCCCAAGGACATCCCCGATACAGTAGCGCAGGCTTCCGCCGCCGCCACCAGAGTGCTAAGTCTAATCAGCAAGGGCAAGGTCGAGCTTGAAGCCACCGTGGCTGTAATCGATGAGGAGAAGTGTTCTGGCTGCAGGGTCTGTAACATCCTCTGCCCGTACAACGCCATAACCTTCATCGAAGACAAAGAGGTCTCGAGAATAAACGAAGCGCTGTGCAAGGGCTGTGGCACCTGTGTTGCCGCCTGCCCCAGCGCAGCGATCACACAGAAGCATTTCACCACCGAAGAAATAATGGCAGAAATCGAGGGGGTATTAGTATGAGCTTCGAACCAAAAATAGTCGGCTTTTGTTGCAACTGGTGCTCCTATCGAGGAGCCGATCTAGCTGGCACCGCCAGGATGAAATGTTCGCCCAATGTGCGTATAATCAGGGTTATGTGCAGCGGCCGTGTGGAGCCGACTTTTGTCCTCAAAGCCTTCGAACTGGGGGCTGACGGCGTGCTTGTTCTAGGCTGTCACCCGGGTGACTGCCACTACGTCGAGGGCAATTATAAAACAGCGCGCCGTATGCCACTGCTCAAAAAGATGCTGGCCCAGATGGGAATCGAAGAGGACCGCGTGCGGCTTGACTGGGTGTCAGCATCCGAAGGCGATCGCTTCGTTGCCATCGTTGACGAGATGACCGAAAAAGTCAGAGCCTTAGGCCCTTTCGGGAAGAACTCCAAGGAGGCAAAACATGGCTAAACTTAAAGTAGCGCTCTACTGGGCAGCCAGTTGCGGTGGCTGCGAAATCGCGCAGCTACAGATCGGAGACAAGATACTCAAGCTGGCTGAAGCCGCAGATATAGTCTTCTGGCCTGTGGCTATCGACGTCAAATATAAGGACGTGGAGGCAATGCCCGATAAGAGCATAGATGTCTGCCTATTCAATGGCGCCATCAGGAACTCAGAGCAGGAACATCTGGCAAAGATGCTGCGAGAAAAGTCCAAGGTGATGATCGCCTACGGCTCCTGTGCTCACAATGGCGGTATCCCTGGCTTAGGCAATATGTTTAATAGAGAGCTGATTTTCAAACAGGTTTACCTGGAAACTCAGTCTACAGACAACAAGGAAAAAGTCTTTCCCCAGACCAAGTTTAAGGTACCGGAGGGTGAGCTCACCATTCCCGAGTTTTACGATACCGTCAGATCCCTGCGTCAGACCGTCGAGATAGACTACGTCATCCCCGGCTGCCCGCCGGAGGAAAAAACTACCTGGTTGGCTCTGGAAGCACTAATTCAGGGGAAATTACCGCCCAAAGGCACGGTAATCAGCCACAGCGTCAAGGCGGTTTGTGATGACTGCCCGCGGAAGCGGGACGTAAAGAAGGTGAAAAAATTCTACCGCACCTTCGAAATTATACCCGACGCCGAGGTGTGCCTTCTGGAGCAGGGGCTGCTCTGTGCCGGCATCGCCACCAGGGGTGGTTGTGGCGCGCCCTGTCCGCAGGCTAACATGCCCTGCACTGGCTGCTACGGTCCCGTAGAGGGGGTAATTGACCAGGGAGCACACTTCCTCAGCGCAGTTGCCTCGGTGATCGATGCCAACAACCCTGAAGAGATACAGAAAATTATCGACGATATCTGTGACCCTGTGGGCACTTTCTACCGATATAGTCTGCCTGATTCTCTGTTAAGGAGGGCTAGGATAAAATGAAGAAGATCACCATTGATCCGATCACTCGTCTGGAAGGACACGGCAAGATCGAAATCTTCCTCAATGATGCTGGCGGTGTGGAAAATGTCTATTTCCAAGTGCCAGAGCTGAGAGGATTCGAAAAATTCTGTGAAGGGCGTCTAGCTGAGGACATGCCACAGATTACCCAGCGTATCTGCGGTGTCTGCCCTGAAGCGCACCACATTGCAGCGACTAAATGCCTTGATGACCTCTTCCATGTCGACCCGCCGAGTCCTGCCAAAAAGCTACGCGAGCTTTTCTACAGTGCATTCTATGTCACCGACCATACCACCCACTTCTATATCCTCGCCGGTCCAGACTTTATCATGGGCCCCGAGGCCCCGGTAGCAGAGCGCAATATCCTCGGCGTCATCGCCAAGGTCGGACTGGAACTTGGCGGAGCCGTGATAAAGACGCGAATGCAGAACCACCGTATCATCCACATGCTCGGCGGTAGGGCTGTGCATCCTGTCTTCGGGCTTCCGGGGGGCATCAGCAAAGGTCTCACCGAAGAGGAACGAAAAGAGGTAGAGCAAATTGCCAAAGATTCTGTAGAATTCGCGAAGCTTTCCCTTAAAGTCTTCGACGATATCGTACTGAAGAATAAAGAATATGTCGATATGATCCTGAGCGAAGCCTATACCCACCGCACCTACTACATGGGCTTGGTAGATGACAAGAACAAGGTGAATTTCTACGATGGCAAAGTCAGGGTGGTGGATCCTGATGGTAAGGAGTTTGCCAAGTTCTCACCACGAGAGTACTTGGACCACATCGCCGAGCACGTCGAGCCCTGGAGCTACATCAAGTTCCCCTTCCTGAAGAAGATTGGCTGGAAAGGCTTTGTAGACGGTAAGGACAGCGGTGTCTACCGTGTGGCACCGCTTGCCCGCCTCAACACTGCTGATGGCATGGCGACACCACTGGCTCAGGAGGCTTACGAGAAGATGTACTCCACACTTGGGAGCAAGCCGGTGCACCATACTTTAGCTATGCATTGGGCCAGGCTTGTTGAGCTCCTCTACGCTGCCGAAAGGCTTTTGGAATTGAGCCGTGACCCTGAGATCACCAGCCCCAACATCCGAACCATCCCTACAGCTAAACCGGACGAGGGCTTCGGCATCGTCGAAGCCCCACGCGGTACCTTGATCCATCATTATGTTACAGACGAGAAAGGCGTGATCAAAAAGGCAAACCTGATTGTAGCCACTGTGGGCAACTCCGCAGCATTTAACATGTCAATCAAAAAAGCAGCCATGGCACTTATCCAGCCGGGCAAGAAAATAACCGAGGGGTTGCTCAACCGCATAGAGATGGCATGGCGCCCCTATGACCCTTGCTTTGCTTGCGCCACTCATTCCCTACCGGGACAAGCACCGATGGAGATTATTATCTATAACAGCAAGGGCGAAGTAGTGGAGAGGCTAAAAAGATAAGGTGTCCTTGGTGAAGTTTAGAGCAGAACTGTTTTAGTGCCTGATAGAGGGAAGATACTGATACTGGGGATAGGCAATTCCCTGCTCACCGATGACGGTGCGGGGCTTTATGTTGCCGCGGCGCTGAGAGAGAAAATCAGCCGTCCTGATGTCACAGTTGCGGAGACGGCAACAACAGGGCTTGTCCTGCTCGATTTGCTCACCGGCTATGACCAAGCAATCATAATAGATGCCATCCAGACAGTCGGGGGTACACCGGGGCAGATCTACAGACTCACACCCGAGGCATTCGACACTGCCGATCACATTACCTCTCCACACGGCATCGACTTCAGGACAGCCCTCGAACTTGGCAGCAGGCTTGGCTTACGTCTGCCTCAAAAGATAACCATCTACGCTATCGAAGCAGCAGATGTCAGCACCTTCGGTGAGGAATTCACTGCCCCGGTTAGAAAAGCAGTATCCGCATGTGTTAACATGATTTTGCAGGAACTGCAAGAAGACAGCAGTGAATAGTCTGGAAGGCGGTCTGGACGTCCATCAAATAGGGCAGCTTATTGAGCTAGCCTTGCAAGAGGATCTCAGTCACGGGGACATAACCACTGACTCACTGATACCAGATTCCGAACGTGGGACTGCCTACATCCTAGCCAAGGCTGAGGGCATCATCGCCGGGATCGAAATAGCAAGGGAGGTCTTTCTCAGGGTCGACCCCGAACTTCATATCGAACTACTCATCAAAGACGGCGGCAAGGTCAAGCCCGGAGACGTCGTAGCCAGACTGCAAGGAAGAGTCTCCAGCATGTTGAAAGCCGAACGCCTGGCTTTGAACTTCCTGCAACATCTGAGCGGCATCGCCACAGAGACAGCACGCTACATTCAGGCAGTCAGTGGGCTCCCTGTCAGCATAACCGACACCAGAAAGACCACACCGGGCTTGCGGCTACTGGAAAAATACGCCGTTAGGCTCGGCGGCGGTAGGAACCACCGTATGCATCTCGGCGATGGCATCCTTATAAAGGACAACCACCTGACAGTACTGCGCCGCAGCGGTAAAAACATAAAGGAAATAATTGCTCAGACCCGCCACAAGGTGCCACCGGGAACAAAGGTCGAGATAGAGGTAAAAACACCCGAAGAGGCACGTGAAGCCGCTGAAGCTGGTGCCGACATCATCATGCTGGACAATATGAGCCTGGGAGACATGCGCCACAGCGTGCAACTGATAAAAGGGCGTGCCCTTGTTGAAGCCTCAGGCGGGGTCACTCTTGAGAGGATTCGGGCAATAGCAGAAACCGGTGTGGACATGATATCGGTAGGCGCGCTCACCCACTCAGCCAGAGCGCTGGATATCAGCCTAGAACTGGACTAGTCCTCAGGTGCTAGTCCGTGTGCCCGCAAGAGTGACAGATCATTGAGAATAGTCTCAGTAGTGCCGTCAGCTACCACCTCACCTTTATCCAGCACAACTACACGCTGACATAAAACGCGCACCAATTCGAGGTCGTGAGTGGCTATTACTTTGGTCACTAGGAGGTGCCTTAACAGCGTCACCAGGGACCATTTGCTTCTGGGGTCGAGGTTGCTTGTAGGCTCGTCAAGCACCAAGACCTCCGGATCAAGCGCCAGCACGGTAGCGATGGCGATCCGCTTCTTTTCGCCGATGCTCAGATGGTGCGGGGAACGCTTCTCGTACCCCTTCATCCCCACCCATCCCAGCACTCGAGAAACCAGTTCATTTACCTCGGCCTCAGAACAACCCATATTCAACGGTCCAAAACCCACATCCTCGAAAACAGTCAGAGAAAAGAGCTGGTCATCTGGGTCCTGGAACACCAGCCCCACTTTTTTCCTTATCTCCTTCAAATTTCCATCCCTGACAGGGATGCCACATATCTCCACCGTGCTATTTCCGCGTAACACCCCATTGAGATGGAGGAGTAATGTAGATTTCCCGGCACCGTTTGGACCGACTATTGCCACACTCTCGCCAGCATAAACAGAAAGACTTATCTTTTTTAAAGCATGAGTCCCATCTGGGTAAACGAAAGAGAGGTCTTTGATATAGATGACTCTGTCTACCATCGAACCCACCAGATGATGTAAGGTGACGCCAACAAAATTCCCAAAACTACACTGAAAGAGATATCAGCGCCCTTCAATTCCAAAGGGCGCAATGTGCGCACCTGCCCATCAAAACCCCTAGATACCATTGCCGCGTAAATCCTCTCCCCACGCTCATAACTTCTGATGAAAAGGACGCCGATCATATTGCCGAACGCCTTCAACCGGCGCAGCAGGCTTCCACCAATATCCCGGCTCTGATATGCCTGATGCATTCTCATCGCCTCGTCCACCAGAACGAAAACATAGCGGTACATGAAGGAAAGTATCAATACTACGACCTGAGGAACGCCAAGCTGGCATAGCCCCTTCAGTAACTCAGCCAGTCTAGTGGTCGAAGATAGCAAGATTAGACAGAGGATACACAGCCAAGCCTTTGCCACAACATTCGCCAGCACAAAAAGCCCGCTGTAGGTGACCGATATCTCCCACAGCCAGATATTATAGCTGCCAGCCACCTCGCCCTCCTTAAAGAACGGAATGAAAACAGCCACCAGCAGGACAAAGGGGATAACAACCAGCGACCGTTTCACGACATAAAAAGGCGGCAACTTGGAGAGAGCCAGTAACCCCAAAACAACCAGAAAATAAAAAGCAAACATCAACCACTCGCCAGCCGGAGTCAGCAACACTGCCAGAATAAAAGCAAGGCTGACAACAAACTTTGTCCTAGGATCAAGCCTGTGGATAAAGCTGTTTAAATCACAGTACTGGTCTACAAAGCTATGTTTCATCTCTCGCCTTCAACGCTCTGGCAATCCCGTAACCTATGCCGAACAATAGCGCCGTGCCGAGCACGCCGGAAATTACAGTAGCCAGCACCTCACTGCCAATGCCAGGCATTGTGTAGTCGGGGATAAGCTCATACCATGATTCTCTGGCTGCCTCTATGAACCCCTTATCTTCAGCCACTCGCTCCAGTCCATCGGGGGACGATGATGCTACTGGCGACAGCAATGCCAAGATAAAACTGGCTATTAAAGCGCCATGCCACCACTGGAATTTCATAGCCTTTGAGACCCCCTTTCTAAGTTTTTTGTGGCTCCAGCTTCATCAGGTCGGGTCTGGTAGCCATCACCAGCGCCAGCACCGCCGCTGTTATCAGTCCCTCACCGATTCCAATGAGCGCATGAATGCCACCCATCGCCGGAAGCGCTACATACAGGGGCACAGTACTGGAAATACCTAGCTCCATTGCACAGAAAATAGCAGCCACCACAATCGATGCCCAGCCAGCTATACCTCCACCAATCAAAGCCGTTTTTTTACCACGCACCAGCGCAGTAAAACCGCGGTAAATATAATACCCTAGAAAGCAACCGACAATTCCCATATTGATAATATTGGCACCCAGAGCTAGAAGCCCGCCATCCTGGAACACCAGACACTGCACCAAGAGGACACACGTCATTATCAGAAGTCCAGCCCATGGTCCCAATAGTATCGCCGCCAACGCTGCCCCCATAAAGTGCCCCGAAGTGCCCCCAGCCACAGGAAAATTGAGCATCTGGGCAGCAAAGATAAATGCCGCCAGTACACCCATCAACGGCACCTGTTTTTCTCCCAGCCTCCTGTTCGTCGCCTTGACAGCATAGGCTACCGTACCAGCAGCTATAGCTATCCCTCCCACAGCCACAGGTGTACTTATAAAACCATCCGGGATATGCACATCTGCCTCCTTACTTTTCTGCATTAAGCGCAATTGCAAACTATTGCGCCAGAACGCAAAAATATAATTGCTCAGTCTCAGGCTTGCTGTGCTGTCTGTTTCTGGCACTCAGCACACAAACCAGAGATAGCCATATGCCGCAGCTCCACCTTAAAGCCGTATTCTTTACTCAGGCCTTCGGCAAGAGGTGTTAGCGCAGTCTCTGGTATGTCGACCACTTTGCGGCAACTCTGGCATACCAGATGGTGGTGGTGACCCTTGTCCACTGGGTGAAAACGGACACACCCATCGCCCAGAGATATCTCGGCGACCAGCCCCAGTTCCTTCAAGAGATCAAGCGTACGGTATACCGTAGAGATATTGGCATACGGATATCTGGCTTGTACCTGAGCAAATATTTCCTCAGCACTGATATGCTTATCGGTGCCGTGCAGTACCTCAACCACCATCATCCGCTGCGGTGTCAGGCGGTATCCCATCCCCCTCAGTATTTGACCACAGCTCATACCAAGAAAATTGTAGCAGTTATGCCGAACTTTTTGCAACTATTTGCTACAGCAAGCCATTGAAATCAAGAAAACTTTTCCCTGCTATCAAGCGCTATTGTCACCGGTCCGTCGTTGTATATCTCTACAAGCATGTGTTGCTGGAAGCGGCCAGTTTCGACCCTCAGTCCACTTTTGCGCAGGCAGTCAACAAAAAAATCAAACAATGGTTCGGCTTCGTCCGGGGGTGCCGCGTCTTCAAAACTGGGCCTTCGCCCTTTGCGGGTGTCCGCAAGCAGTGTGAACTGGCTGATGGCTAAAAGTTCGCCACTTACATCAAGCGCCGAAAGGTTGAATTTTCCCGCCTCGTCAGAGAAGATGCGCAAGTTAACTACCTTCTCGGCAAGATACAAAGCGTCTTTCTCGCTGTCCCCTTTAGCCACACCCGCAAATATCACCAGCCCCTGCCCTATTGCCCCTACTACCTCGCCATCAACAGTCACCGAAGCTTTTGTCACCCGTTGCACTAGAGCCTTCATGATATCTGCCTTGAAATAAAACAGTACAAGGCTAATTTTACGCAATACTGCCCCCAGGTAACAAATGTTTCCAATCTTAGGAGTGGTAGTGAGAATGCTGCGCTATCTCCCATCAACAGGCAATTTGCTCACAGTTCTCACCCTTCGATTGACACCCAAAAAACGATGGAGTAGAATGGTTTCCGTAGCGGACAAGGGAGGAAAGCCCATGATCGAGATGACCATCGACAGCATCAGAGTTAGTTTGATGAACTACCAGCACGTGGTAATATTGAAGGAGAAAAGGTCAGACCGTTACCTGCCCATCTGGATCGGACCAGCAGAGGCAGATGCTATATCAATAAAGCTACAAAACGTTGACCTGGCACGACCCATGACCCACGACCTGCTCAGGAATGCCATACTCGCCCTAGAAGCTGCTTCCGGGACCATTGTTAGCAGAATTGTGGTTAATGACCTCCGATCCGACACCTTTTACGCACAGATCATATTTGAGCCCACAGAGAGTCCCAGCCCTGTGGATGTCAGGTTCCCTCACGAGCGCTCTCAGTACCGCGGTTATGGAGAGGAAACCACAGCATACATTGTCTGGCAGAGCAAGGAATATAAAGGTAAAATAATCAACCGCTGGCAGGAGAAAAACCACCATTTTCTGGAAATAGCTACTGAGCACGGTCTCGTCTTTGAAGTCTGGTCCCGCAAGGAGGGTAAAGAATGGCTACTCAGCAAGATTAAACTTGACTCCCGCCCCAGCGATGCCATTGCTCTGGCAGTTAGAGCCACGGTTCCAATATATGTGGAGGAATCAGTGCTGGACAAAGCTGGCATTTTCCTAGATCGCGAGACTGGAAAACCGATACCTGCTGAAAAAGCTGCTGAGAGCGATAGAGACAAATTCGAGAACAGGGAAAAACTCGACGAACTGGAACTGAAGAAGCTATCAGCGTTCTACGACTTTATCAATACCCTTGACCTAGATGACCTAGGTAAACGCAAGTCCTGAACCTCACCCATGAAGCCACAGCCACATGGGTTAACCAGCCCCTTCGGCGCAGACAAAAATCAGGCTTAAGTCCGATGAAAAAATACGGCTATCCGATAAACTGAAATCGGATGGAGGTAAAAAGCAAAGTTTTTGACATAGCTAGCTGCGGGTTACATGAAAAGCCGCTTAGAAACACAGGTGATCGGTATATGGCAGTAGCACTGCTAATTGAGGGAGAGAACTTGGGTGTAACTAGAGGAGGCGGACAGAAAGTTCAACAGAAGAAGGAATGGGTACGTCCGCTTTGGTTCCTTTTCAGCGTGGGCTGGTATGTAGCCCTCAGCTTGGCGATACCGTCCGGCATCGGCCTCTGGCTCGACCGACCGGAAAACCTCAACAAAAAGCCACTGTTTACGCTGATAGGGTTTGGCATAGGCACAGTAGTGGCGTTCTATGGCCTCTACCGTATGTTGAGACAGTTCTATCTGGAACAACAAAAACTCGAGAAAAGCAGAAATAAAGACGCAGCGAAATGAACATGGGACCGGGATGCTCAGTCAGGATACTGGCTTGGATAGCCATCGTCCTGCTAGCTTTATTGGTTGTAGGATTCGTTGTCGGTCCCATAGGCTCTAAACTGCTGGGCATCCAAGTACCTAGCTTTATTAGCGTCCCTAAGCCCCACGTGGAACTTCGGGCAGAAGGTGTCATCCATATAAACCACATATTCGTCATCACCAATACTCTGCTGGCATCATGGCTTACTATAATAGTGCTAGTCGTGCTCTTTGCCTTCTGTACCCGCAAGATGAAACTCGTTCCAGACAGGCTCCAGAACTTTGCTGAGCTGATTGTGGAAAGTCTGCTTAATTTTATCCAGGGCGCAGCCGGTGAGAAGAACGCCCGCACCCTTTTCCCGATTGTCGCCACCATCTTTCTCTATGTCATCACCAACGCCTATATGGCTCTGCTACCATTCTTCGGCGCCATCGGCATCAAAGAAGCCGCCGACACCTTCGTGCCGCTCTTCCGCTCGGCTAATACTGACATAAACGTGCCTTTGTCCATCGCTATCATGTCGTTCATCTTCGTGGAGTACTGGGGATTGAGATCATTGGGAGCCTTGCGTTACTTGAACAGTTTCTTTAACCTGGGTCAACTCCGCGAAGGCATTGCCAATCTTTTCAGAGGAAAAATAAGGCCAGCTATCACTGGCATCGCCTTCGGTTTCATAAACCTGTTCGTCGGTTTCCTTGAAGTCTTCAGTCACTTTATCCGCATCATCAGCTTTACCTTCCGTCTCTTTGGTAACATGACAGCAGGTGAGATACTGCTGCTCGTCGTCTGCTTCCTCGTCCCATTCATCGCCACCATACCATTCTATGGGCTGGAACTACTTATCGGTTTTATTCAGGCGCTGATCTTTGCCGGGCTAACTCTGGTATTTGGTATTATAGCTTTAACACCCCACACCGAAGGGGAACATTCTTAGAAGGAGGTTCGTAGATGGAAGCTGAAGCAATGAAGATGTTAGCAGTAGGGCTGGCTGCCGGGCTGGGGTTCCTAGGCCCAGGATTGGGACTTGGGCTCATCGGTTTCGGTGCTATGCAGGCTCTGGGACGCAACCCAGAAGCCAGAGGACCTATCCTGACCAACATGATCCTGATCGGTGCCCTTGCTGAAGCCATCGGCATCTATGCGCTGATCACAGCCATAATCCTGGCCATAGTAGTTTAGCCAAGCGCTAAGGCAGTCAGGAGGAAAAATATGGAAAATGGGAATCTGCCGACTTCCTTGAGTGTCATAGTTGGAGCCATAATAGTAGGCGCCATAGTCTTCGCCGGGCTTCTTATCACCGCTTTTATCATTGGTTCGTTCATTCCGGCAGACTGAGAACCGAAGTTGAGATAGTAAATGGAGTGATATGGAAGGTATTGGGATAAATCTACCGCTCCTGCTGGCTTTTCTGGTCAACTTTATTATCCTCTTCTTGCTCCTTAGCATCGTCCTGTACAAACCGGTGCTCAGGATGCTTGACGAGAGACAAGCGCGGATCAGAGAAGCCATGGAACAGGCAGAACAGATCAAGCAGCAAGCAGCACGCAGTGAAGAGGAAATAAAGGCACAGATAGAAAGGGCCCGCCAAGAAGGGCAGGCAATCATAGCTCAGGCAGCCCAGATGGGAGAAAGACTTAGAGAGGAGGCCAAAGAGAGTGCTCGCAGAGAATCCGAAGCCATCATCGCCAAAGCGCGCGCGGAAATACAGCAGGAGCGTGATAAAGTAATCGAGGAGCTACGCCACGAATTCGCCGACATCGCCGTGATGGCTGCAGAAAAGGTGATCAGGGAGACTCTCGACAAGGAGAAGCACCGCAGACTTATCGAAGAAACACTAAAAGAAAGCCCTTTGCTTAAAGAGTAATACAGGACTAGTTTATGCCAGCAACAACTTTTGCCAGACGCTGCGCCGAAGCCATGTTCGAGCTTGCCAAGGAAAACGGTAAGCTTGAAGAATGGCATTCCGAGTTAACAGAAATGGCAAAACTGGCTGCAGAACCAGAGATAACCAAATTTGCTGAGAACACAAAAATACCTCTGGACTTCAAGCTGAAGCTACTGCGGGAAAGACTGACAGGAATAAGCCAGCTACCTTTAAACCTCGCTTGCTTCCTCATCGCAAAAGGGAAATTCAGAGAGCTTGAACAGGTGGTTCAATCCTACGGACGCCTACTCGACGAGCAACGTGGCATAAAACACGCTGACGTCATCACAGCTATCCCGCTGAGCGATGCAGAAAGAGAGAACATCAAAAAATATCTGGAATCAGCCACCGGCGGAAAAGTCGTATTGAATCTGGAAGTAGACCCTGACATCATAGGTGGCTTCATTGCCCGGATCGACAGCAGCTTAATCGACGGCAGCATCCGAAGTAGGTTGCAGGCTCTCAAGAAGACTCTATCCGGGGTTAGAAGATGATGCCATTCAGGAGGACAATATGACAACTAGAGAACGAGACATAGTATCCATAATTAAGGAGCAGATCAGACAGTTCGGTGCCACAGTGAGCATGGTGGATGTGGGCACCGTTATCGAAGTCGGCGACGGGGTGGCACGTATACAGGGGTTGCAAGGTGCCAAGTACAATGAGCTTGTCGAATTTCCGAACGGCATCATGGGGCTAGCACTCAACCTCGAAGAAGACTGTGTTGCCGCCGTGGTCCTTGGCGACCACAGCCAGATTAAAGAGGGTGATGAGGTGAGGAGCACTGGCAGAGTAGTAGAGGTGCCAGTGGGCAATGAGTTGATAGGGAGAGTCATAGACCCCTTGGGCAATCCTTTGGATGACCTTGGTCCCATAAAAGCCACAAAAACTCGCCCTGTAGAGAGAGTGGCGCCAAATGTGGTCATGCGACAGCCGGTTAATACACCTGTCCACACCGGTATAAAGATAGTCGATGCCCTCATACCCATCGGCAGGGGACAACGCGAACTGATTATAGGCGATCGCTCCGTTGGCAAGTCAGCCATAGCTATAGACACCATCATCGCACAGAAAGGCGGTGACCTCATCTGTATCTATGTGGCAATCGGGCAAAAGACCTCCAAGGTAGCCCAGGTGATAGACATTTTGAAACGCTACGGTGCCATGGAACATACGGTGGTCGTGGTAGCCACTGCTTCTGACCCAGCACCACTGCAATACTTGGCACCATACTCTGGCTGCGCCATAGGCGAAGAATTCATGGAGCAGGGTAGAGATGCGCTCATTGTCTACGATGACCTGACCAGACATGCTTGGGCTTACCGCCAGATTTCTCTAATACTGAGGCGCCCACCTGGTAGAGAGGCTTACCCTGGCGACGTCTTCTACCTCCACAGCCGCCTGTTGGAACGGGCTGCAAAACTGGCACCGGAATACGGTGGAGGGTCGCTTACTGCCCTCCCCATAATCGAAATCCAGGCAGGTGACCTCGCTGCATACATCCCAACCAATGTTATCTCCATCACCGATGGACAAATATATCTTGAGACGGACCTTTTCAACGCTGGTATCCGTCCAGCACTAAACGCAGGCCTCTCAGTATCCAGGGTGGGCGGCAACGCCCAGACAAGAGCTATGAGACAGGTGGCTGGCAGACTCAGACTGGAAATGGCTCAATACAGGGAACTTGCCACCTTCGCTCAATTCGGTACCGCCGATCTGGATAAGGCTACTAGGGCTCAACTGGAACGTGGACAGCGCATCACTGAGGTACTAAAACAGCCACAATATGCACCAATGCCTTTGGAGAAAGAGGTGACCATACTTTACGCTGTTGTCAATGGTTACCTTGACGACGTACCTGTCGACAAAGTAGCTGCTTTTGAGCAGAACTTTCACCAGTTCATAGAGACCAATCATCCCGAAATTGGCAAACGCATAGCTACAGACAAGGAGATAAAGCCTGAGACCGAAGAAGTCTTGAAGAAAGCGATCCAGGAATTCAAAAAGACTATGAGCTTATAGACATGATCAGCCCACGACTTTTGCGCCGTCGCATTCGCAGCGTGCAGAATGTAGCCAAAATCACCAAGGCTATGGAAATGATCGCTACTGCACGAATGCGGCGCGCTCAGGAACAGGCACTGGCAGGACGCCCATACAGCGAAAAGATAATCCAAGTAATCGCTGACCTGGCGGCTACTGCCTCAAAAGACGGGGCTTTCCACCCCCTGCTCGAAAAAAGGCCAGTCAAAAGAGTTGCCATAGTGCATATCACCACCGACCGGGGCCTTTGTGGTGGGTTGAACACAAACATGAACCGTCTGACGACCAACTTCATTCTGGAACAAAAAGTGCCGGTAACGCTCATCACCGTGGGGCGCAAAGGGCGGGACTTCATGCACCGCCACCATCTCGATATCAGGGCTGAGTTTACCAACATCGGCGATCGCCCCTCATTGCTGGACACACTCCCGATATCACACATCATAATCGATGACTATACTAGCGGTTATATTGACCAAGTTTATATAGCCTACTCCCGTTTCATCACCACAATGGCACAACAACCAAGAATAGAACCTTTACTTCCTGTCGAGCCAGCAATTCTGCCCAAAACACAGACTGCGGAATACATATATGAGCCTGATCCCAGCTTTGTACTGAACGAACTTCTACCCCGGTTTGTGGAAATGTCTGTATACCATGCCATACTTGAAGCAATCGCGAGCGAACAGTCGGCACGTATGGTGGCTATGCGCAATGCTACTGACAATGCCAACCAAGTTATCCAAGAACTAACTCTGATCCTGAATAAAGCAAGACAGGAAATGATCACCAAGGAGCTTCTTGACCTCACCGGAGGTGCTGAAGCCTTGCACTCTTAAAGGAGGTGGCAAGTGAACAAAGGCAAGGTAGTCCAGGTCATCGGAACAGTTGTCGATATCGAGTTTCCTCCAGACAAACTGCCTGCAATTTGCAACGCTATTGAAATAAATCAGGACGGTCGAAAAATCGTCCTTGAAGTGCAACATCACGTAGGCAACAATTGGGTGCGCTGTCTTGCCCTGTGTCCCACAGACGGCCTTCAGAGAGGAGTGGAGGCTGTGGACACCGATGCCCCTATAACCGTCCCTGTGGGCAGAGCCACCTTGGGCAGACTGTTCAATGTCTTTGGTGAGCCACTGGACGGCTTGGGTCCGGTGGAAACAACCGAGCGCTTACCAATACACCGCCCACCTCCTCCCCTCGAAGAACAGGAGACCACCACCCAAATGCTGGAGACGGGGCTTAAAGTAATAGACCTAATCACACCCTTCACCAAAGGTGGTAAAGTCGGTGCCTATGGCGGTGCCGGTGTGGGAAAGACAGTCATCATTATGGAGTTGATCCATAATATTGCCACCGCCCACGGCGGCTACTCGGTCTTCGCTGGCGTGGGTGAAAGGTCGAGAGAAGGGAACGACCTCTGGCTGGAGATGAAACGATCCGGAGTGCTCGATAAGACGATACTTGTATTTGGGCAGATGAACGAGCCACCGGGAGTACGTGCCCGTGTCGGATTAACCGGGGTCACCATGGCAGAATACTTCCGCGAAGCAGAAGGGCAGGACGTCCTGCTGTTCATAGATAACATCTATCGCTACATCCTTGCCAACATGGAGGTATCAGCCCTGCTGGGACGCATGCCCTCAGCAGTCGGCTATCAGCCCACCTTAGCCACCGATGTCGGCGAGCTGGAGGAAAGGATAACCTCCACTAAAAGAGGCTCAATTACCTCATTCCAGGCTATCTACGTGCCCGCTGACGACTATACTGACCCTGGCATCGTCACCACCTTCGGACACCTCGACGCTGTCATCTCACTGGAAAGGTCAATTGCCGAACTTGGTATTTATCCGGCAGTAGATCCACTAGCCTCTTATTCACGCATCCTTGACCCCAAGATCGTAGGCGAGGAACATTACCAAGTTGCCCGCGGTGTGCAGCGTGTATTGCAGCGCTACAAGGACTTGCAAGATATCATAGCTATTCTGGGAATAGAGGAACTCAGCGAGGAAGACAAACTTACAGTAGCTAGAGCCCGCCGCATTCAGCGGTTCCTCTCGCAACCAATGTTTGTAGCCGAAGCCTTCACTGGCACCGAAGGTAGATACGTGCCAGTCAAGGAGACGGTACGTGGATTTAAGGAAATTCTGGAAGGAAAGTATGACCACCTCCCTGAAGCTGCTTTTTACATGGTTGGCACCATAGATGAAGCCGTAGAAAAAGCCAAGAAGCTGGGGGCAATCTAATGCCGACTATGCGTTTGGAAATCATAACCGCTGAGCGCCAGGTATTCGCAGACGAAGTCAGTCTGGTTGTCGCACCAGGGATCGAGGGCGAGCTTGGCATACTGCCCCATCATGCACCATTGATGACCATCCTCAAGCCCGGAGAATTGCTCATCAGGAAAGATAACGAGGAAATATACATGGCTATCTCTGGTGGCTTCCTCGAAGTGCGGCCGGACAAGGTCATAATTCTAGCAGACGCCTGCGAACGGGCTGAGGAGATCAACATTGAACGGGCTCAAACAGCCAAGGAGAGGGCTGAACAGCTACTGAAAACACATCCACCCGGGACCGATATTTCACAAGTAGAAGCTGCCCTGCGACGCTCATTGATTCGACTAAAAGTTGCGGAAAAAAGACGACGTAGACCGCCGTCAACCCCCACACAACCCTAACTGTAAGTTTTAACTAGCCCCCTCTTTCACCCAGTTAGACCGAAGAGCAAATTGATTGTCTACAATATCTCCAGACGGGTTCGTACACCTTCCCTGGTACCGACCACCCGTAAAAGTGTTCGCATCGCTTCAGCCACCCTTCCCTGACGACCAATAATCCTGCCCTTATCAGCCGCCGCCACCTCCAGCTTTACAATAACCCGGTTTTTATCATCGGCTTCTTCGGTAACACGAACCTCCTCAGGCAAGGTAACTATGGATTTTGCAATATACTCGATCATGTCCTTCATCGCACTATCTCCTCAACCATCGATTTATCCACACTGCGGAGTTTTCTCTTCCGTCAACGCTGTGGTTATTCCCTGGAACCGAGCTTTTCCATAACCCCACACTTAGCCAGCAATCTTGAAACAGTATCTGTCGGCTTAGCTCCACGACTTAACCATTTCAAAGCCTTTTCTTCGTCGATGACAACTGTCTCCGGGTCAGTGAGTGGATTGTAGTGTCCGATGACCTCAATAAAAGCACCGTCTCGCGGTGATCTTGAATCAGCGACCACCATCCTGTACAGAGGTCTATTTCTTGACCCCATGCGACGCAATCTTATCTTCACCATAGCTATCGAATAACGCCTTCTTTTTTGCACCGTATTATGCACCAACATGCGGTTTCTGTCAATAGATGGTGAATCTGCACGCCACGGAGCAAACCTTCCGAAGCTGTGCTATAATTCTTGGTTGAACACTATGTTTGAAAAACTTAAAGCCATTGAAAGAAGATACGAGGAATTAAATAACCTGATAGCTCAGCCTGAGGTATCGGGCAACCCTGCACGCCTTCAATCTGTGGCACAGGAACGTGCCAGCCTCGAGGACATAGTCGAAAGGTACCGCCAGTACAAGGCTATAACCAGGAACTTGGAAGAGACCCAAGCCATGCTTGACGATGGGCTGGACCCGGAGATGACAGCTCTGGTAAAGGAGGAAATAAGCAACCTCAAGAAACAGAGGGAGACCGTACTCCAGGACTTGAAACTTACCCTGCTTCCCAAAGACCCCAATCAGGACAAAGACGTAATCATGGAGATACGGGCCGGGGCTGGTGGAGAAGAGGCATCCCTGTTCGCTGCTGATCTTTTCCGCATGTATAGCCGCTATGCCCTAAAAAAGGGATGGCAGATAGAAGTCATCGATTGTAACCAGACAGACCTCGGAGGTTTTAAGGAGATCGTCTTTGAAGTTAGGGGCAAAGGGGCTTTCAGGTACCTGAAGTACGAAAGGGGTGTACACCGTGTGCAAAGGGTTCCTATTACTGAAGCATCCGGCCGCATTCATACCTCGACAGCCACCGTTGCTGTACTCCCCGAAGCTGAAGAGGTGGAAATATCCGTCAATCCAGACGATTTAAAAATAGAGTTCTTTCGCAGCGGGGGCGCCGGGGGACAGAATGTGAACAAAGTAACCACCGCAGTGCGTATTACCCACTTGCCCACCGGGATAGTGGCGACCTGCCAAGATGAGCGCTCCCAGCTTAGAAACCGAATGAAAGCCATGGCAGTGCTTCGTGCTCGCCTCTTTGATAGAGAGCAGCGCAAAAAGCTGGAGGAGATCACCGCTGAGCGCCGCTCACAGATAGGCAGCGGTGAACGTGCTGAAAAAATCCGTACTTACAATTTCCCCCAAGATCGGGTTACAGACCACCGCATAAACCTGGCACTTCACAACCTGCCACAAATACTAGATGGTGAACTAGACGAACTGATAGAAGCTCTGGCTGCCGAAGAACAGGCTAGACAGCTTGCTAAGATTGAACTATGACTTCGCTAAGAGAGACACTCTGCCATACTAGCCGGATCCTGAAAGCCCACGGTATCGAAGACAGCCACATCGAAGCAAGGGTGATTCTACAATCAGTGATAGGTCTCTCAGTCGCTGAAATCTACGCACAGCCAGAAAGGATTTTAACCGAAGATGAGGCTGGCCAATTGGATGAATTGCTGAAGCGACGCCTGTCTCAAGAACCTCTAGCCTATATCACAAACAGCAAAGAGTTCTATAGTCTGGATTTTTATGTTGACAGGCGTGTGCTCATCCCCCGTCCAGAAACAGAGCTTCTGGTAGAAGCTGCCATAGCTTACGTTACTGACGAGCTATCCGCCGCGCATATACCACTCATCGCCGATATCGGCACTGGATGCGGCGCCATCGCCGTCAGCCTGGCTAACAACCTAGCAGTATGCAAAATATATGCTACAGACATTTCCCCAGATGCCTTGGAGGTCGCCCGGATAAACGCCAGACGCCACGGAGTCCTGCACCGCATCACTTTCCTTGAGGGGAGCTTGCTGGAACCATTGCCTCAACCAGTCGACCTCATAGTGGCAAACCTTCCCTATGTCAGCAAAACAGAACTACCAGATCTTCCATCGGAGATAAGAGATTTTGAACCTGGGATAGCCCTCTATGGCGGTGCAGACGGGCTGGAAGTCATCACGCAGCTACTCTCACAGGTGAAACAAAAGACTAAACCGACAGGTTGTCTGCTTTTAGAAATAGGAAGGCAACATGCAGACAGCCTGGCTTCTCTGGTATACACCAGCTTTAAGAACGCAGTGCTGGACTTCCTCTCAGACATGAACGGGATTAGAAGAGTAGCCCGAATCAAGTTCTTATTGAGTTAGATTTGACAAAAAGTACGATTTGTCCTAAAGTAAATCCTCGGCTGACAAGTAGGAAATCTTTAAGGAGGTGAAAAATGCCAAATATGGTGGTCTGCTGCAAGCAGGTCATTGATCCTGAAGCCCCACCGGCAAGCTTCAAAATCGACCCGGCAACCAACAAGGTCGTTCCGCCCCCCGGCGTACCCCCTGTCATCAGTCCCTTCGATGAGCAGGCCGTCGAAGCTGCACTGCGCATAAAAGACAAGCATGGCGGTAAAATCACGGTAATAAGCCTTGGCAATAACCTGCTCCGGGACGTGGTGAAAAAGCCGCTTTCCATGGGCGCTGACGAGTTAATCCTACTTGAGGACCCAGCATTCGAGGATGGCGATAGCTGGTCAACCGCATATGCCCTAGCAATGGCAATCAAAAAGATAGGCCAGTACGACCTGATCTTCTGTGGGCGTCAGGCAGCCGACTGGGACGCCGGCCAAGTTGGTTGCGGCATAGCTGAGATACTCGGCATCCCCTGTGTCACCATAGCCAAAAGCGTCGAGTTTATGGACGGCAAGGCAAAGATAGAACGTGTCATACCTGACGGTTATCAGGTGATTGAGGTCACGCTGCCAGCAGTAATAACCGTTAGCAACGAACTTGGTGAAGCCCGCTACGCCACCCTGAAAGGGATAATGGCAGCCGCTAAAAAACAGCCAATTGTCTGGAAGCCAGCTGACATCGGCGTTAGCCCATCGGAGGTTGGCGCTGCGGGGCGGCGAACTAAGCTGGTGAAGCTGTTCCAGCCAGTCAAAGAAGGCAAATGCGAATTCATAGAAGCAGATAGCCCGGCTGAGGCCGGTGCCAAGCTCGCCTTGCGTCTTAGAGAAGCAAAACTGATCTAGAGCTGAAAAGAATTTGCAGGAGGTCACCAATGGCTGAGTATAAAAATGTTCTAGTGTTCGGCGAGACTGTCGACGGGAAACTGGCAACAATCACGGCAGAACTTTTGGGTTGCGGCCGCCGTCTGGCTGATGAACTGAAAGAGAACCTTTTCTGTATATTGGTGGGCGAAAAAGTTGCTGATATCGCTAATAGCGCCATAGCCAGCGGGGGAGATAAAGTTTACATCGTTGAAGACCCACTGCTGAAAGAATACCAAGCAGACGCCTACCTCTTAGTTATGGAAAAAGCGGTGAAGGAAATAATGCCGCGCGTCCTGCTGCTTGGACAAACATCGATAGGGCGCGACCTTGCTCCCAGGCTGGCTTTTCGACTGGCAACCGGGCTGTCTATGGACTGTGTAGAGCTGAGCATCGATCCCGCAACCAAGTTGATCCAGCAAATTCGCCCGGTATACGGTGGCAATGCCCGTGCCGTATTTACCACAGAGTCTTTCCCCCAGATGGCAACAGTGAGACAAAAAGCAATGACACCACTGGAACCCGATCCGTCCAGAAAGGGTGAAGTGGTGTCCCTGAAGGTAGAGATCGACCCGGCTAAAATCAGGGCGAAGGTCCTGCAGACAGTGAAAGAGGAAGTGGTCGGGATTAAACTGGAGGACGCGCAGACCGTGGTCGCTGGAGGCAGAGGCATCGGTGGCCCCGAAGGCTTCAAACAGTTGGAAGAGCTCGCAAAACTCCTTAAAGGTGCGGTAGGAGCTTCCAGGCCTCCTTGCGATAACAAGTGGGTACCGGACACCGTACAGATTGGCTTAACCGGAAAAATAGTCACGCCGGAACTCTATATCGCTGTGGGCATCTCAGGTGCCAGTCAGCACATAGCCGGTTGCTCGGGTGCCAAAAATATCGTGGCTATCAACAAAGACCCTGAAGCCAACATCTTTAAGGAAGCCCGTTTCGGTGTGGTAGGTGACTGGAAGCAAGTTCTGCCTGCCTTCACCGAGAAGGCGAAAGAGTTGCTAGCGGGCTAGGACAACCGAAAATACTAGCAGCAACGAACAGAAGAGAACCTTCCCAACTCATTGTGATTGGGCGCGCTGCGCTATGATCTTTTGTGCGATCTGCGGCGGTACCTCCTCATAATGACTGAACTCCATCGTGAAGGTGCCACGCCCCTGTGTTATTGACCGCAGATCAACCGCATAGCGCAATACTTCCGCTAGAGGTGCCTGTGCCTGGATGACATTAAGTCCGTCCACAGGCCTCATGCCAAGCACGCGCGCCCGCTTGGTATTGAGATCACCGATTATGTCGCCAGTAAACGATTCCGGCACAGTAATTGTCAGATTCACTACCGGCTCGAGCAGCACCGGCTGCCCCTGTGCCAGCCCCTTCTTCAAAGCCTGTGCCCCGGCTATTTTGAAAGCCATGTCCGAGGAATCAACTGGGTGGGAACTCCCATCGTAAAGGGTTACCCTTATGTCAACCACCGGGTAGCCTGCCAGTACGCCTTCTGTTCTTGCCTCATTGACCCCCTTCTCCACCGCCGGGATATAGTTCCTGGGCACAGCCCCGCCAACGACTCTCTCAGTAAACTCAAATCCAGAACCTCTGGGCAGAGGCTCCAGCTCCAGGAAAACATGACCGTACTGTCCATGACCGCCAGTCTGCTTTTTGTGCTTGTACTCTGCCTTGACGGGCACAGTTACCGTTTCCCTGTATGGCACCTTCGGTAGCTCCAGACTCACTTCAACCCCATACTTGCTGGACAACTTTTCGGCAGCAGTCTCCAGATGTGCCTCACCCGTCCCGCAAAGCAGGATCTCGCCTATATCTACCTCCCGTTGCACCTTCAATGTCGGATCCTCCTCACAAAGCTTGGGTAACACCGTGCTCATCTTGTCCAGGTCAGCCCTTGATTTAGGGTGGACTGCCATATTCAACACCGGCTGAGGAAAGCTGATGGCAGGAAGCCTTAAGGGGTGCTCACGAACACTCAGAGTGTCTCCGGTGCTCGTCACCGCAAGCTTTGCCACGGCACCGATATCACCAGCAACCAGTTGAGCCACCGGCTCCTGCGTCTTGCCCCGTACTACGAAAAGCTGTCCCACCCTCTCGGCAGTGCTCTTCTCAGAGTTCCAGACTTGAGAGTTACTTGAGATAGTCCCCGAATACACCCGAAAGTAGCTAATCTTGCCCACGCGCGGGTCATTCACCGTCTTAAACACAAGGGCAGAGAGTGGCGCGTTAGCCACCGGTTGCACAGCCTCCTCAGCTCCTGTTGACACATTTATGGCCTTGATATCACAGCACTCTGCAAGAGAAGGTAGATAATCGACCACCGCGTCCATCAGCAGGTTCACTGCAATATTCTTCAAAGCAGACCCTACAAAGACCGGTACCACCTTTCTTTGCCTTACAGCCTCTTTAATGCATTTGTAAAGTTCCTCGTGGCTAATCTCGCCGCCCTCCAGATACCTGCTAATAAGCTCGTCATCAACCTCAATAACAGCTTCGACCAGCTTTTCACGGTAAGAAGCGACGTCCTCTGCTAATGATGCCGGTATCTCCACCTCTTTTAACTGTGTCCCGGTACCGGCATACCCTTTCTTTTGCACTAGGTCTACCACCCCCTGAAAGTCCTTTTGAGAACCTATGGGTAGCTGGATCGGTAAACACCTGGTACTAAGTTTAGCTTGAATATCCTTTAAAACGCTGAAAAAGTTGGCATTTTCACGATCCATTTTGTTGACAAAGATAAAGCAGGGCAAGTTTGCCTCATTAACATAGCCCCAGACCTGCTCGGTGCCTACCTCTGCACCCGAGACAGCACAGACCACCACAATAGCTCCCTCACAAATCCTGATGCCGGCTTTTACTTCGCCCACAAAATCAGGATATCCCGGGGTATCAATTATGTTCAGCTTACACTCTCTCCACTGGTAAGGTAATACTGAGAGGTTAATGCTAATCTGACGCTTTATCTCAGCGGGGTCGTAGTCAGAGACAGTAGTACCATCCACTACACTGCCCAAACGGCTTATCACTCCGGAGCAAAACAGCATAGCTTCCCCGAGCGATGTTTTCCCCGCACCCGAATGAGACAGCAAAACTACATTACGGATCTTCGTTGGATCGAAATGATGCACGCTTTCATACCCCTTATACTTAGTGAGCAGCGACATTGAATTGTAGCAATCTCTTAATCCCACCGTCAAGGCAAGCGAACGAGTATCCACACTTGGCAAAAGACCTTCCCGTATGCATGTGCTATAATTGATATTCACATCATCCCGAAAGGAAAACACATGAAACTGCGACGCGAAGAAGTATTGCATCTGGCACGTTTGGTCAGATTGGGGCTGAGCGAGGAGGAGATTGAAAGGTTCAGTGTCCAGCTATCCAATATACTGGAGAATTTTGAAATACTAAGGCAGGTAGATACTACCGGCTTACCACCCATGACACAGTCTATCTCCCTGCAGAATGTCTTCAGAGAGGACGAGCCTAGCCCCTCGTACGATCCAGAAGAAATCCTAGCTAACGCCCCCCAGCGGGAGGGAAATTATTTCAAGATACACGCAGTACTCGAATAGAGAATTATCACCATGGATGACCTCTATAGGTTAACAATCCACCAAGCTCACCAGTTACTGAGACAGCGGAGCTTGTCCTCTATCGAACTGACCAGCGCCTGTTTGAAACGCATAGAGCAGGTCGAAAGTAAAATCCAAGCCTGCGTTACTATATGCCTCGACATCGCGTTAGAGCAAGCAAGAGAAGCCGACAGGCTCATCAGGAGCAACGAAAATATCGACCCTCTCACTGGCATACCTGCACTGATTAAAGATAACATCTGCACTAAAGGCATAAAGACGACCTGTTCATCAAAAATGCTGCAGAACTTTATCCCGCCATACGATGCCACAGTAATCAGACATCTCAAAGCCAGAAATGTGGTCATTCTGGGAAAGACCAACATGGATGAATTCGCCATGGGCTCATCCACCGAGAACTCCGCCTTCTTCCCCACCAGAAACCCGTGGGATTTGAGCCATGTTCCCGGCGGTAGTAGTGGTGGATCAGCAGCAGCCATAGCCGCCGATGAGGCAATCTACGCACTCGGCTCAGACACCGGTGGCAGCATCCGCCAGCCAGCCGGGTTTTGCAACGTCGTCGGACTAAAACCGACTTATGGTAGAGTCAGTCGGTTTGGCCTGGTTGCCTTCGCTAGCTCACTGGATCAGATCGGTCCCATAACAAAGGACGTTACCGATTGCGCTCTGGTTCTGAATGCTATCGCCGGCAACGATCCGAACGACTCTACTACAGCCCCCTACTCGGTCCCTGATTACACTAGGGCTCTGATTCCGGAAATTAAGAACCTGCGGCTTGGCGTCCCGCGAGAATACTTTGTAGAGGGCATGCAACAGGAGGTAAGGACAGTGCTCGAAGTAGCGATAAGAAAACTTGAGGAAATGGGGGCAAGAGTTGACACCGATGTTTCCCTGCCACACACAGGATATGCCCTCGCCGTTTACTATATCTTAGCTCCTTCTGAAGCTTCAGCAAACCTAGCCCGATACGATGGGGTAAAATACGGGTATTCGTGCCGGGAAGCTGACAATATGTGGGAAGCGATGGAAAAGACCAAACAAAACGGCTTCGGGCCCGAGGTCAAAAGGAGAATAATGCTGGGCACTTATGCCCTCTCCGCTGGCTATTATGACGCATATTATCTTAAAGCACAGAGGGTCCGCACCCTAATCAAGAATGAGTTCGAGCAGGTATTCCAGAAGTATGATGCTCTGGTCACACCGACCTCACCAACCGTACCGTTCAAACTGGGCGAAAGGATAGACGATCCCCTCCAGATGTACCTTAGCGATGTATGCACCCTACCAGTGAACATCGCTGGACTCCCGGCGATTTCCATCCCCGCCGGGTTTGCCAACGGCTTACCTGTAGGCATGCAGATTATCGGCAAACCCTTCGATGAGGAGACAATCCTCCGCATAGCCTTTGCCTACGAACAAGCCACCGAATGGCAGAAGAGAAAACCGGCAATCTAGCCGCCATGCATCAGGAAGGGCAGGTAAAAGTAGAATGCTACTCAGGGTACAAATACCCCGAGAGGCCTTGTTCCTTTACATGGCAAGGAAGGATGTTTAAAATTGCACGTATAGAAAAGGAGTGGCTTGAACCTGACGGAAGGTTTTTCAGGGTGCTTACAGAAGGTGAGGATATATACGAACTCTGCTATAATGAGACAGAAGACAGATGGTGGCTGAAAGCACAAAGTCTAAAGGAGAAGCCATGAAAAAAGTCCTTAAGGCACTCGAGGGTGATGCTCGCCTCACACCCGAGCAAATCTCAACCATGACCGAAATCCCAGCCGGCGAAGTAAGGGAAATAATTAAAAAGGCGGAAGAGGACAAGACAATACTTCGATATAAAACAGTGATAAACTGGGCTAAGGCGGGTGAAGAACAGGTATGGGCACTGGTTGAAGTGAAGGTGACCCCACAGCGTAATGTAGGATTCGACGCCATAGCCGAGCGCATATATAGATTTCCGGAAGCACGCTCAGTGTATCTCGCCTCGGGCACCTATGACTTAGCGGTCCTCGTTGTAGGCAGAACCATGCAGGAGGTCGCCGTCTTTGTATCAGAAAAACTGGCGCCGCTGGAAACGGTCCAGGGCACAGTAACCCACTTTATACTCAAGAAATACAAAGAAGATGGTGAAATCTTAGAAGGCGGCGAAGGTGCCAAACGCCTACCTGTAACTCCATAACGCAGGGAAAGTAATATGCATTCGGGCAGCTCCAGTCAATCGAAGGCCAATGTGCACATCCATATCGCCGATACAGTACGTGCTTTACCACCTTCAGGGATAAGAAAGTTTTTTGACCTGATAGCCTCCATGGAAGATGTCATATCGCTGGGGGTGGGTGAGCCCGATTTCGTCACGCCGTGGCATATCCGTGAGTACGCTATCTATGCTCTGGAAAAGGGTTACACTATGTATACCTCGAACAAAGGTATGCCAGAGCTGCGCCAGGAACTGTCAAGATACCTCTACTCCCGGTACGGGCTGGACTATGATCCCGAAGAAGAAATTCTGATCACGGTTGGCGTAAGCGAAGGGCTTGACCTTGCCCTGCGAGCGATACTCAATCCGGGCGATGAAGTCATCATCCCCGACCCTTGTTATGTCGCCTATCCTGCCTGTGTTGCCTTGGCTGGAGGAATACCTGTCCCTGTACTCACCAGCGAAGATAATGGCTTTAAACTGACCGCAGAAAATATAGCCCGACAGATCACCCCCAAGACACAGGCCATTCTCTTTGGATACCCTGCAAACCCAACCGGGACAGTTTTGAGCAGGGAGGAGTTACTCCAAATCACTGAACTTGCCAAGCGACACAATTTGCTGATTATCTCAGACGAAGTCTATGGACATCTGGTGTACGGTGTCGAGCATACCTGTGTTGCCAGTCTACCGGGAATGAAGGACCGCACTATACTGCTGGATGGCTTCTCCAAAGCCTACGCCATGACGGGGTGGAGGATTGGTTATGCTGCGTCAGGACGCGAGGTCATCGCAGCAATGACGAAAATTCACCAGTATACAATGCTGTGTGCCCCCATAATGAGCCAGATGGCAGCAACAGAAGCGCTTAAGGCGGGGGAAAAAGATGTAGCTGCCATGGTCGAAGAATACGACCGCCGAAGGCGTGTTATCGTGAAGGGCCTCAGAGACTTAGGACTGTCGTGCTTTGAGCCTGAAGGGGCTTTTTACGTTTTTCCCTCGATAAGGGTCACCGGCATGACCTCCGAAGAGTTTGCCGAAAGACTGCTAATGGAGGAGAGGGTTGCCGTCGTTCCGGGAACAGCCTTCGGCACAAACGGCGAGGGCCACATACGCTGCTGCTATGCAACGTCTTTGAGAGAGATCGAAGAGGCTTTGCGCAGGATGGAAAGGTTTGTCCATCGGCACCTCAATACAGCACCACACTAGACAGGGTGTAAGTTATTCGGTCCTTTACATGGCCAATCAGTACAGAGTGTGAACCCTGTCCTTTATCTCTGGCTCGTCCCCTACCCTGCAAAGCGTGAAATAAACTCTGTGCAAAGTTTTTCATTTCCTGCAATGATTTCCTGAGAGAAAAGACTGGCAGATTTCCCTTCCCAATCCACAACCCTGCCCCCGGCTTCTGCGACAAGCAACAGCCCGCTGGCAATATCCCAAGGATAAAGAAAGCGGTGGATATAGAGATTGAATCTCCCGCAAGCTACATATGCTAACCCTAAGGACGCTGACCCTAAAAGCCGCAAGCAGTGAACCTGCCACCACAGCTCGCCCGCTATCTTTAATAACTCCTTACCGGCTTCCCGTTCATAACCCAGGTCTAAACCCAATAAAGATTTCTCAAGCAAATTTTCCTGGGCTACCCGCACCTTAGAACCGTTCAGATAGGCACCATGACCTTTTTCAGCTACAAAAAGCTCTCTTCTCAGCGGGTCGTAGGTCACCCCCAAAAAGACCTCCTCGCCCTTAGCTAAAGCAACATTCACACAGAAAAATGGAACACCGAAAACATAGTTGTTTGTGCCATCCAAAGGGTCAACGATCCATGTATAGTGAGATACCGCCGATGATGGTGATGATTCTTCAGAAAGAATCTGGAGTCCGGGGTACTCACCCTGCAGAAACTCTATTACTTTTTTCTCTACCAGAACATCAATATCGGTAACGAGGTTGCCCTGACTTTTTTGATTGACCTGTCTTCCCACTCCAAAGCCTTCCACAAGGATCTGCCCCGCCATTTCAACCGCCTCAATAGCTATCTCCCGACAGGACCTACCACTCTGTGCCACGGGTATGTTGTTCATACGCACCTTGCCATAATCCCATGTTATACCAAGTGAAAAGACGCCAGTTTCAAAATAACAGCCAATAACTACGTGGTTAAGTGCCCGGCTTCCAGATGAGCCCCATCTTCTCTTTGACCTCGGCCAGCGTCTCCCTAGCAATAACCTGGGCACGTTTGGCGCCAGCAGCTATAACCTCTGTCACATACTCCTGGTTATGCGCCAGCGAAGTCCTCTTTTCCCGAAATGGTGCCAGCATCGAGTTAATGCCATCAGCAAGCAGCCTCTTGCAGTCAACACAACCGATGCCTGCTGTCCGGCACTCAGCAGCAACCTCATCCACACGTGTAGGGTTAAAAAAGCGGTGCAGACTAAAAACATTACAGATTTCAGGATGACCGGGGTCAGAGCGGTACCTTCGAGCAGGGTCGGTAACAGCAGTCATCACCAGTTCCAACGTCTCCTTGGGTGAAGCCGCTAGCTCGATGTGATTGCCATAACTCTTGCTCATCTTCTGTGCACCATCCAATCCCATAACCAGAGGAAAAGATGTCAGCTTGGGCTGGGGCTCCGGAAAGGTGGGGCCAAAAAGATTGTTAAACCTTCGGACTATCTCCCGTGCCAACTCCAGGTGAGGTAGCTGGTCTTCACCCACCGGAACCACCTCAGCCTTGTAAAGAACGATATCTGCAGTCATCAGCACCGGGTAACCGACCAGTCCATAGTTCACATTGTGCGGCTGCATCCTCGCCTTTTCTTTAAATGTAGGTACACGGAGCAACCATCCCAAAGGTGTAACCATACTTAACAGAGTATGAAGCTCCATCACCTCGGGCACGTGAGACTGCACGAAAAGAATGCTTCTCTCAGGGTCAAGGCCAGCAGCCAGCCAGTCCAGCATCATCTCACGTATATCTGCCTGAAGCCGCCCCGTGTTCTCCAGGGTGGTCAGCGCGTGCACATCCACTATGCAATAGATACAGTCGTATTCATCCTGAAGTGCCACATAGTTTTGGATGGCGCCAAGATAGTTACCAATATGCTGTCTGCCCGTGGGGCGCGCACCTGAAAAAACGCGCTGTCGCATATCTTTTGAAGTTTATCACAAATTATCAGTAGCTACAAACGCACTCTCGCTTTGTGTCCAGAGCTTACTTACATGCGTTCCGGGGCACTTACACCCATAAGGCCGAGGACCTTGGCCAGAACGATCTGAGTCGCCTTGACCAGCTTGAGCCTGGCAAGCGTCTGTTCGTGGTTCTTTGAGATGACCCGACACTGCTTATAGAAGCTGTGAAAGACGGTAGCCAGGTCCTGAGCGAAATAAAAGAGGTGATGGGGCTCCAGAGTGCTGGCTATCAGTTCCATCATCTCTGGCAATAAGGCCATCTGTTTTATCAGCGCCTGCTCCGGCTCCGTAGTAAGCAAAGAGACGTCTCCCGAAGAATAATCTATACCCCTCTCCTGAGCTAGGCGCAGAATACTGCAAATACGTGCATGCGCATATTGAACATAATATACCGGGTTATCCGCTGATTGCTTTTTGGCCAGCTCCAGATCGAAATCCATCTGAGCATCTGCAGACCGAGAAAGGAAAAAGAACCTGCTGGCATCTGCGCCCACCTCGTCAATGACCTCGCGCAAGGTAATAATATCACCACTGCGCTTAGATACCCGTACCACCTCGTCGCCCCGACGTAGAGTAACCAACTGGCAAATTATGATCCTAAGCCGCTCGGGAGCTAACCCCAGAGCACTTATTGCTGCCATCATGCGGGGCACATGCCCCTGATGGTCTGCCCCCCAGATATCAACTGCTACATCAAATTTCCGCTCCACGAATTTGTTAAAGTGGTAGGCAATGTCAGAAGCGAAATAGGTGGGCAAACCATCGCTTCTCACCAGCACATTATCCTTATCATCGCCCAGAGCAGATGATGTGAACCAGACAGCGTTTTCCTTCTCTACCACATAACCGCCCTCTTTCAGCAAACTCATAACCTTCTCGTACTGTCCTCCGCTATACAGACTCCTTTCACTAAACCAGACATCGAACTCGACGCCCAGCATCTCCAGATCACGTCTAATCATCTCCAGGATTTTTCTTACACCTATTTCACCAAGTTCTTTGGTAGCAGACTCTACCGGCATATTCAAAAAACGTTCCCCCTGCTCACGGGCAATCTCCTCAGCCAGACTTACCATATAGTTACCCATATAACCATCAGCCGGCACGTCAGCTTCAACGCCAAAGTATTGCTGGTAGCGTGCATAAAGCGACCGTGAAAAGGCATCAAGCTGACTGCCGGCATCATTAATGTAGTATTCCCTTTGCACCTTATACCCGGCAGCATCCAGTACATTAGCAAGGGTACTTCCCAAGACCGCACCCCGTCCATGCCCTACATGGAGAGGTCCCGTGGGGTTCACGCTAACAAACTCAATCTGGATCGATTTTCCCTTACCTATATCAACATTGCCAAAAGAAAGGCCGCTATCAAGCACAACCTGCACCTGCCCGCACAGCCACTCAGGGCTCAGGTCAAAATTTATAAAACCTGGGGGCAAAACGTGCACGCGTCCTATCTCAGGAAGCTTGGGGGTGAATCTTACAATTCTTTCAGCGATATCCAGAGGACTTGATGCTTTGGTTTCCGCACGAGCCAGTCTAAGCGCTACACCGCTGGCGTAATCACCGTGCTTCGGGTTCTGGGGGCGCTCTATGACTATTTCGGGCAAAGACTCACTGGCAAGCAGGCCCTCCCTGCGGGCACGCACTATGCCTTGCTGCAATGCCTCAGCTAGCTTCTGTTTAATGGACATCAGAATTCAAAAAATTTCAACTCTTCTTGCGCGCTTTACAGCCCTTACCAGCCGTTGACTTTTTCGCCGCTCTGGACTTGGTCTCTTTCGACGCTGTCTTCTTCTGGCTCTCCTTTGCCATAGAACCCTTGCCTCCTTTCGATAATAATTCGATTCCGCCTGCTTAAATATTAGAGCTATTGCCCCAAACTTGCAACAGTTAGTTTAACTCAACTCGCCCTTAACCCGCCATACGCGAGCCAGTTCCACCGCTAGACGATGGTGCTCCGGCTTTTCCAGATTGGTGTCTTGCTGAAAGAGTAACATGGCCTCATTGCGCGCTAACTCCAGCAACGCCACATCGGATAACTTTGCCATGCGAAGATCAGGAAGCCCGCTTTGGCGTGTGCCAAAAAACTCCCCAGGGCCCCGCAACTCCAAGTCTCTCTCCGCTAAAGCAAAACCATCGTAAATCTGCTCTATAGCTTTCAATCTCTCAATCCCCACCGGCGATGGTCTTTCCGCAAGAAGTAAACAATAGCTTCGTTTGTTACCTCTTCCCACCCTGCCACGGAACTGATGCAATTGCGAAAGACCAAAACGGTCTGCGGCCTCCACAAGTATGACAGTTGCATTCGGAACATCAATCCCCACCTCAACGACAGGTGTCGATACCAGGATATCTAGTTTGCCATCACGAAAAGACTGCATAATCTTCTCCTTTGCTGAAGCCGCCATACGCCCGTGCAACACGCCAAGTTTCAGATCGGGAAAAACCTCTCTGGACAAACGCTCATACTCATCAAGTGCTGCTCTGGCTTCGACGTTATCTGAACCCTCTATAAGGGGACAAATGATAAACGCCTGTTCACCAGCACAGATCCGGCTGTGAATGAACTGGTACGCCTTCTGCCTTTGCTCTGGCCTGAGCCACCTCGTCTGAACCTTCTGCCTGCCCGGCGGCAGCTCATCTATCACAGTGAGATCCAGGTCACCATAAAGTGTCAGTGCCAGAGTACGCGGAATGGGTGTGGCTGTCATCACCAGTACATGGGGGTTGAATCCCTTCTGACGCAAAGCGGCACGCTGTAATACCCCGAAACGATGTTGCTCGTCAATGACCACCAGCCCCAGCTTATTAAACTCCAGCCCCTTTTGAATTAGGGCATGCGTCCCTATAATTACATGGACCTTACCTGCAGCAATTTCTTCGTACAAGGTGCGCCTCTGTTTCTCACCCAAACTTCCGGTAAGCAGTGCTACCCCGAGCCGTTGAGAAATTAGCCCATCATAATAGGCGACATTCGTGTCTTCAGCCACCTTCTTCCCCATCCGCGAAAAAAGGAGACTGACATTGCGGAAATGCTGCTCAGCAAGGATTTCAGTCGGCGCCATAAATGCACCCTGATAGCTGTTAGCCGTAGTCACCAGCAACGCTATGGTGGCAACCACAGTTTTCCCGCTGCCAACTTCACCTTGCAGCAAGCGAGACATCGGCTTTGGCTTCTGCAAATCCCCAAAGATTTCGCTCAATGCTCGCTGCTGAGCCCTTGTGAGACTGAAAGGCAAGGAGGCAACAAACCTTGTCACTTGTTCTGTATCAACACGAAAAGGATTGCCCGGCTGCCCCTCTTGCCACTCCCGTTTTTTACTAAGGACGCCTAACTGGAGAAGGAAAAGCTCGTCGAAGGCAAGACGCCTTCTAGCTTCCGCCTTCGCTTCATAGCTATCCGGATAGTGCGCTTGGACAATAGCTTCAGAAAGGTCAAGGAGTCCGCATCGTTGCCTGACCGCAAGGGGCAAAAAATCCGTCACCTGCCACAACCACTCGTCTATGACTCTCCTGACCAGGCTCCGCATTTGCCGCGGATACAAACCTTTGGTAAGAGCATATACCGGTACCAGACGTCCCGTGTGGACAAGTTCTTTATCCTTAAGCAATTCCCACTCTGGGGCTTCAAAGACCTTCTGTCCCCTGAACTCAGTTACCCTGCCGCTGATAACCACAACATCATTGGTACGAAAGTTCTTTGCCAAGAAAGGCTGGTTGAACCAGACTGCCCTTACATTACCCGTGCCATCACCAAGAATAACCTCGGTGCTGCGCAAACTACCCAGTTTGGTAACGTGTGATTCCCACACCGTTGCCAGAATAGTCTGTTCTTTGTCAATCTCAAGCTCCGAAATTGTCCGCTGCTGGCTATAATCAAGGTGGCGCCTTGGGAAACAGTAAAGCAGGTCACGAATCGTTTTCACCCCCAGTCTTGCCAGCCTTGCCGACACCACTGACGAGACCCCCTTGATGCTGGTCACCGGAGCATCGAGCCCAAGACTCTCAGAAGGAGATGTAAACTTCGAGCGCCGTGGCACAGGCTTGGTGACGTTAATCTCCTCTTGTACCGCCGGCAACTGCATTTTCGTGGTCAACTTATCGAAATGATCCAGCCAGTCCAGTACCTCTTGCACCCATAATCTGCGCCTGTCTTTGTCCCACCCAGCATAGTTGAGATTGGCAAGAAAAGCATCGAAGCTAGCTAGCGCCTCGGGAGAAGTTACCTCGCCTCTATTTCGCATAGCCCACCTGACGAGGTACTTATCCAGACCGCCGATTACCGAAGTGTTGGCATAACCCCGCCGGCATTCTAAGAGAAGGATGGTACGAAGTGGCTCAATTTCCATAGCGAGATCTGTGACTTACTCCTTACTGGGAACAAGCAGCCAGGTACCTGATGCCTTATAAACCCTTCCAGCTAGAACAACTCCACCACTGGCGGACGAATCCAGAAAATTATTCCAGGGAAACAATGTAATAATAGTGCGGCTGACCACCGAATACTAACTCAACTTGTTTATTTGGATAGCAGTCTCTCAGTTCCGCCACCACACGTTCTGCTTCGGAAGCCTCTACCCCATTACCGTAATAAAGGGTGATTATCTCCACACCGTCAAGACCAGTTTTATCAAGCCCAGCCATCAGGGCACCAACCGCATCATCGGCTGCAGCTATCAGGTCCTTATCATCCAAAATGGCAATCGCCTGCCCTTGCTTCACTTTCACCCCTTTAATCTGGGTACTGCGTACAGCAGTGGTAACCTCGATAGTCCTTACACCAGCTATCGCCGCCTCCATAGCCCGCACGTTTTCCTCCAGTGTATCCTCATAATTGAAAGCAACAAGTGCAGCAATTCCCTGCGGTATGGTCTTGCTCGGCACCACCACAACATCCTTGGAAGTTAAAGACTGAACCTGAGATGCAACGGGGATGATATTTTTGTTATTGGGTAGCACAATCACCTTTTGAGAAGGAACTGCCTCCACTGCCTGGAGTATCTCTTGGACACTGGGGTTCATCGTCTGGCCACCAGGGACTACCGCTGCCGCACCCAGACTTCGAAATACCTCCGCCAGACCTTCGCCCAAGACTACAGCCACCACTCCTATCTCGAGCTTCGACAGACGCTCTTGCTGCATCTCTAAAAATGTCACATGCTGATCGTCCATGTTTTGAATCTGCAACTGATGAAGGGTACCCAGCGAGGTGGCAAATTTTATAACCCATCCGGGATCATATGTGTGAATGTGGACTCTGACTGTATTTTCGTCACCAACCACGACCACTGACTTCCCCTTACGCTCCAGCCTCTTTCTAATTTTGTCAGGGTTAAGCTTGCTGCCTTCGAGTAAGAAATTCGTGCAATAACCATAGGCTTCCTCAGTTTCGCCGCCAACCACCCCACTGCTTGGTGCCCCCGCAGCTATCAGCTCGGGCTTGCGATATTTCATAATTTCCAACTCGCCTTTGAGATAGCTCAGAATACCCTCGAGCAACACATAAATTCCCTGACCACCGGCATCCACCACCCCAGCCTCGCGCAACACAGCCAACAAGAGTGGTGTCCTCGCTACAGATTCCTTAGCAGCCTTAACAGCGGCTTCTGTTATACTGGTGATATCCTCGGGGTTGGTTCTGGCAACCTCACCAGCAGCTTTGGCTGCGTCCCGGATCACCGTCAGCATCGTTCCCTCTACCGGCTGCGACAAGCCCTTGTATGCAGCCCGCGATGCCTCACTCAAAGCCATCGCCCAAGCAGCTCCATCAAGGAATTCCTTGCCGTCAAGTCCTTTTGCTAGACCGCGGAAAAACTGGGATAGGATCACCCCTGAGTTCCCCCGAGCACCCATCAGTGCACCCTGTGCCATGGCTTTAGCCATCACAGAAACATTGTGATCTGAGACCCTGTCCGCCTCTTCCATAACTGCGCACATGGTGAGAAACATGTTTGTCCCCGTATCCCCATCGGGCACTGGAAATACATTGATGGCATTTATGTCAGGAACACTCTTCTCTAGCCAAGCGCTGGCAGCAGCAAACATGTTCCTGAATTCTTGGCCATCACAGGTTACAATCTGGCTCATTCCTCTCCTTTTGCTTAGTCCCCGATTTGTGGTATCATTTTACCATTATTGTCTAGACCAGCCATATACAAGGGGTACCCAAGGGCTGGAAATAGGAAACTGGCAGCAACACCGCTCCAATAGGAGTTAGTGAATTGGCTAAGAAGTGTGACGTTTGTGGAAAGACAGGACACTTTGGCAACAGAGTGAGCCATTCTATGCAACATACCAGAAGGCGCTGGTTGCCCAACGTTCAGACGGTCACCATAAGTATCAACGGCGAACGCAAAAGGCTCAACCTGTGCACACGGTGTCTGCGCACCCAACATAAGCTAGCTCATTAGCTGAATCGCCTTTTTCATTTCCTGCAGAGCAGCAGCAACGCTTTTCCCAGAATTGAAAATCGCTGCTCCAGCTACCAGGATGTCAGCCCCGGCACCAACCACCTCCAAAGCGGTATCTAGATTGATCCCGCCATCCACCTCAAGTTCTGCCATAAACCCCCCATCGTCCAGCCATCTCCGAAGCCTTGCTAACTTCCCAACCATACCCTTGATCATACTCTGACCGCCGAAACCCGGGTCGACTGTCATCACCAAGACCAAGTCAACTACAGATAGGACCTCCCTTAACGATTCAAGAGGGGTTCCCGGATTTAACGAAACACCAGCCTTGATCCCAAAGCTTTTCACCATCTCTATAACCCTGTGCACGTGAGGACAGACCTCAACATGAACTGTTATGATATCTGCCCCGGCTCTAGCAAAGTCGGCTATGTGAAGTTCGGGGCGTTCGATCATCAGATGCACATCCAGAGGCAAATGTGTCCAGGGTCGGAGAGCAGCCACAACAGGCGCCCCAATAGTTATATTAGGTACGAAATGGCCATCCATAACATCAATGTGTATATAGTCAGCCCCGGCTTCTGTCACCTCGGCAACCTGCTCACCGAGCCGACTGAAGTCGGCAGACAGGATCGAAGGCGCCAGTTTTATATTTTTACCTCTTCCCAAAGTGTGCCTCCAAGATTCTGCGCGCTCCAGTCAGAGCAGTAGAAACTTGCTTCGCAGCTGTGCCTCCGACCACATTCCGCGCATTGGCTGAAGCTTCCAGCGTAATGGTGTAGACGTCTTCATTAAACAATCGGGAAAAACGTTGGTACTCCGCTAGCGTTAACGCGTGCAAATCCTTGCCCCTGTCCGCAGCATATTTGGTAAGTTCAGCCACAATCCCATAGGCTTCGCGAAATGGCAACCCCTTCTTCGTGAGGTAGTCTGCCAGATCAGTAGCAAGTATGTAACCGGACATCGCTTCCCTCATCCGCACCGTATTTACCTTCAGGGTTCCTAATAAGCCACAGAGCACCTCCAGTGTCGATAACAGGGTATCCACGGTATCAAAAAGCCCCTCTTTGTCTTCTTGCATATCTCTGTTGTAAGCTAGGGGCAAACCTTTCATCACTGTTAGTATAGCGATCAAATCGCCATACACCCTTCCCGTCTTACCGCGGGCTAATTCCGCAACATCGGGGTTCTTCTTCTGAGGCATTATGCTGCTTCCGGTAGCGTATGCCTCATCGATCTCAACAAAACCGAACTCCTGTGACGACCACAACACTATCTCCTCCGCTAGCCGGGACAGGTGCATCATGGTGATAGCTGCTGCAGCCTCGTATTCAATAACAAAATCGCGGTCGGATACAGCGTCTATGCTGTTGCGGCTTATCTGACTGAAACCAAGTTCCTTGGCTAAGAACTCACGGTCAACGGGGTAGGTGACCCCTGCAAGAGCACCGCTACCTAGAGGCAAGACGTCAGCGCGCTTCAAACAGTCGCTAAAACGCATTACATCCCTTTCCAGCATCTCAAAATAGGCAAGCAGGTGATGGGCAAACAGTACGGGCTGTGCCTGCTGCAAATGGGTGTAGCCCGGCATAATCGCAGTCTTGTTATCGTCAGCCAGTTCCACAATAGCCTTCTGTAGTTTCCGTATCCTGTCGATGGTATCGCTCACTGCCTCTTTTACAAACAGACGCATATCTACAGCGATCTGGTCATTCCTGGAGCGAGCAGTGTGAAGCTTGCCAGCCACATCTCCTATTTTCTCGAACAGCCTCTCCTCAATACTCATATGTATGTCTTCGCACTCAGCCTTGAAGTCGAACTCCCCGCGTTCTATTTCCTCTTTAACCTCCGTCAGCCCCGAGACTATCAGGTTAGCTTCACTGTGTGATATTAGACCTTGCTTTGCCAGCATCTTTGCATGTGCGATGCTACCCTCTATATCATGACGGTAAAGACGGCGGTCAAACCCCAAAGAGGCAACATAGTCTTGCGCTGCTCTAGCAACTTGCTTGTGAAACCGGCGCCTTAAGCGGCTTTGCCCCTCAGACTTCCGACTCATCTCCCAAAGCTAACCCTGCCTTTCAAAGTACAAATCACAATGTTACTACTCGGGACTACCTTGAACCTTTGCCTGAATCCTTACCTGCAGGCCCCAGATATGAATAAAACCGGGTGAAGCGCTCTGGTCAAAGATGTCGCCTTTATCATAAGTGGCAAGGCTGTAATCATAAAGCGAGACGGGGGACTTTCTGCCAACGACCATACAGGTACCTTTAAATAGCTTAACCCTTACCGTACCGGTAACATGCCGCTGCGCACTATCCACATAAGCGGCAAGGTCACGGCGCAACGCTGTGAACCACAACCCATTATAGACCAAATCTGCATATTCGCAAGACACCTTCTGGTTGAACCGCAACTGGTCCTTAGTCAGGGTCATCGCCTCCAGAGCCTGATGGGCTTTAAGCAGCACCGTAGCTGCTGGAGCCTCGTAGATTTCCCTCGATTTTATCCCTACCAACCTGCTCTCAACATGGTCAATCCTCCCCACCCCATGCTTTCCCGCTAACTCATTTAGCTTCTGGATAAGTGTGACCCCATCCATCTCCTCGCCATTAAGGCTTACTGGTATACCACTTGCAAACCCGATCTCGACATACTCTGGCCGGTCAGGACACGCCGATGGCGACCTCGTCCAGGCAAATACCTCCTCGGGCGGTTCAACCCAGGGGTCTTCAAGTACGCCGCACTCTATGCTTCTGCCCCATAGGTTCTCATCAATTGAATAAGGGCTGGTAGCTTTGACCGGCACAGGTATACCGTGCTTTTCAGCGTAGGCAATCGTCTCCTCCCGCGTCATTCCCCACTCACGCGCCGGTGCTATTACTTTCAGCTCCGGAGCCAAGGTCGCTACACTGACATCGAAACGAACCTGATCATTCCCCTTGCCAGTAGACCCATGTGCCACTGCAACCGCTTTCTCTTTTCTTGCCGTCTCTACCAGCAATTTGGCTATCAACGGACGCCCTAAAGCAGTGGCAAGCGGGTACTGTCCCTCATATACTGCATTCGCCTTGAGCGCCGGGAAAATGAAGGACTTCACAAAAATCTCCCGGGCATCCACCATCAGCGCTTTCACAGCACCTATCTTAAGGGCTTTCTGCTGAATCGACAGCAGGTCGCTGACACCGCCTATGTCCAAGGTCAGGGCTACAACTTCCATCTTATATTTCTCGGCGAGCCACTTTATTGCCGCAGAAGTATCCAATCCCCCACTATAAGCCAGGACCACCTTGTCCATCGTTATTCCTCCTGCTCAAAACCTTATCTAGGATACCTAAAGCCCTATCCACCTCCTTTTCAGCTATAATCAGAGGTGGCAGGAAACGAACTGCATTGGGCTTAACCCGGTTCACCAGCAAGCCCTCTTGCAGACATTCCAACACGACCTCCTCAGCGAAATTCCCGGCAAACTCGATAGCCAACAGTAACCCCCTGCCCCGTACCTCCGTTATGAAATGGAACTTCGCCTTAAGCGCCTCTAAGCGGGTCCTGAAGTAATTGCCCACTCTTCTCACATTTCCAGCTACATCGTTATCAAGAATGAACTTTAGCACCGCCAGACTGACAGCACAAACAAGCGGGTTACCACCGAAAGTGGAACCGTGTTCGCCCACACCAAATACCGAAGCTTCCTCCTTAGCCAGAAGAGCCCCTATGGGCACACCACCACCCAGCCCCTTAGCCAGCGTCATCACGTCCGGCTCTATACCAGCCTGCTCGTAGGCAAACAAGGTGCCAGTTCGGGCAATGCCGGTCTGCACCTCATCAAATATTAGCAAGATACCCCTCTCGTCACACCACGCACGCAGCCCACTCAGATATCCGTCGCTGGGCACGTTAACACCGCTCTCGCCTTGAATCGGCTCCACCATTACAGCACAGGTCTTATCTGTAGTCGCTTTCTTCACAGCTTCCACACTATCATAATCGACATTGACAAATCCTTCAGGCAGGGGAAGATAAGGCTGCTGAAACTTTATCTGCCCAGTGGCTGCCGTTGTAGCCAGGGTACGCCCATGAAAAGAGCCCCGCGCCGTTATGATCTCATAAGCCCCGCCCAGATGCAGCTTCCCATATCTGCGCGCCAGCTTTATAGCACCCTCATTGGCTTCAGCACCACTGTTACAAAAGAAGACCCTGTCAAAACAACTGTTGTCAACCAGCAGCTTAGCCAGCTGTATCTGCGGAACAGAGTAGAACTGGTTGGATACCTGAATCAGGGTCTGTGCCTGTCTTACCAGAGCTTCAACCACCACCGGGTGACAGTGCCCCAGACTGTTCACCGCCCAGCCACTAACGAAATCAAGATATTCCCGCCCCTGTACATCCCATACTCTAGCCCCTTTGCCACGCACAAGTGTCACCGGTAGACGCCTGGTCACCTGCATTAGTAACTGATGCTCCAGCTCCTGCCACTCGTCCGTGACACTAACCGATTGTGGTTCCATCACCTTTCCCGTCCATTTCATTTAGCAAAGCATGCGGAGATGTTCCGTCTATAATACGTGTCACAGGTACCCCCGAGAGCGCAATCAAGCAAGCCTCGATCTTCGCTGCCATGCCACCGGAGACGACACCAGACTCGATTAACGACTTTGCCTCGCTAGGACTAAGCCTCTTGAGCAGCTTTCTGGAATTGTCATATACACCCGGGACATCGGTCAAAAAGATCACCTTCTCTGCCCTCAACGCTGCAGCAACTTCCGCAGCCACCGTGTCACCATTCACATTCAATATGTTGGTCTCGTCATCAGAGTCCAGTGACCCGATACTCACAGGTGCAATGATGGGCATGTAACCAGACTTTAGCAACACATTCAGCAGGGCAATATCCACATTCAGCTCCTCGCCTGTATATCCTAGCTCCGGTGTCTTATTGCGTGCCACAATCAAACCGCCATCAACGCCGCTCAGACCCACAGCTCTACCCCCCAGACGCCATACAGCCGATACAAGCTCTTTATTCACCAGGCCGGCAAGCACCGCAACCACCACCTTGAGTGTCTCCCTATCTGTCACCCTTAATCCACGTATGAAAGTAGTCGTTATGCCCAGTCTCCTTAGCCAACCAGAAACTGTGCTGGCACCCCCATGCACCACCACCAGAGGTATACCCTTCTTTTGCAAAGTAACCAGGTCCTCAATCGTGGTGTCAGTGCTTCCGAAAGTGCTACCACCTATTTTGACTACTAACAACCCTGATCTCGCAGCCTCACCCATCTCTTACCATCGCATATATAATTTCAAACAAACCAGCCACGATCCTTTGCTCTGGCAAGAAAAACCTAGCACTGGGACTAGCTCGTATAGGCGCTATTTATGGTAACATATTCCTCAGACAAATCACATCCCCACGCCACCGCCTTTGCCGAGCCCAGATTTAGATGCAGGTTGATAGAAACCTCTTCTGCAGCCAAATCCATACTCAGCTTACGCCTATCGAAAGGTTGTGGCTGCCCTCGCTTCATGACGCAGGTACCACAAAAATAGACGTCCAGCTTATTTTCCTCCATGCGTATGCCGCTTCGTCCCAGGGCAGCAACAATGCGCCCCCAATTGGGGTCATTGCCATGGACAGCAGCTTTCACTAAAGGAGAAGCCGCAATAGTGCGCGCTGCTACACGCGCCTCCACCACATCAAGAGCTCCGTCCACTTCAACCTCTATGAGTTTTGTGGCACCTTCACCGTCTTTGGCAATACATCTGGCAAGATAAATACAGACCTCTTCCAGCGCCCTTGTAAGCAAGCCAGCAGAATCTTCCCCGACCTTTACTCCCGATGCCCTGTTCGCCATTAATAACACTATGTCATTGGGGCTGGTATCACCGTCGATGGTGATCATATTAAAAGAGACATCAACGGCTTGCCGCAGACAAGCCTGCAAAAGACCAGCTTCGGCATCGGCATCGGTGGCCAGGAAACAGAGCATAGTAGCCAGCTGAGGATGTATCATCCCAGCCCCTTTAGCCACGCCACCAATTGTAAATGCGCCCCTATCCGTCTCAACGCGCAGAGCAATTTCCTTGGGAAAAGTGTCTGTAGTCATTATCGCCTTCGCCAGCTCATGTCCACCGTCCCGTTTGAGGACAATCTTCTCCACTCCACTCTGGATACATCCCACGGGTAACCTGATACCGATCACTCCGGTACTTGCCACCAGTACCTCGTCTGTCGGGACACCAAGTCTTTTCGCCGCCAGCCCAGCCATCTCCTCGGCATCAGCAATTCCTTCATCGCCGGTACAGGCATTAGCACAACCTGAATTGACTATAATGCTCTGGGCTCTCCCAGACCTCACGCGTCTCTGCGAGACAATCACAGGGGCTGCTTTGATTGTATTAGAAGTAAAGACACCAGCTACAGCACACGGCTTCTCAGAGTGAAGGATGGCTAGATCCAAACCTCCGCTTGCCTTTATGCCAGACACGGTCGCCCCTGCCAGGAAACCCTGCGCTGCGCTGACGGTGCCCGATGCTAGAAACTCAAATAATGCCATCTCCGACTGAAGCCAAATAATAGCTCAAAGGGGGGCATTTTGCAAAGCCGTTCCCGGAAGAAGTATCTACTATGCTCGCCCACCAACCTGGTCAGGCACAGCACGGATACCAGCCGGCGCTGTCCTCCACAGTACAGATACTATGATTAAACATATCCCGGCGCCCGCAAATCCGAAACCATACATGCGCATAGGCTTCAAGATATCATTGAACAACTGAAATATGCTTGACTGAAGCTGTGAATAAGAGCCATGAGGCACAGTGAGAAAACCGAGCAATATATCCCCAAGAGAACCAAACAATGAGACTACTACAGAGCCAACACCCACCGTGATAAAAACAACGCCAAGCGCCTGAGCAATGGGTTTCGGCTGCCACCAATGCACCAAACAGATCAACAACACCAATACCACAGCCGGCATAATTAGCACGCGCTCGAGGTCCCGGAGATAAGCAGGTATCCGCTTTATCAAGTTAAGTTGAGACACTGCTTCCGTCCCTAGGATGTAATCGCTGAGCATTATGCTCTCTGGCACCATGCCATCGATCTCGCTGTATATCCTTGAAATAACAGCCTCCATATCACCCGTTGGAGCGCCTCGAAGCTCCGGTGACAGAGACATAGCCCTAGCAGCGTAATCTTTTATTATCTGCCTTATCTCACCGAGATAAATAGCTGTTTCTGTTTCGCCCTTGCCAATAGAACTGTAGATATGACGGATAACATCCTCACTTTTCTGCTCTAGCTCGAGCGCAAGCCCTGAAAGCGCAACCTCAACATCACGCTCCAAGATACCTTGCCCCCGAAGAAAAGACTCCAGTTGGCTGGCCAACTGGGAGTAAATATCTAGCTGCTTGAGCTCAGCTACCATAAAATCAGGATTAAGTACGGTCAGATTTAGCGTGGTAACAAGCCCTAATAAAGACAGCACAGAGACCAGCAACAGACAGAAGAGCCCCGAAAAAAACCTCCTGATACCGCTCATTAGATACCAACCTATACTATATCGCCCTCATCCTATTATATAACTGCACATTATAACTGCACAGCAAACAACCATAACCAGCAGATATCGCCCCTCAGTTGGGCGAAATTGAGGGGAAAAGCTTCCGCTTTCTCGACTTAAGCAAGTTCTCCGAAATATAAATAAGGGGCTTTCTGGCGAGACTGAATTTTTCATGGAAGCGATGCAAGACTTCAGCAAGCCCCAGAATATCCGCATCCCTGTGCGAGCCAGCCAGTTTGTAAAACCGTTTACCCACCCCCTCATAGTCTTCAGCAGACCAGGCAAACCTCCTCCCGGCACCAAGACGAGCTACACCCATATCCGGAGCGACTTGATAGCTGGGTATCACGTATTCAGGGAACACGCCTAGAATAAACAGGCACAGGTCAGCTATCCTCTTGTACAAGGCAAACCTGTGCTCATCATCCACGCTCTCACAAAACTTTATTAGACTGTCAACATCCATATCACTGAACCTGAACCTCCGCCATATACCTCTCCGCACTCGGACAGCTACAGCAAAACTCCGAATTTTGGTAAAAGAGGCAAGCATGTCAGCCAGATATTCCACACTTCCTTCTTGAGAAAGAAAATCCACCACCTCTCGGGCATCGAATACCGGCACATTTTGAAAGCCAATTTTCTCTATCGTACAGCTCTGTGTCCTAAGATCCCTAGCAGCCTTCCGCAGCAGTACTTCGAAGAGAAAAGCAGGTGAAATAGAAGTCATCACCCTCTCTTCGCCCGTAAGCACCATCCTCTGAAAGACCTTCTCTATCTCCTGATCCAGCATACCTTCAATAAGCTGGGCATCATTCTTTATTACATCCAGCCTGCCGAGCAACTGGGGGGCAACCGTTTCTATCAGAAACCTGATATCACCATCCGAAAGTCTTACTATCTTCCTTCTGGACATCTATTATTACCATACCTTCCTGGCAGAGTCTTGAAAAAATTTTATCACCCGCAAAAAGGCTGGTACAGAGCCACCTCGCACTGTTTACAAACCGGCTTCTCGGGCTTTCTTCTTTAACTCGTATAACTTGGTTATCGCCTCCAAGGGTGTCATCGAGTCAACATCCATCTGGCTTATTTCCCTGAAAAGCGCTCCTCTGTTATCAAAAAGCGGCAATTGATGGCCAGCTTCCTTGCCACCAACTACACGACGCTCCCACCTCGATGGTGCCCGACCGCCCTCCATCTGCTCCAATACTGTCTGCGCTCTCCTTATCACCGTTTTTGGCAGTCCAGCCAGCTGGGCGACGTGAATGCCATAGCTTTTATCAGCACCACCAAGCACAACTTTACGCAGAAAGACTACCTTCCCTCCTTCCTCCGTCACCGCCACATTGAAATTCTTCACCCGCGGCAGGAGGTTACCCAGTGCCACCAGTTCATGATAATGTGTGGCAAAGAGCGTTTTAGCCCCCAGGCTAGGATGGTTATGGATATGTTCCACCACTGCCCAAGCAATGGAAAGCCCGTCATATGTGCTCGTTCCTCGCCCGATTTCATCCAGGACGACCAAGGATTTCGGTGTTGCGTTGTTAAGTATATTAGCTGTCTCCACCATCTCAACCATGAATGTCGACTGCCCTGCCGCCAGGTCTTCCTGAGCCCCGATCCTGGTAAATATGCGGTCAACAATTCCTATTGTCGCTGATTCAGCAGGGACAAAGCTGCCAACTTGTGCCAAAAGCACGATCAGTGCCACCTGCTTGAGATAGGTGGACTTGCCTGACATATTGGGACCGGTCAGGATGATTATTTGCGCATCATCGTTGCAAAGATAGGTGTCGTTCGGTATAAAAGCATCGGTGCCTAAGCTCCTCTCCACCACGGGATGTCGTCCGCCACGGATGGTTATAGCATTGTCTGTGTTCAATTCCGGCTTTACATATCCGTATCTGACAGCCACTTCAGCTAGGCTCAAAAACACATCCACCTCAGCCAGAGCCCTGCTCGCAGACAAAATCCCGTCCCCAAAACCAGCTATCTGCTGACACACCTGGCGGAAGAGCAACGTTTCAAGTTCAGCAATCCTCTCGCGCCCGTTAAGGATCACCGACTCATATTCTTTCAGTTCCGGAGTAAAAAATCTTTCGGCATTGGCGAGAGTCTGCTTACGAATATACTCCGGGGGAACCAAGTGAAGATTGGGCTTGGACACCTCCAGATAGTAGCCGAAGACGCTATTGTAGCCCACCTTCAGGGATTTGATTTTGGTGCGCTCTCTCTCCTGCTGCTCCAAGTTTGCCAAGTATTCCCGCGCCCGTCTCACAGCTGCCCTGACCTCGTCCAGCTCTGTGGAAAAACCTTCCCTTATTACCCCACCTTCTTCCAAGCTACTGGATGGGCTATCGACAAGCGATCTCCGTATTAGGTCCACGGCTTCGGGGAACGACCTCATCTCGTCATCCAGCCACTCCCATCGCCAGCCGCTTTTTCCCAGCTCTTCGCGTATTATGCCGACCTTTTCCAAACCGGAGCACAAAGCAATAAGGTCGCGCGGGGCTGCTGTGCCTCCCCTCACCCGGTTTATCAGTCGCTCAAGGTCAGGAATATCTCTGAGAAGAGAAACTAGCCTGTGCCTCAATACCGTGTTCTGAAACAGGCTTTCAACAGCTTCCTGCCGCTTCTGAATTTGTTTTATGTCAATAAGAGGTTGAGCCAGCCATCTCCTGAGAAGTCTTCCGCCCATAGACGTACAGGTCGTATCGAGCACCGAAACCAGAGAGCCGGTGCTTGTGCCCTGTCGGGCACTGACAAATAGCTCTAGATTTCGGCGTGTCTGCGCATCGAGCAACATAAACACCTGAGTGGAGTATGTCGATAACTGAGTCAACTGCCCTAAGGCAGCTTTCTGGTTTTCCTGGATATAGCGTAGTACGGCGCCCGCCGCCTGCACAGCCAGCGGTAGATGTGCACAGCCGAAACCCTCGAGAGACACCACTGCAAAATGATTCAGCACCAGGTTACGAGCCACCTCATGGTCAAACCAGTAATCATCAATCCTGCTTACAGTAACGGAGGGATCAATCCAGTCTGAGTCAAAACTTGTTGACACCACCATTTCTCTTGGCCGGAGACGGTCGAGTTCATTGGTGACCTGGCTCGCTGGCAACTGTGTGGTGGCAAACTCACCAGTAGAGATATCGGTATAGGCGAGTCCTGCTTCGTCTCCATTGATAATCAGGCCTATCAGATAGTTGTTGCTCTTCTCGCTTAGAAGTGTCGGTTCAACCACCGTGCCCGGTGTCACCACCCTGATAACATCCCGTTCCACCAGTCCTTTGCCGGGTGGGCTAAGTTGTTCGCATATAGCTACCTTGTGCCCATTGTTAATCAGTTTAGCCAGATAATTGTCTAAAGCATGGAATGGGATACCAGCCATCGGTACCCTCTGCCCCTTACCCATCTCGCGCGAGGTTAAAGTGATACCCAGCTCCCTCGATGTAACCCTGGCATCTTCATCGAATGTCTCATAGAAGTCGCCCAGCCTGAAGAACACTATGGCTTCCGGGTATCGCTGCTTTATCCTGAGATACTGTCTACGAAGTGGAGTTAATAACACCTCTTGCCTGCCCAGTCTATTTTACCCGCTCCCGCAAGCGGGGACAAAGCGCCAACAAGCGGAACCGCGGTCAGGGTATTGTTTACCAACAATTGACGCAAACTGGGTTTTTGTACTAAAATATGCCGCTAATTTAACTGGTCAGAGTAATGAGATGCAAGGCAATCTTCATCCAGCGAATCATGCCGCTCACAAGTCTCTAAAGTTACCCTGGAGCTTTATTCTAGTTCGCCACAAATTCTCTATATCTAGGAGGTGAATATGGCACAGGTCCCTGGAATCTTCTGGGTGGTGGTAGTGGGTTGCGCTATCGGTATTGTATTCGCCCTAGCACTCATAAGGTATATCTTGCGGGCAGATGCAGGTACAGCGGCAATGCAGGACGTGAACTCAAGAATTGCCGAAGGTGCCTGGGCATTTATACGCCGCCAGTACTCCACCATCGGCATTACCGCAGTAGTAGTGGCAGCGTTAATCGGATTCCTGCTCGCCAGACTGAGCAGTCCCGCAGAACTGGAAATGCTGGGGGTCTCAGCAATTGGCTTGGGCTGGCGAACGGCGCTGGCTTTCCTTGTAGGAGGACTCTGCTCCTGCATCTCCGGCATTGTAGGGATGTGGATTGCGGTAAAGTCGAATGTACGCTGTGCTGCCGCTTCCCACCGGGGCCTCAATGAAGCCATTAAAGTTGCATTACGAGGTGGAGCTGTCTCCGGGTTCCTGATCGTCACCCTCAGTCTGCTGGGAGTAACCATAATGTTCTTCGCTTATGGCGGAGCCACTCACCCCGAGATTGCTCCCCACCTTATCGTCGCCTTCGGCTTCGGAGCCAGCATGGTAGCCCTTTTCGCACAGCTTGGCGGCGGAATCTATACCAAAGCTGCCGACATGGGCGCTGACCTTGCAGGCAAGGTAGAGGCAGGCATCCCCGAGGATGACCCACGGAATGCTGCTGTAATCGCTGATCAGGTTGGCGACAATGTGGGCGATTGCGCCGGCCGTGGCGCGGATCTGTTCGAGTCCACCGCAGCCGAGAACATCGGCGCCATGATAATCGGCACCGCTCTATACCTTATTTCGGTCAAAGCAGGCATGGCACCACTGACTGCGGTGGGGTGGGTACTCTTCCCCCTAGTCATCCGTGCCTGTGGTATCATCGCCAGCATGATCGGCATACTGGCAGTGTACAGTCGCCGAGAGGGCGAAAACCCGATGGATGCTCTAAACCGTGGCTACTATGTGGCGCTAGCCCTCTGTGCTGCGTCAATGGTCGGCATCTGCAAAGTCATGTTTGGGCCGCTGGCATCAGGATGGTTATGGCTCATGGGAGCAGGACTTATCGGTATCATCACCAGCGTGATCGTAGTCTACGTTACACAGTATTACACCGAGGCAAGGTACAGACCGACAAGAAGCATTGCCGAGGCTTCCCGAACTGGCCCGGCGACAAACTTTGTAACGGGCATGTCCGTTGGCTTCGAGACCATAATGCCCACTGCACTGGTCATCTGTATTGCTCTGGCACTTACCTACTGGTTTGGTACCCTCTCCGGCCTTGACCTGCCGTGGTGGATCAGTGGCGCTTACGGCACAGCAATAGCCACCATGGGCATGCTGATGACCTGCCCCTTTATCCTCGCCGAGGACACCTTTGGGCCTATAACCGACAACGCCAACGGTATCAACGAGTTTACAAAGGTGGGCGACCATATAAGGAGGATAACTGACCGCCTCGATGCTACCGGTAACACCACCAAAGCCCTGACCAAGGGCTATGCCATGGTATCCGCGGGGCTGGCAGGCTTTCTGCTCTTTCAGGCTTACTTCGATAGGGTGTTGCTCTTCCAGGGTAAGGAAGGAGAGCTCTTCAACATAAACCTGGTCATCCCTGAAGTGCTTATTGGAGCTGTGCTGGCGATAATGATGGTGTTCCTTTTCAGCGCCTGGGCGCTGCGGTCGGTGGGCAACGCAGCTAGCAAGATAATAGATGAGGTGCTTCGTCAGATAAAGTCAGACCCCGGGATAATGGCAGGCACCACCCGTCCAGACTATGCTCGAGCTGTTGACATCACCACCCGGGCAGCCCTTAAAGGAATGATAGCACCAGGCCTGCTACCAGTGCTCTTGCCTGTGGTAATTGGCGTCTTCTTTGCCTATGTCAAGATAAGCGGGTTCAGCGCCCCGGCAGCAGTGGGCTCCTTCCTCATGGTAGGCACCTTTGCCTCCATCCTTCTTGCATCGTTCATGAACAATGGTGGCGGTGCCTGGGATAACGCCAAAAAATACATCGAGGACGGACAGCTCAAAGACCAAGCTGGAAACGTCATCGGCAAAGGTTCACCAACACACGCAGCTGCGGTTGCTGGTGACACGGTCGGTGACCCGTTGAAAGATACGGTTGGTCCCTCCCTTCACATCGTCGCCAAACTCATCGCCACGGTGACGCTGGTGCTCTGCCCCTTATGGATCGTCTAGAGGAAAAAAGATAATAAGCCTCATGTAGAAGAGGCAGCCTCAAAGGAATGGGTTGCCTCTTCTTTCTTCTCCTATAGTTGTCCGGGGGCCGTGACCTGGATAAACAACGGTATCATCGGGGAGCGACATCAATTTGGTCATGATACTCTGGATAAGCTGCCTGTGGCTGCAGCCGGGGAAATCGCTCCTGCCGACACCATAATTAAACAGCGTATCTCCGGTAAACACCACTCCATGACCATAGAGGCTTATGCCCCCTGGACTATGCCCAGGTGTATGCAAAACAGTGAAGCACAAACCATCTACTTCAATAATGTCACCGTCCTCGAGCAACCGCTCTGGCTGCGGTGGCTTAGCAAAAGACCCGCCGGTCATGGAAGCCAGCATGCGGGCAAACCCTCCCATCCTCATCGACGCTTCCGCTTTGTGTATCGCCAGCTCGGCGCCCGTTGTCTCCTTCACCGCCGGCAACGCACCAACATGGTCAAAATGGGCATGCGTAACCACAATCAGAGGAATTGACAATCTCAGATCAGAAACAGCTTTAAGGATAGCCTTGGCTTCCGCACCAGGGTCTATGATAATCCCCTGTCCATCGACATCAGAAGCCACAATATAGCAGTTGCAGGCTAGTGGCCCAACGACTAAATGCTTTATTATCACGATTCCGCCTTCCGTTCACAAATGGCAAGACAAGCAATACAAAAGCGCGCCTATGTCGACCTTATCTCCTCACGCATAAACTTTATATAAGAGGCAGCAAAACAAAGCGCGGTCAAGGCAATTAGACTAGTAATCTGAGGCCATACTATCAGAAGGCTCTGGCCTAGCGATAACGGAGTCGGTATCATACCAGCGGTATAAATACTGATCAGCATCAAGGTGGAACTGGGGTTGCTCAACTCTGGCATGAGCAATACTTGCACGCTTTCACCATACAGGGTGCTCGGAGAGACCCTGCTAATGCTCCGATAGGTCTCATCATGTCGGGCTAAGGTGTCAATTGTAGCGTTCTGGTCAATAGGGACGACTGCGTTGGCGACAAAGGTCGCTATCATGCCAACGAAAAGAAACATGAAGAGCCACACCGCGACAGATGCCAAGGCTGAAGTAGCCGTACGATTAAAAAGCACCGAAAAAAGCACGGCAAGGGACAGCCAGAACCCACCGTAAACTATACTGACGAAGATAAATATAAAAAGACGCAACACCTCTTCTGCCGTCGGTGGTATGCCTATCATACGCAACCCCATCCCAGCCACCAGTGTTACTATACTCAGTACTAAGATAGACAGAGTCACCATCCCGGCAAGAAACTTACCGTTTATCACCGAGTCTCGATAAAGCGGCTGCGAAAGCAAGCGGCTCAGGTTACCACTAGTACGCTCACTGTTTATAGCATCAAAACCCAGTGCTATTCCGATTATGGGGATAAATAGCGCCAGAAAGAAGGGGAAGGAAAAGGGAACGCTTTCACCCGACACAATAAAAAGCCTCAAAAAGATAAATCTGGTAGCTGCGGTTACATCCGCTCTTATGTTTTGCGCCGCCACGTATATTGTGGCTATGCCAGCTAAATAAACAAGAACCGATAGTATGATAAACCGCAGACTGCTGAAGTGGTCACCGATCTCTTTCCAGAAAACAGCCATTAGCCCTTTCATATGTTAGTCCCGAAAGTACTTAAGATATATCTCATCCAGACTATATTCCTCAATCTTCATCTGGAGAAGCAGACTATCACTTTCTACAATAGCACGCGCGATCTGTGGCCTTATATCCTCGTCGCAGCCAATTAGCAGCCTGTCACCTTCTACTTCTACACTACTCACACCCCTGATAGCCTTTACCCCGCTCAGCAGCCTATCGCTGACCGACGAGACCTGAGTCTCTATCCTGAACTTCCCCCCGCCGATAACTTTCCTGCCGAGCTCATCTATTGATCCCTCAGCCACCAGCCGTCCGTTAGCCATTATACCAACCCTGGTACACACTTTCTGAACCTGATGCAACTGGTGCGACGATATGAACACGGTGACATTCCTTCGTGCCATACCCTTAATCAAAGTCAACACCTGGTCAGTGCCCTCCGGATCGATACCGGCAGTCGGTTCATCAAAGAATGCTACCCTGGGATCCTTGATCATCACGTCGGCAATACCAAGACGCTGCTTCATCCCGTGGGAGAAAGTGCCGACCTTGTGTTCGACAACATCAGCCAGTCCAACCAGTTCCAAAAGTTCGTCGATCTTTTTCTTCGTGGCTTCTACAGAAAGTCCGTTCAGGGCTGCCGTATACTCAAGATTCTCTCGTGCTGTCATATCATCGTAGAAACCGACTTTTTCCGGGAGATATCCGGCAACCCTTTTTACCTTCAACGGCTCCCTCGTTGGGTCATAGCCGCACACATGGGCAATGCCGGAAGTTGGTTCAGTGAGCCCGAGCAACATCAATATGGTCGTTGTCTTGCCGGCACCATTGGGACCCAGAAAGCCGAAAACCTCACCCTCACGAACCCGGAGGTTTAACTTGTCAACAGCTATCTTGCCTTTATAGTTTTTCGTTAGTTCCGTTGTTTCTATAGCATATTGCACGGACGCAACACCTTCATCGTCTGCCCAGACGCATAAACAGCACTGCCAGACCGGCAATCACCAGCACTATGATACCAACGCCCACCCATCCCCACACCGTTGGCACCAACACAGTCACCCTGATACTCGCGCTGGCAAAGGCGTTCTTAGCTTCCGTATCAGCAGAGATATTTACCATGTAATCACCAGCTATGGTCTTGCGCGCTGGCTTAATGTTGACCTGTACCTCGCGTTTGTCACCAACTGCCAGGTTATCAATTTTGTCAGGATTAAATGTAACGCGCCACCCAGAAGGACTTCCTGATATACTGGAAGAGAAAGTGATCTTCTCCAGAGGAGCTGTGCCGATGTTTATCACTGTGATCGCAAAATAGTTATCGTCGCCCGCAGTAGCCTCAGTATTATACCTACCACCCCCCGGTTCAATCCTCATATCATATTTTGCTGTCACAATAGCTTTAAGCTCGATGCTGCTCTTCAGGTCACCAGAGCTAGCATAAACTTTTATCGTATATTCCCCGGGCTCTGGTGTCAGCCATACATACGGACGCACTGTAATCTTTATTGTTTCCGGATAACCTCTAGTCGGGTCTATGCGTATGGCAGCTATCTCAGTCGTCTCATAGCCAGGATAGATAGAATAACTGAAGCCAGACGGGACTTCAGCACGTAGGTCAAATAGCCGTGGCTCTTTACCCCCTGTATACTCAAGGTCTATGCTGTAAGAGAAATAACTGCCGGCATAGCTGCTGAGCACAGGATACTTGCAGGTCATGTTTAATTGCTCACCTGTGGGCGATTTCTGAGCCTGATGCTGTGTCACAGGGCTTATATGCTGGTCAGCACCAGCAAACACTATCGAGCAAACCCCCAGCCCGCTGACCGCTACCATAAGTAAAACAGCCAAGCCTAACCATAATGTGAAACTGCGCATGACACGTCCCTCCAGCAAAACGAGTTTCGTCAGTCAAACCCAAATGCGTGCAATCTGGCTATTAACCCAAACTGCTTAAAATATATATTTTAGACCAAACACCTAGGACTGTAAAGCTTGCCGAATTTAACCCCGATTAGGCTAACGAATCCTCTTCGCCTTGGCAAGAAACTCATTCAAATTCTTGCGGATGGTTATCTTGTCATACTTACCCACGCTTGTTTTCGGTATGGCATCACAAAATGCTATATAGTCCGGCAACATCCACTTTGTTATTTTGCCCTTTTCCACCCCCTCAGTCTGAAGAAACTTATAAATATCGTCCTCAGTCGCAGATGAACCTGGCACCAGCTTGACAATTGCCATGGGTCGTTCACCCCACTTCTCATCCGGGACACCAACAAACGTCGCCTCCAAGACCTGGTCACAGGTTGCTGTCAGGTTCTCCAAAAGTACCGTGGGCACCATCTCAGCACCACTTCTGATAACATCGGTTATCCTATCAGCAATGATTATGTACCCTTCCTGATCCACCTTAGCCATATCCCCGGTGTGAAACCAGCCATCGCGCCAGGCTGTCTGTGTCTTCTCTGGATCCTTATAATATTGCTCCAAAATCCAGTGCCCTCTTATTACTATTTCACCGAGCGTCTCATTATCGTGTGGCACCGGCTTGCCGTCTTCCCCGACCACCTGCACTTCGATCCCAAGCGGTGCCAGTCCTGTCTTAACTCTGAACTCGTCCTGCTTCTCTTTAGGCCAGTCCAGCATATGGCGCTTCAAAAAAGCCAGGATAGCCGGACCCGCAGTTTCGGTCATTCCGTAGCCCGAGCCAGCACGCAGGAATGGAAACACCTTTTCCGCCTTGGTTTTAAGCCCCAATGGCAAAGCGGCGCCTCCCGTGCCAACTGTACGCAGACTGCTCAGGTCATATTTTTTCAGGTCTTCATACTCAATGAGCATCGCCAGCATGGTTGGCACAAGGGCTGCCGACGTAACCTTCTCCGTTTGCACAATCTCACAGAATGCCTGCGGGCTGAACCTGCCCGGAAACACGATCTTACTTGCCGAGGCAACGCTATACCACGGCGAACCCCAGCCATGGATATGAAAAAGGGGAATATTTACCAACGGCACGTTCACCTTGGGTATATCCTTGACCAAGGCATCTAGTACATCTTTACATCGCCCCCCATCGGCTATCACTTTATCAACCGTCTCAGCCCTCGAGGTCATTATCGTCTCGATCATATCAATCATCGTATTGGCAATTGCCATTCCCCCTAAAGCTAGAAGGTGGATACTCTGGAGATATAGCTGGCGATGGGTGAACATCACCCCTTTGGGGATGCCAGTCGTTCCCGTAGTATAGTAGAGCGCAGCATAAGTACCTTCGTCCAAAAGCGGCCAGTCAAACTCTTCAGGTTGCCCTTTAATTAAATCCTCATATAGGTAAAGGGGCTCCACACGGGTCTGAGGCTTTCCAGGACGGTCGGACATGTAGACAAACGCTTTGACCGTCGACTTTATCTGGTCATATATTAGGTCAAGCAGAGGTAGAATAATCTCATCGACAAATATGATCTTGTCCTCAGCATGGTTTATGGTATGCACCATGTGCTCCCGTGAGAGCACCACGTTAATGGGGTGCGATACTGCTCCAATGCATGTCCCAGCATAGATCAGCTCCAGGTGTCGGTGGGAATTGAGCGCCATAGCCCCTATCCGGTCACCTGGTTCTCCAGGCCGCCCCGGTTTCACTCCAAGTTCCTTCAACGCATGGGCAAGTTGACATGTTCGCTTATACCACTGCCGCCATGTGAAACGGAAATACTCCCCAGCCTCATTACGATAAACAACCCCGATATCATCTGGATATAAACTGACCGGTCTGTGCATAAAGGCTGTCAAAAGCAATGGATAACGGCTGCTAAACTCTGGATGTGTCTTGACCTGCACTGTTGCCCTCCTTGAAAATTTTTTACTCCCTTCCTCACCCGATACAAATCTGGTGAATCCAACTAGAGTAAGATCTCAGAACAGGCTTCTCCTTATTGATCAGGTGGATGCCAATTTTTATACCACCGCATCATTACAATGTCAAGCGAAGCTATAAACGAGTACACAGCGTTGACAGAAGACAGTTGCACTGTTAAAATTGGGCTAATGCACGAGTAAAAACCTCAGCCGATAACGGCAACCAAGGGGGGTGAAGATGACAGTAAAGATCCGTCTGGTTTCTGCTTTTCTCATCACAGCATTGATTGTCGCTTTATTTAGTGATAGCTGTGCCGGCGGGGTCAAAGAAGGTACAGGTGTAGAGAAGGAAAAGCCAGTGCACGGTGGCATCATTACCATGGGTACAACTGCAGACCCCTCAGCGTTCGACGACGCCATTCAACCTCAGGCATACTGCGGCACTCTAGCCTATACTCACGAAGACCTGCTCATGGGAGACTGGACAAAAGGCAAGGCTGGAGGCTACGGCATGGGGGAATGCGACTTCCTTACCAGTTCAAACAACCGTTTTAAATACGCAACAGGCTGTCTGGCTGAAAGCTGGGAAATACAGGGCAGGGGCACCATCATCTTTCACATCCGTAAAGGGGTTAAATGGCATAACAAACCACCAACGAACGGTCGCGAGCTTACCGCAGACGATGTGGTCTTCTCTTTAAAACGGCAATGCACATTGCCCACCGCATATTTCAAAAGGACATACCCCAGAGCAGCGGAGACCACCGAGATCTTTGCTACTGACCCCTATACCGTGGTCATTAAGTGCAAACCGGAGAACTTCGTTGATGTGGTCACCGTGATGCCTGACTTCATGAAAATATACCCAAAGGACGCCATAGAGCAATTTGGTGACATGAACAACCCCAAGAACAGCATCGGCACCGGTCCTTTCATACTGGCCGAATTCACCCCCAGCAGTGCCGCTTCTTACGTACGCCACCCTGATTACTGGCAGAAAAACCCCATCGGTCCAGGCAAAGACGACCAGTTACCTTACTTAGATGGTGTCAAGGTGCTTAATCTTGGCGACGAATCAACCATTCACGCCGCTTTCCGCACCGGTCAGCTTGATATCGTTGCCGCTGACTGGGAGCAAGCCCAGGAATACCTGCGTATGCCGCAACTGAAACACGTGAAGTATATCCCTGACGCTGGCCAAGCCTGCATCTTTATGAGGACAGATAAAAAGGATTCGCCCTTCGCCGATAAGAGGGTGCGCCAGGCACTCTGGTTAGCCATAGACAACAAGAAAATAGCCGATGACTACTATGGCGGCAATGCCATGTTACTTAAATGGCCCGTTGTACCTGTGAAAGAGTTCATGGACATCTATGTGCCCTTAGAACAGATGCCAAAGGCGGTGCAGGAGCTTTTTGAGTACCATCCTGACAAGGCAAAACAGCTCCTCGCCGAGGCTGGTTACCCGAACGGCTTCAGGGCCAAAATAATTTGCTACCAGAGTAGAGTATATATGGACCCGTTGCAAATGATAAAGGATATGTGGTCCAAAATCGGCGTTGAGTTAATCATCGAGCCCAAGGACTGGGGTACCTATACTAGCCTTTCAATCAGAAGGGCTTATGACGATATGATGTTCGCCGGATATGCCGGCGCCGGCACTTGGATGAAGGCAATAAACTATACCGGGCCCGGAATGTTCAACGGCAGCTATGTGAATGACCCAGTGCTTAACAAAGCGCGCGATGAGATGCTGGCAGCTTATCCGGACGAGACTAAAGCAGCTGAAATACACCGACAGATGCTGCCCTATCTTCTGGAGCAAGCTTATGTCATCGCCCTCCCGGCACCATACTGGTATGTGTTCTGGTGGCCCTGGGTGAAAAACTACAACGGCGAACTTTCAATAGGATATTACAACGGTGGCGGTGTCAGATATGCTTGGATAGACCAGGAGCTTAAAAAATCCATGCTCGGCAAATAGAATCTCTGTAAGACCCTCTTTATGAGACCTCAGCAAAGCAAAGCCGGTGGGGTTGCAAATACCTTGCTTGTAATTTTACTATTGTGCACAGATAGAAATTACTCAACGGCATACAGGCTCCCGTCCTCCAAACCGACATAAATCACCCCTTGGCTTACGCTGGGCGAGGAGGTGATGGGGCTATCAAATTGTAGATGCCAGATTACCCTGCCACCCGCGGCGTCCAGAGCATACAGGATCCCTTTTGCGGAGCCCAAATAGATATTACCACCACACACAGCAACACAGCCCACTATGGTACCGTTAGATGCAAACTCCCAAAGTTTCTGGTGGGTTGCCAGATCAATGGCAATCAGCCTGTTTGACACAGCAACAAACAGTTTTCCATCCGCAATTGTGGGCGAGGACTCCATCCGGCTTGCTATCCTCGTTCCCCAGAGAAAACCAGACTGGGGCGAAGGTTGAGGTACAGGGAGACCGAAAGCATAGACCTGCAGCCAGTAAGGTCTAATCTCGTGCTCCCAGAGCCAGTTCCGTGCTCTGCCATCGAAAGAGAACACCCGACCGTCAAAGGCACTACAGTACACGATTCCCTTGTCGACAGCAGGAGAAGAGGATACAGGGGAATAAGCCTTGAAGCGGAGACGCAGTCTCCCTCTTAATGCATCCAACGCATAACAAAAACCATCGTTTGAGCCGACGTAGACCACACCACCAGCTACTGCAGGCGATGATGTTACGTAGCCATCCGTCAAGAATTGCCACAGCTTCGCTCCGCTCTTTGCACACACAGCGTAGACAGAATAGTCATCAGCACCAAAATATACAACCTCGCTGGCCACCGCAGGGGATGACTTTACAGGATACCCTACAGCAAACTCCCAGAGCTTTTCCCCTGTATCTGCCCTGATAGCATACAGTCTACCGTCGTTTGAACCAACATAGATAACCCCGTTGACCACAGCCGGAGAGGCCTCGACCCGTGAGCCTGTCTCGTACTGCCAGCGTTTCGCTCCCTTTGCCATATCAATGGCATAGAGTCTGTGGTCTCGGGAGCCGAAATAGACAGTATCTCCCACGATCACCGGTGAAGAGTGGATCGCAGCGCCGGAGCGGAATACCCATTTTACCACCCCCTTGGGCAACACAGGCCCCAATTCGGAGCAACCCGAGCGCCCTAAATCATGACGGAACATAGACCACTGTCCAGAAGCAGAACCGGAGTTTAACCACGGTGGTGGCCTCACCAAGACGTCGGTACAATAGTACAAGACCAAACAGGTGACTGAGACTGTGAACACAAAGGCAGTCAGACTAACAGCCAGAAGCTTGGCTCTTCTCCGTAGCCTCATTCGTAACGATCGCTGCCTTGCCTCCTCCTCCATCTCCCTGACAGAGACAACCCTGCCACGTAGCAGCGACCAGCAATGCTGACAAAATGTCCTACCTGCCGGGGTAGGCTTCTGGCACAATGCACAAATAACCACAAATCTGCTATCTGTCTCTCTTGTCATGCCCCATCGTTCTCAGTTCGCCTTTGCCATTTTGCTTTATTATAAACCAATCTCAACCTCAACCGCTTTCCTCACAGCAGGAAACAGCATACCAGATGACAGGCAAATGGAGCATACTTTGCCAGTAAGAGGCTTCTTGCAGGGTATCAAAGGAAAAACTCTGCACACAAGTTCAGTAACAGTTTGACAAAGAATATGCATAATGGCTAACATTACACTGCCCTTGAGCTATTGCTGACCAGAGATATCCACGACTTTGTCAGCAATATTTCAAGACCATAACAATAAGCAAGGAGGAATCTATGGCTACCGATACAGCAAAGCTGGAAGCATTTCGCAAGGAGGTGCGCGCCTGGCTCAGGGCAAATCTTCCTAAAGGGTGGGGCACTCCAGAGTATAAGGCACCTGACCCCTTCAGCCGGGAAGCCCACGAGCTGGGTAAGTGGTGGCAGAAGAAACTATACGAAGCTGGATACACCGGCTTCGGCTATCCGCCAGAATATGGTGGTATAGTAAGACCGCTAGAGGAGATAGCCATTATCCGGGAGGAGCTCGCCCGGCATGGAACACCTCCGGGGCCACAGTCACTTGGATTTCTTGTAGCAGCCCCGGCACTGCTAGCGCATGGCCAGGAATGGCAGAAGAAGCGCTTCATACCCAAGATACTGAGCGGAGAGGAGAGCTGGGCTGAGTATTTCTCTGAACCGAATGCTGGTTCCGACATTGCCAACATTCAGACCACCGCAGTAAAAGATGGCGACGAGTGGGTGATAAACGGTCAGAAGATCTGGACGAGCATGTGGGAATTCGCTGACTTCGGACTCATAGCCTGCAAGTCAGACCCCAATGCTCCCCGCCATCGCAACCTTACCTGCTTTATCGTCGACTGCCACAGCCCAGGACTCACCAAACTACCACTAAGACAGATGACCGGCAACGCAGAGTTCGGCGAGGAATATTTCGATAATGTGCGCGTCCCCGACAAAAACCGTGTGGGAGAGGTCAATCAAGGCTGGGCAGTTGTCCTCACTGCCCTAATGTCTGAGAGAAGCGGCGGCGGCGCCTTCTGGGGCGGCGGTGCTGCAGCAATTGCAGGCGCTAGCACCAGACTTGCTATTACAAGAGCTGTCGTCGACCTGGCTAAAGAGACCCGTCGTTTCGGCAAGCCAGTCTGGGAGGATTCGGCCTTCAGACAAAAAATCGCCCAGATAGCGATAGAAGCTGAGGCTATGAGGTGTAGCGGACAGCGAATGGTAGCCCGGATGCGTAAGGGTTGGAGACCAACCAATGAAGCCTCAATAGTGAAGAACTTCCAGGCTGAAATGAGGGTGCGGAACGGAGACATCATTATGGAGATTATCGGCGCCTACTCTCAGCTAAACAGGGACTCGAAACGTGCTCTGAACAATGGCGACTGGGTGTACCAGATGCTCAGAGCCAGAGGCGCCACCATTGAGATGGGCACGTCTGAAATCAACCGCAACATCATCGCCGAGAGAATACTCGGGCTACCGAGGTAGGCGAACAAAAAGGACTGGATGAAAGGAGAACGACAAATGGAATGGGCACTCACTGAAGAGCAAGAAATGTTGAAGACCATGGCCCGCGACTTCATGGAGAAAGAATGTACCAGAAGCCATGTACGGGCAATGATTGAGGACGAGGTCGGTTACTCACCAGAACTCTGGAAAAAGATGGCAGAACTGGGATGGCTCGGGCTTATCTTTCCTGAACAGTTCGGCGGTCAAGCCATGACCTTTAGAGACCTGACCATCCTCTGCGAGGAGATGGGGCGCTCCCTGCTGCCCAGTCCCTTCGTCTCCACGGTCATACTGTGCGGCTTACCCATCCTCTTTGCTGGCTCGGAACAGCAGAAGAAAGAATATTTGCCAAAGATAGCTGAAGGAAAGGCTACCTTTGCCCTTGCCGTGCTGGAAGAAGACGGCGACTTCTGGCCCGGCGGCATCAAAATGAGAGCAGAGCAACGCGGCAATGAGTACATCCTGAACGGCACCAAGATGTTCGTCTGGGACGCCAAAGCGGCAGACTACTTCCTTGTGGCTGCCCGTACAAGGTCCAGCCATAACCCGGAGGACGGCATCACTCTCTTCATCGTGGACGCTAAGGAATGGGGTATATACGTCAGCCCGCTGAACAACATCGACATGCTCAGGAAACAATCGGATGTAGTCTTCACCAACGTTCCCGTCCCAGCTGAAAACATCGTTGGTGAACTCCACAAGGGCTGGGAACCGCTCAAAAGGATGTCACTGTATGCAACTGCGGCTTTGTGTGCTGAGATGGTAGGCTGCGGGGAAAAAGTGCTCGATATGACCGTTGCCTACGCTAAAGAGCGTGTCGCTTACGGCGTGGTCATCGGCAGCTTCCAGGCAATCAAGCACAAGTGCGCCGACATGCTCAGTGGGCTGGAATATGCCCGCTCCCTCATGGAATGGGCCTGTCTGGCACTGAGTGAAGATTCACCGGAAGCCCCGCTAGCCGTTTCTATGGCTAAGGCATACTGTGGCGATGTCTGCAAGAAGGTATGCGACGAGGGCATCCAGATCCACGGCGGCATCGGCTTCTCCTGGGAACACGATGCGCACCTCTACTTCAAGCGGGTGAGGACGAACGATACCGCCTTCGGTAGCAGCACCTTCCACCGCGAGCTAGTCGCCCAGATGCTTGAATAGAGCTGCTACACGCTTGCAAAAGACGTCGGTGCCCAGTCTGGCTCTCCGGGCTGGGCACCGCCTTTACTGCACAAAGTCACGCGCTCACCACCACTTCCTGTGGCACCTTCGGCGGTGTGATCAGCAGGGCAAGCAAACTGCCCACAACGAGCAGCACAGAGACTGCTTTGAAGGCAACCATATAACTACCAGTGGTATCAAACACCCAGCCAGCCCATATAGGGGCAATTATACCCGCGGGCAACATGATCACCTGCCCGATGCCCATTATCCGCCCAATAGCCATTCTGCCAAAGAACCTTACCCTCACCGGCATCATTATGCCGAAGCCGATGCCGAAACCGACGCCGTACAGTAAAAACCAGACATATATCATTGCCTCAGTCTGGTGCAACAGAAAAGAGCCAAACGCCACGGCTTGGAGAGAGTAAGCGGCAAATATCAAGAAACGCAGGCGCTCCTTCTTGATACGGTCGACCATAAAGCCACCAAAAAATCTGGCAGGTATACTCACCAGCACCATCAGGGAGAGCATCCGCGCCGCCTTTACCGGGTCAAAGCCGCTATCCGTCAAGAAGGGGATGCCATGTATGCTTATCACCGGCACCGCCAGGAAGTGGCACATCCCGGACACCAGAAGAAGCCAGTAAGCCGGCGACTTCAGTATCTGCGTCAGGGTAAAATCAAACTCGCTCATCTCAGCCGCGTACCTCCGCCCCTTCTCTACCATATCCTCACCACCCACTTCACCAACGCTGGCACCGTCGGGCAGCATGCCATAACGCTCCGGCGGGTGTTGCTTGACAAAAAACCACACCAGAGGAACACCAACGACAAGCATAACCGCACCGCCGATCAAACAGGTCGTCCGCCAGCCCACCACTGTTATCAGCCACGCAACCAGAGGCAACACCACCACACCTGACAGCCCGGAGAAGATCAAAAGAATACCATTGGCTACCCCGCGCCTCTTGATAAACCACCGTGCCACTGTCGCCTGCAAGGGTATCGCCAGGGCAAGGTCCATACCGATCGCCAGCAATATCCCCCACACCACAATGAAAGACCAGAAAGAGTTCACCACGCTCATGAGACAAAAACACAAGCCTATAAGCAACACTCCGAAAAAAATCAACCATCTGGGACCAAACCTGTCGGTGAGCCAGCCAGCAATTATGGCGATAGCTCCTCCTTCTATCCTGCCAATACTGGCTGGTATAGTTGTTGCAGCACGGCTCAGCCCCAGCTCTTGAGATATCGGCTTGAATAAAGCTGAGAAACCGTATGCATGGTAGCCATAGCCCCATAACGCCATAAAACCACCGGTAAGTACCAGCCACCACCCCGGGAAAATATCCCGTAAACTGGCTATCTTAAGCGCTACCGACTTTACCCCCGACTGATAACTAGCATTTGTCTTACCACAGTTGAAACGCATGAAATTATTTCCTTTTGCCAGCCCCAACAGCAGCCCCGAGTACGCTCACCAGAGCACACATTCAGCTGGGCTATAAGCCCTTAAAGCTAATAGGGCATGCACATTTTAATCCTTGCTTAACCCTACATTCAAGTTTTTCCACCGTCCTCGCCTTGTGTCAGCCCGCCCGAAAGACTATAATTCAAATCGCCACGGGTGAAAAATCTGGTGTACAGTTCGCCAGCAACTTACCCTGCATTATTTTTCACTCTACCGGTGGTATAGACCATGTCACAAAAGGATATCTGCATAATCTTACCCGCTCTTAACGAAGAAGCCACCATAGGTAAGGTCATCGCCGAAATCCCGCGACAAACGCTCGAACAAAAAGATTACCGCATCACCGTCCTGGTGGTCGATAACGGCAGCACCGACAGGACCGGACAGGCCGCCAGGGAAAACGGCGCTGAAGTCATCGTGGAACCCCGGAGGGGCAAGGGCAGGGCGATTAGAACAGCCTTAGAGCAGACTAAAGCGGACTTCGTCTTTATGCTTGACTCCGACTATACGTATCCAGCCACCTATATCCCACAGATGCTGAACCTCCTGGAGCAGGGCTACCACGTGGTCATCGGCTCCAGGCTCACAGGCAGGGTGGAGCCAGGGGCAATGAGCCGCTTCAACCTCGCGGGCAACCACCTCCTGAGCTGGATGGCAAGCATCCTCTATTTCAGGAAGATCAGCGACCTCTGCACTGGCTTCTGGGGCTTCCGTGGTGAAGCCATCAAAAACCTCCGACTAAGCGCGCATGGCTTCGATTTCGAAGCCGAGCTGTTCGCCCAGCTCACCAAGAGGGGCTACCGCATAGCTGAAGTCCCCATCCACTATCGCCCCCGCCCCACAAAACCCAAACTGAACTCACTTAAGGACGGCTTTAAGATCGGCTGGATGTTGGTCACCCAGAGGTTCTCTGACTGAAACTGCTCCCGATGTCCAGCCATGCCTCTGAGAAGGTGTAAGCATAGACCTCCTCCGTGTTTACCAGATAGGCAATGAAGCCACCCAGGTTGTCTCTCTTGCCTAGCCTGTGATAATGTGACAGCACCGGAAAGACGCGGGATGGCAGAACATAGATTGCCGTGGCAACCAGACTGGACTTCGGTTCGGCGGGCTTCTCCTCAAATTCTACAATCCGCGTGCCATCAAGCCTCACCACCCCGAACTGCCTTGCTTTTTCGCGATCATTGATATCGTGCACCGCCACCAGCACGCTCCTGCCGTTGTAGGCAGCGATGAACTCCTCCAAGTCGAACTCAAAGTAGTTGTCCCCGGCGATAACCAGCAGGTCATCGGCAAACCTTTTCTCCTCCACCCAAAAATTCAGCGAGCCTATAGCCCCTTTCTTCTGCTCCTCGCTCCATACGTCCTCAACACAGAGCTCAACTTGCCTCCTCGTGCGGTTCTGCCATTCACGAAAATCGGCTTCAAACCTCCTGTTGCAGCAGACGAATACCTCTATGTCTGCCGGCACTTTCTCCACGATATGCGTCAGCAATGGCTTACCGTTATACTCGAGCAGCGCCTTAGCCCTGTAAATCGTGAATGGATAAAGCCGCGTGCCAAAACCGCTGGCGAGGACAAGACACTTCATCGCGCCATATTATAGAAAGACCACGCCCCTTGAGCAAACCCTGAGAGATTTTATGCCCTCCACAGCCCCGCGATAGCTAGGCTGCATAACCCCAACCCAGCAATCACCGCCCCCACCCACCCCAAGAGACAGAGGCAGGTAACGATGACACCGGCGATAACCACCCCCACCGAAATAGAAAGCAGAGCGCGGCTGAATTTTACCCCCAGCAGGAAAGCGGCTATCGACCCCGTCCAGGCACCGGTCATGGGCAAAGGTATAGCCACAAAAAGCGCCAGCCCTATTCTTTCGTACCTCTCAATAACCGTCCCCCGCCTTCGAGTACGCTCAAATACCCATCCCACCAGCCTCTTCCCGGCACTTACCTTACTGACCCATCCGGCTATCGACTCCAGAAACAGCAGCAGAAAAGGCACCGGAAACAGGTTACCCGCCACCGCCAGAGCCAGCGCCTTATACCACGGCATACTCAGCAGGTTAATCGCTACCGGTAGCGCACCCCTGAGCTCCACTACCGGTAACATAGAAAGTACGAACACCACCACCTCCCCTGCCAACTGTGCATTCAACAGCTGTTCGACCACCCACATTATCCTTTCCAGTCGGGTCAAGCGCAATTATACCATCCAGGTGTATCCCCTGCGTCGCCATCGAGAAAGCCTGAGCCACTCCTTGCACCAGCGAACCCAAAGATATAATATATACCCGATGAAAGCGCTCATCCTGTCCGGTGGCAGGGGGACAAGGTTGAAGCCCCTCACCAATACCATAGCCAAGCAGCTCCTTCCGGTGGCTAATAAACCCATCATCCACTACGTTATGGAGCAAGTCGCAGAGACCGGCATAAAAGACATCGGCATCATCATCTCCCCGGAAACTGGTGACAAAATCAAAGAAGCCCTAGGCGATGGTGCTATATGGGGCACTAACCTAACCTTCATTACTCAGCCACAACCCCTTGGCCTTGCCCACGCTGTAAAGACAGCCCGTGACTTCCTTGGTGACTCTCCATTCCTCATGTTCCTCGGCGACAACCTCATCCAGGGGGGCATTACAAACTTCGTCGCCGAGTTTGAACGGCACCGCCCCAGCGCCCTAGTATTGCTCAAAGAAGTAGCTGACCCCCGCCTCTTCGGTGTCGCTGAGCTTGATGGCTCAGACAGGGTTATCCGTCTCGTGGAAAAACCCAGAGAGCCCAAAAGCAACCTGGCGCTGGTCGGCATCTACCTCTTCTCCCCGGAAATACACCAGGCAATAGAGCAGGTCTCCCCCTCCTGGCGCGGCGAGCTGGAAATAACCGATGCCATCCAGAAACTGCTCGATAACGGCAAGACCGTCCGTACCCACATCCTCCAGGGCTGGTGGCTGGATACCGGCAAAAAAGATGACCTCCTTGAAGCCAACCGCGTCGTCCTGGATGACCTCCTTCAGCGCAATATAAAAGGCCATGTAGACGAACGCAGCCAGGTCATCGGCAGGGTGGAGGTGGCTGAAGGCACCAGAATCGAAAACAGCACCATCAGGGGACCAGTAGCAATCGCCCATTCGTGCCTCATCAAAGACTCCTATATAGGTCCCTTTACTAGCATTGGCACCGGCACCACCATCGAGAATTCCAGCATCGAGCACTCTGTCATTCTGGAAGGATGCTCGGTATGCCACATTGAACGACTGGCTGACAGCGTCATTGGCAGAGGCGCCAGAGTTGTCAAACAGGAGCACGGCTTCAAAGCAGTCAAGCTGTTCATCGGCGACGACACCGAAATTGTCCTCTAGATAGGGAGGGGGAAAGCGACATGCTGAAAGAATACCCTCTGGAAGGCGTCAGGACCTATGACCTCAACATCCTGCCCGACGAGCGCGGCTTCTTCGCCGAAGCCTTGAGGCAAGACTGGCAGGACTTCATCGACGAATGGATTGTCCAGGTGAATTTAAGCTACAGCTACCCCGGCATGGTCAGGGCATGGCACCGACATTTGCGCGGCCAAGTGGACTACTTTCTGGTCATTGAAGGCGCTATGAAGATCTGTGCCTATGATGAGAAAAGCCGAAGGCTTGCCGAGGTCATCGCCAGCGCCACAAAACCCATATTGGTGAGAATACCCGGTCACTATCTCCATGGCACCAAAACGGTAAGCAGCCAGCCCTCGCTCACGGTCTACTTTGTCACTCGGCTTTACGATTATAAAAACCCGGACGAAGAGCGCCGACCCTGGAACGATGCCCTCATCGTCCCCTCAGAGATAAACGGCAATAAGAATGATCCCCGTGTGGGCAAACCCTGGGACTGGTTCTACCCACCACATAAATAGGAGTTACATGGCATGAAGTTACTTATCACCGGCGGCGCTGGCTTTATCGGCAGCAATTTCATCCGCCATATGATCCAGCAGCATCCGGACTGGGATATAACCAACCTCGATAAGCTCACCTATGCTGGCAATCTGGAAAACCTGAAAGAGGTGGAACAGAGCCCTCGGTACCGCTTCATAAAAGGTGACGTCGCCGATAGAGAGTTGGTTGACAGGCTGCTTCAGGAAAAATTCGATGCCATAATAAACTTTGCTGCCGAGTCCCATGTCGACCGCAGCATCCTCGATGCCTCACCGTTCCTCGAGACCAACATTCGTGGCACGCAGGTGCTCCTGGAAGGTGCTAGAAAATATGGTATAAAAAGGTTTATCCAGGTCTCCACAGATGAAGTATATGGCTCTATAGAAAATGGCAGTTTCACTGAACGTTCTCAGCTCCATCCCAGCAATCCCTACGCTGCTAGCAAGGCTGCGGCCGATCTCCTCTGCCTTGCCTACCATAAGACCTACGGGACATCTGTCATCATCACGCGTTGCTCCAACAACTTCGGTCCCTACCAGTTCCCGGAAAAATTCATCCCTCTTGTCATCACCAACGCCATTGAGGATAAGCCGATTCCCGTATATGGCGACGGTTTGAACGTCAGGGACTGGGTCTTCGTCCTCGACCACTGCCGAGCCTTGGAGGCCGTGTTGGAAAAGGGTAAAGAAGGCGAAGTCTACAATATCGGCGCTGGCAACGAGATGACCAATCTGACTCTGGTGCACACACTGCTAAAATTATTGGGCAAGCCCGAGAGCCTCATCCAATTCGTCACCGACCGCCCTGGCCATGACCGTCGTTACTCGTTAGATAACAGCAAAATAAGGTCTGAGTTAGGCTGGAAGCCAATCTACTCCTTCGATGACGCCCTCGCCTTCACAGTTAGCTGGTACCTCAACAACACTGCGTGGTGGCAGCGTATTAAGAGTGGCGACTACGCAAAGTACTATGAGCAGGTGTATCTGAAAAGATGAAAGTGGCAGTTATCGGCGCCACAGGCCAATTGGGTTCCGACCTTCATAAAGAGCTCCACACAGTAAGCCTGTTCCCGCTAACCCACACCGACATCGAAATAACCAGCCTCGATTCAGTGAAGCAAGCCTTGCACAGGTGCGCCCCCGAAGTCATCATCAACACCGCTGCCTTTCACCGTGTCGACGACTGTGAGACCCAGCCAGATAAAGCCTATCTGGTAAATGCCCTCGGCACCCGTAATGTCGCTGTGGTCGCAGAGGGGCTGGGCGCTAAACTCGTCCATATCAGCACCGACTACGTCTTCGGTGGCGAGCCTGAAGTCCACACCACTCCCTACACCGAGTTCGATACCCCCGTCCCACTCAACGTCTACGGCAGGTCCAAGCTCGCCGGCGAAGAGCTTGTCCGCCACCTCTGCCGCAAGCACTTCATCGTCCGCGTCTCTGCCCTTTTTGGCACCGCTGGCTCCAGCGTCAAAGGCAGCAACTTCATCGAGACCGTGATACACCTGGCAAAGGAACGCCCCCAGCTCACCGTGGTCAAAGATCAGGTCTTCTCCCCCACCTACACCAAAGACCTTGCCCGCAAGATAGCCTGGCTTATCACCACCGAGTACTACGGTACCTTTCACATTACCAATAAAGGCACCTGCTCCTGGTACGATTTTGCCAGAGAAATACTCAGACAGGCAGGGCTATCCACACCCGTCATCCCCATCACCTCAGACCAGTACCCCCAGAAAGCCAGGAGACCCCGGTACTCGGTGCTGGACAACTACCACCTGCGTCTCCTCGGTGCCGATGACATGAGGCCCTGGCAGGAAGCCCTCACCGATTATCTTAAGAGCAAGGGCTACATTTCATGACCGAAACCGGCAAGGGTATGGCTGATATAGCTATCATAGGCGCCGGCGTCATCGGCTGCAGCATCGCCTTTCACCTGGCAAAGCTCGGCTCCTGGGACATCATCGTGCTGGAGAAGGACGACATCGGCTCCGGCTCCACCGGTAAATGTGCCGGCGGCATCAGACAGCAGTTCTCCACTGAAGCCAATATAAGGCTCTCCATGGAGAGCGTCCGCTTCTTCGAAAATTTTGAGGAGATAACAGGCTACCCTGCCGATTTCCGCCAGAACGGCTATTTAATGCTGGCGATCACCGAGGAGGAGGTCGAAGTCTTCAAGCAGAACGTGGCACTACAGCGAAAGCTCGGAGTGGATGTTAGCCTGCTTACCCCACAGGAAGTGAAGGGGCTTGTCCCTGCCCTCAGCACCGATGGTGTGCTGGCGGCAAGCTACTGCCCTTCAGACGGCTATGCCGACCCTTACTCCGTGGTGCAGGGCTTTGCCCGCGCCTCAAGAGAGATGGGTGTGAGGTTCCGCAGGGAGACAGAAGTCCTCGCTATTGAAAGAAAAGGACAGCTCTGGGAAATCCGCACCACACAGGGGGGCTTCCACTGCCCCATCCTGGTCATCGCCGCCGGTGCTTACAGCGGCATCTTGGGCAAAATATTCGGTCTGGATATACCCCTTCGCCCCCACCGTCGCCACCTGTTCATCACCGCCCCCTGCGACCAGGTGCCGAAAGACTCTCCGCTCGTAGTCGAGTTCCGCACCGGCTTCTGGTTCCGCAGGGAAGGGCGCTGCCTCATCTTCGGCATGCGCAACCCGGACGAACCCGAGGGGTTGGACACTACCATAGACTGGGGCTTTTTGCCCGCAATCGGCATAGTAGCCCAAAAGCGCCTGCCGCTGCTCAACGGGCTCAGCATCACCTCAGCCCAGGCTGGGCTCCATGATGATACACCAGATAGCAACGCTATCATCGGCAGGGTGCCCGGGCTGGAAAACCTGTACCTCGTCTGTGGCTTCAGCGGACACGGCTTCATGCATTCACCAGCCGCGGGCAGGATGGTAGCCGATTTGATAGCAGGCAAAGAAGACCCGGACCTCGCCTTCTTCGCCCCGCAAAGGTTCAAGGCAGGCACCGCAGTGTCAGAAAACTGCTTTATCTGACCAGATGTCCACAAAAGCACGGGACTCAAGCCACAACAGTAAGCGCTTCGAAATAGCCTTCGTCGGCTCGCGGGGCATCCCCGGCGGCTACGGCGGCGCCGAGACCTTCGTTGAGGAAATAGCACCCAGGCTTCTCCAGCAGGGCTTTAAAGTTATCGTCACCTGTGAGTCCACCAGGTTCTATAAGGACGATTACCACGGCATCATCAGGCTCCACATCCCTGCCATCCAGGGTAAAACCCTCACCATCCCCACCATCAACGATGTCCTAGCAACCATCTACCTCCTGTGCAAACACCCCGAAGTCCACCTTGTATATTACGTCGCCCCCGATGGCGCCATGGCAGCCCTAATCTCACGCCTTCGCGGTAAAAAAATCGTCATCAATACCGACGGCATAGAGTGGAGGCGCCCCATTCTCAGGCGTCCCTACTTCTCACCTCTCTGGAAATTCCCCTCCCACCTCACCTCGTGGTATTTAAGATTTTCCGAATGGCTGGCAGTCAGAATAGCCCACAAAGTAATCGCGGATTCCAAAGCCATCAAGGACTACCTGGAAAGGGCTTACCGCGTCGGCAATGTTGTCTATATCCCTTACGGCGCCAGAAAGCTTCTCAATGAGATTGCCGCCAGCAACAAAGAAAAAGTGCTCGCCACCTTCGGCTTATCGCCGCAAAACTACTACCTCACCGTGGGCAGGATCGTCGCCGAGAACAACATCCACCTTGAAATAGCCGGCTTCAAAAAATCGACTTCCGGTCACAAGCTGGTCATCATCGGCAACTTCAATCCAAAAGACAGCTATAACCGCTACCTGTTCGAACTGAAAGGGGACGATGACAGAATACTGTTCCTCGACCCCATATACGATAAACAGGCGCTGGGCATACTGCGCAAAAACTGCTTCGCCTATATCCACGCTTACGCACTCGGCGGCACCAACCCCTCGCTCCTGGAGCAGATGGTCTTTGGTAGACCTGTACTGGCATACGATGTACCCTTCAACCGCGAGGTGCTCCAGGACGGGGGCATCTACTTCGGCAGCGAGGATGAACTTACCGAGCGCATCGCTACCCTGGAAAATGGCAGCTATGATATATACCAGCTCGCCGCTGCACAGTCCTGCCGTCTCAGTGAGGATTACAACTGGGAATCGGTCAGCGAAAAATACCGCACTCTTTTCCTCGAGCTACTTCAGCCGCTAAAATAGCACAGATGAAAGCCAGCATCATCGTCCTCGCCAAGAACGCCGGTAAAGGCTGGGAAAAGCTACTCCAGCGCCTCTTCTCCCAGGACTTAAGCGGCGAATATGAGGTCATCGTCATAGACTCCGGTTCCACCGATGACAGCGTGGGAATTGCCCGCCGATATCCTGTCAGACTGGTGCAGATACCCCCCGAAGAGTTCCACCACGGCAGGACCAGGAACCTCGGCGCGGAACTTGCCCGCGGCGAGATACTGGTCTACATCACTCAGGACGCCCTGCCTCTGAACGACGCATGGCTTCAGAAGCTGGTGGACAACTTCGCCGACCCTTTGGTAGCCATGGTCTGCGGCAGGCAGATTCCCTGGGAACACACCAGACCACCGGAGAAGTTCTTCCATATGTACAACTTCCCTGACTTCAAAATCCGTGTCACCGCTCATGACCGCGATTACTACCGCGACAATATGTTCATTTCGGACGTCAATTCGGCACTGAGAAAAGACATCTGGCAAAAGTCCCGCTTCTCAGAAAAGGTCACAGTCGCTGAAGACAAAGAGCTTGCCGCCCGCCTCCTGCGTGCCGGCTGGACGATTGTTTACGAGCCGGAGGCAGCTGTCCACCACGCTCACAACCTCAGCCCTAGTGACGTCTTCAAGCGGTACCTTCTCTTCGGCATCGCTCTGGCGCAGGGCTCCGGCGGTCTCCCCCGCTCCCGGAACTGGGTCGCCCACCGCCTGGGCTACATATTCCAAGAGGTGGGATTTGTTCTCAATCAAAAGCGCTGGTGGTACTGGCTGCCATACTCCATTGCCTACGAAATCAGCAAACTCCTCGGCATCGCCTGCGGGTATCTCAGAGGTGTGTTACAATAAGGCGCGAAAAATGTGGCAGTACCGCGAACTCATCAAAAACCTCACCCTCGCCGAATTCAAGAACCGCTACCAGAATACCACCCTCGGCTTCTTCTGGTCGCTATTAAGCCCCCTTCTTCTCTCACTCGTCCTCTGGTTCGTCTTCAGGAACCTCTTCCGTCAGGAGGCGAACTTCGCCGTCAACCTCCTCGTGGGCATCATGGCATGGCGCTTCTTTGCTACGGGCACCTCCGCTGCCCTCCAGTCCATAGTGAGCAAGCCCAGTCTGGTGACCAAGGTCTACATCCCCCGCCAGATACTCGTCCTCAGCACCGTCCTGGCAAACCTCATCAGCTCGCTCCTGGAGTTCCTCGTCCTCCTCCCCATCCTTTTCATTCTGCTCAGGCACCTTCCCCTCACCGTACTCCTCTTCCCCCTCGTCCACATACCGTACCTCCTCTTCATCTACGGCATCGGGCTCTTCCTTGCTGCCCTGTTCGTCTACTTTCGCGATATGAACCAGATATGGGAGGTGTTGGTGAACATCCTCTTCTTCTGCTCACCCATCATCTACCCTTTGTCCATAGTCCCCGGCTACCTCATGCCCTACTACCTCCTCAACCCCGTGACACAGTTCATCATCGTCTACCGCAACCTCATGATCTCCGGCACACTGCCATCCATCGCCAGTATAGCCGGCGTTATCATCGCCGCCATAATCGCCTGGCTCATCGGTAATTTTGTCTTCGAACGGCTCCAGCGCCGCTTCGCCGAGGAGGTATGATGAGCGCCATAATCGCAGAAAACCTCTCAAAAAAATTCCGCATCCCCAAAGAGAAGAGGACCACCCTCTTCCAGAACCTCATTGGCGTCATCAAAAGGCAGCTCGAATACCAGGAGTTTTGGGCGCTAAAAGATGTGAGCTTCGAAGTAAACAAAGGTGAGACCTTTGGCATCATTGGCAGAAACGGCTCTGGCAAGACCACTCTGCTCAAAATACTGGCTCAGGTCCTCTACCCGAATAAGGGCACGGTCACCATCAACGGCAAAGTCGCCTCCTTCCTTGAGCTCGGCGTCGGCTTTCAGCCCGAGCTTACCGCCAGGGAAAACGTCTACATCTACGCCTCTATCCTCGGTATGAGCAAAAAGCAGGTGGATAGGGTGTATGACCACATCTTTGACTTCGCCGAACTCCAAAAATTCCAGGACATGAAGCTCAAGAACTACTCGTCCGGCATGTACCTTCGCCTTGCCTTCTCCACCGCCATCCATGCTAGCCCGGATACCATGCTGGTGGACGAGGTGCTGGCGGTAGGCGATGAAGCTTACCAAAAAAAATGCATCGCCAAGATAGATGAGTTCCGCCAAAAGGGCAGAACCATAGTCTTCGTCTCCCACAACCTGAATATGGTCAAACAGCTCTGCCAGCGCTGTCTTCTCCTCGATAGAGGCAGGACGGTCTCCCTCGGTGCCACAGAAAAAGTGGTTGCCGACTACCTTTCCCTCCTTCAAAACACTGCCTGACCCAGTTTGTCCCTTTCCAGTCCAACCGGCACAAGCCGCGTGCTATAATAAACATCAGACGGATAAGGCATGTCAGCCAGCGCGAAAAGGGTGTAACTATGGCAGCAATATGCTCTAATCGACAACTCGAGCAGAAGAAGACAGAGAACAAGCATCGTCTCCAAAGCCGCAAATGGCATTGAAATGGAGCCATGCACTTTCTGAGCCGCTACCAGAGAATCGCTGAGAAACTCTTTCCGGTTGGCACCCACCGCTACTACTACTACGAGCTTGTTCTCATAGGCATCAGGGTGCTCCTGAACGAGGGCTGGAGAAGTTTCTGGCGAAGGCTAATCGCCTGGCTAAGACGAAGGCTGGAACCTAAAATCTACGGCAACAAGTTCATAATAAGTATTCTCCCTCCTAGCGTGCGCGAAAGGCTGCTCCCCAGCATCTCCGACTACATTCAGTGGCTAGAAAATAGCCGCATCACGCCGCTCGCGCGCCGCTTCATAGAAGCGCACATCGCCCGGTTCACATACAGACCGAAGTTTAGCATCGTCATGCCAGTATTTAACCCGCCGCTAAGGTTCCTGCACGAAGCTATCAAATCAGCCCAGGCTCAGGTTTACCCCGATTGGGAACTGTGCATTTGCGATAACGGGTCCGAACCCCACATAAAATCGCTGTTGAAGTCCTGTGCTGGCAAGGACCCTCGGTTAAAACTGACCACCCACGCCCAGAACTTGGGGGTATCCGAGGGGACTAACGCCGCTCTTCGAATCGCACAGGGCGAGTTCATTGTCTTGCTAGACCACGACGATGTTCTTGACCCCACCGCACTCTACTACCTGGCAAAGGCTCTAAACGAAGACCCTTCTATAGACGTACTCTATAGTGACAGGGATCACATCGATGAAAAAAATGTGAGACACGACCCATATTTCAAGCCCGACTTCTCACCTCACACCATCCTTTCCCATAACTACATCATCCATCTTCTCGCCTTCAGGGCTGCTTTGCTGGATCGCGTAGGGCTGTTCAGAAAGGAGACCGATGGCTCCCAGGACTACGATATGATTCTGCGGCTCACCGAGGTCACCGACCGCATCGTGCACATTCCACGGGTCCTTTATTCTTGGCGGAAGCATGCACAGTCAGCCAGTATAGCACCAGTAAAGCCTTACGCCTACGATGCCGCTGTGAAAGCAATAAGGGATGCGCTGGTACGCCGTGGCCAAACCACCGCTACCGTAGCCAAAGCAGAACCCACCGGCCCCTACCGGGTTACGTACCAGTTTAGCGAAGAACCGCTGGTAAGCATCATAATATCAGCATGGGATGTACAGCCCTTCCTGGAGCGGTGTGTCACCTCGCTTAAAGCCAAGAGCACCTACCGCAACAAGGAGATCATAGTTGTCACAAACAACCCGAACCCGCATGCCCTCTCGGACTTCTGCCACAAACACGGCATCCAACTATGTACCTGCCCCCTTGACTCATTTTTCTCCCTGATGAATAATCACGCCGCCCGAGTCGCAAAGGGCGACTACCTCCTCTTCCTTAACGATGACACAGAGGTGCTGACCGCCCAGTGGATTGAGAACATGCTTGACATCTGCCAACTTCCAGAGGTGGGGGCTGTGGGTCCTCTGCTGCTGATGCCGAACGGTGAGATTCAGTTCACTTATGCCGTCGCCTTTCTGGACCGAGACGGCAGCTTCTACTTTTTCTGTCCCCACGCATTGTTTGCTACCCCGCGCTTCCACGGTTTTTCAGCCGATGTGATATCCGACGTCTCAGCCGTTTCTGGTGCCTGCATGATGGTCAAGAGCAGGCTGTTCGAACTGGTAGGCGGATTTGATGCAGTCAACTTCCCGCTTGCTTTCCAGGACATAGACCTGTGCTTCAGATTCCTTGACCTCGGCTTAAACAACATATATACCCCGTATGCGAAACTCGTCCACCTCGGTGCGGGAACAAAAAAGAAACTGCCAGACTTTGACTTTGACAATTACATCTACAAGCCCGATTTAGCCGACGCACGACGGTTCTGCACCAAGCACGCAACACGCCTTCGATCCGGTGACCGCTATTTCAACAAAAACCTGTGCGGCATAGGCGCGTTCCGTTCGCCGCCGCCATTTCTCTCCGATGACCAACTCTCTGTTCAAGCTCACGATGAGCAGTATTGGACCCGCTACGGCTACCCACTGATGGACGAGGGGGAGGCAACTACCCAAAGAAAGCAAAGGGTGGAAACGCTTTTCAAACCTCTCGCCAGCAAAATTATCGCGGCGACTGGTTGCCAGAAGGTGATCGACATCGGATGCGGCCTTGGTGAGCTTGTCGAGGCATTTCGCGCTCTAGGGGTTCACGCTGTAGGGGTTGAGAGCTCTCCCGTTGCATTTCGGTACATGCCTGACACACTGCTGCCTTTTGTGATTCAGTGCTCGGTCACCGACCCTGGCTTTCATGATGTCCTTTCCAAACAACACGACACAAGGTATGACGTCGCTTCGGCTATCGAGCTTCTCGAGCATCTGCCCGAGAGAAAAATTGACCTTGCCTTAGAGCACATATGCTCGCTATCCGACACCATCGTCATAACAACGCCGAGTCCAAATCTATGGGATTGCTCTGACCCCACTCACTTGCTGGTGAGACCATTGCAATACTGGGAAAAAAAGTTCTCAGCACATGGTTTTGCGCCGGCTCCTTCCCTAACGCGCAGCATTTTCGGAATTCTTACAGGACTTGATGAGGATAGCACCCGGCTAGTCTTCCAAAAGAAAAAGTGAACTATTTACAGACGCCTACCACAACAAAAAGGCGCCGCCCCCGCTCTTGTGGGACAATATGAAGAGTTTAAGCCATCGGCAGGGTCGAACAAAGTTTTCCCGGGCTGCTTGCCTTATCTTATTGTGTAAAGGTTGCCAATGCAAAGTACACAGATTTCCACCGAAATACCTAGGCACCCGCCCTCGCTCAGCCGCATAGCTAGTCCACAGCCCAATAAGCCAGGCTGACGGCACAGTCCTTACCGCTACATCACTTCCACAAAAGTCATGAAATTCGTCAGCGCCTGTCTACTGGGAATAAGGTGTAACTGGAAGGGTGACGAAGGTTACCTTAACCGGAAGGTGCT
>DAOTWF010000026.1:0-2736 GCA_034435835.1 Dehalococcoidia bacterium | reverse complement strand
AACAACCTGAAGAGTCCCTGCGCACGATGGGGCGGAAAGCCTTGATTCCTTACGGCTTATACCTGGGCAAAGGCTTCATCAGTGCCCATCTGGCAGAGCAGACCGGCTTTACCGAAGAAGACCTTTCCCTCTTGTGGGAAGCGGTGCTTAACATGTTTGAGCATGATCGTTCAGCCTCCAAAGGGCTTATGTCGGTGCGGCAACCGCTGGTTATTTTTAAGCATGTGGGAACGGACAGCGATGCGAAGCAGCGCGCCTGCCAGGCAAAGCTTGGCTGTGCCCCCGCACATAAGCTTTTTGAACTCATAACAGTTGCCAAGCGGGAGGGCGTGCAACACCCGCGCTCTTTTGCGGATTATCGTATCACCTACGCCGAAGGCAAGGTTCCTAAAGGAGTGGAAGTTAAATTTGCTTACTGGGCTGATGGCAGGATGGTTATCAAGTCAGAGTCGCCCGAGTGGTGGGAGAAAAATTAAGACAGATGTATTGTGAGGATGATTTGCTGCCCATATCAGCGCTGGCGCAACTTGTCTTCTGTGAGCGCCGTGCCGGGCTAGTCCTGCTGGAGGGGCTCTGGGATGATAATGTCTTTACTGCCGAAGGTAGCCTTATGCACGAACAGACCCATCAGGGCCCGGCGGAAAGCCGTGAGGGCTGGCGAATAGTCAGAGGGCTATGGCTGCGCTCCTTAAAGCTGGGTCTGTATGGTCGGGCTGATGTCATAGAGTTCCTGCAAGCCGGGGAAGACAGAGAGATCGCCTGCCCGCCAGATGGGGAAAGACGACAGTGGCAGCCGTTCATCGTAGAATACAAGCGCGGTCGCCTGAGGCATGAGGCGAGCTTCGAAGTGCAATTGTGTGCGCAAGCGATGTGCCTTGAGGAGATGCTGGGAATAAGGATGGAAAGGGGAGCAATATATTACGGCAAGACCAGGCGGCGGTTGGAGCTTGAGCTCGATGAGGTCTTACGCGAGAGGACCATTGCTGCAGCTAAGAGGCTTCACGAACTTGTTGCCGGTGATAGAACGCCATCGGCAGTGTACCGCCCCAGGTGTCGTGCCTGTTCCATGCTTTGGGTCTGCCTGCCCATGGCAATGAGCCCTAAAAAGAGCGTGCGGAGATATCTGAAACAGGCTACGGAGATTGAATATGAGGCGACTGCTTAATACGCTCTTCGTGACTAGCCAAGGTGCTTATCTGCACCGGCAAAGAGAGTCATTGCTAGTTGAAGTTGATGGTGAAACAAAGGTAAGGGTACCAGTGCATACTCTGGAGGGAATCTTGTGCTTCGGCCAGGTTATGGTAAGCCCGCAGCTAATGGAACTATGCGCTGAACGTCATGTGTTCATTTCCTTCCTGAGTCAGAGCGGCCGTTTCTGGGCACGGGTGCAAGGTCCGGTGTCGGGAAATGTACTGCTACGGCGTGCCCAATACCGGATGGCCGATGATTGTAAAGGCTCCGCACAAATTGCGCAGGCGGTGGTCATCGCTAAGATCCGCAACTCACGGGCAGTACTTCTAAGAGCGCTGCGTAGCCATCCCTCTTGCCAAGGTGCCGGGGAGATACACCAGGCCGTAAATCACTTCGGTGAGCTACTTAGGGCGCTTGACTCACCCCAGTCGCTGGCGTCGTTAAGGGGCATAGAAGGTGAAGCCGCTCGCCGCTACTTTGAGATTTTTACTCACCTTATCTTAACTCAAAAGGACGCCTTTCCCTTTGAGGGGCGCAACCGGCGGCCACCACTAGACAATATGAATGCTCTGCTCTCTTTCCTCTACACTCTTCTAGCCCATGATGTCACGTCGGCACTGGAAAGTGTGGGACTGGACCCTGCAGTAGGCTTCCTGCACCGCGACCGTCCTGGGCGCCCTGGGCTGGCACTTGATATCATGGAAGAGTTCCGCCCTTATCTTGCTGACCGATTGGCAGTTTCTATGGTCAACCTCAAACAGGTCACTGGCGCGGGTTTCCAGAAGACAGAAACAGGTGCAGTAAACATGAGCGAGGAGACTCGCCGACAGGTTATCAAGGTCTATCAGGAGCGGAAATATGAAGAGATCGTACACCCTTATCTCAAAGAGAAAATAAAAGTTGGTCTCATTCCTTATGTGCAGGCACTGTTGCTCGCACGCTACATTCGAGGAGACATAGATGGCTATCCGCCATTTCTGTGGCGATAGCGAGGCACCTTAACAATTCAATAAGGCCAATATCTATTGTACTTGGGGACTAAAATGTTAGTACTCATAACATATGACGTCAGGACGGACAGTGAAGCTGGGCAGAAGCGACTCAGGCGAGTAGCCAAAGTGTGCGAAGATTATGGACAGCGGGTGCAAAAATCGGTCTTCGAGTGTCTGGTAGACCCGGAGCAATGGGTGAAGCTAAAGAGCAGACTCCTCAAAGAAGTAAACCTGGACGAAGACAGTCTCAGATTCTACTTCTTGGGCAAGAACTGGAGAGTCCGGGTGGAGCACGTTGGCTTGCAGGTGGCATACGACCCGGAGGGGCCACTTGTAATATGAGGGATTGCGGCGGACTGGAAGTGAACAGAGCTCAGGAAGACGGTTGGCGAGCTTCCCGCACGGTTCGAAAGGGTGTTTTTCAAGTGAAAGGAGACGGCTAGACTTGGCATTCACGTTCGGTTCCGGCGCACGTGCGGTCGCCCCCCGCGCGGGGGCGTGGATTGAAACCCGATATTTTGGGATACTCGAATTCGCCTGATTTTGTCGCCCC
>DAOTWF010000025.1:0-36992 GCA_034435835.1 Dehalococcoidia bacterium | reverse complement strand
AAGGGATTTCGCTACCTTAGGACCGTTATAGTTACGGCCGCCGTTCACCGGGGCTTCGGTTCAAGGCTTCGGGCACGAGACCCTAACCTCTCTCCTTAACCTTCCGGCACTGGGCAGGTATCAGCCTCTATACCTCAGCTTTCGCTTTGGCAGAGACCTGTGTTTATGTTATACAGTCGCCTGGGCCGGTTTCGTGCCCCCGCTTGTCACAGCGGGCCCCCTTCTTCCGAAGTTACGGGGTTAGATTGCCGAGTTCCTTAACGAGGGGTCTCTCGAGCGCCTTGGGGCTCTTACCCCCGCCTACCAGTGTCGGTTTGCGGTACGGGCACCTGGCTTTCTAGCAACGAGGTTTTTCTTGACAGTGTGAACTCAGTCGAATCGCTTTGGGTCTCCCCGCAGCTTCCCCCGATCCTCAGCTTAACGCTAGAGTGGATTTGCCTGCCCCAGCACGCCCTGGATTGGGGACGCACCGTGTCCAGTGGGTACGCTCGACCTATCCTCCTGTGTCACCCCTTTGCATTAACGAAAGCCAGATGGTATGGGAATGTTGACCCATTGTCCATCGCCTCTCCCCTTGGGGTTCGGCTTAGGCCCGACTAACCCTACGCGGATTGACCTTGCGTAGGAAACCTTAGGCTTACGGCGGGCATGGTTTTCACATGCCTTTACGCTACTCATGCCGGCATTCTCACTTCCCTTCGCTCCACCGCTACTCGCGTAGCAGCTTCACTGCCAAGGGAACGCTCCCCTACCTTCGCCAAACGGCGAACCATAGCTTCGGTGGCAGGCTTGAGCCCCGTTACATTATCGGTGCGATGCCACTCGACCAGTGAGCTATTACGCACTCTTTAAAGGATGGCTGCTTCTAAGCCAACCTCCTGGCTGTTTTAGCGACATCACTTCCTTTCCCACTTAGCCTGCGCTTAGGGACCTTAGCTGATGGTCTGGGCTGTTCCCTTCTCGACTACGAAGCTTATCCCTCGCAGTCTCACTCCCGGGCTGCGACTTGTGGCATTCGGAGTTTGGTTGGGGTTGGTAACCTCACGGCCCCTAGCCCATCCAGTGCTCTACCTCCACAAGTTATCACCCGAGGCTGCACCTAAATGCATTTCGGGGAGAACAAGCTATCTCCGAGTTCGGTTGGCATTTCACCTCTACCCACAGCTCATCCCAGCACTTTGCCACGTACACGGGTTCGGACCTCCACCCAAGGTTAGTTGGGTTTCATCCTGGCCATGGGTAGCTCACCCGGTTTCGTGTCTAATCCCTGCGACCTTTCCCGCAAAGGGAAACGCCCTGTTCGGACTCGCTTTCGCTACGGCTCCGCGACTTAAAGTCGCTTAACCCAGCCACAGAGATTAACTCGCCGGCTCATTCTTCAATAGGCACGCCATCACCTGAATTACTTCAGGCTCTGACTGCTTGTAGGCACAGGGTTTCAGGTTCTATTTCACTCCCCTCTCGGGGTGCTTTTCACCTTTCCCTCACGGTACTGGTTCACTATCGGTCGCTAGCAGTATTTAGCCTTGGAAGGTGGTCCCCCCTACTTCCCACGGGATTTCACGTGTCCCATGGTACTTAAGATCACTGGCAGGAGCCTAGCCCTTTCGCCTACGGGACTGTCACCCTCTATGGTTAGCCGTTCCAGGCATCTTCGGCTAGGGTTCGGTTTGTAACTCCTTTGAAGGTGCTCGGGACCTTCAGCCAGGTCTTGTAACACCGCAACAGCATAGGTCCCGAGACCACTGAGCTGCTGCGGTTTAGGCTGTTCCCCTTTCGTTCGCCACTACTCAGGGAATCTCTGTCGATTTCTTTTCCTCAGGGTACTTAGATGTTTCAGTTCCCCTGGTACCCTCTCGCTTGCGACGAGTGCCCGGGTTTAGCCCGGGCGGGTTGCCCCATTCGGGAATCTCCGGCTAAGCTTGCTCGACAGCTCCCCGGAGCTTATCGCAGTCTTGCCACGCCCGTCTTCGGCTGCTAGCGCCAAGGCATCCACCCTGCGCCCTTAATATCTTCGACCTACATCAGCCTGAACACAAAACCTATTCACTTGTTAAAGTGCAGGACAGCTTGGTGTACACCAAGCTGTCCCAGTATACAGCAATCGAAATTCCTGGTCAATTGCTACAGGTGTACACCAGCCATGTAGTAATTAGTATAGACCACTCCCTCCGTGTTGTCAACACGCTGTATAGTTCTGTGTTGATACGGAAATTTTATCACCATGTCAGAGCGAAGCTCTGCATTAACAGATTACACCCCCACGATGGCCACACTGACGACATTCATTGCCGGGAAGCCACCCATGTTATGAGTAAGGCCTAGTTTGGGGTTCTTTATCTGGCGTTCTGGGAGCTGGGCTTTGCCCTGTAGCTGTTTGTACATTTCGTACAGCATCCTCAATCCCGAGGCACCAATGGGGTGCCCGAAGCATTTCAAGCCGCCATCGGGCTGGACAGGTTGCTCGCCATTAAGGTTGAAACGGCCGCCTTCAATGTCCTCCTTGACTTTTCCTCTGGGGCTGAATTGCAGGTCCTCCATGGTCACAGCTTCGGTGATGGCAAAACAATCGTGTACCTCAGCCATACTTATTTCTTGGCGTGGGTTCTTAATACCGGCCTCTTTGTAGGCAAGTACACCAGCCCGGTAAGCAGTCTCAACATGAGCACCGTCCCACCTGGTGTACATCAATTCCTCGCCTGAGCTTAAGGCGATCTGTAGCGCTTTGACATATACCGGGTCGGACCTGAATTCCTTAGCCATATCAGCCCGAGTAACGATGGCTGCTGCAGCACCATCACTGACTCCGCAGCAATCGAAAAGTCCCAGGGGCCAGGCAATAATTGGAGCATTGATTACCTGCTCCTCGGTTATTTCACGGCGGAGATGTGCCTTTGGATGCCTGGCACCGTTATAATGGCTTTTGACCGATACCTTTGCCAGCATTCTTTTACCTTCTTCCGGGCTGAGTCCGTACACGGCAAAATATCTGGTAGCCATCATGGCAAAAGCTCCAGGGGCAGTCAGTTTGGGCATGATCAGCGCATTTCTTGTCCCCATAAGACTCGGACCGCCAGGGAGGCCACCATATCCAGTATCCTTGAGCTTCTCTACGCCTAATGCCAGCACAATGTCGTAAGCCCCTGAAGCGACAGCATAGCAGGCGCCCCTGAAGGCTTCGGTTCCGGTGGCGCAAAAGTTTTCTGTGCGTGTGACCGGAATAAAGGGCAATTTCAACGCCAGCGCCAGAGACGTTGCTCCTTTGCCGACGCTTTGCTCTTCAAAGTGTACGCCAAACCATGCTGCCTGAATGTCTTTCTTATCTATCCCGGCATCCTCAATGCATTCCTTAAACGCATCGACTATCAAATCTTCAGCACTTTTGTCCCATAGCTCTCCAAATTTCGTACAGCCCATCCCTATAATAGCTACCTTATCCTTGATACCTTCTGCCATACCTATATCTCCTGCGTTTTTTCCTCCCGGTGGACAACTCTAGGCACGTATCGGTGTTGCCTTCCAGGCATATCCGTAAACACCGGTGGGCTCATCTGCGTACCTTCTACGGAAAGTCATTTCCACCGGCATGCCTACTTTGATTGAGTCGAGATCGCAATCTGTAAAGTCGAACCAGTATCTTCCACCTCCGTCAAAATCTACCAGACCGTAGATTGACGGCGGGTCAATGCTTGCAGCCAGATTGTCTCCGGTGTAGGTGAACACAATGCCTTTCTTGTCAGAAAAGCGATAATCTTCCATCTCATCTATCGCTCCACAATCAGGATTGACACATATTCTCTGGGGTGGGTATTGAGGGGTGCCACACTTTTTGCATTTGGAACCACAGAGCGCCAGGATTGTTTTTCGCTCTCTGTACAGTGTGGACATCGGAGTGCGGATACCCACTTCGCCCCGCAAACCGATATCCATGGGAGCAAGGTTACGGAATGCCAGATACTTTTCATAGCTGGTAAGTTCCTTTTTTGAAGCCAGATGTTTGTTCACCCCGCGTCTCTCCCGAAGATTCTTTATGTTTTCGGTTACCTGGACAAACAGGGCATCGCTGCCGTTGCCAAAGCTGGCGACTAGAATCTTATCTCCGGGCCTGGCGTCCTCTAGAGCGGCTGCCAGCATCATTAAGGGCGAAGCTGCCCCAGTATCACCAATGCTGTTGATTAACGTGTCCTGGATCTGCTCAGGCTCAGCCCCCAATCGTTTGAGAATGGCGGCGTGCTCTCTGGCATAAATACCGGGGAATGCAATCTTGGCAAAATCGTTGACCTTCAGATCATATTTTTTCAGCAACCCAGAAATGGCCTCAGGTAACATTTTGATGTAGCCTTCGTCCCGAATAAATCTGTCTTCCCAGGCGTGTTCAAACTCTTCGGTGCTTATTTTCCAGCGGTCAGGGAAATCATAAGACACAGAATAATAACCCTGGAAAGTGGCAATCACCCCGTCATTCGCTACCCATAGGGCTGCAGCACCATCACCGTAAAGATGTTCCTGAGGACTACCTGGCTTGCTCAACCGGCAGTCGGAAGCACAGACCATAACGTTACTTGAAGTGCCACCTTTAACAGCATCAAAGGCGGAGAGGAGAGCAGTGGTCCCCGCTTTGTTGGAGGCGATGAAGTCTGCAGTCCTTATATCAGGCTTCAGATCAAGCGCAGCAGCGACTATTGCCGAGTTTTGCCTCAGCAGGTATGGCTGACTGGTGGTGGCAAGATACAGACAGTCTATCGCCTCTCGCTTTAGCTCGCCTACGCAGTCAATTGCAGCGGCAACTGCCATAGTGATGGCATCCTCATCGTGATTGGCAACTGCTTTCTCTCCGGGTGTAGGAAATGCACCCAGGAACCCAACCGCTCCGAAGATAGTATTGTGGTTCATCCGATACCTGGGGATGTAGGCTCCGTATGACTTAATACCAACCATTTAAGTTAAACCTCCTGGTATCAGCTTTGTGGAACCAAGCACTAATGTATCTCAGACTTTGAGCTGTGTCAAACCCTTACGGAGGCAGGTTTTACTATAATCAATTAGCGGGATGTTTGAGCTTCTAGGACTCTCTCCTGTGGGGCAGAATTAGACATTTATATACTCGGTGACCAACGCCTTAAAACAGATTGCCCCTTCCACTGCTCGATGTCTTCGATTTCTAAAGTCTTTTTAAACCTCGTTCTCCAAACAGGGTCCTTCCTCCTTCGGTTATACTCCGCCCCTGCCACACCTTCCTGATCATCCTAACCGAAAGTGTCCAGCCCCGGGGTTCACTCCAAGAATTTTTTACCTGTAGTACTTTTCTGGTGTGGTGCTGATAGCTAATTGTCATTAGTGTTGGCTGCCGGTGCTAGAAGGTCAAGCCATTAGCTTTGACTAGGAAGGCAGTGGATAGCAGGATCACCATGGCAAAAATCAAGCCAGGCCAGATGGTATCACGGGGCCTGAGAGCTCTGATCAGCCAGAGCGCGGGCAAGCTCAGCAATGCCAGGGGGCTGTGTATCCCGACTCGTTTGGCACTCCGGTACAGACTTTCTAAATCTTGAGTGCTGGGAAAGGAATGCATGGCTGACGAAATGCCAAACCAGCACAGAGCCAGGGAGAAGCTGGTATACGGGGATACTTTGAAGGCAAGGGCAAAGATTACTATGGAGACACTGGCATTGAGGAGCAGAGGTGCAATTGCTACGACAAGTGCCTTACCAAGGTGATTTATGGGAGCGTGTATGACATATCCCGAAGGATTCCCCAGTCTGAAGTAGCACACTTTCTGTACAGAAACCCCGAGTCTTTCACAGAAGAACTTGTGGGACCATTCGTGCAATATGATTCCCGGGAAAGTAGCCAGCGCGATCAACTGATAGAGTGCAGCAATTATCATTCCCACTCTATTGTGGATGGGGGCTTGCTGGTGATGTCGTAGACAACGCGGTTAACCTCGGGCACCTCGTTGACGATACGGCTGGATATGCGAGCCAGAAGGTCATAGGGCAGCCTTGCCCAGTCTGCTGTCATGGCATCCTGACTGGTCACGGCGCGGACAGCCACAAGATACCCGTATGTGCGGTAGTCGCCCATTACACCGACACTTTTCAGATCTGTAAGGACGGCAAATGACTGCCATAGCTGCCGGTAAAGGTTCGCCTTTTTAATTTCATTCATAACTATCCAATCGGCGGCACGGAGTATTTCCAGCTTCTCCGGAGTTATCTCTCCGATGATGCGGATGGCAAGTCCCGGACCGGGGAAAGGCTGGCGCCAGACTATGTCTTCAGGAAGGCCAAGGGCTAAGCCCACCTCGCGCACCTCGTCCTTGAACAGGTAGCGCAGCGGCTCAATGAGCCTCAGAGACATTTTTGCCGGCAAGCCACCCACATTGTGGTGGGTCTTTATCCTGGCTGCTGCCTTGGTCTCCTTGGTGGTGCTTTCGATAACATCCGGGTATAGCGTGCCCTGAGCCAGAAAGTCGACCTTGCCCAGCTGGGCAGCCTTATATTCGAAGACCTTTATGAACTCTTCGCCTACGCGGCGGCGTTTAAGCTCAGGGTCGGTTACGCCTTTTAGCCGTCTCAGAAATCTGCGGGAGGCATCCACATAGACCACATTCATTTTCAGTTTATCACGAAAGGTTTTGAGCGCTCGCTCTGGTTCTTCGCGGCGGAGGAGACCATTGTTGACAAAGATGCAGGTTAGTTGGTTGCCCACAGCGCGGTGGACAAGAGTGGCAGTCACTGCTGAATCCACACCACCGGACAGGGCGCAGATGACCCTTCCTCCTTTTACTTGCTCCCTTATGTTTTCTATAGTCTCGTTTATAAAGTTTGAAGGTGTCCAGGTGCCTTCGCAGCCACATATTCGGTAGAGGAAGTTTTGAATTATCGTTTTCCCCTGGGGGGTATGAGCTACCTCGGGGTGGAACTGCAGCCCAAAGATGCTCCGCTCATTTCCGATTACCGCTGCTGGCGAATTCTCCGTGTAAGCTAGCGATTTGAAGCCGTGCGGGAGTTCCACTATCTGGTCACCGTGGCTCATCCAGACAGGCACGGAGGACGGCAGTCCAGCTAGCAGCGGGCAATTTTTGTCGCTTATGTGCAGGATTGCCTGCCCGTACTCGTGTTTGGTTGCTGGGGCTACCTTACCGCCCAATTGATGCGTAATTACCTGCATTCCGTAGCAGATCCCGAGTATTGGCAGGTGGCTTTCGTAGATCTCCAGGGGCGCTAGTGGTGCCCCCTGCTGGTATACACTTGCTGGTCCACCGGAGAGGATGATACCTTTTGGCTTAAGCGAGGCGATTTTCTGCCATGGCTCATCGTGGGCAATGAGCTCGCAATACACATGACACTCACGAACCCTGCGAGCAATCAGATGACTGTACTGGGAGCCGAAGTCGATGATGGCTATGGTCTCGCGAGCAGTTGGCGTCGTTATCTCTGGCTGGGGCGCCGGTTGCTCCCCATGGAGCTCCTTGGCGATTTCCAGATAGGTTGAGACCTCAATGTCGTCGCTGGTGGCTATACGGTGACTGGTGTTCTGGCTGTCCATTTGTTTTAGTATAGCATAGAAGCGGACTGTGTGCAGTACCCGGTGTCGCTTTAAACACGAGGCGAGTAAAGTGTTGTAAAATATGTCCTAAAAAGGCTTAAGGCGGCTTTTGCGTGACGCAGTTGCGAGACTTACGGGATATGGCAGAAGCTTAGTAGAGTGAAATGTTTCGGATTGGTGAGAGATGCGAGTTGTGCTAGGTTGTGACCATCGTGGTCTGAGATTAAAACAGACAATTATGGATGTTCTGGAGAGCTCGGGGCATGAATTCCGGGACTTTGGCTGCTATACCGAGGAGCCGGTAGACTATCCTGACATTGCCATGCGGGTAGCTATAGAAGTTGCTGAGGGGAACTTCGAACACGGGATATTAATCTGTGCCACCGGTATAGGCATGAGCATAGCTGCTAACAAGGTAAAAGGGATAAGGGCTGCACTTTGCTGCAGTGTGTTGAGCGCTGAAAGGGCACGGCGGCACAACGATGCCAACGTCCTATGTCTGGGTGCCGAAACTACTGAGCCAGGACTAGCTTGTGAGATAGTCAGGACCTATCTTTCCGTAAAATTTGATGGTGGCAGGCATTTGCGCCGGGTGGAAAAGATACGCAATTTAGAGGAAAATCAGCTTGACAACAAATAGGCGCTGTGATAGTTTACTTCCATTAGCCATTTTTAGGGCGGTTTCGTATGAGTATGCCTAGCGATAGTGTGAAGAAGGGGGTGGAACGAGCACCCCACCGCGCCCTATTTCGGGCACTTGGGTTATGCGAGGAGGACTTTGCAAAGCCATTCATCGGGGTGGTCAACAGTTTCAGTGAGGTGGTGCCGGGACATATCCATTTGAGGACGATTGCCCAGGCTGTCAAGGAAGGGGTGAGGAGCTGCGGCGGCGTTCCATTCGAAGTCAATACCATCGCTATTTGTGATGGTATTGCCATGAACCATCCCGGGATGAAGTACAGTCTGCCCAGCAGGGAGTTAATCGCCGACTCTGTGGAGACCTTGGCTGTAGCGCATGCGTTTGATGGGCTGGTGTTCATACCGAATTGTGACAAAGTAGTCCCGGGCATGCTTATGGCGGCGGTGCGGTTAAATCTACCGTCCATTTTTGTTAGCGGCGGACCTATGCTCGCTGGGCGGCGGTTAAGAAACGGGCAGGTACAGTTTCTGGACGTCAACTCGGTGTTTATGGGTGTGGGCAAAGTGGTCAGGGGGGAAATGGCTGAATCCGAGCTGACTGAACTGGAAATGCTTGCCTGTCCTGGATGTGGCAGTTGTGCTGGCATGTTTACTGCGAATACTATGAACTGCCTTACGGAGGCATTGGGTATGGGGCTTCCGGGGAACGGTACCATCCCGGCGGTGGATGTGCGGCGGGTTAGACTGGCTTATAAGGCTGGCAAGCAGGTGATGGCACTTGTGTCTAAAGGGGTGTTACCACGTGATGTGATAACAAAGGAGTCCATCTACAATGCTTTTGCTGTTGATATGGCATTGGGGGGGAGTACCAATTCGGTGTTACACCTTATGGCGATAGCCAGCGAAGCCGATATTAAATTCTCCCTGTCTGAGGTGGATGAGATCAGTAGGTGTGTGCCACATATCTGCAAGATAAGCCCAGCAAGTGATTATCACATCGAGGATCTGGACATGGCTGGAGGTATACCGGCGATTATGCATGAGATTTCGGACTATCTAAACCTGCAAGTGATGACGGTCTCGGGCAAGGCTCTGGCAGAGGTCATACGAGATGCGCAGGTACAGGACAGGAAAATAATCCGTCCTGTCTCCTCCCCTTACTCAGCCACAGGTGGCTTGGGCGTGTTGTTCGGAAGCCTTGCCCCTGATGGTGCCGTAGTGAAAAGTGCTGCGGTGGTGCCACAGATGCTGGTGCACGAGGGACCGGCTAAGGTTTTCGATAGTGAGGAGATGGCGATGGTGGCTATAATGGAAGGACAGATCAAGCCCGGGGATGTGGTAGTTATCAGATACGAGGGACCAAAAGGTGGCCCGGGGATGCGGGAGATGCTTACTCCAACCTCACTCCTTAGTGGGATGGGCATGGACGATAAAGTAGCCCTCATAACGGACGGGCGTTTCTCCGGTGCTACGCGGGGAGCGGCTATCGGCCATGTGTCCCCCGAGGCGGCTGAAGGTGGGCCTATTGCCGCGGTCATGGATGGGGATGTTATCAGCATTGATATTCCATCGCGGAAACTCGAGGTAAAGGTCAGCAAGGAGGAAATAAATAAAAGACTCAAGAAGCTGCCACCATTTCAGCCGAAGGTCAGTAGCGGTTATTTGAGGCGCTATGCCGAGAAGGTAAGTTCAGCCAGTACTGGCGCAGTTTTTAAAAGATAGGGGACATTGTTAGTTATGAAGAAGACTGGAGCTCAAATCCTGTGTGAAGGTCTTGTTAGAAAGGGAGTGGAGGTTATCTTCGGTTATCCCGGCGGGGCGGTGTTACCACTCTATGATACCTTGCCGCAGTATCCTCAACTTAGACACATCCTGGTGCGTCATGAGCAGTGTGCTGCCCACGCAGCGGACGGATATGCCCGTGCTACCGGCAGGACCGGTGTTTGTCTGGCTACATCTGGTCCCGGTGCCACAAACTTGGTAACCGGGATTGCCAATGCCTACCTTGACTCATCACCGATGGTGGCTATTACCGGGCAGGTGGCGACACCCTTTATTGGTAAAGACGCTTTTCAGGAAATAGATATTACCGGCATTACCCTTCCCATTACCAAGCACAATTATTTGGTGCTCAGTGCCCAGGATATGGCAAGGGTGGTAGGGGAGGCATTCTACATCGCTAGTACTGGCAGGCCCGGTCCGGTTTTGATAGACATACCTCGAGACGTCTTTCAGCAGGAGGCAGAATTTATCTATCCGGAGCGGGTTGACCTGCCCGGCTACAGGCCAAAGCTTTTCGGACATCCCACCCAGATTAAGAAGGCAGCCGAGCTCATAAACGGTGCGCAGAGGCCGCTTATTATTGCGGGGAGGGGTGTGATAATTTCAAAAGCTTTTGCCGAGCTGCGTGAGCTAGCTGAGAAGGCGCAGATACCCGTGGTCACCACCCTTCTGGGCATCGGCTGTTTTCCTGAGACCCATGTTTTGAGCTTTGGCTGGCTTGGGATGCATGGAATGGCTTATGCCAACAAAGCGGTGCAGGACGCCGACCTCATTGTGGCTATCGGTATGAGGTTTGATGATCGGGCAACTGGAATGGTGAGTGCCTTTGCCCCGAAGGCGCAGATCATCCATATAGATATTGATCCTGCTGAAATCGGCAAAAATGTCCGTGTCGATGTCCCTATTGTTGGGGATGTAAAGAATGTTTTGCAGGCGCTGAATGAACAGGTGATCCCCAGGGAGCACATGGAATGGCTTAGCCAGCTAGAGCAATGGCGTGAGGAGCATCCAGCGCTCACGGTTCGGGAGACCGATTGTCTTATACCCCAGTACGTCATCCGCCAGATTTACGAGGTCACGCGTGGTGATGCCATTGTGGTCACTGGTGTGGGACAAAACCAGATGTGGGCGGCGCAGTTCTTTTTTTATGATAAGCCGAACAGCCTGATATCGTCAGGGGGACTTGGCACCATGGGGTTTGAGCTTCCTGGCGCCATCGGGGCTAAAGTTGGTCGCCCTGAAGAGACTGTCTGGTGTATAGCTGGCGATGGTGGCTTTCAGATGACCATTCAGGAACTGGCGACCATTGTGCAGGAGGGGCTGGACATTAAGATAGCGATCATGAACAACGGTTATCTGGGCATGGTGCGGCAATGGCAGCAGTTGTTCTACGGACGTCGTTATGTGCACACCCAACTCTGGGGTCCGGACTTCGTCAAAATCGCCGATGCCTATGGTATTGCTGCGCTCAGGGTCACGGATAAGAAGCTGGTAACATCAGCGATTGAGAAGGCGATGGAACATCGGGGACCGTTTATCATTGATTTTGTGATAGAGCCGGAGGAGTGCGTCTTTCCCATCGTGCCGCCTGGTGCAGCCCTTTCACAGTTTATTGAGATGTCACATGAGGACGAGGTTAACCGTCCGAGTCAGCAACAGAGGAGAGGCAAATAGGAGCCGTGAAGACCACAAAACACACCTTAGTAGCACTGGTCGAGGACAAGCCCGGAGTGTTGAACCGAATAGCCAGCCTGTTTCGGAGGCGGAACTTCAACATAGAGAGCATAGCTGTGGGACATAGTGAGCAGTCGGGGCTATCCAGAATGACCATTGTAGTCGATGGTGACAATGCCAAGATAGAACAGGTTCGGAAGCAACTGGACAAGGTTGTAGAGGTTATCAAGATCGTTGACATAACAGAAGAAGAACCCGTCGCCCGCGAATTAGCCTTGATAAAAGTAAGGGCGACTCCATCCACCAGGGGTGAGATCATCCAGATCGTGGACATTTTCAGGGCTAACATTGTTGATGTCGCCGTGGACTCCTTGATAGTCGAGGTTACCGGGGATGAGGACAAAGTTGACTCGCTTATTGAGTTACTGCGTGGGTTTGGTATAAGGGAGCTGGCGCGGACAGGGCGCATCGCGTTGACGCGCGGCAGTGTGGGCCCCTTGCTTGTGGAGGAACCTAAAGAGGCGAAAGTGCTAAGACAGCCCTTGAAGCCGCCCCGAGAGGAAACAGAAAGCCCGCCTGATTGGTAGAGCCTTTTAGCAGGGCAGGAAGGGATGCCGTGTTAAGTTTCGTAAGGAGGTTTTGTCATGGCTAAGATATATTATGACAAGGATGCCAACCTCGACCTTTTGAAGGGGAAAAAAATAGCTGTCATCGGTTTTGGTAGCCAGGGGCATGCCCATGCCCAGAACCTGAGGGATAGTGGCTGCGAGGTGGTTGTTGCCTCGCGGAGGGGTGGCGAAGGCTGGAAGAGTGCCAAAAAGGCTGGCTTCGAGGTGGTGGGGGTCGCTGAAGCGGCAAAGGTGGCTGACATAATCATTATGCTGGCGCCGGACATTTCGCAGCCTCAGATCTACCGTGAATCTGTAGCAAAAGAGCTATCGGCGGGCAAGATGTTGATGTTTGCGCATGGGTTTAACATCCACTTCGGCCAGATTGTACCGCCCCCGGACATCGATGTTACCATGATTGCGCCCAAGTGTCCTGGGCATATGTTGCGCCGACTCTACACAGAGGGTTTGGGTGCGCCAGCCCTGATAGCAATCCATCAGGATGCTTCCGGGAAAGCTAAAGACATCGCCCTTGCTTATGCCAAGGGCATTGGATGCACCCGGGCCGGTGTACTGGAGACCGCCTTTGCTGAGGAGACTGAGACGGACCTTTTTGGTGAGCAGACGGTGCTGTGTGGTGGCGTCTCTGGCCTTATCAAGGCAGGCTTTGAGGTGCTTGTTGAGGCGGGCTATCAGCCCGAGGTCGCTTATTTTGAATGCCTCCACGAACTCAAGCTCATCGTCGACCTTATCTACCAGGGTGGTCTGAGCTATATGCGGTATTCTGTAAGTGACACCGCTGAGTATGGCGATTATACTCGGGGACCGCGGATTATTGACGACCTGGTTAAGGATGAGATGCGACAAATCCTGGCTGAGATACGGAGCGGCAGCTTTGCCAGAGAGTGGATACTGGAAAACCAGGCTGGCAGGCCTGTATATAATGCGCTCAAGCGTATGGAGGCAGAGCACGAAATTGAGGTTGTGGGCAAGCAGCTCAGGAGCATGATGCCTTGGCTTAAAGTCTGAGGAGGTCTTGGATATGGAGAGGGTCATCATTTTTGATACCACTTTGCGCGATGGCGAACAGGCAGCTGGAACAAGTCTGACCTCAGCGGAGAAACTTGAGATTGCTAAGCAACTCGAGAGGCTTGGCGTTGACGTTATTGAAGCTGGTTTTCCCATTAGCTCACCCGGTGACTTTGAAGCGGTACAGACAATTGCTCGGGAGATTAAGGACTGCACGGTGTGCGCCCTTTCGCATGCCACTCCTGAGGCTGTGGACAGGGCGTGGGAAGCTATAAAAGAGGCCAAGCAGCCCAGAATTCATGTTTTCCTTTCTGCTTCTGATATTCATCTTATGTACCAGTTGCGGAAGACGCGCGATGAAATCTTAGAGCTGGCGCGTGACATGGTGGCACGGGCAAAGAGGTATACGGATGATGTAGAGTTCTCTCCGATGGATGCTACCAGGACTGAACCTGCCTTTCTGTACCGCATACTGGAGGTGGTGATCGATGCCGGTGCCACCACGGTCAATATTCCTGATACGGTGGGGTATGCCATACCTGCTGAGTTTGGCGACCTGATAGCCAGCATCCTTGAGAAGGTGCCCAATATCGATAAGGCAGTGCTGAGCGTGCACTGTCACGATGATTTGGGGCTGGCGGTGGCTAACAGCATAGAGGCGGTGAGGCGAGGTGCGAGGCAGGTGGAATGCACCGTCAATGGTATAGGTGAGCGTGCGGGTAATGCCTCATTGGAAGAAATAGTGATGGCTATAAGGACGAGGAGCGACTTCCTGAAGCTGACCACAAACATAGACACCGCTCAGATCTACAGGACGAGCCGCCTGGTGAGTGAGCTTACTGGCTTTGTTGTCCAGCCAAACAAAGCTATTGTTGGTGCCAATGCCTTCAGACATCAGTCCGGAATTCATCAGGACGGGGTTATCAAGAAGTCGATTACTTATGAGATAATCGACCCCAAATCTGTAGGCGTGCCTGCGAGCACTCTGGTGCTGGGCAAGGTGAGCGGTCGTCATGCCTTCGGGGAGCGGCTTGCTGAGCTTGGTTACACGCTGGAGGGAGAAGCTTTTGAGCGGGCGTTTAGGGCTTTTAAGGAACTCGCCGATAAGAAAAAGGAGGTCACCGATAAGGATATAGAGTCGTTGATTGCCGAAGAAAAGCGCACTGCTTCTGAAGTATACCACTTGGACCATGTCCAGGTCTCCTGCGGTGACCATAGTGTGCCTACGGCAACGGTCAGACTGATTGCACCCGATGGTAAGTCACTTGCCGACGCCGCGCTGGGTACCGGACCTGTAGACGCCGTTTATAAGGCGATCAACCGCATAATCAAGGTGCCCAATAAGCTCACCGAGTTTACCGTAAAATCGGTCACAGAGGGCATCGATGCCATCGGTGAAGTGCTGATAAGGATCGAAAGCGACGGCGTGAGCTATACCGGGCGTGGTGCCTCCACGGACATAATCGTTGCCAGTGCCAAGGCTTACATGAATGCACTGAACCGGCTGCTTTTAGCCAAGAAGCAGCAGAAGAAGTAACTTTTCAGACTGAGGGTCAGAATTACCTGGTGCTCTCTAGAGAGCGAGGGCTAGTAGGGAGGAATAATGACGATGGGCTTGCAACTGGAGGTGGTTTTGCGTCTGTTGCTGGCAGCGGCTCTGGGTGCTGGCGTTGGTTATCAGCGTGAGCGGGCAGGCAAACCAGCGGGACTACGCACTCACATTTTGATTGCCCTTGGTTCCGCCCTGTTTACCGTGGTCTCGCTTTTCGGTTTTGGTGGACAGGTTGACCCATCACGGGTGGCTGCCGGTGTGGTGACCGGCATCGGTTTTCTGGGTGCTGGCGTTATCTTTCGCGGCATGCGTGCCGATGGGCCGGTGGTGGGGCTAACCACAGCAGCCAGCATCTGGGTTACGGCGGCTATCGGACTGGCTGCTGGTGTTGGCATGTATCTGGTAGCCGTGGTGATTGCCGTGCTGGCGGTGCTGGTATTGATGATACCCAAGGCACGGGGGTAATAGTCTCTGGAGGTAAGGTTGACTCTTGCAGAAAAAATACTGGCTGCTCATTCAGGCAGGTCTGTGGTAAGTCCTGGTGAGTTTCTGAACGTTAAAGTAGACCTTGTGCTGGCGAACGATATCACCGCTCCTCTGGCGATAAAAGAGTTCGCCCGCCTTGGGGTTGCGAGGGTTTTCGATCCCAGAAAGTTGGTGATGGTACCTGACCACTTCTGCCCGAATAAGGATATCCCATCGGCTGAGCAAGCTAAACTGATGCGAGAATTTGCTAGGGAACATGGGGTGGTATATTTTGAAGTGGGCAGGATGGGCATTGAACATGTGCTCTTACCGGAACAGGGCTTGGTGCTGCCAGGTGATGTAGTTGTGGGGGCTGATTCCCACACCTGTACTTATGGGGCTCTGGGAGCATTTGCCACCGGCATGGGCTCTACCGATATAGCTGTGGCTATGGCTACCGGCGAGGTCTGGGTCAAGGTGCCGCCGACGATTAAATTTATTTACCATGGTAAATTACAGAAATGGGTGGGTGGCAAAGACCTTATTTTATATACCATAGGGAATATCGGTGTGGACGGCGCTCTGTACTCGGTTATGGAATTTGACGGTGAGGCAATCGACGAGTTATCAATGGACGATCGCTTTACCATGGCTAATATGGCTATTGAAGCAGGAGCTAAAGCTGGCATCTTCGAGGTGGATGGTAAGACGCTGAAATATGTGAAAGCAAAGACTCGCCGTCCTTTCGCTATTTACAGATCTGACCCGGATGCCGAGTATGCCCGGGTGATCGAGTACGATGTTTCCTCTATTGAGCCTCAGGTGGCTTTTCCGCATCTTCCATCAAATGTCAAGCCGGTCAGCAAGGCAGGTGGCATAAAAATTGATCAGGTGGTGATAGGGAGCTGTACCAATGGGCGGCTAACGGATCTCAGGTTAGCGGCGAAGGTGCTTAAGGGGAGGAAGGTGGACAGCAATGTGAGGTGTATTGTAATCCCGGGAACGCAGCAGGTATATCTGGATGCATTGAGGGAGGGGCTGGTGGAGACTTTCATCAGGGCAGAAGCGGTGGTTAGCACACCAACCTGTGGTCCCTGTCTTGGTGGTTATATGGGGGTGCTTGCTGCTGGTGAGCGTTGTGTGTCCACGACCAATCGTAACTTCATCGGCCGTATGGGCAGCCCTCAGTCAGAGGTTTACTTGACCAATCCAGCGGTGGCTGCTGCCAGCGCTATTTTGGGCAGGATAGCCAGCCCTGAAGAAATTGTCCGCTGATGCTTTTGTCATTAAGACGCGTATGGTAAGGGCGGTAGAGCTAGGGTGAGTCTTCCTTACAGCTGTAAGCCAAACGAAAAATAGAGGCGTCGAGTTGAGGTACTGGTGTATTTCAACATCCGCTCATAATTGGGGGATTTGTAAGAGCAATAGTGTGTGGGGAATGGACGCACGGTATTTTGTGACCTTGAAAAAGTTTCTTAGGGACGGTGGCAAAGGCTGTGGGCGATAACCATGAGCAGATAAAAGCAAAATATCCAAAGAAATTTGCTCCGGAGCCCGTGATATTTGGTCATATCAGGAGAGGAGCCAGGATATTCGTCAGCACTGGCTGTGGTGAGCCCAGGTATCTTGTCAACGCTCTGGTTGAATATGTGAAAAGATCCCCCAAAGCCATCTTTGATGCCGAGGTGGTGCAGGTGTTTACTCTCGGTGTTGCTCCATACGCTGATGAAAAGTTCAAATATAACTTCAGGCACAATGCTTTCTTTATTGGCAATGACACCAGGGAGGCGGTCAACCGAGGTGCTGCTGACTATACGCCGATATTTCTGTCGCGCCTTCCCGAGCTATTCTACAGTGGTTTCATTCCCATCGATGTAACCCTGGTGCAGGTGTCACCACCGGACAGACACGGCTACATGAGTCTGGGGGTGAGTGTGGATATAACCAAGGCAGCGGTGGAGACGGCTAAGGTGGTCGTCGCTCAAATCAATTCCTATATGCCCCGGGTGCATGGCGATGGCTTTATCAATATTGAGGATGTGGACTTTCTAGTAGCCCATGATGAGCCCTTGCTAGAGTATGAAGCCAGTGTGCCAGACGAAATCGCCCGGCGTATAGGCAAATACGTGGCGCACCTTATAGAAGATGGCGATACTATCCAGGTGGGGTATGGCAGTATCCCCAATGCAATACTTTCCAGCTTGGATAATAAAAAGAACCTTGGTGTGCACACCGAGCTACTCACCGACGGCGTGGTGGAACTTATGAAAAAAGGGGTGGTAGATAACACCCGGAAGACCGTAAACCGGGGCAAGACCGTTGCCAGTTTTTGCATGGGCAAGAAGGAGACCTACGACTATATTCATGATAACCCCAGTGTGGAGTTCAGGACGATCGACTATACCAACAACCCCATGGTTATTGCCCAGCACCGCAATATGGTAGCGATTAACAGTGCCCTAGAGGTCGATTTGACAGGTCAGGCGACGGCAGAGTCGTTGGGGAAGGCTTTCTACAGCGGCATCGGTGGGCAGGCTGACTTCATGAGGGGCGCCGTGCTTTCCCGTGGCGGTAAGCCAATACTGGCGTTACAGTCCACCGCCAAAAACGGCACTGTCTCGCGTATTGTACCATTTCTCAAGGAAGGCGCGGGGGTAACCCTAAACAGGGGGGACATCCATTACGTTGTTACCGAATATGGTATTGCCTACTTGCACGGCAAAAACATCAGGGAGAGAGCCATGCAGTTGATTTCAGTGGCCCATCCCAAATTCAAGCCTTGGCTCATAGAGGAAGCGAAAAAGTTGGGCCTGATTTACAAGGATCAGGCTTTTGTAACCGGTGAGGGCGGGGAATACCCAGAGCATTTGGAGACATACAGGATAACGAAGACCGGTATGACGGTCTTGATGAGACCGGTGAAGATAAGTGACGAGCCTTTATTGAAGGAATTTTTCTATTCACTCTCCGATAGTAGCCTTTACCGACGTTTTATCTCTATGCGTAAGGACATGCCCCATGAACGGCTGCAGGAGTTTGTGGCGGTCGACTATACCAAGCAGATGTCGATCTTAGCTGTTCTGTCTGAAGAAGAGAAAAAAGAGCTTGTGATCGGTCTGGGGCAGTACATTATCGATGAAGATTCTTACACCGCGGAAGTGGCTTTTGTGGTCAGGGACGATTATCAGAACATGGGTGTGGGCGCAGAGCTGGCAAGCTATCTGGTCTACCTGGCGCGGAGAAGCGGACTCCTGGGGGTTACTGCCGAGGTGTTGCGTGAAAACCAGCCTATGTTGCATATTCTGGAGAAAATGGGTTTCAGAACCGAGAGCAGGGGGGATGGGGTCATTAGTCTTAGGCTGCGGTTCAGCGATTAAAAGTGCTGGATTCGTCGTAATTTCGTTCTAAGGAGGTAGCATTTGAAGCTGAAGGGAAAAGTCCATAAGTTTGGCGCCAATGTGGACACAGATGCCATAATCCCAGCACGATACCTCACTGTTTCTGATGCAGGGGAACTGGCGAAGCATTGTATGGAAGACATTGCGCCTGATTTCCTGAGCAGGGTCGAGCCTGGAGATTTAATCGTTGCCGATAGCAATTTCGGTTGTGGTTCTTCGAGGGAGCATGCCCCTCTGGCGATAAAAGCCGCTGGTATATCCTGTGTTATTGCCAGGAGCTTCGCCAGAATCTTTTTCCGCAATGCCATAAATATCGGCCTACCATTGCTTGAGTGCGGTGACGCTGTTGATAATACTGCTGAGGGAGATATTCTGGAAGTCGATCTGACGACAGGCATGATTACCAATCTTTCGAACGGCAGGACTTTCACCGCCAAACCATATCCAGAATTTATGATGGGGATAATAGCAGCTGGCGGACTTATCGAATATACTAAAAAGAAACTGGCTGGAGGTTTATAAAATTGGATTTCAGAATCGCGGTTTTACCCGGAGACGGCGTTGGACCGGAGGTGGTCGCTGCGGCGATAAAAGTGCTAAATTCTGTTGGAAAAGCGTTTGGTCACAGGTTTGAGTATAGGGAGGGTCTGGTGGGTGGTGCTGCCATAGACGCACACGGCGTGGCATTGACCGACGAGACTCTGGAGATGTGTCGGAGCTGTGATGCGGTGCTTCTCGGGGCTGTGGGTGGTCCCAAATGGGATGACCCGTTAGCAAAGGTGCGTCCTGAAGATGGCCTTCTGGCTCTGCGTAAGGGTCTGGGGCTATTTGCTAACCTGAGGCCGGTGAAGGTTTTGCCAATGCTGGTGGATGCTACTACCTTGAAGCCGGATGTGGTTACAGGCGTTGACCTGATCTTCGTCCGTGAGCTTACTGGTGGACTCTATTTCGGGCAACCGAAGAAGCAATGGCGGACTGCTGAAGGCAGACAAGCTGTTGACACTATGGCTTACTCGGAGCACGAAATTGAGCGCATAGTGAGGGTGGGTTTCGAGATTGCATCGACGAGGCGGAAGAAGCTAACTTCGGTGGACAAAGCAAATGTGCTCGAGACATCGCGGCTGTGGAGACAAGTTGCTACTGAAGTTTCTAAGGACTATCCGGGTGTGGAGCTGGAGCACGTGCTTGTGGACGCCTGTGCTATGCGCCTTATTCAGCGGCCGGCACAGTTCGATGTGCTGGTCACTGAAAATACCTTTGGCGACATATTGACCGACGAGGCATCCATGCTGGCGGGTTCCATGGGGATGTTGCCATCAGCCAGCCTGGCTGGAGTTCCTGGTGGTGGTTCATCCCGGGCATTCGGGCTTTACGAGCCCATCCATGGTAGTGCTCCCGCCAGGGCGGGGCAGGACATGGCTAACCCCATAGCCACCATACTGAGTGCCGCCATGATGCTCCGTTATTCGTTGGGGCTTACTGTCGAGGCTGAGGCTGTGGAGAGGGCAGTGGTCTCCGTTCTAGAAGACGGTTATCGTACTTATGATATAATGAGTGAAGGCAAGATCAAGCTGGGGACGAAGGATATGGGTAGCCTCATAGCTGATAGGGTAGGCAAAAGATGAAAGTGCAACTTTATGATACGACGCTGAGAGACGGGACCCAGCAGGAGGGGATCTCATTTTCAGTCGCTGACAAACTGAGGATCGTCCAGAAGCTGGACGAGCTGGGGATACATTTTATCGAGGGGGGATGGCCCGGGTCTAACCCTAAGGACACCGAGTTTTTTGCCAGAGCAAGGGATTTGAAGCTGAAGAATTCGGTCTTGGTGGCTTTCGGCCGCACCAAAGATCCGGGTTCTAAAGCAGGCACTGACCCCAATCTTGCCGCTCTGGTGGAAGCTGGAACCAGTGTGGTCACCATTGTGGGTAAAAGCTGGGACATTCATGTGACACATCTTCTGGAGATTAGTCTCGAGAGTAATTTGGAGATCATAGCCGACTCCATAGCTTTCCTGAAGTCTAACGGGCTCAAGGTGTTTTTCGATGCCGAACATTTTTTTGATGGCTATAAGGCGAACCCCGAATATGCATTAAAGGTTGCGGAGGTTGCCGCGAAGGCTGGTGCTGACTGTGTGGTTCTCTGTGATACTAATGGCGGTGCGCTACCCTTTGAAATCACGGCTGCTGTCGGTGTAGCGCGCAAAAGGGTTACTGTACCTCTCGGGATCCACGTGCATAACGATGGCGAGCTGGCTGTTGCCAATTCGATTGCGGCAGTACAAGCTGGGGTTACCCAGGTGCAGGGGACGATAAATGGCTATGGCGAGCGGTGTGGTAATGCGAACCTGTGCTCCATAATCCCGGCCCTGAAGTTGAAGATGGGTATCAATTGTATTACTGATGAGCAGTTAGCCAAACTCACCGAAGCATCTCGTTTCGTGGCTGAACTGGCGAACATGGCACCTTCGAGTAACCTTCCCTATGTAGGCACCAGTGCCTTTACCCACAAGGGAGGAATGCATGTATCCGGGATTTTGAAGTGGGAGAACAGTTATCAACATATTGACCCTCGGCTGGTGGGCAATCGCCCCAGAGTGGTTGTCTCCGAGCTTTCCGGGAAAAGCAATATTATATACAAGGCTAAGGAGCTGGGTATCAGCCTGCCCAAAAGGGGCAAGCAGGCGCGGGAGGTGGTGCAGAAGATAAAAGAGCTGGAAAGCAGGGGCTTCCAGTATGAGAGCGCCGAAGCTTCTTTTGAGCTGCTTTTGCGCCGTGCCCAGCCAGAGTATGAGCCACCCTTCGAGTTAATCGATTTCATGGTGGTGGTGGAAAGGCACCGGCGCCCCTCCAGCGAGGGCGATACCGAGCTGCTCTCTGAGGCTACAGTGAAAGTCAGGGTGGGTGACAAGGTGTTCCATACGGCATCCGAGGGCAATGGTCCGGTGAATGCCCTTGACCAGGCGCTGCGCAAAGCGCTGGTGGAGTTTTATCCTGAGATAAGCAATGTCCAGCTAGTCGACTATAAAGTGCGTATACTGGAGGAAAGTTCAGGCACCGCGTCGCAGGTGCGGGTGCTGATCGAGTCAACCGATGGGCAGAGGAAGTGGCGTACCGTAGGTGGTTCCACCAATATCATTGACGCAAGCTGGCTGGCGCTGGCTGACAGCTTAGAATATTATCTGCTCAATTTCAGATAACAGGAGAAAAAGAGGCAACGCACTCGAGGCACTTTGCGTGCGTTGCCTCTTCTTTTTTCGGGAAGTATTTGCTATTATTCCCTCTTAATCAGGGTAGCTGCCCCCTGTCCTCCGCCAATGCAGGCTGTAGCTATGCCATATTTCCCCTTTTCCATGTTTAGTATACGGGATAGTGTGCCGACCAAGCGGTTGCCACTGGCTCCCAGTGGGTGACCTATGGCGACGGCACCGCCCTTTACGTTCACCCTCTCCGGGTCGATACCCAGTTCCCTGATGGCGTAGATGGTGACTATGGCGAAAGCCTCGTTTATCTCCCAGAAGTCTATGTCTTTAACGTCGAGTCCGGCGTGTTTCAGTGCCATCCTGCTGGCGGGGACCGGTCCCTTACCCATGACACTGGGGTCTACCCCTGCCCAGCCCATGGATATGATAGACGCTAGTGGTTTGAGCCCGTATTGTTTGGCTTTTTCCTTGGACATCAGCATTAGCGCCGTGGCACCAGCGTTCAATGGTGAGGCGTTGCCAGCGGTTATCTGCCCATCGGGTATATAGGCGGGCCTGAGCTGTGCCAGCGCTTCCATAGTAGTGTCTGCCCTGATGCTGAGATCGTAGTCAACGACCTGCTTTTTACCGTCGGGTAAGGTCACCTCGATCGGTAATATCTCCCCTTTGAAGTAGCCTTCCTGAAGGGCTTTGGCTGCCTTTTGGTGGCTTCTCAACGCCCAGCGGTCCATGTCCTCGCGGGTAAAGCCGGACTCCTTAAACAACTTCTCTGCAGTCAGCCCCATATTCATAGCTATGGCAAAATTGTACTTCTTAAACCGTTCCTCCGAGAAGAAAGCCGGGTCTGGCTGTCTGAGTATTGCCCTGGGGTCGCCTGGCTCAATGCCCATAGGGATGTGTGTCATGTGCTCGATGCCCACGGAGATAACGATATCTGAATAGCCAAGCATTATCTCCATGGCACCCCGGTTAGTCGTTGCCAGAGTGGAGGCGCACTGTTTGTCGAACTGCTCAGCAGCTACTTCAAAGGGCATGTCGGCTTGAAAGACGATGCTCCTTCCCCCGTATGTCCATTGCTCTCCGACCGGCATGGCGGTGCCCACAAGGACATGGTTAACATCCTGCGGTTTGACCTTTGTCCTTTTGAGCATTTCCTTGATCAGCATGCCGGCAACCTGATCCATTCTCAGGCTGTTGAATACATCCCTTTCCGGCTCCCTGGGCCTTGACCGTGAGAATGCTGATCTCAGGAAGTCTACTATGACGACCTCTCTTGTCTGTGGCATCTTGCCCTCCTTTCTGTTTTGTTTATACTGTGCGCAAGCTTGCAAGCACAACAGTTACACCGGCTTACCCACCGGGATTATATACAGGGGCCTTAACTGTTCTTCCAGATGCAATACTGTCCTTACCTGTTCGTCATCAAAGGCGCCCACCATCACTGTACCCAATCCCAGCGCTACAGCTTGGAGCGAGACATTCTGGCTTACATGCCCCACTTCTATATGGACGTACCGCTCGCCCCGTCTTCCGTACCGGTACACGGTCCTGGAATAAAGGGCGCACACAATTATATCAACGGGGCTGGTAGCAATACAACTTTGCCCCAGGGCGGCTTCAGCCAGGGCAGGTCTCAAATCCCCCTCGATGTGAATGTCAAGCGCGTGGCTGTCTACTTGGTAGTAGTAGACACCTGCGCTGAGGCTGTCTACCGTCTGTTCGCCTGTTACTGCGAAAATTTCTAAGGGGTATGTAGCGCCGGCGCTGGGCGCTGCCCTGCGTCCCCCGCTGGCAGTGATGCCCTGAGCTGCCCACATGAGCTGCGAGAGCTGCGAAAGTGTGAGGGGCTCACTTCGAAAACGCCTTATCGACCTCCGTTTCAGAATGGCTTCTTCTACAGAGACCTTCCCGTGGTGGTTCGGGTGGGGCAGTCTAATAAGCTCTTTTTTCACCCTCAGTGCTAACCTTTGATAACTCCTATGGGTGCAGCCATGGCGACCTTTCGTGAGATCCCCGCTTTGTGGGTCACTTCGACGACATGGGTGACGTCTTTGTAGGCTTGCGATGCCTCTTCAGCCAGTGACGACATGCTGTCTGCCTTTACTATGATGCCCTTGGCTCGCAACTCCTCGGCGACGTCAATCCCCCTTAAGCCACGTTTGGCAGCCCCCCTGCTCTGGACTCTGCCGGCGCCGTGACAGGTGGAGCCGAAGGACTCAGCCATCGCCCTCTCGGTGCCTAATGCCACATAGGAACGGCGCCCCATATCTCCGGGGATAAGCACAGGCTGTCCAATTTTTTTATAGCACTGTGGCACGTCCTTATGTCCTGCGGGGAAAGCCCTAGTGGCGCCCTTGCGGTGTACGCATAAAGTCATCCTGGTGCCGTCTACTACGTGTTCTTCAATCTTGGCAATGTTGTGGGCCACGTCGTAGACCTGACGCAAGCCCAATTCCTCCGGGCTCTTTCCAAAGACTTTAGCCAGCGATTCCCGCACCCAGTGGGTAATACACTGACGGTTTGCCCAGGCATAGTTGGCGGCACATGCCATAGCAGCAAGGTAGTCTTTGCCTTCCGGCGATTCAATCGGTGCGCAGGCAAGTTGCCTATCAGGCAGGCTGATGCCATATCTTCTTACCGCTGCTTCCATGACTTTGAGGTAGTCGTCGCATACCTGGTGCCCCAGACCACGGGAGCCAGTATGGATGAGAATCAGAACCTGTCCCACAAACTCTATACCCATAACTTTGGCGGCAGCCTCGTCGTATATCTCCCTGACCACCTGCACCTCGAGGAAATGGTTCCCCGAACCCAGGGTTCCTGACTGTGGTACGCCCCGCTGCTTTGCCCTGGCACTGACCTTGTTCGGGTTGGCGCCTTTCAATCGCCCGGTCTCCTCGGTAACCTCCAAGTCGGCTTCCGTACCAAAGCCCCGCCTCACCGCCCAGTGGGCACCGTCGGTTAGGATTTCATCCATCTCCTTTTCAGTAACCCTTATCTTCCCTTCTGAACCCACACCTGAAGGTATATTGTGGAAAAGTGCATTGACCACTTCTTTTATCTTAGGCTTAACCTCGTTTTCGCTCAGATTAGTGCGGAGCAGTCTTACACCGCAATTGATGTCGTAGCCCACCCCTCCAGGTGAGACCACACCGTCGGTAATTCTGGTAGCGGCCACGCCGCCGATAGGAAAACCATAGCCCCAATGGATGTCAGGCATTGCCAGCGACCTGCCTACTATCCCGGGCAGGAAGGCGACATTGGCTACCTGCTCCAGCGACTGGTCCTCCTTGATCGCATCGAGCATCTTTTCATCGGCATAGACCAGTCCGGGCACCCTCATGCCCTGTTTATACTCCTTTGGTATTTCCCAGCGGAAGTCGTCTATTTTTCTGATCTGTCCTTCCCATTTAGCCATTTTGCTCACCTAAATATCAAAGATTATGCGGGCTTGATAAATGCCATTCTGCTTATTTATTTGCAGCATGTGGTATGTGGCTGCCTTTATCTCCCTCATTATGTTGTGTCTCTGAGGATCGACTTTTTCACCGAAGCATTTCGCCGTCAAGGTATTATCGGTAAGTTCATCTATCTTAAATCGTTTGAAAGCCAGTCGTTCCACATCGAAGATATATATTAGTTCGTTAAGCCATTCCACCAGCAAAGCCTCTTTGTCCTCGGCTGACAGTTGCACGACATGTTCCACATTTTCTCTCAAATTGTCCAAGTCGACCATTAAGTTGAAAAGCCCCAGCGCGGCATTGGCAAAGAGTTCACTGATATCTGTCCCGTAAGCTATAATGCCGATATCTGCAGTATGGTCGAAGATTTCAAAAGGCCTGTCCACAACCCCTCTCCATAACCGGACAACAGACTTTATTATATAGAGCCTGCTTTGTGGAAGTCAAAAAGCTGTTTTTGGCGGTGGAGTCTCTGCCGGAAGCGGCTGATATGTGCTTTGTTGCTGACAGCCCGAGCATGGTACACCTTATAGTATAATAAGGTGCAAAACAGGTGCTGGTGTGCCAGTAATTTTCAGGGGCGATCGGTATACTAACTGTTTTGCATTGAAAGGAGGTAAAGCTATGGACTTGGGTCTGAAAGGGAAGGTGGCTATTGTTACAGGGGCGGGGAGGGCAATTGGCGAAGAGATAGCCAAGAGCCTTGCCCGCCAGGGTGCGAGAGTGGCAGTCAACGACCTCTTCGCTGAAAGGGCGCAGATGGTTGCCGAGACGATACAGGCGGCTGGTGGTGAGGCTATAGGGATAAAGGCTGATGTGACGAACTGGGATGAGGTCGTCAAAATGGTGGACGAGGTCTTGGCAAAGTGGGGGAAGGTGGATATCCTGGTGAACAATGCCGGTGTGCCAGCCCCGAGTGCTGACGAGGATGCCATACCGGGTCAGTATGCGACCTTTGCCGAGAGTGACCGTTCCCTGTGGGCTAAGTATATTGATGTTAACATTTACGGAACGATGAACTGCACCAGGGCGGTCATTAACCACATGATCCAGCAGAAGTATGGAAAGATAGTGAGCATTATCTCTGATGCTGGCAGGATGGGCGAGCCAAGGCTGGCTGCCTACGCAGCAGGCAAGGCAGGGATAGTGGGCTTCAGTAAATCTCTGGCAAGGGAGGTAGCCCGTTACTGCATAAATGTAAACTGCATCTCCCTGGGTGCCACCCCACACCCGGGACAGGACGAAAGGACAAGGGCGCGGATGAGGGCTACAGGGATGACTGATGAACAGATAGAGCAGGCGCTTAAGGAGCGCAGAGAGGCGGTGATGAGGAACTATCCGCTGGCGCGCGGTCTGGGGAGGTTGGGGTTGCCTTCAGACGCAGCTAATGCTGTGCTTTTCTTTGCCTCGGATGCAGCGTCATGGATAACAGGCCAGGTGCTGAGTGTCAGCGGCGGTTTTTCGATGGTTGGATAGACACAAGTTAACCTGTTTGAAAGGAGATGGCTTGAATGTACTATGAGAACATCATCTACGAAAAGCAAGGCGCTGTGGCAACGGTGACGCTTAACCGTCCCGAGCGCCTTAATGCCATAAACGCAAAATTGAGCGCTGAGCTCGAGAATGTGGTGGATGAACTTGCGGACGACGATGAAGTCAGGGTGGTCGTCATAACCGGCGCTGGCAGAGGCTTTTGCGCCGGCGCTGATATCAAGGAGATGGCTGACACCGGTACCCAGCAAAGTTCGCAGCGAAGTAGACGTCGCCGTTACCGCTTCTTCAATAAACTTGAAGACCTGTGGAAACCGGTGATCGCTGCTATCAACGGACCATGTAACGGTGGTGGGCTGGAGATAGCCCTGTGCTGTGATTTCCGCATCGCTTCCGGGGCGGCAAGTTTCGGGCTGGGCGAGGTGAAGCTGGGTATCATCCCTGCTGCCGGCGGCACAGCACGTTTGCCGCGGTTGATAGGCCCGGCACGGGCGAAGGAGTTCCTCTACTTCGGCAATGTTATCGATGCCAGGCGGGCGTACGATATTGGGCTGGTAAACAAGGTGGTGCCTGCTGAGGAGCTGATGGCTGAAGCCATGAGATGGGCTGAGGAGCTTGCTGAAAGGCCTCCCCTGTCGCTAAGGATGCTCAAATACTGTGTCAACGTGGGCTTGCAGATGGACTTAATGAGCGCGCTGGACTATGAGAGCAAGTGCGCCGAGATTTTGCGGAACACCGAAGACTACCGGGAGGGGACGAGGGCGTTTGTAGAAAAGCGCAAGCCAGTTTTTAAGGGCAGATAAGCAACAGCAAGTCCTTCAGTCTTGTCTCACCAGCACATGGACAGTGCTCACGCCACCAAAGCCGGCGCACTCGGTGATACCGACCTTCGGGTTTCCGGGGACTTGTCTTTCCCCAGCTTCGCCTCTCAGGTGCAGTGTTATCTCTGCTATTTGCCTAGCGCCGGTAGCGCCGAGGGGATGACCCTGCGCCTGAAGCCCGCCGCTGGGATTTACCGGTATGGTACCGGTGATTTCTGTCTTTCCTTGCATTGTGTACTTCCAGCCTTCGCCTTCGGGGCAGAGCCCCAGGGCTTCTATCTGCACGATCTCGCCGATGGTGGCTGCATCGTGGACTTCTGCGAGACGCACGTCTTTGGGGCTGATGCCTGCCTGCTCGTAGGCTTCCTCTGCCGCCCTGACTGTGTTCTGTGGTATGCACTTTTTGCGGTCTGAGTACTTCTGTATGTGAAGTGCTGAGCCAGCGATTTTGACCAGTGGTTTACTGGTGTATTTTGAAGCTATGTCAGCGGCACAGAGGACAAGTGCTGCCGCACCGTCGCTGGTAGGACAGCACTGGTAAAGAGTCAGCGGGTCGGCGATCATCCTTGAGTTAAGCACTTCTTCCAGGATAAACACCTTCTTATACTGGGCATAGGGGTTGATGGTGCCGTTCTTATGGTTTTTGACCGACACCTGGGCGATTGCCTCTATAGGGGCGCCGTATTCCCGCATATACCGGCGCGCCATAAAGGCGTACAAGCCCATCATCACGCCGGTGCCCAGGTATCTTTCAGGTGAATAACGCAGTGGTGAGGTCAGGGGTCCACGTGGCATCTTTTCGGCGCCGGCGACCATGATAATGTCATACAGCCCAGTGCCGATAAGGCGGGTGGCAAGCCATACTGCAGTGCTGCTGGAGGAGCAGGCGTTTTCGATGTTACCTATCATCGGTATCCCGTGGCTGCCGAATTCCTGAAAGACTAAGAGCCCTGCTGAGGAAGCCTGCTCTCTCACGTGGGAATACATTGCCAGCTGGACATCGTGCCATTTAATGCCGGCGTCTTCGATGGCTTTTGAGACCGCTTCTTTCGCTAGGTCTATGTAGGTCTTCTCGGGAGGAAACCTGCCGAAGGGGTGGAGCCCAACGCCGAGGACTACAACATCGCGCATCTTCAATTTCTCTGCCATTTTTAGCCCCACTAGTTTTTATGCAAATCCGGATGTATATACTCAGGCTAGCTTTGCTGTTCAGACTGGCAGCTTCGCTACGTAAATCATAATGCTTTCACAGTCCTCGTCCCTGTCAGCCTCTCTCAGTCCGATTTCGACTGGCATTCCGATGTCAATCTTGGTTTCTATCGGGTCGATATCTACGAGCTGGGTGGTTGTTACGGCTCCGCCGGGCAACTCGATCTCAGCAACGACATAGGGGACGGGACCTTTCCAGTCCTGGTGGGGTGGTACGTGCAAAATGGTGTAATTTCGGATTCTGCCCTTCTTTTCCAAGTTTATGTGCTCGTAGTCCGGGCTGGAGCAGTTCGGGCAGAGCGGGTGCAGACCAAAGATGACCTCACCGCAGCTCTTACAATGTATTCCCAAGAGTTCGAAGTCGCCGCTTGGCAGAATCTTAAGCTCGCTCTCTTTGAATGACTTCATTATGGTTCAGTGTCTTTGGAACGTGTAGTGGCCAATTGACTTTGATGTTAAAGTATAACAGGCACTTTTGTGGCAAGTCAAAGTGATTCCCCAGGAGAAGCAGGCAACCAAAACGCTGGTGGAGCTGAGGGGAGTCGAACCCCTGACCTCCTCCGTGCAAGGGAGGCGCTCTCCCAATTGAGCTACAGCCCCACTCGGCTTATTATACCGGGAGCGCCCCCTGCCGGACAACTTCCGCGCTAGTTGTCGTGTGCGGTAGCCACAGGGCTGGTGAGTCAGGGCAGTGCTGCTGGTAGCGGTATTTTGCCAGCTTCAGACCGCGGGTAGAGTAGCAGTAGACGCAGCCGTGCAGGCAAGTGTCCATAACGCCGATGTCTTTGCTTGCGGTGCAAAGGCAGTAACTGCGCTGGGCAGGGTCCTTACGGTACCGGATATTCACCCCCCATAGTTGGCGAATTAATCCGTCATCAATGCATTTTCCCGGCAGTACCCCCGCTGTCTGAATTTCTGGAGTGGCAGCGCAGGTGAACATCTGTATTCCGTTCTCTGCAGCGATTGCTGCCAGCTCTTTCAGGAGACCCAGGTTCTCCTGTGATGCAGTGACCCTGTTGAAGGTAAAAGCGCCGCTTCTTTCGAGCTTACACAGCCTGTGAAGGGTCTTCTGGTAGAGGCAAACGAAGCTGACCATAACACGCTGGGTGGCGCCGCTTAGCTTTTTTGCCAGCCATGAAAAACGCTGGACATGGTAACTGTGAGGTGTGATACTGGAAATGATGACCGGGTCGTAGCGCCAGACCACACGTTGTGGACCAATGCGCCGGTTTATACGGTGGAATATTTCCAGCCTTTTTTGTATCGGGGGCAGGTTTAGCTCTAGTGCCCGGGGATAGTCGTTAAGAGTGAACTGGAAGTAATAGCGGAACCCCATGTCGTCGATTTCATCAAAATGGGCTAGAAGGGGTGAGGGATTCTTGGACCAGAAGACTATGGCGTCAACATCCGCGGGACGCAGGGAGACATGCAGCAGGTGCTTTGTGTTTATCGGATTGGGCACCAAGCACCATCCTGCTTTTAGCCTGTTTATCAGCCATTTGCTGTAAAATGCCGGGATGTCTGTCCGACGACTGGCTGAAATGATCATGGTAACGCTCGGACACCGGTGAGCTATTAAGGACAGTATATACCAGAAGATGGCAGTTTTTCACTCTGGCAGCGGCTTTGGCTATAATGATGTCACTGTTGCACTAGTGTAGAAGGAAAGGAGATAATTTCGATGTCAGAGGCTATCTATCAGAAACTTGCTGAGGCTCTCAACAGACGGGGTGCTGCATATCCGGCGGTGCCCAGCCCCGAGTTCTACGCTCTGATAAAGGAGTTCTTTACACCTGAGGAGGCAGAGATCGCCTGTCATATGCCGGACAATCCGGCGACTCTGGAAGAGGTGAAAGGGAGTATTTCCGGGATAAATAAGAACCGCCTGGAGCAGCACCTTGAAGACATGGCAGAGAAGGGTGTGGTGAAAGTAAAGGAGGCAGATGGCAGGAAGTACTATGAGTTATTGCCGTTTGTACCTGGCAGCATCGAACTTCAGTTCATGCGGGGGCGTGACGATGAGCGTACCAGGAAGCTTGCCCAGCTTTTGAGGGATTATGCCAGAGCGCTGCGCAATGTAGCCACAGCTTCGCCCCAAGCCGCGGAAAGCCCAGTGACTGCCACCAGGACCATCGTGGTGGGGAGGGAGGTGCGGCACCTGAGCACCATTTTGCCTTACGAGGCGGTCATGAAGCTTATTGATAGTGCTGAGTACATAACTGCCGGCACCTGTGTTTGCCGGCACCAGGGCGACCTGATGGGCAGGCCCTGCGATAAGCCGAAGAAGGATATGTGTATGGTGTTCGGCGAGTCTGCCAAGTTTGTGGCTAAGTATGGGTTTGCCGGGGCGATTTCGAAAGAGCAAGCCCGGCGTAGCGTAGAAGAGGCGAAAAAGGCAGGACTGGTGCACAGCTATGCAAACACAGAGGACAGGGCTATCAATCTTCTGTGCAATTGTTGCGGTTGTCATTGTTTTATTCTAAGACCTCTGTCACGCCATCCTGCACCTGTACAGGGCGTTATAGCTGAATGGGTCTCGGTCATCGATGAGGACGGGTGCAATGGCTGCGGTGCCTGCGTAGACCAGTGCTGGATGAAGGCATTAAGCCTTGAGGGTACCCGGGTGGTCAGGATGGCGGACAGGTGCATAGGCTGTGGGGTCTGTCGGTATGTGTGTCCCACCGATGCCATAAGGCTGGAGAGGCGCGAGGCGGTCCGCAGCTAACGGCCCAGCTGTGCTGGAGCTATGATTGTTTTTGAGTCCTGTGTCTTATGACAGGGCTGCAGCACTACCGCAATGCCTCCGCAAGTGGCGACTGAACTTCTGCTAAATCTGCTAAAATGTTGGCGAGGCTATGCGTGTGGTCTGCATTCGTGTGCTGTAGGGTTTACACGTGAAGGAAGTCCTTTTTGTTTTTGTACATAACTCAAGGCGAAGCTAGATGGCTGAAGCCCTTTTAATCACGATGCCCGAGGCAAAGCCCTAGCAGTCTCGACAGGGACCGAGCCTGCGATGGCTGTGGACCCGAAGGCCGTTGAGGTTATGGGGGAGGCAGGATAGATATCAGTGGCAAGGTACCTAAGGGGCTTACGGCTGAGATGCTGGACGGTGTTGATTGTGTGGTCACTATGAGGTGTGGGGTGGAAGGGGTCGTCCGGCGACTTTCGTGGCCACGGAGGACCAGGAGCTGGAGGATCCATCGAGCAAACCAATGGAGAAAGTCAGAGAGGTCAGGAACCGGCCAGAAAAGAAGGTGATGATGTTGCCTGGCGAACTTTTGCAAGAATGATGGTTACAGGAAGGCATAGTGGAGCGGACAGGACTGATCAACGACAGGATTCTATATGAGGTGACCAGACCGGGGCGCTATACCGGCGGGGAGTGGAACAGCATAGTGAAGCACTGGGACAAGGTTCCGATAAAAGTAGCCCTGGCTTTCCCTGATGTTTATGAGGTGGGCATGTCCAACCTGGCACTGCCGATACTGTATAAGATTTTGAATGAGCAGCCCGATGTCCTTGCGGAGCGCGTTTTTGCTCCATGGCTGGATATGGAAGCCAAAATGAGGGAGCACCATATACCCCTGTTCAGCCTGGAGAGCAGGCACCCCCTCCGGGAATTTGACATAATCGGTTTTTCTCTGGGCTACGAGCTGACGTATACCAATGTCCTCAATATGCTGGATCTAGCCGGCATTCCTCTGCGGAGTAGGGAGCGGGACGGCTCTTGTCCCCTGGTTATAGCTGGCGGTAGCTGCGTGTTCAATCCTGAGCCTATGGCTGATTTCATCGACCTGTTTATCATCGGCGAGGCCGAGGAAGCGATTTTGAGGTTTCTGGAAGTCTACCGCGCCTATCGTGGTAACAAGGAACAGTTGCTACAGCACGCAGCCAGGTTGCCGGGGGTCTATGTGCCCGCTTTCTACCGTGTGGTTTACAACAAGACGGGCGCTGTAGCCGCGTTTGAACCTCTGGTTCCTGAGGCGGGGCTGCCGATCGAACGCCAGATAGTTGCCAGGCTTCCTTATCCTGTGACAAAGCCGGTCGTGCCTTATATCAGGATAGTGCATGACAGGGGTGCGGTCGAAATACAGCGGGGCTGTACCCGGGGCTGCCGGTTCTGCCAGGCGGGGGTGATCTACCGCCCCATACGGGAGTTACCTGGACAGGAAGTGGTCAGCGCTGTGGACGAGATTATTAGCAACTGTGGCTACAACGAGGTGACGCTGGTATCTCTGAGCAGTAGCGATTACCGGGGCATAAGTGGACTGGTGAATTCTCTGGCGCGGCGGTATTCTAAGGACATGCTCACCATCTCTCTGCCCAGCTTGAGGCTCGATGTTTCAGCTATAGGGCTGATAGAGGCTTTACCCAGGAAGCATAAGACCACCATCACCTTTGCCCCTGAAGCGGGTACGGAGAGGCTGCGTCAGGTGATAAATAAGGGCATATCTGAAGATGGAATAATGGGGGCGCTAGCTGCCGCCTTTGAGAGGGAATGGCTCAATGTAAAGCTCTATTTTATGCTGGGACTGCCCACCGAGACCATGGATGACGTGAAAGGTATAGTTGACCTGGTGCAGAAAGCTGTGAGCATGGGGAGGAGACTGCGCGGCAGGAACCCGGCGATCAAGGTCAGTGTAGCTGCCTTTGTGCCTAAAGCACATACGCCGTGCCAGTGGGTAGCTCAGGATACTGTGGAGCAACTGCTTGCCAAACACGGTGTTGTGAAGTATGGTGTGCAGCGTGCCGGTGCGCAGTTCTCGTGGCAGGACGTCAGGATGAGCCTGCTTGAGGCGGTGTTTTCCCGTGGTGACAGGAGGCTGGGCGATGTTATCTATAGGGCATGGCAGCTCGGCTGCAAATTTGATGCCTGGCAGGAGTGCTTCAACTACGGAGCATGGCTGCGTGCTTTTGAGGATAGTGGTCTTGCTCCTGCTGCCTATGCTAATAGGGAACATGCTCTGGATGAGGTGCTGCCGTGGCAACACATAGATACAGGTGTCACTGTAGCCTTTTTGAAAAGCGAGTATGAGAATATGCGACAGGGAGTGGTCACCCCTGACTGCAGTTATGCCAGGTGTAATGCCTGCGGGCTGCACCGTTGGTACCCTGACTGCCAGCGAAGGGCGGGAGAAGCAAAGCAGACTTTGTAGTATAATAGCTCAGTCAAGGAGGGGTTTATGGAGGGCACTTCTTTACCATCTGAAGCAGTATATTGGCCATTTAAGAAATATCTTGAAATGTACAAAAGGTCAATAGAGGATCCAGAGCATTTCTGGGCGGAGGAAGCCAGGAAACTGGACTGGTCTAAGACCTGGGACAAGGTGCTGGAGTGGGAACCGCCTTACGCCCGCTGGTTTGTTGGCGGCAAGATAAATGCCTGCTACCAGTGCGTTGACAGACATGTGAAGACATGGCGCCGCAGCAAGGTGGCTATCTACTGGGAAGGGGAACTGGGTGACAACCAGGTCCTGAGTTATTCTACCCTTTACCGCTGGGTGAATAAGTTTGCCTCGGTGTTGAAAAATCTGGGTGTAAGTAAGGGTGACAAGGTGGTCCTGTATCTACCCATGGTGCCCGAGTTACCTATATTCATGCTGGCTTGTGCCCGGATAGGGGCTGTGCACACCGTGGTATTTTCCGGCTTCAGTGCCCAGGCACTGGCTGACAGGATTAATGATACCCAGGCTAAAGTCCTGGTAACAGCCGACGCCGGTTTCAGGCGAGGTAAGTACCTGGAGTTGAAAAAGATTAGCGACGAAGCCTTGAACCTTGCTCCGTCCATAGAGAAGGTCGTTGTGACCAGGAGGGGCAATATTCCGGTCAACATGAAACCGGGGCGCGATTTCTGGATGCATGAGCTACTGGACGATGCAGTATCGTACGTGCCGGCTGAGCCAGTTGAAGCTACGCATCCGCTGTATATACTATATACATCCGGCACCACTGGGAAACCGAAGGGCATAGTGCATAGTACCGGTGGCTACCTAGTGTTCACAAATTCCGGTTACAAATGGGTGTTCGATGTTCAAGAGGAGTCTGTCTACTGGTGCACCGCTGATGTCGGCTGGGTAACCGGGCATAGCTCTGTGGTCTATGGGCCACTCTGTCACGGTGCTGCGATCGTGCTTTATGAAGGGGCGCCTGACTACCCTTCGGTTGACAGGTGGTGGGACATCGTCGAGAAGTACGGTGTCACCATTTTTTATACTTCTCCCACCGGCATAAGGATGTTAATGAGGTATGGCGAGGACGTGGTCAAAAGGCATGATTTAAGCAGCCTTGAATTGCTGGGGAGTGTGGGCGAGGCTATTAACCCCGAAGCCTGGCACTGGTACTACCGAGTTGTTGGTGGTGAGAGGTGTCCCATTGTGGATACCTGGTGGCAGACCGAGACCGGTGGGACCATGATATCACCTACTCCCGGCATAGAGCTTGTGCCGCTTAAACCGGGCTCGGCGACGTTTCCGCTGCCGGGGGTGAATGCGGATATCGTTGATGAGAGCGGTAAGTCTGTTCCTGCCGGGGAAAAGGGCTATTTGGTGATAAAGTCTCCTTGGCCCGGCATGCTTATGGGTATTCACGGTGACCCGCAGAGGTATAAAGACACCTACTGGTCGAAATTCCCGGGCATGTTCTATACCGGCGACTATGCCATCAGGGACAAGGACGGCTATTTTTGGCTATTGGGCAGGGCTGATGAGGTACTTAAGATAGCCGGGCACAGGATAGGTACCATAGAGATAGAGGACGCTGCTGTATCCTATGAGGCTGTGGTGGAGGCGGCGGTCACCAGCCGCCCGGACCCAGTGAAAGGGGAAGGGATAGTCATTTTTGCCACCTTAAGACAGGATTTTGAACCTTCACCAGAGTTGAAAGACAGGCTCAGACAGCACATCCGTTCAACCTTGGGACCTGTGGCTACCCCGGACGAGATCTATTTTGTAAGCAAGTTGCCCAAGACCAGGAGTGGCAAAATTATGAGGCGCGTCCTTAAAGCAGTAGCCAGCGGCGCCAGCATTGGAGATCTGACCACTCTGGATGATGAGGCATCGGTCGAGGAGGTGAAGAGGGCTTTTGAGGAACTTAAGAGAAAGGTCTGAGAAGTAGTGGTGGCTCCTGGGTTCTGTCGCCTGTGAGCATGGTCGGCAACATGGTAGGTGTCCTGCTATGAAGGATTGGTGACGGACTGTGTCAGTTTTTGACTTTCTTGCTAGAAATGGTTAGACTTTATGTTTGCTGTGGTGTGACTGATGTACAACTATACCGACATCCCGTAGGTGTGCTGATAGATGATGAAGTATTCGAAATCCGGACAGGAGCGAGAATTGGGCTATGAAACCACTTGAATTAGAAGTATCCAGAAGGGTGATTACTGGCAAGAAAGTACGTTTCTTGCGCCGGCAGGGCATCATACCGGGCAATGTTTATGGTCATGGATTCGACTCTGTGCCAGTGCAGATTGAAGCCAAGGCGTTGAAACAGCTACTTTCACGCGCTGGGACAACAGACCTTGTCCTCCTGAAAACGGGTAGCTCAGGCGAGCCGGTGAAAGTACTGATACGTGACGTGCAGCGTAACCCCATCACAGACGAGTTGCTCCATGTGGAATTTTATCAGGTAAGGGCGACGGACAAGATCAAAGCTGAAGTGCCCTTGGAATTCGTTGGCGAGGCACCGGTGCTGAACAATGTGAAGGGCACCACCTTGCTTCATCTGGTGGACACACTGCATATTGAGGCTCTGCCCGACTATTTACCTCATAGCCTTCGGGTTGACCTATCAGTTCTTGAGGATGTTGACCAGTCGATCTGTGTCCGAGACATACCGGTGCGCGAGGGCGTTACAGTACTCAACGCTCCTGAGCAGGTAGTGGTCAAAGTGGTCGAAGCCCGTAAGGTGGTTGAGGTGGAGGAGGTGCCTGTTGCTGCTGTGAAGGAGGTGGCTCAGGCTGAGGAGGAGGCGGAAGAAGAGGGTGGGAAAGAGGAAGGCGAAGAGGATTGACACTTCGGAGTCGGGTGTGTTAACTTTTCAGTGGGGGCAGCGTAGCTCAGCGGAAGAGCAGGGGACTCATAAGCCCTTGGTCGCTGGTTCAAATCCAGCCGCTGCC
>DAOTWF010000024.1:0-5423 GCA_034435835.1 Dehalococcoidia bacterium | reverse complement strand
CATCAAGGGAGAGGAGAGAAAGAGGGTGCCATCAAGGGAGAGGAGAGTTGTATCCTCTCTCCCCTGGTGGGAGAGAGTCACCCTCCCATCCTCTCTCCCCCGGTGGGAGAGAGTTAGAGTGAGGGGGGATATTGACCTCTCACCCTCACCTTAATCCTCTCCCATCAAGGGAGAGGAAATGAGGGAGAGGGACTCTCCCATCAAGGGAGAGGAAATGGCGGATAGCGCCCATCAAGGGAGAGGAGAGTAGGAGAAGCTGCCTTAAAGGGAGAGGAAATGGCGGATAGCGCCCATCAAGGGAGAGGAAAAGATAGGGGGCATCAAGGGGGATGCGAAGATAGGGCCTATAAAGGGAGACGAATAAAGGGAGATGAAAAATGGCCTAGCCATGGCGCAACGCTTCGGCGCCGGGCCGTTTAAACGAGTAAGCAGAAAGGAGTAAAAATATGCAGTTCAGTTTGGAAGGTAAAAAGAAATTCACCGCCTACCTGGTGGGAATCATCAGCTCAGTAATCGGCCTGCTGGTGACCACCGGCATTATCGGAGAGGGCACCGCCGACGCCGTGACCTCGGTTATGGCTGTGGCGGCGCCCATACTGGGAGCTGCACTCTATGACTGGTTCCAGTCCCGCCACGACGTGGCAAAGGAATACGCAAAGGCAGAAATCGCCAGAAGCCGAAATTCCGGGCCTTCCGGCACCGCCACCGGCACTTGTAGGCAGTACGAGCAAATAGCCCCTGCGGATCAGCCTGTTGAAAAAATCAGGCCTGTAGATGATTTCGACCAGACGGAGTTCATTAGCTACGTCCACTCACAGGCAGTGGACACAGCCAGGTCATTGTTTCCAGCCGCACCCACCTCCCTTACCAGCATACTACGGGCAGCCGAACAGGTGGGCACTAAAATACCCTGCACCGATATCCGACAAGCAGAGGCCTACTGGGAGTACCTGGCAGAGCTTGCCGAGGACGCCTGGAAACAACTGGAATTCGACAACCGGGACGCCAAAGGCTGTAAGCTGTTTCCACCACAGCTATATGAGGCCAGAGCCAACACCAGAAGGATTAATGCCTTCAGAAACAGTCTGCAGCGTATGATTGAGGCCAACGCCGACTGGTCACAGGCCAGAAGCTCAACAACAGCACTGCCTACACTATACAGCATCGGGCTTTATGCCGGTGAAAGATATTGAAGACACAAGGAAGACACAAGATATTGTGGTGAAAGGCTATGAATGATGAAGCATTGGCGTTTGCTGGCCCTGTACTGCTTGTTATTTCCAGTCTTGTGTTTATTTCCTGGAGATAGTATGAGACAGATACCAGAAGCCTTACTTGAGGAGCAGAGGAAGCCGACGAGGAAGCCAGCCGTTAAGCTGGAAGTGCAGGACTACGGCCACCCGCAGGCCTCCAGCTGCATACAGTGGCAACACCTGTCCTGGCAGAGGATACACTCCAACACAGCACCCCGCTATTACCATGGCTGCTGTGTCACCGGTAACGGCACACTCATCAGGCTGCTGAACAACGGCGTCCCGATACTTGTCCAGAGGACGCTAAACCCGGGTTCGGCAAACCCCACCTTTCAAAACTGGGTACAGATAGGCTCAGGACCGTCATCAATGCCCTGGCAGTGTGCTATTGCCTCTCACGGCTCACAGGTAATGGTTGTGGCTATGAGCACCACCAATCTAATGCGTATAGAGAGCAATGACCACGGCGCCACCTGGGGGAGCTGGGTAACTATGACTAACGCCCGACCTTGTGAGCGTGGCTGTGCTATAGCCTATAAGCCCAACGGCGATTGCGCCATCGTTCACGCCTCCGATGTTACCACCGTTAAAGCCCTATATGTCCAGACCAGGACGAACGGAGTATGGAGTTCCGGCACAGGCCAGCGTTTAGGCCAATTTGAAATCTACTGGCTGTCCATGTACTACGATGGCGACTGGAACATCATCGCCGTTGTGCTTCAGGAGCGCTACTTACGCCTGGTGAGGATGATATACGGCGACGGCAATAAAGTCCCGGCAGGGCAGTGGGGCACAGACCAGAACCTCGGCCTGGCATCAGCCAGAATAGACTTTTCGCTGGAATACCAGATGAGGCGCCAGCTCGGCACCGGCAGGACTATCATCAGAAGGGGCGTTGTGGTGCAGCAGGGCCTGGGCAGAGGGCTTACTTGGTGGGAGAGGAACGCAGCCGTGATGCGTGCTATGATGGGCGAGACCGTTGATATGTCAGGCCCATTCGTGCATAAACCATCAGGCTACAGGGCATTGCTCTCGGTATCCCGCCAGAATGAGCCGTGGGTATTCGCTATGCAGCCGGGAACGGAGTTCATTGACGGCAGGTGGGGCACAGCCGTAACTATACCCACCTGCTCACCCTGGGGAATGGCTCTGGCTTCAGACTCCAGCTATATCTACGCCACACAGGCCGACGAGATATGGAGAGCTGAAGTCCCTTCCTTTTGGCAGCCACCTGCCCCAGGCGGCGGCGCAGGCAGTAAAATCACCATACCATCATCCCGTATAGTCCGCATCATCCAGGACGAAACCGCCCACCAGCCATCACAATTGACCGTTGACCTGGACAACTCGGACGGTTACTTCAACAACCCTGGCAGCGGCAACCTGTCTGTCTTGAAGCGGGGCAGCAGAGTAAACCTGCACATCGGCTACAAGACCCCAGAGGGGGAGAAGCTATCAGAGGCTGGCAGGTATTTCATTGATTCTTTTGAGTACCGCAGAAACCCTAACACATCAGCCTTTACCATCCACTGTGTGGATGCCTGGGGCTTGCTCTACGCCTACGAGTTCGACAGGCCTGTGGAGTGGAACATAACAGCCGACCAGTACAACTGCTACCAGCTAATTGAGCAGGTAGTTCAGGCGGTGGGGGGCACGCTTACCTATAAGTCAAGGAGTAGCGTTATCACCAGCCTCTATCCCAGAATGGAAGTCAGGCCAGGTGAGAACGCAGCCAGTGTCCTAAACCGCCTGTTATCACTCGTTCCCGATGTGGTCTACTTCTTTGGCCTTCACGGCGTCATGGTCTACCCATTGCCGACAGATAGCCCGGTATACGGCTATAAATTTCCTTGAGCAGAACGAGTATGAAGGAGAACGAATATGCCATTTATGAAGGTTAAGAACAGAGCAGAGTCAACCCTAGCCGCAGCCATATCAGCTTCTGCGACTTGGCTGACCGTGGCTAGCGGGCACGGGGCTAAGTTTCCTACCTGCAACTTCCACATCACCATTGACGATGAGATTTTGAAGTGCACTTCGAGGAGCAGCGACACCTTCTCCGTGCAGCGAGCGCAGGAGGGCACCACCGCAGCCGCTCACGACGCCGGGGCGAAGGTGCAGCTCCGCTGGACAGCAGGATATGTCGAGGAAATACACGAAGCAATTACCCTTCTTGAAAATGAAGTGGCAGCGCTCAAGAATGAGCCTAAACCCTTCAGCAGGGGCGCTTTTGTGTACCGCACCAGCGACCTGGCGGTGGCTAATGCCACCTGGACGGATGTGCCGTGGCAGGCAGAGGCGTACGACACCCACAACTTTTGGAGTCCAGGCGACCCGGTGGCCCTCGTCATCCCCAGCGGCGTTAGCCTTGTTATAATCAAAGGATGTGTCCGTTGGGACTCCAACGGCACCGGCGGCAGGCTTGCTGGAATTCGTAGATTCAACCCTGGTGGCGGCGTCTACGAAAACTTCCAGGGCACCACCTACATTGATATACCGCAACCAAGCTCAACCCAGACCCGCGGTTACGCCTGGGTGACCACCACGCCCATATCAGTGCAGCCGGGCAACAAGTTCGCCCTTACCGTCTACCACACCGCAGGCTCTAACCTAAACCTCACCCACGATGGCGGACACCGCACCTGGTTTGCCATTGAAGTCTTACTGTGAAGGAGCGCTATGATAAGAGTCTACTATCTGGAAACCGAGACCAGCGACGGGATAGAGAAAGTCAAAGGCCAGAAGTTTATACACCACGCCACCCTTACCACAGAAGGGGCGCTGAGTAAGCTGCTGCAGGATACCTCGGATGAAGAGCACGCCGAGCTGGCCAGACTGGCAAACAGCTGGCGAGAGGCCACCGAGGCTGAAGTAGCCTGTTACTTGCAGGACCGCAGCGCCGCCATCAACCATCAGCCAGCCCTCAGCATTGAGGAGCTGGCCAAACAACTCGACGGGCTGAAGGACAGAGTAGCCAGACTGGAGACCAAGCTGGGGAGGTGATATGCTCAACGCCTACCTGCTCAATACCGTAACGCTCAATGGCGTACTCCAACAAGAACCCCCACTGACATTACCAACCGGCCACCTCATACTTGACGGACAGTATTCCGTTGATACACCAGAGGTTAACCGTGTCCTGGTGGTAGGCAGGGACACCACCGGAGCGGCGGTATACGGCCAGGCGGCTGATGTCGCAGAGATAGACCTGGTGGGGCAAAGGCTTGACTTCATACAGGACCTGTCTATAACATCAGCCGCACAGGCCGTCAACGTTGCCTTCGCTGTACTGACCAAGATGGCACTAACCAAACGCCGGGCCACCATCACCATACCGCCCAACTGTGGACAGGAGTTGTGGGACGTGGTAGAGATTACCGATAGGGGCGCTAACCAGCAGGCCGCCAGATACAGGGTTACCGGCATCAGGCTGGAATACAACCCGAAGCAGGCCATCTACCAACAGCGACTAACCCTGGGAGCACCATAACATATTGTTTACCGTGGCTGACTAGGGCAAGGTGATGAGGCCGCGTTTCAGTGCGGTAACGACTGCCTCAGTGCGGGCGTTGGCGTCGAGCTTACGCAGTATGGAGGTTATGTGGTTCTTGATGGTCTGTTCGCTGATACAAAGTGCTTCAGCTATCTGCTTATTGAGGTATCCCTTCGCCATGTAGGTGAGTATCTCTGTCTCTCTGGGCGTCAGCGGTGAGATGAAGGACTCGACGCCCTTGCCCCATGAGAGGTCTTGGAACTGTTGTAAGACCATGTTAGCCACTCTGGGGCGGGCGAGGAAGGTATCGTTTATGGGGTGTTCGCCGGCGGCAGCCCGGCGAATTGTAGTCGCCAGCTCTTCTGACGACACGTCGCGGCGCAGATAACCGGCGACGCGTGACTTTATGGCGTCGAAAAGCTCGTCGTCATCGGGGTGGGGGGTAAAAAGTATAACGGCAACGCTGGGCAGTTGCTGCTTGATGGTTTTAGCCAGGTTTGTGCCCTTAGCGCCGGGGAGGCTGATGTCCAGAAGCACCACATCGGGGACCAGGCTGTTTATGGCCGACACAAGTTCGTTTCCGGTGCTGACTTCGCCGCAGATATCGATATCGGTCATTTTAGCCAGGGCGGCACGTATCCCTTGGCGGAATATAGGCTGCTGGTCGGCTATGAGGA
>DAOTWF010000023.1:0-13615 GCA_034435835.1 Dehalococcoidia bacterium | reverse complement strand
GGGCAGCGTAGCTCAGCGGAAGAGCAGGGGACTCATAAGCCCTTGGTCGCTGGTTCAAATCCAGCCGCTGCCATTTAGGCAAATCAGCAGTTTCGCCATCTGCTCTGTTGCAAATCTTCTTCCGATAGATAGAGTCTGCCGTCGTCGGTCGCACGAACGATGTTAGCGTTTCTCAATATCTGCAAGGCAGTCACCCTGTAGTCCTGGCCCCTCAGTATTGCCTGAGCTAGGCTCCTCTGCTTAAGCCCCAGCTCATCCATTGTCTTGGCATCCTTAGGGCTCAGCGCTTTGTGCTGACGGAAGAGCTGTATCAGTGCAGGAATAGCACGGCGGAGTGACCACTGAGGCAGCACAAAAAGGACAAATAGCATTACTATCAGCAGCAGTATCAGGATAATGGTATCGCTGGTGCTTGTTGCGTACATTGTATCCTCCTCCAGGCGGTCATTTTTGAGTAAAATTTATCTGTCTACCCAGGTGGTCCGCAAATTCTACGGTTACCTTATCCACAGACGGGTCATCTAAGGTCCTGATATCAAATTTGAAGACGTATCCTGGCAGTATCGGGGCTTGATAAACATGGAGTTCGGACTTGACTGGTTTGTCCCCGCTCCAGCAATGCATGGTGCAGATAACCGTCCTCAGCGTTGCGTTGCTGGTATTCTGTGCTGCACCCCTTACGTAGATGAGTCTCTTCCCGAACCCTTCGCCGTAGCCCTCGCCTTCGAATTCCCATTTTCTTCCCCATTCCAGTGACAGCAGTTCCAGGGAAAAGGTCGATTTTTGTGGCGGTGTGGCAAACATGTTGTCGGGCGATGTAGCCTCGTTCCCGGATTCATCTATGGCTATGATTCGGAAGTGATATATAGTGTTTGGGTCGAGTCTATCAATCGTTATAGAGTGAGCAGTTTTCAGCCCCTCTGAAGTAGCGGTGAAGCCATACTGTGTGTTCTTACCGTATTCCAGTTTACCTACGGTTGGCTCATTGGTGAACCAGCTCACGATGACTGTTGTCTCATTTTGTGGTGAGCTGGTGATGTTCTTGATAACAGGTGGGATTGTGTCTTTGATATCCGCTGGTACGGCAGGGTTGACATAGATGACAACCGACCTTGTCACTGTGCCCCCCTTGTTGCTGGCGGTCAGAGTGTAGGCTACGGTCTTCTGCGGTGATACTGTGGTGCTACCCGTGGGAGGCACCTCACCGATGCCACGGTCTATACTGGCTGCGGTGGCTCCCTCCACCTGCCATCGCAATGTGGAAGACTCGCCGGCGGTGATTTCTGTGGGGGTTGCAGCAAATGTTCGGATGACCGGTGGGGATGGACGGCAAGCAAGCAATGGAGCTGTTGCCAGTAGCATGGCAAATGTAGTTACCAATAACTTAATTTTCATCCTGTTCCTATAAAGGCAGTGCTCTTATAGCGCAACATGTGCACCCGGCGTGCAGTTCAGGTACTAAACAAAGATGCCATTTTAGTCGTTATAGAGAACGAAGGACTGGCGACAGAAGGGGAAAGCAAATGACTATGAACAGAGAGATTGTCACCATCTTGGGAAGTTTTCTTTTTGTGTGCTTGCTGCTCTATGTCTTTGTCTGTCATCTTCTTTGAGGTATACTACTGATCGGACCAGTCCTGCATGAGCCTCTTTATTCGCTCAGCCAGCCTCGGGCTGGATCTGAGGCGATTTATAAACACTGGACAACCTTCTAGGAGCGAGTTTTCAGCCGCTGTTACCAGGCTGGACAACAGCTGTTGCACACCAAACGGGGGTGGCTCGGCACTAGCAAAGCCGGGTAGAGAGGACTCGAGTTGTCTTTTTAAGTCCTCGTCAGTAAACCTTATTGGCAGGACGCAGTGCTTGTACCAGGGGCAGGTCTTGCACTGGACTACTGCCTGTGCCTCGTCAAGGACGTCGCTCATTTGCAGCCACTGTCAGTCGTTTTTTGAGTAGGGCGGTACTTGTCACCAAGCCATACCAGCTCATTGGTGCTGTCATAGAACCGCCAGGTGTAGTCATATTCCGGATTTATCGGGCAGGTCTTGGTGATGATCCAGATGCCCTTGCCGGCATATTCGGCGGTGAACTGGGGCTCAGTCTCCTCATACAGAGGAGTTGCTGGTCCTCAGCCATGTCTTTGTTCACCAACTTGCAACTTGCAGTTGGGGCTAAAGGCTTTGGCGATGCTGACAACCTCTTCAGCGCTATGGCGCGGAACGTCTTTTGTCATATCACAGGCAGTGTACGAGAGTAGTAGCGCAATAATAACTGCCAGCACCGCAAGCCAAGCAAGAGCGGAGCTCCTCTTCATAGTATTACCGCTTATTTTGTGTTGATTATACAATATTTGTCTGAGGCAGAATAGTGTTCTTCAAGAGACGCGAGGGAGAGGCAGTCTACATGGTGGGAATGGGGGACAGTAAGACTCCCTTAATCTTCTGGCATTGCCTGGGTGGTGAATTCGCCTTCTTGTGTAGCTGTGTTGCCGTCGGCGTCCCTAGACTTGACCTTGAAGTAGTACTTGGTATTTGGCTCAAGGCCAGTCAGTTTGACCTCGTGGGACACAACACCGCTAGAACCCTGGCCGGGAATGTTAGTTTCCTCGGTACTTTTTATGTCTGTGGAGGTTATCCAGTAGTCCACCTGGGTACTCGCCGGTTTATTGGTGTTCCACATAATAGTAACACTTACAACCCCTATGTTTCTCGGCTCAACGTTGCTGATTTTCAGTTCTTCACCTGTCCCGCCAACCCCTCCTGTAACTGATGTCAGTAGTCCTTTCAGAGCCTCGTCCCAGCCGAACTGGGCGATGCCTAAATATACCAGCCCCCCGATACCAAGGAGGAGGATGATAAGGAGCAGGATTAAGAATGGTCGGCCAGACGAGGTCTGCTGTACCGGCTGTGCAGGTGCCCAGGCGGGTTGCTGTCCCCATCCCTGCTGGGTAGGTTGCTGATATGGCTGCTGTCCCCAACCTGCTTGAGCGGGTTGGCCATAGGGTTGTTGCTCCCAGCCTTGTTGGGCCGGCTGCCCATATTGCTGGGCCCATCCTGGCGGGGGTGGAGTGACACCAGGCTGGGCTCCCCAGCCGGCGCCTTGTTCCATGCCTGAGCCCAGCGGTGTACCACAATTAGGACAAAACTTGGTGGGCGGACTGAGTGTGATCCTGCAGTAGGGGCAAGCAACAGTAAGCTGGGCACCACAGTTGCCGCAGAACCTTTGTCCCTGCGTTACTGGTGAGCCGCAGTTAGAACACCTTTGTGTCATATCCTATCTACAGCCAAATTATACATCCAAGAATTAAAGTAAAGCAATAACGGGTATGTCTTTCAGGTTGAGAGTTGTGGCACTTATGCATGGTATAGGGCAGATACTGTAATTTTCATTCCCCAATGACCGCATAGCTTTTTCGTGAGACCTCGTTTCCGTTGGAGTCATAGAGCACGGCCGTGTTAGCTGTCCTGTTGTCCCAAATATCCCCGGGACCGAAGTAAAAGCTGAACCATAGCGGTTTAGCGCAGTATGGGGACCTTGTGCCGAATTCCATCCAGGCTTTGCAGTCAGGGTAGACCTCATTGGTGGTCACTATGACAGTCTGATTAGGATGCAGGACGAAGTCTGCAGGAAAAATGAAGGTGGGATAACCCTTAGTGATGTTTTTCAGTATCCAGCCACCCATCCTTTGGGCACGTTCTCCCGAGTTTATTATGGCGACGTACTCATCGGGCTCCACTACTTCGTAGCAAATACAGCTTTCAGTATCGCGCACATAGTGTGTTCCTCTGTAGTGGATGTGGCTTATTTCCACAGCGGAGCGGGGTGCTGCCGGGAAATTGTCTTGCACCCTGATAGTCCAGCGAATCAAATTACTGGCGAAGATCTTAAGGAAAAACTCCTCGCTGTTTTCTGATTCTATAGAGAATGTCTTCTCACCTTTGTTGCCGTCCGCGCACGATATGGTCTGCCATAAGGCATAGGGCTTATCGCGGCGGAAGATGTGGATATTGAAGTTTGCGCTCGTACCAGTTATCCTCTCTATTTCCCAGCTTAGGGACCAGGCGGTACCGGATACAGCAAACGGTGGCGTGATAGCATTGCCCTTGTCTTCGAAAACCCGCACGGTGCGCCATACTCTATTTTCTGCCGCCTGCTTGTTTGCTCGCGGTGAGTAGGCGTGCTCGTCTGCCATCTTCGTGGGGGCTGTAACCATAGGCATGGCTATTGGCGCCAGGCAGTGCTCTGCCCACACCGTTGACACTGCTGAAAGGGAAAGAAGCGACAGCCCTGCAATTGCAACCGCGGCCAGGCTACCTGGTTTCATGTCTTTTTATCGGTCAAGTATTCAGTAAAATATAGTTTGCCACCGCGATCGTCTTGTTAGGATAGCGGTGTTCCAAATTGAGTAACGAAACGCCATCTGTCCTCGTGGAACCTGCAAAAAGTTTACTGGAAACTATGCCTACCACAGCAAGATGGGGTTGTTTTTACACTTGTTCTCTCAAGCACAGATTACTATATTTAGTGCCCTATTCATACCGTAGCACAACTTATTACTCTTGTCAATATATCTGCGGACTCAAGGTGTTCTGGCTCTTGTCTGGTGCCAGAGGTGCTAGTGGGGTTGTGGTGTAAACTCAAAAATTTTGACTTCAGGCATGGTGCCCACCCCTGGTATCTGCATTGTGCCGGGGGTCGAGCTGTAAATAAGTTTGTAGTTTTTGAGCCTATCCAAGGGCACCGGACTGAGAAAGGGGCTGTCGCTGACTACACGGTAATTACCACCTTTCTGGTTGGCAACGAAAGCCTGGGCTTCCTGGTACTTGGAAAACGAGCGGACATCTGTGATCACCTTATAACTGTTGCCGGCGGGAGTGCTCTTCTCCTGGTAGGCGACAACTAAAGACCTATCGGGGATCAGGCTGGCGCCGTCGAAGTTGTACAGTCGAGCAACCATTGTCTGATAATATTCGGGGTAGTACAGAATCACTGGTCTCAGTCTGCCCTTTTCGGGCATGTAATATGTCTCGTAGAAATTTTCCAAGGGGATGTCGGCAAAGGCGGCGGGACCATGGAATTTTGTAGTGGCTGTGGCAAGGTCGATGACTACATACCTAGCGCCGAGTGCTGACAACATCTGGTTAGCCTGGCTCTCATCCTGACAGGTGAGGAACCTTGCTGCTTCAGTAGCCCCTTGCTGGAAGGGGTTGGCTACTGCCGGGCGGTGGGCTACCCGTGTTATCAGGTGACCGTAGTCCCACCATGCCATCACTCCATATGTGTCTGCTGTATAGCGGAATTCAGTATCATACTTTACATAATAGAAGTCAGGGTTATTGAAGGGTTCGGGTGTACTGTGTTTCATCCAGGTGAGTGACTCCAGCCAGGCATCGCTGGGGGCAAAAATAGCTGCGGAGGCAGTGTCTTTTGCGCTGAGTATGTTGGGGAGAAAGACGACCAGAAAAACGGCGATTATGACCAGTATCATGTTCGACAGAGCACCTCGGGGTCGGGCTTTCGTTTTTTTATTCTCCCGAGCCCGTCTTCTTTTTTCTTTATCAGGGATATTTTGAGGTCTTGTGGCGCTTTCTCTGAATCCGGCGAACTCCAGACCGAGCCAGCATATATAAGCTGTAAGCAGTGCCACGTTAACTGCAAGATAGTAAGCAAAACGGCGTTGCCCCAGAGTGGCAACCAGGATCACTACACTCCAGACTACCAGTGCCAGTTTGTCAGCCTCGCCGCGCTTCACCACTGCATATATCAGCATGGCCAGTGAGATCAGACTGAGGAAGAAGCCTGTGGTGAAATTGCCCCAGATTACCGAGAGGGAAAATTCACCTTGAGGAAAGAGTATCGATCTGACCTCGAGTATGGTCCGTGCTGCGCCGGCTGGTGTGAAGACCAAACGGAAGTGGGCTAGTGCTTCTCTAAAAAACGACGGCGTGGCAAAGTAGAATGCCGCGACGCCGATGATGCCAACCAGCAACAGGCTCAGCGCATAGTAGTGTACCTTAATCCTGCGGGATGCCATCAGGTGTGATATTCCAGCCATGACCAGCAGTCCTACTATGGCAATGGCGAGTGACGGCAGGCATAAAGGTGATGGGGATATTGGAGGAAGAAATGGCTGAGCAAGTATGGCAACGGCGAACACAGGTATACCAGTGAAAGCAAGGTAACTGGTGCGCTTACCCTGCAGGTGGTCGACGAGAAACTGGATCATAAAATATACAAAGATCAGAAAGACAAAGAGCAGTCCACCGACCCAAGTAATAAGGTAGAGCCACAGGAAGACACCAGCAATCATGCTGTACAAGAATGCTTTTGTGGTCAGTATTTTTGCTGTCCAACGAGTATCTGTCGAAAGCCCCTGTTGTCTGGCCGTTTTGATTGCCAGTACTAAGAACAACATGGTCAGTGAGGAGATCAGGACCTCAGCCACATGGTGGTCAGTGTAGCCGAGTAAGGATCTTCCCAGGAACTCACCAGGCATTATAGATATGAGGCCTGCTGCGATTATGCCTGACCAGTGGTTGAACACCGTTTTGCCGATGAAGTAGACAGGGAATATGACCATGGCTCCCAGTACGGCCGGGGTGCAGATGCCAACAAGATCTATCAGGCGCTGTGTTGGTGCTCCCAGTCCTATGAGCCAGGCGGTCCCTCCGATAAGCCAGTCAAAGAACGGTGGCCAAGGTACGATAGTTCCGTGGGGGTAGAAAGTGTATGGGTCGAAAGCTATCCTGTGGGGAAAGTGATGGAGCATATTGTCCACCAGACGCATGTGGTAATATGCGTCCGTTCCAGAGAATTTTACCCATGTGTCGCTGACGAGTCTGGCGTAAGGAAGGGCAATTCGAAGATACAGACTGACGCCGAAAAATAGGGCAAGAAGTATTGCCACAATAAGCCTGTGAATGTGCCTGTCTTCCTTCACTGTGTTCTCTTGCCCGTCTGCTACAGATTATAATTGAGCTGTTCTCTTAGTGCAATGGATGCCTTTTGGGGGGAATTTAAGGGGACGATGTTGATAGTCGGCAGCACTGACAAGACACTGTCTGTTCACCTCTCCTCGGCAGCTTCAATGGCTATGCAGCTATGTGCCAGAACGCCACCAGCCCGTAGTGCTGCAGCAACGAGAATAGCCTCTGCCAACTCTTCAGCAGTAGCTCCTGCTTTCTTTGCTCTTTCGGTGTGTGCAGCAATGCAGTATGGGCACTGTGTGGTATGGGCGGTGGCCACAGCGATAAGTTCTTTGATTTTGGTGCTCAGGGCTCCCTCTGTAAAAACCTTGCTGTCAAAGTCTCTAAATGCGCGCATAATTTCCGGCTTCAGTTTGGAAAGCTCGCTTAGTTTTCCTATGCTCTTTTTGGAGTAATAGTAATCAGCCATTGTTACCTCCTTGTTTGCTATTAACTTGGAATATCATGCAGGAATCAGATATCTTTTACACGTGTGCAGGAAACATGCGGATCCTGTTATGAAACAGGTTACAGCTTGCTCGCAGTGCAAGGGATCACTGCTCTGGTGTTAAACATGGCGCTTCGACTATACTAGGTGACAGGCTACCCAGTGTTCAGTGCTGACCTCTCTTAGTTCCGGTTCTTTTGCTTTGCACTCGGCCTTTGCCAGGATGCACCGTGTATGGAAGCGGCAGCCCTGTGGTGGGAAAAGAGGGCTGGGCACGTCGCCGACGAGCAAGATTCGTGTTCGTTGCCTATCTACTTCGGGGCATGGAATCGGAACTGCGGATAATAGTGCCTGAGTGTATGGATGTAGCGGCTTGCTGTAGAGCTCCTCGCTATTTGCAATCTCGGCAATCTTACCTAGATACATGACAATGACGCGATCGCTTATGTATCTGACTACGGAAAGGTCGTGGGCAATGAAAAGATAGGTAAGTCCGAATTCCTCTTTGAGTTGTTTTAGTAGCTTGATAATCTGCGCTTGAATTGATACATCAAGTGCTGAAACCGGCTCGTCGCAGACTATGAATTTAGGCCTGGTTGCTAAGGCTCTGGCTATTCCAATGCGCTGTCTTTGCCCGCCGCTGAACTCATGCGGATAACGGCTAGCCATCCTCGGTTCGAGTTCCACGAGCTCTAGCAGTTCTGCTACCTTTTGTTTGTGTTCTTTACCTTGGGCCAGGCCGTGTACCAGCAGGGGCTCACCTATAATATCGCCAATGGTCATTCTAGGGTTCAGGGAAGCGTATGGATCCTGGAAGATAAGCTGCATATCTCGCCTCAGTCGTCGTAGTTTTTCACCTTCTATCGTGGTGACGTCCTTGCCCTGGAAGTAAATGTTGCCACCAGTGATATCGTAGAGTCGCAGTATGCAGCGCCCCACGGTTGTCTTGCCGCAACCGCTTTCACCCACAAGCCCCAATACCTCGCCCTGCTTAACCCCGAAACTGACGCCGTCAACGGCTTTGATGTCCGCGACTTTGCGTCGCATTACCCCGGCGAGCACGGGGAAATATTTCACTAGGTCCTTCACCTCAACCAGATAGCTGTTGCCTGTCACCGCTCACACTCCGTTGTAGTTAACTCTGGGATCTCCTTATGTCTGAAACAGGCCACCCAGTGCTCGTCGCCCACTTGCTCCAGTTCTGGTCTCTTTTCGGTACATTTGCTTATGGTGTATCTGCAGCGAGGTGCAAAAGCACAGACATTAGAAGGCAGACGAGTGAGGTCAGGGGGTAATCCGGGAATAACGTAGAGGGGACGCTGGCGCGGTAGGTCAAGTCGCGGCACCGAAGCGATTAGCCCTACAGTATATGGGTGGTGGGGATGACCATAGATGGTGTCCGTCAACCCTGATTCTACAAGCCTCCCTGCGTACATCACGTTGACGCGATCAGCATATCTAGCCACAAGTCCAAGGTTGTGGGTGATGAGGATTACTGACATGCCAAACTGCGACCTTAGACTGTTCATAAGTTCCATGAGCTGTGCTTGAACGGTTACATCAACAGAGGTGGTCGGCTCGTCGGCGATCAAAAGCACTGGGTTACAACTCAATGCCATGGCTATCATGATGCGCTGTTGCATGCCACCGCTAAACTGGTAAGGGTAGTCGTCCAGCCGTCTCTCAGCGTCGGGGATGCCCACCAGCTTTATCAGTTTTCCTGCTTCCACTAGAGCATCCTCTTTTTTCAGCCCGCGGTGTAGTTCTAGCGACTCGGCTATCTGGCGTCCTACGGTCAGGACTGGGTTAAGCGAGGTCATAGGTTCCTGGAATACCATGGCGATCCGGTTACCCCTGATAGAGCGCATCTCTTCTTCGCTTAATTTAAGCAGGTTCCTGCCCTCAAAAATGACCTCGCCACCCGTGATTATACCCGGTGGATAGGGGATAAGCCGTATTACAGAGAGGGCACTTACTGATTTGCCGCAGGCGCTCTCGCCCACCAGGGCAACAAACTCACCTTTCTTGACAGTGTACGATAAGCCGTCCACCGCCTTCAGTACACCTTCTCTTATGTAGAAATATGTCCTTAGGTTCTTAACTTCAAGCAGTGTTTCCGCCATTTTGAGCTATATTATTATTATTCACCGTATTTTTCAACTCGCTGCCTCCTTACTTGCCCACCATGGAATTCTTCATCTCCTGATCAATCCAAATGTATTTGGTATAGTTCAGGAGATTGTAGTAGCCCAGCGAGGCTTCCCCGCTATAGTTCTTCACCCAAGGCCACCAGAACCGGTATTGATATGACGCCGGTAATGCCAAAACATAGGCCTGCTCCAGAAGATATGGCATCAGCTCGCGGTGTATCTTGTCAACCTGCGCCTCGTCGGGGTACGCTGCTACCATATCATCACGCGCCTTGTTCAGTCTGGGGTCATCCACATAGCTGCCGTTGTACATGCCGGGCCCTGTATAGTTTATCGCCTTAAAGTAGGTACCTATGCCGGCATAGAAGCCGAAAAGCATGTCATCATAAGCACGTCTTACGATTAAGGAAGTAAAGGTGGCATAGTCCTTGGGTTCGATCTCCAACTGGATGCCGACTTTGGACAACATGTCCTGTACCATTTGCAGCGGGTCCATGTAGGCACGCTGGTTGTAGCAAATAATCTTGGCTTTAAAACCGTTGGGGTAACCAGCTTCAGCTAGGAGCTGTTTAGCTTTCTCTGGATTGTATCCAAAGAGTTCTTGCACCTGAGGGGGCAATTGTTCAAGGGGTACATAGGCATTGGCATATTCTTTGAAGTACATTACGGGCCACTTGAGCAATACTCCCTCGCCGCCGTAATATTCATTTAGTATTTTCTTGTTGTCTATGGCGAGCCAGATCGCCTGTCGCACTCTTTTGTCGGCAAACGGGGAGCCTTTCTTGTCTGTCCTCATGTATATACATGCCTGACCGTAATCGTCTAGGTACCGAATATGTTTTAGCTGTGGCATGCGTAGGAACTGCTGTGCCCGCTCCCAATCACAAGTCAAAACATCGAGCTGACCAGTGCGAAAAGCTGCATCTGCGGTGGATTCATCGGGGATGATTAGCGTTTTTACGCCGTCAAGGTAAGGCAGTTGGTCACCCTTCCCTGGACCAATGGGGTTCTTGTCCCAGTAGCTGGGGTTGCGTACGTAGGAGATGACACTGCCGGGCACAAATTCGGTGAGTATGAACGGACCGGTGCCAATACTATTCTTCCAATCGTTCATGTTGCCGAATTGCTCTACAGCGTCTTTAGGATATATGCACATGTAATCAGGTAGCAGAGTGATGACGTCACCAAAATACTCCGGCTTGGTCTTGACCACTACGGTGTAGGGGTCAGGCGCAGTTATCTCTAAGGTCTCAGCCGCTTTGGGATACGTTCTCTTGAAGTAAGCTGTTGCTAAGGTGCACTGCCGCTTGATGGAGAAAACGACATCATCCGCAGTGAGTTCCCTGCCGTTGGTCGGCGGCTTGTTGTGCCATTTCACCCCTTTTCGGAGGTGGAAAATGATGGTCTCTTTGCCCTGTATCTCCCAGCGTTCGGCTAGACTTCCCACCTTGTGCTCCAGACGGTTGAGACCGCCGCCCACGAACCAATCGCACTCTTTAGTACCGTGACCACCGGCATTTCCCTTCGTCCAGTCTCCGCTCCAAAGTTCTTCGTTGGTGAGCTTCAGTGTGCCGGTAACATAGTGTGGCTGGGTGGCGTCGTCGAAGCCCGGAGGATCCGCAGCCGCCGCTACTGTGAGTATACCACCATAAACGGGTTTCTGCTTCTCCAAGGTTACCTGCTCTTTAGCCCCTCCAGCGCAGCTGCTGATTAGCCCTGCGACTATCCCCAAGACCAGAAGAAATACTATAGCTGACCTTCCTGCCATGGTGTCCCTCCTTTTTTGTTGATTGCAATATCCACGCCGGCTAGGTTTTTCCAATGGTTCCCAATGCCTAAAATTTCAAGAGCCTGTCAACTGCTATTTCGGCAGCTTTTTAATTGCCACGTCGTATCGCCCCAGTCCCCCCCTGAGTCTGGGGTCGAGCAGGTCACGCAAGGCATCACCCAGCATATTTATGCCATAAACAACGATAGCCAGGAACAGTCCTGGCCATAGTGCAAGGTGCGGCGCCATCAGCATATACCTGCGTCCTGCTTCACTTAACATGCCACCCCAGCTTGGAGTGGGCGGCGGTATGCCCAGACCAAGAAAGCTGATCGTCGCTTCGGTCAAAATAGCACCGCCAACGGTGATGGTGAACAAGACTATTATCGGCGCTATGACGTTGGGAAGCACGTGTTTCCACAATACTCTGCCTGTGTTGCACCCCACAGCCCTGGCAGCCTCCAAGTAAGTGTTGGCTTTGATGCCTATTACGGCACCTCGGATTATCCTGGATTGCCCGATCCCAAAGGCGATGCCTAACACTACTATCACCGGTAGCATCCCTGGTCCTGTGACAGCCATGATGGTGAGGATGAGGAACAGCCCTGGAATAGCCATCCATGCATCTACAAATCGCTGGGTTATAATGTCCAGCCTGCCACCGATGTACCCGGAGATGATTCCGATGGTGGTGGATATCAGTACAGATATAACAGCAACGCTTAGCCCCACTATTGTTGAGATACGGGCACCGTAAATAATGCGGCTGAGCAGGTCTCTACCTAATTGGTCACAGCCGAGCAAATGCTCCGTGGAGGGTGCAGCCAGACGTGGGCCAACGTATGTTTCGTTGTAGCCAAACGGTGCCAGCAGGTTTGCCAGCAGTCCGACGAGTAGGAGGAGGAGCACTATGGCGCCCCCCACAGTTCCCAGCGGCTTTTCTCTCAGTAGCCGGAAGAACAAATCCGCCCAGAAGGAACGTGCCTTTTCTTCCTTCACCGCCGATACTAGTTCAGCCTGAGCCATTATTTCTCCTTAAGTATATTGCACTCGCGGATCTAAGTATGCGTAGGTGACATCAACTGCCAGGTTGCATAACATAACGAAGGTGGCGACAACCAAGTTAATTGCCGAGATGATGGGGTAATCCCTCTGGAACAAGGCGTCAACGAAATACCTGCCGATGCCAGGGAGCCCGAAAATCGTCTCGATGATCACTGCGCCCCCCACCAAGATGGGGAGCTGCATGCCCACGATGGTGACCACGGGTATTAAGGCATTCTTCAGGGCATGCCGTGAGATGACTATGCCTTCTTTGAGCCCCTTTGCCCATGCAGTCCTGATATAGTCCTGACGGAGCACTTCCAGCATCATGGTGCGCGTCATTCTCATGGTAGTTCCCGACATCGCCATCCCCATCAGGACCGCGGGAATGATAAATTGCTTCAAGTTCCCCGCCGGGTCTTTGAGTATGGGGATATATTGTATTGCCGGCGTCCATCCGAACCAAACGGACGGATAGACCACCACCAGTGTTGCCAACCAGAATGCCGGTACGCTGATGAATAAGATGGCTATGCTGCGCCCGATGTAATCGGCTGCTGTATCTTGTCGTATGGCGGACAGTATACCTATCGGGAGTGCAATCAGCAGCGCTGTAATTAGCGCCAATATGCCCAGCTCAACAGATACAGGTAGCCTGTTCAATAGTTCTTCGCTGATGCTACGCCCCGTCCACAACGATTTGCCCAGGTTTCCTGTAAGAATGCCGCCCAGCCACCGCCCGTATTGGACATATATAGGTACATCTAACCCCAGGTTGTGTTTTATGGTCTGAATTGCCTCCTCCATATTCTCAGCTTCGCCGATCTGGGATGCCATCAACTCGATAACGCTGCCGGGTACAAACCGCACCGCGCAAAAGACGATGATAGTCACGATGAGCAGTGTAGGGATGAGCAATAGTAAGCGCCGAATGATGTAAGCTCTCATACCACTTAAATCCTGCTTGGGATTCCCCCTTCCCTTTGAAGCTGGAAGACACTTTACCAAAGAAGTGATTCTTTGTCAAGATGCGTTTGTGACAGACCTGACGGATCTAGTTCCATTCAGGAGTCTTGTTCATGCGTTGTCATATCAACAGCTGAGAAAGATGCTCTCCAATTGTTTCCTGTTTACAAAGCTTGGTTTTAGAGCTAAAATAGATATGTCTTTGGGCGGTTAGCTCAGCGGTTAGAGCGCTTGCTTCACACGCAAGAGGTCACTGGTTCAAATCCAGTACTGC
>DAOTWF010000022.1:0-23173 GCA_034435835.1 Dehalococcoidia bacterium | reverse complement strand
TGCTGTGGCGGGGAGGAAAAAGGGCAGGCACAGACCGTGGCTGATAACGGTGCTGGCGCGCTCGCCGGCAGGGCGCATCTTGAGGCGGGCAAGACCCGAGGCTTGACAAACCGCTCCCAGCTCCCTATAATCAAAGAAAACCACCTTTCGTTCAAAGCCCGTGTTTCACGTCCTTTCCCGTAACAGAACAGGTCAACCTGTACCTCTGGTCATGGCTGGCAGCGCCTGGTTGCTGCGCGCACCGAGATGAGCAAGTACATCTTCGTCACCGGCGGCGTGGTCAGCTCCGTGGGCAAGGGGGTAAGCGTCGCTTCCATCGGCAGGATACTGAAGAGCCGCGGCATCTCAGTCTCCGTGCAGAAGCTTGACCCCTACCTCAACGTCGACCCCGGCACCATGTCTCCATACCAGCACGGCGAGGTGTTCGTCACCCAGGACGGCGCCGAGACCGACCTGGACTTAGGGCACTACGAACGGTTCATAGACGTGGACCTCACCGCCGCCTCCAACGTGACCTCAGGGCAGATATACTCGGCGGTGATCGCCGGGGAGAGGCGCGGAGACTACCTCGGCGGCACCATCCAGGTGGTGCCCCACGTCACCAACGAGATAAAGAGGCGCATCAGGGAGGTCGCCGGGCTCACACAAGCCGAGGTGGTCATCGTGGAGGTGGGCGGCACCGTGGGCGACATCGAGGGACAGCCCTTTCTGGAAGCCATCCGCCAGATGAGGAACGAGGAGGGCAGGGACAACGTGCTCTATGTGCACGTCACCTTCCTACCCTACATCGCCACCACCAAGGAGCTCAAGACCAAGCCCACCCAGCACAGCATCAACGAGCTGAGAAGGATCGGCATCCAGCCGGACATCATCCTCTGCCGCTCCGATCATCCCATACCGCCGAACCTCAAGGACAAGATATCGCTCTTCTGCGATGTCTCCAGGGAGGCGGTCATCCCTCTGGTCACCGCCGAGACCATCTACGAGGTGCCGCTGATGCTGGAGGAGACGGGGCTGGGCGACTTGATCATCCAGCAGCTGGGGCTTGCGGCGAGGAGCGCCGACCTCACCGAGTGGCGGGAGATGGTAGCGCGGCTGAAGGCACCGAGGGAGCCGGTGAACATCGCCCTGGTGGGGAAATATGTGGAGCTTCAGGACGCCTATTATTCGGTGCGCGAGGCGCTGCAACACGCCGGCTTGTACCACAACCGTCAGGTGAATATACTGTGGGTGCATTCCGAAGCCCTGGAGGACGACGGCAATCTGAACCTGCTTAAATCAGCCCAGGGCATCATCGTCCCCGGCGGCTTCGGCTACCGGGGCATCGAGGGGATGATAGCCGCCGCCAGACACGCCCGCCACAACCACATACCCTACCTGGGGCTATGCCTGGGGATGCAGGTGATGGTCATCGAATTCGGGCGCTATGCCCTGCGCAGCAACGAGGTCAACTCCACCGAGTTTGACCCCGGGACGCCGTACCCGGTGATCGACCTTCTGCCGGGGCAGCAGCAGGTCACCAACCTCGGCGGCACCATGCGGCTGGGCGCCTACCCCTGCCACCTGGTGCCGGGGACGCGGGCATACCGTGCCTACGGGCAGCCCGTGGTCTACGAGCGCCACCGCCACCGCTTCGAGTTCAACAACCGCTTCCGCGAGCCGCTGGAGGCGAAGGGGCTGATAGCCAGCGGGCTTTCCCCGGACAAAAAGCTGGTGGAGATAGTGGAGCTTAAGGACCATCCCTGGATGCTCGCCTGCCAGTTCCATCCCGAGTTCCGCTCCCGCCCCGGCAAGCCCCACCCGCTCTTTCTGGGCTTTATCGCCGCCGCCAAAGAGACGCTGGTGGAGGGGGCGCAGGTATCGCTGCCGCTGCTCCGGGAATATCTTGCATAAAGGAGTACAAGATGAGGCTTTTTCTGGACACAGCCAACATCGAGCATATCAGGCACGGCGTGGAGCTGGGCATCATCACCGGCGTCACCACCAACCCCAGCCTGGTGTCTAAAGAAGGCAGGGTGGACTACAAAAAGCTGATCAAAGAGATATGCGCCATCGTGCCCGGTCCGGTCTCCACCGAGGTGTTGAGTCAGGACTCAAGCGGCATGGTGGCTGAAGCCAGGGAAGTGGCTTCCTGGGCGGAGAACATAGCGGTGAAGATACCGGCGACCATGCAGGGTGTGCAGGCGACCGCAGTGCTTTCAAAAGAGGGCATAAAGGTGAACTTCACCCTGTGCTTTTCGGTAAACCAGGCGCTGCTTGCCGCCGCCGCCGGCGCGGCATTCGTCAGCCCCTTCGTGGGCAGGCTGGACGATATCGGCGAGGACGGCATGGGGCTGGTGCGGGAGATAGCGCAGATATACCGCGGCTACCCCGATATAAGGACAGAGGTCATCGCCGCCAGCATCAGGCACCCCCGCCACTGCGTCGAGGCGGCTAAAGCCGGCGCCCACATCGCCACCGTCCCCCACTCAGTACTCATGCAGATGGTGCAGCACCCGCTGACCGATATCGGCGTGCGCCGCTTCCTTGAGGACTGGGAAAAGGTCATGGGCAAACGGGGATAAATCCATCAAACGGGAGAGATGAAATGATAACGGAAGAAAAGCCACCGCAGATGACCATCGCCGAGCTGGAGACAAGGACCAGGGATGAGCTTCTCGACATCGCCCGCCAGCAGGGCATCGAGGGCATAAGCGCGCTGAAGAAGCAGGAGCTCATCATGCGCATCGTGCAGGCGCACACCGAGCAGCAGGGCTTCCTGTTCGTCAGCGGCGTGCTCGACATCACCAACGATGGCTACGGTTTCTTACGCCAGGAGAGCCTGCTACCCGGTCCCACCGACGTCTACATCTCCCAGTCACAGATACGCCGCTTCGGCTTGAGGCCCGGGGATGTGGTCTCGGGGCAGGGGAGGCCGCCGAAGGAGGGCGAGAAGTACTGCAGCCTGGTGCGCGTGGAGGCGATAAACGGGCTTGACCCGGAGCAGTCCAAGAGCAGGCCGCACTTCAACTCGCTCACCCCCACCTTTCCCAACAGGATGTTCAACCTGGAGACCAACCCCCCGAACCTGTCCACCAGGCTGATAAACCTCATCGCCCCCATAGGCAGGGGGCAGAGGGGGCTCATCGTCTCGCCTCCGAAGGCGGGCAAGACCATGCTTTTAAAGAACATCGCCAATGCCATCGCCGCCAATTACTCCGAGCCCCATCTGATGGTGTGCCTCATCGGGGAGAGGCCCGAGGAGGTCACCGACATGAAGCGTTCGGTGAAGGCGGAGGTGGTGGCAGCCACCTTCGATGAGCCGGTGGACAACCAGACGCGCGTTGCCGAGCTGGCTCTGGAGAGGGCAAAGAGGCTGGTGGAGCTGGGGAAGGATGTGGTAATACTGCTCGACGGCATCACCCGGCTCACCAGGGCTTACAACCTGGCGATGCCGCCCAGCGGGCGCACGCTGTCCGGCGGCATTGACTCGGTGGCGCTCTACCCGCCGAAGCGCTTCTTCGGCGCCGCCAGGAATACCGAGGAGGGCGGCAGCCTCACTATCATCGCCACCTGCCTGGTGGACACCGGCAGCAGGATGGACGATTTAATCTACGAGGAGTTCAAGGGCACGGGCAACATGGAGCTCCACCTCGACCGGCGCCTGGCGGAGAAGCGCATCTTCCCCGCAATAGACATCCTGCGCAGCGGCACCCGCCGCGAGGAGCTTTTGCTCGATGAGACCACCCTGAAACAGATATGGCTGCTCAGGCGCATCGTGGGTATGATCGCCGAGGACTCCTCCAGCCCCACCGAAGCCGCCGAGAGGCTGCTGGACAGGATGGCAAAGACCAGGACCAACGCCGAATTCCTGGCAACGCTTTCCAAGGAAATTTAATCGCGGTTTTCCCAAAAAGATATTTACAAACCCACCACATGTGCTAAAATAGCCCCCAGAGGATATGGGTAGAAAGATAGCGCCGGCAGCAGTTCTCATGCTCTGTCTGCTCCTTTTCCCCGCCCCGCCGCCAGCAGCAGCCGCAAACGGAAGCCTGACGTTCAGCCCCACCCAGGGCGCTGTGGGCACCGCGGTCTCCATACCCAGCACCTGCGGCTACGGCTCGGGGACGTACCAGCTCATCTGGGACGACGACCAGATAATCGGTGAGGGCACGATCGCCCAGGGCTGCATCTCAGTCACCTTTGTGGTGCCCGAAGCCCCCAGGGGCAAGCACAGGGTGACGCTGAAAGTGGCAGATAAAATCCTCAGCGGCGAGTTCACCGTGCTGGCATCCATCAGCATGACGCCGGTAAAAGCCACCGTGGGCTCGGAGGTGACGGTCAGAGGCAGGGGCTTCAATGCCAACGAGTCCGGGATTCAGATACTCTACGACGGCAACCCGGTGAAGACCGGCATCAGCGCCAGCAGCAAGGGCGGCTGGGAGACGACCTTCAAGGTGCCGGCGAGCGTCCGCGGCAACCACAAGGTCACCGCCCAGGGGGCAACGCCGGCAAGTGAGGCTGGCGAGCTCACCTTCGCCGTCATCCCCAGCATCGCCATCAACCCCACCTCGGGCAGCGTGGGCACGGTGGTGAACATCGCCGGGGCGGGGTTTACCAGCGGTGAGACCAATATCCGGGTGACCTACGACGACATCACCGTCAAATCGGGGATCGCCGCCGATGCCGCCGGCTCATGGCAGTCCAGCTTCTCCGTGCCGGCATCCGCCAGGGGCAGCCACGATATCGGCGCCGCCGGCGCGGTGACGCCCGGGGAGGAGGTGGCTAAAGTCAGCTTCACCGTCTCTCCGGTGATAAAGGTGGAGCCGGCTTCGGGCTATCTGGGCGATGCCATCTGCGTGGGCGAGAGCCTGTGGGTCAACGGCATCGGCTTCGAAGCCAACGAGAGCGGCATCAGGGTCACCTTTGACGGCACCCAGCTTGCCGGCAACATCATCGCCGACGCCAAAGGCTCGTGGTCAACCAAGATAACGGTGCCGCCGACGGTCAAAGGGAGGCATGCCATCGGGGCATGGGGAAATGTCAACAAGCCCGGCGAAATACCAGAGGTCATTGTGGTGGTCTCGCCGAAGGTGGAGCTGAACCCGTCCTCGGGCGCCATCGGCGAGGAGGTGATGCTCAGCGGCAGCGGCTTTGCCGCCAGCCAGGCGCTGATAGTTAGCTACGACGGCAACCAGGTAGCCACATCCGCCGCCACCGACACCAAGGGAAACTTTGCCACCAGGTTCAAGGTGCCGCCGTCCAAAGCCGGCGACCACACCATCACCGTGACCGACGCCGCCATGTCGGCAGGTTCGGTGAAGTTCACCGTGGAGTCCACGCCGCCGTCCACCCCCCGTCTGCTCTCTCCAGAAGCCGGCAGCAGGCTGGGCGTCATCGGCAGGACGGTGGTCAGCTTCGACTGGGAGGAGGTCACCGACCCCAGCGGCGTCTACTATACCCTTGAGGTGAGCCCCACCAGCGACTTTTCCGGCACCGTGCTGCGCAAGGACGGGCTGACCGCATCGGAATACACCCTCACCAAGAAGGAGGCACTGCCCCGGGGGAAATACTACTGGCGGGTAAGGGCAGTTGACGGCGCCGGCAACGAAGGCGGATGGACGACGGCACAGATGCTGGAGATAGCCGCCATGCAGTGGTGGCTCATCGCCGTCATCGTCCTGGGCACCTCCCTGCTCGCCATAATCGTCTGGCGCATCATATATGTTGTCCGCAGCGGCGACCTCGGGGACTAAAGCTAAACTTGACAATACGGTCGTTATGGCTTAATATGGAGAAAATTGAATATAAGGCAGTCTTACTGGACATAACGACAGAGAAAGCGAGGTTGTGACATGAGATTAATGATTATTGGACTGGGGCAATGCGGCTCGAGGGTGGCTGACCAGTTCGTCCGCCTGAACAAGCGGGCGCAGTCCCAGTGGGGCATCAATATCATCACCGGCGTCTATGCGGTGAACACCGACCAGACCGACCTCAGCGGCCTGAGCTACATCAATTCCGACTATATGCACCGCATACTCATCGGCGGGCGGAAGACCTGGGGGCATGGCGTGGGCAAGATAAATGAGATGGGTGCTGAGCTTGCCCGTGAGGACGGCGATAAGGTCATCGATGCCGTCAGGGCTTCACCTGATTTTTACCGCTCCCACGCCTTCCTGCTCATCGCCGGCGCCGCCGGCGGCACCGGCTCCGGCGCCATCTCGGTCATCGCCCAGATGCTCAAAGAGAGGTACGTGGGCAAACCGGTGTATGCACTGGTGGTCCTCCCCTTCGAACACGAGGAAATGACCGAGCTGCGCAGCGTGTACAACACCGCCACCTGTCTCAAGTCCATCCACTCCGTTGCCGACGGCGTCTTCCTCGCCGACAACCAGCGCTACGTGCGCAAGGACGCCAGCCTGGCGATGAACCTCAACCGCATAAACGCCCAGATAGTGGAGCCGTTCTATGACATCATGTGCGCCGGAGAGGTGATCAAGTTCAAGCACGTCGGCGCCAAGGTGCTCGATGCCGGCGACATCATGCAGTCCATAGACGGCTGGACCGCCATCGGCATCGGGCGCGCTGAAATACCGCGCGGCTTCCGCTTCCCCTGGCAACTGGCTAAGGTGAACTACAGGGAGAAGAGTGAGGAGACCTTGAGGGCGATGCAGGCGATGGACGCCGCCATCAGCGAGCTCTCCATAGGCGTCAGCCCCGAGGACGCCGGCAGGGCGCTTTACCTGCTGGCAGCACCGGCACGGGATATGTCCATGGACATCGCCAAGGGGCTGGGCGACTACCTCCGCGAGCTGGCGGAGAACGCCGTCATCAGGGCGGGCGACTTCCCCAGGGAGGGCGCTACCGTCGACGTCGTCATAATGTTCTCCCAGCTTGCCTTCGTGCAGAAGATACGCGACTACTACGATAGGGCTACCGCCTTCGCCCAGACACAGAAGGAGCGCATCAGGGAGACCAGCAGCCGCCTGCGCGATATGGAAGAGGCTGCCAAGGGCTTGCCCAGCCTTATTTAAAAAGCGGAGCACCGTCAGCTAGCTGCGCAGTATCCCGCGTGCCCTCTTTGGCGTGTGCTTCTTCGCCGCCTGCACCACCAGCGCCAGGCTCATAAGATAGTCATCATGCCCCTCAGCAGCCGGCACAAAAAAGTCCAGCGTCCGGTTTGGATGGTAGAGCTGACGGGCACGGTATAGCTGGTCCATCAGCTCGCTGTGGTCTTCAGAGCCGTCCTTACGGTAGACTTTCAGTCTGCCCGAGTTCACCGCCGCCAGCAGGTCGAAGGCAAGCTCCGACTTTGTTTTCCGGGTGAACTTAAAGGGCAGCACCCGGCTGCCTAGGGCGCCCTTCAACAGGCTGGCAAGCGGCTCGCCCACGCCGGTGGCATCGCAGACCACCCTCTCCACCCGCCACACGTCCTTCAGCAGCCCCACCAGCCCGGCAAGTAAATCGGCGTGCCTCGTGCCCACCCGGGCGTAGTGCTCCACCACCTTTATCAGCGGCTGCTTAAGCCCTTCATCGGTGGAGGGTGTGGCGACCTCGGCGATGGTGACCACGGTGGCATCCCTGCTTTTCCTCAGCAGCCTCTCCGCCTCCGGCTGCTCCGCCTCGCCCGCGAAGTCGATGCCGGCGACATAGGTCCTGCCGGCATCGGGAAAGCGCTGTCTCGGGTGTTCACCTTTGAGGGCAGCAAGCTGCAGCGGGCTCAGGAAGCCGCCGCCACCGCTGATGGGCAGAAGCGCGTACTGGGTGCGGAACAGGGGATGCTCCTCGCCCAGCCTCTCCCTCTCCGCCTCCACGAACTTAAGATACGACGGGTTATATTTCGCCACCTCCTGCCAGTCATACCGGAAATGCCGCCTGATGCCGTCCTTCCTCTCCAGCTCCAGGTTCAACTGCTTCACCTCTTCCAGCAGCGTGGAATCGTCCCAGGTGGTGCCGTAGAGGACGGTGGTGGTATTGTGCGCCGAAGCCATGGGCCTGAAGTCCCTGGTATACTTCTCCCTGGAGACGTCCTGGGCTTCGTCCACCTCCAGCAGTATCTCGGCGGTGTGCCCCACGACCGAGCTGGTCTCATCCGCGGAGAGGAACACCCAGCGGGCGTTTCCCAGGCGTACGATGTAGCCAGCCTCGGTGTCCCAGATGCCGCCGTAACCGTACTCGTCCAGCCTCTCCTTCAGCCGCGCCATGGAGATGAGCGTCTGCGGTTTGAAGGTGGGGCTGCACTTGATGCCGCTGCCGCCCCGGGAGATGAACATGGTGAGCAGCAACACCTGGAGGTGGGCGGAGAGCTCGTTCTTGCCGCCCTGTCTGGCTATCTCCACGGTGAAGGTGAGCCCGAGGCTGTCCTCGATGCTGGCGATAACCGCCCGCGCCACCTCCCGCTGATAGTGCCTGAGCTCCATCCGGGCTACTTCACCAGCGCCTTCACGCCCAGCGGTACGGCGATCTCGGTGAGCACTCTGGCTATCGCCTGCTTCAAGGACTTCCTCTGCTCTTTAGAGATATTGTAACGGGTGCGCACCAGACGGGCGATGGCACTGGCGGTGTCCAGGGCAAGGCGCAGGTTTTCAGGACCGTCCTCGAGGAGCGAGCGCAATTTGAGACGCAGGACCGCTATCTCCTCGTCCAGCCCCTCCATACCCCTCACCTCCTCAAACTCCAGCCTCTCAGCCTCATCCAGCACCCGGCTATAGAAGCTGGGCTTTTTCTGCCTGCCGTCTTTGGTTCTTTCTGCCACCATGGTGCACCCGCTCCAGCCGCGCCTTTATCAGCCCGTAGACCAGCACGTGCGCCGCTACATCATACCGCCGACTCTGTAACGCCAATAGCAACAACTTCGCCATCTCCGTTATATGATAGTACATGTGTTCTATAAGAGCAAGAGGAGTTTGTCGCCCTCACCCTTTCCCTGCGGGGGGTTGGAGCGAGGGGCTGGAAGCGTGCTTCAGTTGTCCGCACCGATGTGTTATACTGGGTGCTGAAAATGTGCCTGGCACGGACTGGAGAATGATGAAAGGTCTGGCTGCAAAGCTCCTGCCCCTTGTTGCAGTGGCAGCCCTGCTCATCTCCCTGCCCACCGCCTGCTCGTGTGGCAGCGGGGCACCCGATGGCAAAGATGCCCGGTGGCAAGAGCATATTGACCGGGGCACAGCCTATGTCGCCGAGGGGAAATGGGATGATGCCATAAACGAGTTCACCGCGGCTATCAAGCTCAACCCTAGAGCAGCCACCGCCTATATCAGCCGGGGCTGGGCTTACGCCAACAATGGCGAAACACAGAAAGCCCTGGATGACTTGACTAAAGCCGTCGAGCTCGACCCCAAGCTGGTGCAGGCGCACTTCACGCTGGGGCTGGTCCACCGCTTTATCGGCAAACCTGACAAGGCGATCGACGACTTCACTAGATGCATTGAACTCGACCGCGCCAACTTCCTGGCTTACGACTACCGCGGTATGGTGTATGCCGAAACGAACCAGCTCGACCTGGCGCTTGACGACTTCAACACGGCGATAAAGCTGAAGCCGGACTACGACCCGGCATACTATAAGCGCAACCTGGTGTACCAAGCAAAGGGTGAATGGGCGCTCGCCATCGCCGATTTACAGAAGATAATGGAGATGTATCCGGACACAGCGCCCCAGCTCAAACGAGAGCTGGCGCTCGTCTACCTACAAAGGGGCATCGTCTACGGCTCCAGGGAACAGACGGAGGCAGCCCTCGCCGACTTCACCAAAGCCATTGAGCTCGACCCCGAGCTGGTAGACGCTTACTATGGCCGCAGCATGATCTATCACTCCAAGCAACAGTGGGACAAGGCGGTCGCCGACCTGAGCAAAGCTATTGAGCTCAAAACCGACTTCGCCGGAGCCTATAACAACCGCGGCTCAGCCTACAGCAACTGGGGAAGGTACGACCTGGCACTCGCCGACCTGAATAAGGCGATAGAGCTCGACCCCAAGTACGCGCTGGCTTACTTCAACCGGGGCAACACCTATGCCGCGATGGGAAAGACCGACCTGGCTATTGCCGACCTCAACAAGGTGCTGGAGCTCTCGCAGGACGAATCGCTGACAGGCATAGCAAAACAGCGCCTTTCAGAATTGCAGAAAAGACGGTAGCACCGCTTTATCCCAGATGGCGGCTGAAGAAGTCAGCCACCGTCTCCGCCATGGTGCCCTCGTTCCCCCACCAGAAGTGGTCGGCACCGGGCACCACCCTCACCTCCTTCGGCTCCATGGCTTTCCGGCTCACCCTCTCCAGGGCAGCAGGCGGCACCACGAAGTCCTCATCCCCGCACAACAGCAGCTTGGGTATGGTGAGTGTGCTCAGGATTTCCTCCGCCTGCTCCACCTGCGTCCCGTCCATCAGCGGCAGCGATACCAGCGCCACCGCTTTCACCCTTGTGTCCCCGCGGGCAAACGGCAGCGCCACCGAGGCGCCGAATGAATAGCCCGCCAGCCCCAGCCTCTCCCCATCCACATCGGGCTGAGCAAAGAGCCAGCCAACGGCAGCCCTGATGTCATCCTGCTCTCCCCTGCCATTATCAAACCTGCCCTGGCTGCCGCCGACGCCGCGGAAGTTGAAGGTAAATGCTGCCATCTTCCGCCCCACCAGCGCTGCAGCCACCGCCTGCACCACATTGTTGTCCATGGAGCCGCCGTAGAGCGGGTGGGGGTGGCAGACCACCACTCCGGGGGAGCGCCCATCGTCATCGGGAAGATGGAGCACGCCTTCCAGCTTCAGCCCGCCGCAGTCAAACTGTACCCTTTTCCTTTTCATCCTTCTTCTTTTTGTCCCCCCACCACCTCTCCAGCCGCTCCTTCACCTCCTTCTCAAAGCCAAGCTCGGTGGGGGTATAATAGCGCTTACCCTGAAGGCGCGGTGGCAGGTACTCCTGCTCCACAAAGTGCCCGGAATAGTCGTGGGCATACTTGTAACCTCTGCCGTAGCCCATCCGCCGCATGAGCCCGGTGGCAGGATTGCGCAGGTGCAAAGGCACCGGGTCATTGCGGCTCCGTTCCACGTCCTCCTGCACCCTGGAGTAAGCCTCGTAGAGCGAATTGCTCTTGGGTGCCGTCGCCAGGTACACCGCCGCCTGTGCCAGCGCCAGGTTCCCTTCGGGCATGCCCACGAAGTGCACCGCCTGTTGCGCCGCCACCGCCACCACCAGCGCCTGCGGGTCAGCCATGCCCACGTCCTCCGAAGCAAACCGCACCAGCCTTCTGGCGATGTACAGCGGATCCTCACCCGCCTCCAACATCCTCCCCAGCCAGTAAAGGGCGGCGTCCGGGTCGGAGCCGCGCAGCGACTTGTGCAGCGCCGAGACCAGGTCGTAGTGCATATCGCCGCTCTTGTCATAGAGCAGGGCGCGGTGCTGCAGCGCCTCTTCTATCACCGGCAGGGTAACACGGCGTTTTCCCATGGCGTCGGGCGCGGTAGCCTTTGCTGCCATCTCCAGGGCATTCAGCGCCACCCTGGCATCCCCGTTAGCCATCACCACCAGGTGGTCCAGCGCCTCGCCATCAACCGCCACCTCCATCTTCCCCAGCCCCCTCTCCTCATCACCTATAGCCCGTTCTACAATGGTGCGCACCTCATCATCGGACAGCGAGTTAAGTGTGAACACGCGGCAACGGGAGAGCAGTGCCGGGATGACCTCGAAGGAAGGGTTCTCGGTGGTGGCGCCGATGAGCGTCACCACGCCGTTCTCCACAAAGGGCAGTACCGCGTCCTGCTGCAGCTTGTTGAAGCGGTGGATCTCGTCGATGAACAGTATGGTGCGCTGCCCCAGCTTGCGCCGCTGCTTCGCCTCGTCCACCACGCGCCTCAAATCGGAGACCCCGGCGGTGACGGCGCTCATCGGGCTGAAGTGTGACCTGGTGACGCTGGCGATGACATAAGCCAGTGTGGTCTTGCCGCTCCCCGGCGGTCCCCAGAAGATCATCGAGGGCAGCTCGTCAGCCTCGATGCAGCGGCGTAGCACCCGTCCTTCCCCCACCAAATGCCCCTGACCCACGAACTCAGCAAAGCTCCTCGGCCTCATCCTGGCTGCCAGGGGCATCTCCGCGGCAGGAGCGCCCTCCACCCCCGTTTGCCGCTCCTGCCCCTCAAGGTCGAAAAGCGTCATCTCGCCCCGCTGGCGGCTCGCCGCCGGCGACGCCGCTCAAGCGCGCCGCCCTCTCGTACAGGGTCTTCACTCTGTCCAGGTAGATAAGCTCCGAGACCGCCACCGTTACCTGGACGAAGTTCTTCGCCCCGAAGAAGCTGCCGTTCCTCAGCTCGGCATTTGGCGCCAGCTCCTTCATCCTGTTAGCCAGCACCTTTATCATGTCCACATTCGCCTGTCTCGGTGGCGCCGACAGCAGGAACAACGCCCTGCCGGCATCCTCCAACTTGCAGTCCACAGAAAAGCGCATCAGCGCCAAGTTCATCGCCTCCATCGCCCGCAACGTCTCCGAACTCTTTTCATCGAACGCCTCCGTCCGCTTCCAGGGCAGAAGCGAAGTCCCCAGCGGCGCCCTGCCCATGCCTATGGAAGTCCAGCCGGCAAACGTCTGCACGATGTCCCCGGCATCCAGCACCTTGCCGCCGGCATACCTCGTCCCCGCCATCTCACCGGCACAGAGGAGATCGTAGAACTGGTACACTATCTCCTTGTTAGCCCTTTCCATCGCCTCCACCGGCATCACCGTGGTCTCAGCCCCCAGTCCCCCGTTGTCCACCAGTATCACCGCATCGGCGACGCGGTGAATGGACTTGAGGCATACGGCGCTGTTCTGCACGATACGCGGGTCGCCAAGCTCCGAATCGAAAGGCAGTATTATGAGCGCGTACACCGGCTTGCCGGCACGGCGCTCCTTGAGCAGCTGCGCCAGCACGGAAACACCACCGGAGCCAAGCGCGCCCCCGGCTGACGCCACCAGCATAAAGGCATCCGTCTCCACAAAGGCACCCAGCCGCAGCGCCAGCATCACCCGCTCCGCCTCCTGCCTCATCACCTCAGCCCCAGCCTCGCTCGACCTGTCCTGCACCAGCGAACCGCGGATGAGCACCGGCTTGAACAGCTCCGGCGCCTGCCTGCCGGCAAGCTCAGCCAGCACCGCCTCCTCGTTGTTAATCCCGTAGGCACAGGTGATTATGTCAACTCGCCGCTCCGACTTCGCCATCCGGTTTAGCTCGGCAAATTCGCGGGTGATGCGACAGCCACAGTCTCCAATGCCGATAACCAGTAATTTCACCTCTTTTTTCCTCTCCTTAACTCATTATCTTCAGCCTGTTTGCTCTTCCATACAATAGCCCAATTTGGCGATTATGTCAACCATGTCCGCTACTTGTACCTTTTCACGGTGAAACGGTAGAGCTTCACCGGCTCGTCGGGGGCGATGCCTGCCTTAGCCCGGCATATCCTTATCTGCTCCTCCACCGTGTTCACGCCCTCGAGGTCAGGGAGCAGCAGCCCCCGGCGGTAGCCACATTCCACTATGACGCCATATTTTTTGGGGTCGAGCCCCCGGACATCCTTCACCGGCTCCGGCTCGGAGAGCACGTCCACGCTGTACTCCAGCTCCCCGAGCTCGTCGGGAACCACCGGAGGGAACCGCGGGTCGTGGGTAGCAGAGCTGATGGCATTGGCCACCACCTCCTCGGCGATGTTCTCTTTCGTGGGCAGGAAGGTGCCGATGCACCCCCTGAGCTCCCCCCGTTTCTTCAGAGAGACGAACACGCCCGCCCTCCCTTGCATCTCCGGCATCAGTTCTTTTGGCTTCACCACCCTGCCGTGGCGAACGTAATTTTCCACCGCTTCCTTAGCCAGCTTTACCAGAGGATGTAGCTCTGCCATATCACCTTCTATTTTACTATTATTCCCGCGTAGCCCACCACACTGCGATAGTCCCCGGAAACATCGCCGCTGGTCTGGTACTTCACCAGCTTTGCCGACTTTGCCCCCAGCTCCTTGCAGGCGGTGAGCAGGCAGACAACTGGCGCGTAGCCGCACATGGAGATGTCCAGCTCGGTGACCCGCCGCACCAGCTCCTCCTCATCCAGCTTCAGGATAGCTTCGATGGCTTTCTCGTCCTTCTTCTTTGCCGACTCTTGCGGTTCGTAATGCGTCATATCGCTGCTCGCCAGCAACATCACCCGGTTGCCGTACTGCTTCACCGCTCTTGCCAGCGCCCCGCCTATTTCCCTGTACACCGCCAGCCGGGCATGCGAGAGCACTATGGGCACTATCCGCACCTGTGGGAGAAAGTACTGGAGGAAGGGGAGCTGCACCTCTATGGAGTGCTCGAAGAGGTGGGCGACATCGTCGTCCTCAAGGTGTTTGGATTCACCCAGTACCATCTTCGCCAGCCCGGAATCTATCTCCATATCCCCCAGCGGCGTCCGCCAGTTCCCCTCAGTCATGATGGCAAAAGCCTTGCCCATGCCGGTATGGTTGGGTCCCATGATGACGAACAGGTCCGTAAGCTTTATCCGCGATATCACCGCCCCCGCCACATACCCGGAGTAGACATAGCCGGCATGCGGCATCACCACGCCCAGTGCCTCCTCCCGTTCCACCCCCTTCTCCACCAGCCTGGTTACCATCGCCCTTAGACCGCTTTCCGTGCCGGGGTAAAACTGCCCGGCGACCACTGGTTGTCTCACCATCGCTGACCCCCTTCTTTTACTAGTATTGCCGTTTCCAGCCCTCATTCTTGATGTTCAGCTCAGCCCGACAGTACTTACACTTCGAACCGTTCAAGCCGGTGGGGTTGGTGTCATAGCCGAACCGTTGTACCACCACCCTGCCACAGGAGTAGCACACCGTGTTCTCGGCGCCGTGCCCGGGCACATTCCCCAGATAGACAAAGCGCAGCCCCACCTTCTTGCCGGTCTCGTAAGCCCGCTCCAGAGCGGCTACGGGAGTGGGCGGCAGGTGCCCCAGACGATAGTGGGGGTAGAACCGGGTCACATGCCACGGCGTCAGCTCCCCCAGCTCGTCCCGTATCCAGGTGGCGATGGCGGTGAGCTGCTCCTCGTCGTCGTTCATGGTGGGTATAATATTGGTCACCACCTCCACATGCATCCCCCATTTCTGCCGCGCCCGCTTCGCCATCTCCAGTATGCTCCGCCACTTCGTTATCTTCGCCAGCTCGCGGTAGAGCCTGTCCGAAAAGCCCTTCACATCCACCCGCCATGCGTCCAGATACGGACCGATGGCGTCCAGCGCCTCCGGGGTAATATAGCCGTTGGTCACATAGCCGGTGTACAGCCCCTCATCCTTAGCCAGCTTCGCCGAGTCCAAGGTGTACTCGAACCAGATGGTGGGCTCGTTGTATGTCCAGGTGATGCTGATGCAGTCGCGCTGTTTCGCCAGTTGTACCGCCGCCTGCGGCGACAGCTTCCTCGATTCCCCCGCCATCCCCGCCGGCTCCTCCACACAGGATATCTGCCAGTTCTGACAGTGCTTGCAGTGAAAATTGCACCCCCAGGTGCCCAGCGAGAGCGCATAGCTCCCAGGGAAGAAGTGGAACAGCGGCTTCTTTTCGATGGGGTCCACCGCCACCGAAGAGGCGAGGGCGTAGTTCAGCACCTCCAGCACACCCCCGCTGTTGCGCCGCACCCCGCAGACACCGAATTTCCCCTCTCCGATGACACAGCGCCACTGACAGGTATCACAGCGCACTCTGTTACCGGGGAGCTTCTCGTAGAGCCGGCTCTCTACCATCGCCACACCGCCTACACCATTATATCACTTGTGGCTGCGGAGTTACCCGCACTCTGACTTTCGCCTGGACTTAAATAGCCTGTGGCCCATCAGTTACGGAGGTACACTAGTGCCCACAGTCATGCGCAAACCGAAGGTGCCCCAGAGAGGCGAACACAACTCTGAAATCACCCCACCGCAGGCTTGAAGCCCATCGGCGGGGCTGACTTCGAGCGCCTCCTGCCGCCGGACTCGCCAAAACACCTCTCCCGCGAACACCTGGTTATCGGCTTTGCCTGTGGCAATTACTACGTACAGGATGGCGGACAGCGCCAACGGCACAAAAAGGAAAAATCATTAAGAGGTCCAGCGGTCTTTGCGCCCTCCCCCATGGGGTCTACTGCAGCGAAAGGAACACCAAACTTCTCAATCTACAATTATAAGCGCTCCCCAATCGCCTTGTTGATATTTTCGAAAACCATGACTGGACATTTCCGCGCTTTCTCGTATACAATTGCCGCTAGAAAAGCAGGTGCCAGATGATACTGGAGCTCACCGAAGAACAGAAACTGCTGCAGAAAAACGCCCGTGAGTTCATGGAAAGGGAGATAATACCCATCGCCGATGAGTACGACCGTAAGTACCACCCCCTGCCCCGCGATGTCGCCGTAAGCCTGATGCGCAAGCTGGCGCCCCTGGGCTATATCGGCGCCACGCTACCGCCGGAATACGGCGGGCATAACCTTGACCTCGTCTCCTATGCCGTCCTCGGCGAAGAGCTTGCCCGCGCTTATCTCAGTCTGGCGATGGTCACCATGATACAGGATGGCTCCGTCCTGCCCATCCTCGCCCAGCACGGCACCGAGGAACAGAAGAGGTACATACCTCAGATCCTCTCGCTGGAGAAAATAACTTGCTTCTGCCTCACCGAGCCGGATGTCGGCTCCGGCGCCCGCGACATCGCCACCACCGCCACGCCCAAGGGCGACCAGTACCTCCTCAATGGCACCAAGACCTGGATAACCAATGGCGGCATCGCCGACCTCGCCGTGGTCTTTGCCACCACCGACCGCAGCCTGGGATTGAAGGGCATCACCTGCCTGCTGGTGGACAAAAGCCAGTCGCCGTTCATCGCCCGGGAGCTGCCCAAGCTGGGCTGCCGCTCCTGCCCCACCTCCGAGCTCAGCTTTGAAGACTCCCCCGTCCCCCGCTCCCATCTCATCGGCAAACAGGGCAATGGCTATGCGGTAGCGCTGGTGGAGCTGGCAAAGCTCAGGGTGGCTGTGGGCATCGGCGCCGTGGGCGTCGCTCAGGCAGCCCTGGACGCCGCGGTCAAATACGCTAAAGAGCGTAAGCAGTTCGGCAAGCCCATCGCCAGCTTCCAGCTCATCCAACAGATGGTCGCCGACATGGCGATGATGGTTGAAGCCGCCCGCTTCCTTTGCTACCGCGCCATGTACCTCATCGGCAGGGGCGAGGTCCCCTTCAAGGAGACCTCCATGGCGAAAGCCTTCAGCACCGAGATGGCGGTACAGGTCACCTCACAGGCGATACAGGTCCACGGCGCCTACGGCATCTCCGAAGAATATTCCGTGGAGCGCTATTTCCGCGATGCCCGCACCCTCACCTTCCCCGACGGCACCAGCCAGATACAGAAACTCATCATCGGCAGGGAGATGCTCGGCATCTCTGCCTTCGTCTGAGGCAGTGAGCACATGCCCTCCGGGACAGTGGTAATCGGGCTCACCGGGAACTTCGGCACCGGCAAGACCACGGTATCACAGATGCTCGCCCGACTGGGCGCCGTGGTGATCAACGCCGATGAGCTGGGGCACGAGTTCTTAAAGCCCGGCACCGAGGCATACCGCGAAATCGTCGCCACCTTCGGCACCTCCTTCCTCAAAGAGGGCGATGAAATAGACCGTCACAGGCTGGCACAGCTCGTCTTCTCCAGCCCGGAAAAGCTGGCCATGCTCAACCGCATAATGCACCCTAAAATGTACCGCGTGGTCGAGGAAAAGATCGCCCAATACCGTAAGCAGGGGGTGAAAGCCGTCGTCCTCGAAGCCGCCCTGCTCATCGAAGCCGGCTGGACGCCCCTGGTAGACAGGGTCTGGGTCACCGTATCCCCGCAGGAGACCATCGTCCAGCGGCTCAAAAAAAACCGCGGGCTTTACGAAGAACAGATACTCGCTCGCCTGAGCCAGCAGATGCCCTCGGAGGAGAAGGTAAAGCACGCCGATGTGGTCATCACTACCAACTGTCCGCTCGAGGAACTAGAGGCTAAGGTGACCGCGCTCTGGCAGGAACTTATCGAGAGTGCTACTTAATGCCGGAATTGCCGCTATAGAGCCGCTCTTTCCAGCGCACCCCCTGGTTCACTATCTCTCGCCAGCCGCCATAAAACCCCGCCCCCACCAGGAAGGAGAAAGCAATAGGATGCAGCAGCGTGGACAGGATCGGCTGCTTGAACCGCCTGTCAACCATCCAGCGGATGAGGAATATCAGCACCACCTGCGCCAGCACAATGTAGCGCCAGTCCGCCGGCGCCGTGGAGCCAAAATAAGCGTTCCACAGCCAGTAGAACGGCGCCAGACAGAACACTATACCGGCTATCAGCAGCCCCACCAGCGCCAGCCGGGAAAGCCCCGCCACCGAATATATCCACTTCACAAACCCCTCCCAGATGCCGCCGACATCACGGTACATCCGACAGTAGACCACAGAGGATAGGTCGATCACCTCGTGCCACCCGCCGTGCTTCACCACCTCTACCCCCAGCCATACGTCCTCCAGTATCCTCGACTTCACCGCCTCGTGCCCGCCTATCTTCCAATAGGCATCCCTGGGGAAGAGCAGAAACTGCCCGATGGCGAGCGAGGGCTTCGGCTCCTCAGAGCGCTGCGACCACCACAGCGGCAGCCAGCTCATGATGATGAAGTACATCAGCGGCATCGCCACCTTCTCCGGCACCGAGCAGGCAAGCTGTCTGGGGAAACCGGAAAGCAGCCAGGGCTTCCCCTCCAGCGCCTCAGCCATCACGCTGCGCAGCATGTGCGGCTCATGCACCGTATCGGCGTCCACAAACAAAAACCAGTCGCCATTTGCCTGCTGCGCTAACTGGTAGCAGGCAAATGGTTTCCCTGCCCAGCCCTCGGGGAGCGGCTGACCTTTTATCAGCCGCACCCGTTCGTCCCTCGCCACAAACCCCCGTATCACCTCCGCCGTCCTGTCAATGGAATTATCGTCCAGTACGATTATCTCAAAGTTGGGGTAGTCCTGCCTGAGCAAAGACTCCAGACAGTTCCCGATGTTCACCTCCTCGTTCCGCGCCGGGATGAGTATTGAGACCATCGGCGCCGGGTCGGGAAGTGGAGCGTCCTCCCGCGGCTTACGCAGCATACGCAGGTTCATCATCAGGTTGGCGAAGAAGATGAACAGGAAGACGGCAACCACCAACTGGTACAGAGTGTCCATATGTCACCCACGTGCCTTGCGTGCGCGCAGGAAATTGCCCACCGCACCGCCGAACGCCGGCGTGGTGGTGCGCAGCTCCTTGAAGTGTTTTACGGCAATGATGGCGATAATACACAGCATGAACAGCGGTTCCAGCGCCAGTCCTCCGGAGACCGCCACATAGATGGCAGAGGCACCCAGACCGCACATCACCCGCCAGGCGTCCCCATGGACGAACAGAAAAGCCAGCAGCATGAACACCAGCGCCGAAAACACCATCTCGTGCTGCGGCATGGCGAGCAACACGCCTCCGGTCACCGCCAGCGCCTTGCCGCCCTTGAAACCGAGGAACGGCGAATAGGCGTGCCCGAGTATCGCCGCCAGTCCCACACCCATCACCATCGCCATGGGCAGCCCCAGTACATAGTGGGCGAGATAGACGAAGGGCACCCCCTTGCCGATATCGGCGAACAGCGCCAGCACTCCTGATTTCCGCCCGCCGGCGCGGAACACATTATATGCCCCGGGATTACCATCGCCGTAGCCCCTGATGTCCTTCGCCAGCAACCAGTTGCCGATCCACAGAGAAAAGGGACAGGCGCCCAGCAGGAAAGCCCCCACCACCAACAACACAAAATAGAAGGGTATCAACTTGCCATTCCTTACCAGCCAGCGTTAAGCATAGACCACAGCTCGCACCGTGTCAACAACCGCATGAGTTGACATCAGGGCAGTGCTTTCCCGATTTTACCAGCCTCTTCTTCTGCCCTGCCGTTAGTCACCGGTGGTTTGAGCCTGAGCTGTAGCTTCTTCAACAGCATAAAACTCGCTAGCCCCGGCGGATAGCCCACCAGGTACCACGGCTGTCCCCCTATGAGCAGCACCACCGGCAACGCCACGACTATGATGGCGGTGCTCAACCCCGACTTCCTGGTCGCCAGGAACGGCACCAGGGCGATGGCGCCGACGATGAGGAACTCCTTTATCATCAGTCCGGCGAGCGCCCCGAAGATGACGGTGGCACCCAGCCCCCCACGGAATTTCAAAAATGGCGACCAGCTATGCCCCACCACCGCCATCACCCCGGTGGCAAGCCTTATCGCCACAGAATCGCTCACCAGTCTGGCGCTGCTTACTGCCAGCGCACCCTTGCCCACATCCATAACCACCACCAACAGAAAGGGCAGCAGCCCCAGCCGCCGGTACACCGCGGCGGCGCTTATCTTGCCGTCACCCTCATCGCGCAGATCGATCCCACCCACCATACTGGCAACTATCCTCGCCGAGGGTATAGAGCCCAGCAGATAGCCCAGAAATACCACCCAGATATCAGCCATCAGAACTCAGTCCTCGCCGTAATATGCCACCGCCAGCGTCCCCTTGCCGGTGGCATAGCCCATCACCGGGCTGAAATCGGTCACGAACAGCTCCACGCAGTTGAACTCCTTCTCTATCCTCTCCCTCAGCTTCTCCGCCCCCTCAAGATAGGCGGCATGCATAACCGCACAGTGCACCGCTTTAGAACCACCCAGATGGTCCCTCATCATCTTCAGCATCCGCTCGATGCCGCTCTGCCAGCTGCGCACCAGCCCGGCGAAGTGTATCTCGCCGTTGCCGCTGACCAGCAATGGTTTCACCGACAGCACTGAACCCAGCTCCGAAGCCACCCTCGGCACCCTCCCGGTGCGGTAGACATAGCGGATGGTCTCCAGCAGCCCGATAAATTTTACCCTTTCCCTCACCCGTTCCGCCACCTCCACCACCTCCCTCAGGCTCTTCCCCTGCTCCGCAGCTCGCGCCGCCGCCAGGGCGATGAGCCCCTCGGCGGCAGCAGCTGAACGGCTGTCCACCACCTCTATCTTCAAGTCGGGCATCTTCTCGGCGATGATGTCCTTCGCCACCAGAGCGCTGGTGTAGAACATGCTCAGCTTCGATGACAGCGTGACCACCAGTATCCCCTCGGTATAGCTGCTCACCTCCTGGAACAGTTTCAGATACTCCTCCGGCGAAGCAGCTGAGCTTTTCCAGAAGTCCGGGGCTTTTTCCAGGAGTTTGTACGCCTCCTCGGCGGTGAGGTCGATCTGGTCACGGTATATCTGCCCATTGAAGAAAATGTTTACCGGCACCATCTTCATCCCGTGCCGCTCCATCTCCTCCTTGGGCACACAGGCGATGCTGTCCACCACGATCACTATCTTGCCCATACCACCGCTCCATACCTCGCATACCGAGGTATAAACCTATGCTAGCACGCTCTTAACGATTTGTCAATCGCATGTGCAATACAAGCCGGCGAAGGACGGTACAATAGCCTAACCTCTCGCAGGCAGGGATGCCCAGTTGCTCACCCCATCACCGCGCCAGAGAGCACGACTTCAGCAATGACACCAGCGGCTAGTCTGCCCTTTTCACATCCCCTCGCCTCTGTACCGCCGCCTTCTGCTCCTCCTCGCTGAGCAGACAGCCGCCCTTACAGGCGGGGCTGCAGGAACCATCGCACGGCTCGATGTGCACCAGCACATCCACATCGTGGGGGAAATGCGCCTTAAGCTCGCCCACTATCCTATCGCCCATGCTATGCGATTCGCTCACCGTCAACTTCGGGTCCACAGCTATGTGCACGTTGATAAAGCGGGTGGCGCCTGCCTTACGCGTCCGCAGTCGGTGGAAAGAATGCACTGCCGGGTACAGGGTACACAGATAGCTCCGTATCCACTCCACCTCCTCAGCAGGTACGCTGCGGTCAACCAGCTCCTCCGTAGCCCTTCTGGTCAGGTCATAGGCGGCGCGCAGGATGAGCACAGCCACGCCGATGGCTATCACCGGGTCCAGCCATGCCAGATTCACGCCGGGAAAAGCGTAGCTCCCCAGCCAGATGATGCCCAGCCCCACCATAACCCCTGTTGAAGTATAAACATCGGTGCGCAGGTGCCAGCCATCGGCTATCAGGGCGGCGGAATCGGTCTCCCTGCCCACCTTGAACAGAAAGTGGGAGACCACCAAATTCACCACTGCGGACACCAGCATAACGCCCACGCCCCAGCCCGGTGCCTCCAGGGGGTGGGGGCTTATCAGCTTCCTTGCCGCCTCATAGACAATCCAGGCGGCAGCCACAAAGATCAGCAATGCCTCGATGGCAGCGGAGATATTTTCCACTTTAGAATGCCCGAAGGGGTGCTCCTCATCGGCGGGCTTGCCTGATATCCGCACAGCGGCGAAGGCGATGAGCGCCGCCATCAGGTCCATCGCCGAATGTATTGCCTCGGAGAGCACCGCCACCGAGCCGATGGCGGCGCCCACGGCGAGCTTAAAGACCACCAGCACACTGTTGGAGACGATGGAAAGGGTAGCTATCCTTGTCTTCTTTACCTGCTTGTCCATCTCACACAAAAAAGTCCCGCAGGACACTTAGTCCCACGGGACTCATGTTCCCGTTGCCACTATTAAGCCCGGCTGCGCCTCGGCTATCCCGGGACCGCCTGCTCTAAGTGACCCTGGTGCAAAATACCAGCCCTCATTTTACCCTCAAACCCATTTCCCCGCAACAACTCGCTCTAGCCAACCGCTCATTTCTTCGAGCACGCGCCCGCTTTCACGGTTAACTCAGCCACTTTGCCAGGGTTAGCCTTTTCCCAACGTTACTTCCGCCCAAAAGCCAGCTACTTCGACTAAATTTCCGGATCCAAAAAATCCGCAGATTTCGTGGGGTAAGAGTCCCCTTTCGAGGATTAGGTCCTTTCCGACACATAACCCAACCTAAACATGTGTTTTATCGCTTTGTTGTTATCGTACCAGACATCTGCTAGAAGCTCTCCTCTACCAGAGGTGAAAACCTCTATTGTTGCAAACCTCGGTGATGTTGCATTAAAGCATACGCTAAAGGATATATAGCTCTTGGCAGAATTCTTGTAGATGAAATTCCATGTTGGAGACTTTCCATGAGGTAAACTTTTGTACTGCACCCCCTGAAATCAAGCCGGTACTAAGAGAGTATCCTGGCTGTTTTTATATTCCTCCTCATATTT
>DAOTWF010000021.1:0-1507 GCA_034435835.1 Dehalococcoidia bacterium | reverse complement strand
ACTATACGTATGACGCGTCTGGGAATCTCGTTGCCTTCAGCGCCGACAGCACGCCCAACAACTACTGGTTTGCAGGCGAGCAACGGGACTCGATGCTCGGGCAGTATTACTTGCGGGCGCGTTACCTGAACACTGGCACAGGGCGGTTCTGGACGCGGGACACGTGGGAAGGCAACCAGCAAGACCCGCTCTCGCTGCACCGGTATCTCTATGCGCAAGCGGACCCGGTGATGAACACCGACCCGTCAGGCCTTCTTGCGTATTCGCTCATGGAGCTTCTAATAGTGAATGGGGCGATAACTCCGCCTGCGCGAACTGCGGCCCTGCAAAGATGTGGAACGGGTCTATCTGCAGCACGTATATTGGTTGGCAGGATCGCGCTTATCGGGTCGGGGATAGCACTTGCTGCGATGGAAGGATATTACTATTTTCAGGGAGAGACTTTAGAAATCGGAGAAAAGAGGAAGATTGACCGAGCCATTACGCTGATTAGGCAGGTTGGCTACCCAGAGTATGCAAACAGAGCGCAGGAGATTACTTTTAGAAAAATGGATTTGGGAGGTACTGCCTACGGTTGGACGCCACCAACATATAGGCTGATTATTTTGGACACGGATACATTCAACTGGGACGATAGGTTTTTTGCTGCCATCGTGATTCACGAGGTAGTCCATTCAAAGCAGATTGTGTGGGTCCTCCGTGGAGCTGACTGGTAGTGGGTGCACTACGGGGAGTTTCAGGCCTATCAAATACAGTCTGACTTTACCCGTAGAATAGGGCTGATCGGCAATGCGTCTTCTTTGGCTTCAAACTATCCAAACGAATCAAGCTTTATCATGGACACTGCAGACAGGTTTAGCGAGCTGAATATAGTCAACCCAGCATGGACCCGATAGCGATAACGGCGCGAACATGCTATCTATCGAGCGCGCCCAACAGACGGTGATTCCAAGGTTACCGAATATGAAGCCCGCTTTCTTTGAACGCTTCTTGCAGGGAGCAACAACCATTCTGGTCCCGATTACTGTGATGATCCTTGCGTTTTGCGTAAACCGCTTGCTTGCGCAGACTTTCGCAATTTTGTTTTGTGCGATTTGGATTGCGTCACGGCGAACTATGAATCGGTCTGTGGTTATTTCCCTATGGATACTCACCCCTTTACTCGCGTTAAGCATGGTGTCACCTGTCGATTTGGCTGTCCGATGCGGGGGTAGTTTCGAACTCCGATTTGTAAGGGTAATTGCCACTCATGGGCGGCTGACAAACGTGCGGGAGGCTGAAAGTAGAGGTGAAAAGGAAAACAGAGATTTTGTTATCTACAGGTGTAAATGCACGTTAACAGCTCCTCAACGAGCTGTGCTAATCTTGTTGCCCATTCGAAAGGAGTGAAGCGCTCGAAATGGGTCAGTCTTGAATGGCGCTTAGTTAAGGCAGGGGCTTCGGGAAAAATCTGCGGAATTTCTCTCTTTTTTCTGGAACCCCGGGGCGGTTTTTTTTCAAGTTGGTT
>DAOTWF010000020.1:0-23848 GCA_034435835.1 Dehalococcoidia bacterium | reverse complement strand
AGCCCAGAAGGCCGCCTTCGCCACTGGTGTTCCTCCCGATATCTACGCATTTCACCGCTACACCGGGAATTCCACCTTCCTCTGCTGCCCTCAAGCTCTCCAGTATCGAGCGACCCCTCCTGATTGAGTCAGGAGATTTCACGCCCGACTTAGAAAGCCGTCTACACCCGCTTTACGCCCAGTAAATCCGGATAACGCTCGCCTCCTACGTATTACCGCGGCTGCTGGCACGTAGTTAGCCGAGGCTTATTCCCCGGGTACCGTCATTGTTCTTCCCCGGAAAAAGGGGTTTACAACCCGAAGGCCTTCATCCCCCACGCGGCGTTGCTGGGTCAGGCTTTCGCCCATTGCCCAAGATTCCTTGCTGCTGCCTCCCGTAGGAGTCGGGGCCGTGTCTCAGTCCCCGTCTGGCTGGCCATCCTCTCAGACCAGCTACCCGTCATCGGCTTGGTAGGCCATTACCCCACCAACTACCTGATAGGACGCAAGCCCCTCTCCAAGCGCCTTGCGGCTTTAGTGGTAGAGCACTCGCTCTATCACCACATGCGGTATTAGCTCGCCTTTCGGCGAGTTATCCCCCACTTGGAGGTAAGTTACTTACGCGTTACTCAGCCGTTCGCCACTCCCTGGCAGCCCTTGCGAACTACCAGAGCGTTCGACTTGCATGCATCAGGCACGCCGCTAGCGTTCATCCTGAGCCAGGATCAAACTCTCAACAAAAACTCTTCCTTCCACTATCCAGTTGTTAAGGTGCTTGGATAAAACGCAAATTTTATAGTAACACAGGCCAAGAATCCTGTCAATATCCCTGGCTTGCCAAGTCGACGGAATCGAACCGATCGCCGCTAAACCCAGACTCATGACAGACATCGCCCTTAATCTCTGCGCATCTTTTTCGCCCTAGCAAGAAACTCATCCAACCTCTTACGTATGGCTATTTTATCAAACTTGCCCACACTGGTTTTAGGAATGTCATCACAGAAAACAATAAAATCAGGCAACATCCATTTGGCTATCTTACCCTTGGCAACGCCCTCTTCCTCAAGAAACCGATATATATCCCTTTCACTTATTTCTGCACCAGGTACTGGCTTCACCAGAGCCAGAGGCCGTTCTCCCCATTTTTCGTCCGGAACCCCAACATAGGTAGCCTCAAGAACATAATCGAATGTAGCAGTCAAATTTTCAAGCAAGACGGTAGGGATCATCTCAGCCCCACTCCTGATAACATCCGTTATCCTGTCAGCAATTATTATGTACCCATCTTGGTCCACTTTGGCCACATCGCCAGTATGAAACCAGCCATCGCGCCAAGCAACCGCTGTCCTAGCAGGATCTTTGTAATACTGCCCCATGATCCAAGGACCTCGCAGCACAATTTCTCCCAGCGTCTGATTATCATGTGGTACTGGTTTGCCATGTTCATCAACCACTTGTACCTCAATTCCAGCCACAGGGATACCAGTCTTAACGCGCACTTGGTCAAGCTTCTCCTTATCCCAGTCCACCATACTACGCTTCAACGCTGCAGTAATTACAGTCGCTGCCGTTTCCGTCATGCCATAACCAGAGGACACTGTGAACCCCGGTAACACTCTTTCTGCCTTGACTTTGAGTCCTAGAGGCAACGCACCTCCCCCAACACCAATATTGCCAAGACTACTAAGGTCGTAATCGTTCAAGCCATCATACTCAAGAAGCATGGCTAACATGGTGGGGACCAATGCTGTTGTGGTCACTTTCTCAGACTGAACCAGTTCGCAAAAACTACGAGGGCTAAACCTACCGGGGAGAACTATTTTGCTGGCACAAAATACATAATACCACGGTGCCCCCCAAGCATGAATGTGATATAGCGGCACATTTATCAAAGGTACAGCAATCCTTGGATCCTGTCCCACGTACACAGCATCCGTAGGCAGTCTAGGCGCCATATAGTATCCTGCGAGGACATGGAGGATTTGAATATACAATTGACGGTGTGTGAACATAACTCCCTTAGGTAGACCAGTGGTGCCAGTGGTATAGTACAGGACGGCATAAGTATCCTCATTAAGATGTGGCCAATCGAATTCCTTCGGATGCCCTCTTATTAAATCCTCATACTCATAAAGCGGTTTTATCTTGGTCTGCGGTTTCTGGCCCTGGTCTGACATATAAACGAAAACTTTGACCACAGACTTTATCCGGTCATAAATAGACTCAAGCAATGGAATAAAGGTGTCATCAACAAATATCACTTTGTCCTCAGCATGGTTGATCGTATGAGCCATATGATCGAGTGAAAGTCGCATATTGATAGGGTGTGCTATCGCCCCTATACCCACTGGAGCATAACAGAGCTCAAGATGTCGATGGTGGTTCAGCGCCATGGTAGCGATCCGGTCACCCGGTTTGCCGGGCTTACCCTCTTTTACTCCAAGCTGTCTGAGCGCATAAGCAAGCTGACATGTTCGCTCATACCACTGCCGCCAAGTAAATCGAAAATATTGTCCTGCCTCACTTCTGTAGACCACCCCTATGTCATCAGGATACATACTAATCGGTCTTTTCATAAGATTGCTCAATAGTAAAGGGTATTTTGTGTTGTATTCGGGATACGTCTTCATTGAACTCCTTTCGCCTGCTACTCACTAGATGACTATTACCTATGCCCAGTTACTGCGATAAGAAACGGGCAAGCGTATAACGGTAGCTTATGTTAGTATATGAGTATTACCCTGTCAATATCTTTGCAGCCTCTAAGGCCGACGCATAACCTGAAACAACACCAGCTCCCACAAACGCTAAAATCACACCTTGAAACCCCCTCACAAAGTTACAGCATTCTCAATAAGTTCGAGACGTGTCACCTCACCCTGTTGGTTCATTTCCACCCCCACGAAATCAATACGCCACGCCTCGGGTACGTTCTTGTGGCTGGCAATATATGTAAGTGCCGTATTAACAAGCCTTTCTTTCTTAGTTGCAGTAAGCGACTCTTCCGGTATTCCGAACTCAAGATTGGTTTTCGTACGTACCTCAATAAACACCAGATAACCACCCTTCTCAGCTATGATGTCTATCTCGCCAGTACGGCAACGAAAATTGGTCTCCAGAATGCGGTAGTCTTTCTTTTTCAGAAAATCTGCCGCTATTCTTTCGCCGATAACACCTAATAAACCGCGCTTCAAGGTGAGACGAGTAACTCCCTTACAGGTGCGAACGAACGGCGGTGAATTGGCGAAGGTCCCAGACGACGCAATTGAGCTAGATGGCGCTCTGTGCCATATCCCTTGTGCTCAGCGAGCCCATAGCCCGGATAGCGCCTGTCAAGGTCAGCCATAATACGGTCACGGGTAACCTTCGCAACGATCGATGCACAAGCAATTGACAAAGACAGCTTGTCGCCCTTCACTATAGGCTGCTGTTTAATCGGCAGCTCAGGCAGGCCAATGTAGTCTATCAGTAGAAAGTCTGGCGAACAAGTGAGCCGCCTGACTGCCTGACACATAGCAAGCCTTGTGGCAGCCACGATACCGATCGCATCAATGGTCTCTGAATCTACAATTCCCACACCGATAGCTACAGCTTCCTTGCTGATAACATCAAAAAGGAGGCTACGTTGTAGCAGAGAAAGCTCTTTACTATCCCGAACTAAATTAGACCAATCTGCATTGCCTACAGACCGTGGCAAAATTACAGCCCCAGCGACCACCGGACCAGCTATAGCGCCCCTGCCAGCCTCATCCAACCCAGCGATAAGTTTGTAACCCCGACACATAAGATTCAGCTCGCGGGTCAGGGTCGGGGGGCTCAATCCTGGCATATACCACTTACCCTTCAATGGTTCCGCCGCCAATTACTTCGTCACCAATATAAAAAACCGCAGCCTGCCCAGGTGTGATCGCACGCTGTGCTTTATGGAACACCACCTCGACCAGCTCCTCTCTCGGATACACAGTGGCAGGCTGCTCAGGCGTCTTATATCGTATCTTAACGCTGGCTTCTATAGGCCCAACAACAGGCTCTCCAAATACCCAGCTCACCCCCATAACTACACACCTAGACCTGAACAACTGTCCACTTTGTCCGGTAATCAGTACGTTCCTAGCAACATCAATCCCGACGACATAGGTGGGTTGCCCGGTGGCAAGCCCCAGACCATGTCTTTGACCGATAGTGTAAAACATGACCCCTTCATGTTTGCCGATGGTTCGCCCCTGAGAATCAACTATCGCCCCTCCCACTGGCTGTAAATAACGTCTGAGGAATCTTCTATAATCAGAGGTGAAACAAAGATCCTGGCTGGCGCTCCTCTCAGAATTCGGCAATCCATACCTCCTCGCCAAATCCCGTACCCCAGCCTTGCAGTGCTCACCCAGAGGGAACAACACCCGCTTAAGTCTATCCTGTCCAAGCATATATAGCATGTATGACTGATCCTTGGTCAGGTCCTTGCCTTTTAGTAAGCGATAAGTGCCGTTGCGTCGCTCTACCCTAGCATAGTGACCTGTAGCCAGATAATCAAACCCAGAAGAGATAGCATAATCGAAAAGAAAGCCGAATTTTATATATTTGTTGCACGCAACGCAAGGATTAGGTGTACGCCCCTCTGCATATTCCTGGCAGAAGTAGTCGATAACATGATGCTTGAACTCAGCCCTGACATCGACTATATGCAACGGTATGTTAAGGATACGGCAAACTTTTTCCACCACAGGAACATGACCGGCAAACCCACGTTCACCAATTACCTCCTCACAAACCTTCTCTTTACCAGCCCACAAAAACATGGTCACCCCAGCAACTTCATAGCCAGCCTCTTTCAAAAGCAAGGCTGCTACAGACGAATCGACCCCACCGCTTAGAGCAACCAGTACCCGTTTCCTCATCGCGTGACCTCGCATCTATTTCGCAGCAAGCCTCTAACCCGCTCCCATACGATCCCGCTGATCTCACTCTTAGGGAGATTCGCATCAATAACGAGCCAACGTTCAGGCTCTCGTGCAGCCAGCTCAAGATACCCCATCCTCACTCTCTCATGGAAGTCAATGCCTTCAGTTTCAAAACGGTCGTCCATACTATCTGACTTCCGCCCCAAACCATTCACCACCGGCAAGTCAAGAAGTACTGTCAGATCCGGTTTCAGGCCCCTGGTAGCAATCTTGTTCATGTAATCGATCATCACCATATCGAGTCCGCGGCCATAACCCTGATAAGCAACGGTGGAGTCCGCAAACCTGTCGCAGACGACTACTTTCCCCTGTCTTAACCCAGGTAGAATAACCTTGTCCACTAGTTCAATGCGACAAACAATAAACAAAAACAATTCACTCAAAGATGACAAGCCCTCCCCAGCACCTCTCTTTAGTATTTTTCTCAGTCTGTTCCCCAAGAGCGTGCCCCCAGGTTCGTAAGTCAACTCTGCAGAAATGCCAGAACTCAGAAGTTTTTTCCAGAGGACCCTGGCCTGCGTGCTCTTACCACACCCCTCACTGCCCTCAAAGGTTACAAAAAGGCTCAAGTACTACCCCCAATTCGTTCCCCACTACACAACTCTGACCCGTCTTTTTGGCTCCTCGCCCACACCGTAGGAGGTCAGGTTATGTTGCTCTATAAGTAAATGCTGTAAGCGCCGAATATAGGCGCTCTGAGGACTTAGCTCAATAGGACCTTTACCTTCCTTGACCAACATGACAGCACGCTCAGCCTCCCCGAGCGCTGAACGCACCCTCGAGTCTCCTTTCGTCAGCAGGAAGTCGTCGATAAACTGCCGCAACTGTGGTGAGTTGTTGCTTTTGACAGCATAAATCGGGACTCCAAGCGTCTCAGCATCTCTTATCCTCTGTGGTTTACGACGATAGTAGTTCTTGGTTGTCAGCAACAGGTCACATTGTGAAAGGTCGGAAGTAAACTCTAAGTCAACCCCCTTTTCTCTACTAGCCTCTTGCAGCTTCGAACGGTTCACTCCAAAAAGGCATAGCTTCATCCTTTGCCTCTGGGGTTCAATATTCTTTTCTGTCAGACTATAGGAAACCACTTTCTTTTTCTTTACATCGCCGTCATCACCAAACCAGCGAACTTCAGCCTCAAGCGGTTTGCCGCGCAGAATAGCATCCACTGCCTGCCCCACATCAGGATGGACAACCACCGTGTTGCGTTCACGTATCTCAACAACCACATCAAAGGTAGGTGGTGCCTTGCGCTCCAAAATGGATTTCTGAGTACGGCGGCGTCTGGCTTCCTCATCCCCCAAAGTCACCGATTGGATTCCACCGACCAGATCGCACAAGGTTGGGTTCATCATCAGGTTTTCAAGAGTGTTACCATGGGCAGTGCCCACAAGCTGTACACCTCGTTCGGCTATCGTTCGAGCTGCCTCAGCTTCCAGACTCGTCCCGATCTCATCAATTATGATCACTTCAGGCATGTGATTCTCAACCGCCTCAATCATTACTGCATGCTGCATGCTAGGCGTAGGCACCTGCATACGCCTGGCATGTCCAATAGCAGGATGTGGTATATCGCCATCCCCGGCAATTTCGTTGGAGGTGTCGACTACAATAACCCGCTTGCCGAAATCATCGGAGAGCACCCTCGCTACCTCACGCAACATCGTAGTCTTACCCACTCCCGGTCGACCCAGCAACAGAACACTTTTGCCCGATTCTACAAGGTCTTGAATGATCCTTACCGTGCCGAAGACAGCTCTACCAACACGGCAGGTCAAACCGACGATTCGCCCCTCTCGATTGCGTATGGCTGAAATCCTGTGCAAGGTGCGTTCAATCCCAGCGCGATTGTCACCACTAAAACTCCCGATGTTTGACACAACATGCTCGATATCAGACCCGGTGACCTCAGAATTGCTCAGAATTACTTCTTTTTGCGGATAACGGGCTTCGGGAGGACGGCCCAAGTCTAAAACCACCTCCAATAACTCGCTGTTGTCAGGCTGCTCCAATAGCGCCTGACGAATATTAGGCGGCAAAACATTCAGCAAAGCATCCAAGTCGTCCCTGACAACCGTTGGCAGGTCTTTTCTATTAGCCACATCTGCTTTTGCTCCCGAATCTGCCGAGGTGGCACGCCGGCTGGGCTTCATAACACTCATTGGAATACGTCACTCTTTGACAACAATATCCACGAAATACTTGTGAAACCGGACATCATCTGTCAATTCTGGATGAAAAGAGCAGGCAAGCATTTTGCCCTGCTGTACTGCGACAGGAACGGCATCTAAACGGCACAGAACATCTACACCTTCACCAACTGCCTCAATTATCGGAGCCCGAATAAAGATTCCCCGAAACGGTACGGTACCTAACACGTCGATATTAAGATCGGCTTCAAAGCTGTCCACCTGCCTTCCATATGCATTGCGACGCACCTCAACGTTAAGAACACCAACAGTATCTAACTCGAAACCAACCACCTTTTTAGCCAAGAGTATCAAACCAGCACAAGTACCAAATATAGGAAATCCTTGCTGCACCAATTTGCGCACCTTCCCTAAAAGGGCAAAGTCTTTCATTAACCTGCTGATAGTTGTACTTTCACCGCCTGGCAGAACCAGTGCGCTCAAACCATTCACCTCTGATGGTAAACGCACCGGGATAGCCTCAACACCAAGGGCATGGAAAGACTTGATATGCTCAGAAACTGCCCCCTGGAGAGCAAGCACACCGATCTTCAACCTTACCACCCTCTGCTGGCGAGAAGTTCTTGTGGTGGTATAGTCTTTATGTCTATCCCTGGCATGGGAAGACCTATGCCTTTGGATACCTCCGCAATGATTGCTGGATCTCTGAAATGGGTTGTTGCTTTGACTATAGCTCTGGCTCTAGCTTCTGGGTTACTCGACTTGAAAATCCCCGACCCAACAAAAATACCGTCAGCGCCCAATTGCATCATAAGCGCTGCATCAGCTGGGGTTGCTATGCCACCGGCAGCAAAGTTAACTACAGGTAGCTTCCCAGTACGGTGGACCTCCATTACAAGTTCAAGAGGGGCACCCAGGTTCTTTGCCTCAGCAGTAAGTTCATCTATAGGTAACGCTTGCAGCCTTCTAATGCCGTCCTGTACTGCACGCATATGACGTACTGCCTCAACAATATTTCCCGTACCAGCTTCGCCCTTCGTGCGGATCATGGCTGCACCTTCGGCGATGCGGCGCAAGGCTTCGCCAAGGTCGCGACATCCACAAACAAACGGGACCTTAAAGTCGTGCTTCCAGATATGGTGGCTTTCATCAGCCGGTGTCAACACCTCAGACTCGTCGATAAAGTCGACACCGAGCGCTTCTAATACCTGGGCTTCAACAAAATGGCCAATTCGGCATTTTGCCATCACAGGGATGCTGACAGCCTCAATTATGGCAAGAATAACCGAAGGGTCAGCCATACGTGCTACGCCGCCAGCCGCCCTGATATCCGCCGGTACACGCTCCAATGCCATCACCGCACAGGCACCAGCATTTTCGGCTATTTTCGCCTGCTCAGGTGTCACCACGTCCATTATCACGCCACCTTTTAGCATCTGAGCAAGCCCGGCTTTGACTTTCCATGTCCCCGTATCTATCATTTTCTTGACCGACTCCATTTACAAAATATTTTACTGCTGTCTCAATATCAAAGCAACATAGCTAGGTGCTTCTTTTTATCTCCTCTATCTCCCACTCTACTTCTCATAACTCTTGCTCTATATCTTTCTTAATACTCTTCCAGCACCTCCAAGTACTCTTCCCAGCTGGGGAACTTGCTTGGTCTCCAAAAGAAAAACCCGAATGGCAGAAAACCAAAGCACATACGCCCCAAATAGCCCCTGTACCACACAATAAAAATTATACCACTGACTCCTGATAAAGTAGAATTTCAGATAAGGCAATCTACCTGTGCTATAATGCTAACTAATGAAGATCCTCGGCATCGATACATCCTGCGATGATACAGCAGCGGCAATTGTAGAAGACGGAGCCACCGTCCTCTCAAACGTTGTTGCCTCACAGGTAAATATCCACCGTGGCTACGGAGGCATTGTACCTGAAGTTGCTTCCCGACAGCACCTTCTTAGCATATTACCTGTCATAGAAAGCGCTATGAACAATGCCCGGACTAGATGGGCGGACATCAGCGCCATCGCTGTAACCAATGGACCAGGGCTGGCAGGATGTTTGCTGGTCGGCGTCAGTGTGGCTAAGTCAATCTCGCTGGCTAATAGACTGACGCTTATCAGCGTGAACCACCTTGAAGGCCATATATATGCAAACTGGTTATCGGGTTACCAGCCAGAATTTCCTTGCCTTTGTCTCATCGTCTCAGGTGGACACAGCGACCTTGTACTTATGAAGAACCACGGCGAATTCCAGAAGTTAGGACAGACAAGGGATGACGCTGCCGGAGAAGCCTTTGATAAGGCAGCCAGAATCCTCGGGCTTGACTATCCGGGCGGCCCTGCTATCGAGGATGCGGCCAAAGACACAACACCAGACTTCCCTTTGCCGCGAGCGTGGCTCAAAGGAACCGACGATTTTAGTTTCAGCGGGCTGAAGACTGCACTACTGCACCTAGCGTCCAGCAACACTGCCTCAGTTCCCTCCTTCGTCTCCAAAGCAGCAGCTAGCTTTCAGCAAGCGGTGGTCGAGGTGTTATCCATCAAGACAATAGAAGCAGCCAAGAGAACACATGTTAAGCAGATACTCGTATCCGGAGGGGTCGCTGCCAATAAGGCCCTCCGCAACTTTCTATTGGATAATTCTCCCGTCCCGGTTCTGTTCCCACCACCTTCCCTGTGCACCGACAATGCAGCAATGATTGCCTCCTGCGGCTATTTCCACCTTGCCCAAGGAGAAATCAGTCACTATAACATAGACGTGTTACCCAGCCTCTCTCTGGATTAGCTAAAGGACAGATAGTACACCGCCGACGATGACAAAAAGCCTTAAACAGATAGATCAATCCTTGGTTTTGGGTTGTGGAAAGCTCTAGCTCCGAATCAATACCGAGCTGTTGACGCATGTACCGCGTTATCTCATTATCGGCAATTTTGCCGTACCTCAGGAAGATGGCAAACGCCCCCTCGCTCAGATGTGGCTCCTTGAAAATCTCTCCCCAGGCAAACACAAAAGGCAGGATGACGTTTACAGCTACTTCAGCAGCCCTCGCTCTACCTATGAGGGCTGAATTATTAGCTTTTGCCACTCCGAAATCAATGTGGTTTTCCCAGTAGCCATCCGTGTTTACTATTAAACCCTTTTCCAGCCAGGATCGTTCGATACCGTAGGGTGCTTGCCTCAACAACCCCAAAATTCCGTTCAGGAACCCAGACTCGTCATACCGGGACAAAAGCTCGCTCAACGCGCCAACACGACGTGGTGGAAAATTATCAGGCCTGACTCTAAAGAAACACCATTCCGTCTCATCAACAATTCCCCTGTTGCCTATAGACCTCCATAGCATCTCCAGTTCTCTAACTTCATCATCACCGCATACTATATTATGCCTCCCTACACGCTGACTTGGTAACAGTCCGGCAAACCCAAAAAGCAGTGCCTTTCTCTCCGTACTGCCCATATGGCCACGTGCAACCTCAATAGGCAATCCATCGGCTAATTTCTCGAACGGCACACAGTTTTGCGCATATCCCAGAGCCCGGCAAAGCTTTCTGACCAATAACCGAGCAGCCTCATTCCTTACCAGCATATCCTTGACTGAACTAACTTTAGCAAAAAATCGCGCTTCACCCATCAAAGCAACAAGTCCCAAAACAGGCGCACCATAGCTATTCGGGCATCTCAGCAAAGCACCTGTCAGCACTCCAGGGCCATAACTAAGATGCTGGACGATACTACCGAACAAGTCACTCAGAGCTATTGTGGGAACTGTCTTTCCATCTCGGAGCCTCGCTCGTTGATACGTATCACAGTACCACACGACGTGTAGAACGATGCTATCAGACTTAGTGTCCCGATTATGCCCGTGACTGTACCACTCACTGGAAGCCACATGAAGCTCCACCTCACCCTCCACCATCCTACCCCCCACTAAAAAGACGCCGCCAGTAAAGTCAGACCTCCCAGCAACATTCCGTTTCCCGGGGTGGATAACTTCCACTTCCTCGCCAGTATCCGCCACTAGATGCGTTACGATCTTCTGCTGCCAGATAACAGCAATCGACTTCTCCGTAATTTGCCACTTCATGAATGTCCTGCCTATCTAGACCGCTGGTGAATCTTCCTCAAGCATCTGCAGCTACCCGTCAATAATGTGTGTCACCTCCCAACCTCGCTTCCCGAGTTCTGCAGCAATAAACCTACGGTGACACCGCCAAGGCAACCTTTCTGCACACACAATAGCAGCCACTCTCCCCAAAACAATAGCTTCAAGCGCCTCCAAACCTTTGATAAACTCTTCAGTACCGGTAAAAGCCAAGTAACCACCTTTTCTATAGCCTCCAAGCTTATCCCCTAAGTACAAATAGCTAATCCCCATTCTAGACAATAACCCAGCGAACTCTTGCTGATTGAAGTGCTCAAGCCGACTGACAGGAAAACGCCGCACATCGACCACAAGCTCAATCCCATACCGATTGAGCAACCTGATAAACTCGTCCCTAGAACGGGTGCTCGTCCCCAGACTGTAAATTAGTTTACGGTGAGAATCCATTACTGTTTTAGAAGATTCTTAAATCGCAATGCATCATCATACATTTCAATGTTGTTGAACAATATATATGCCTCAGCCTCAGTATCTACCAGTCCACTCAAACGGCACAGTTCCTTATCCGTGTATTTGTGCCTGTAATTGGAACCCCCGTGGAGCCTGAAGTATTTCAACTCGCCACACAACGGCAGTCTTTCCAAGGGGTCAACACAGTGGGTAAGCCTCAATTCCTGACACAAAGAACTCACGCTTTTATCGCTCCAGTTCCCCCTCGGCTCCCAAACGAAAAGAAACCCCTCTTGCCCCAGCTTTTTGAAGAAAAGTCGCATGTTTTCGATGTTTTGTACGGAGTCCACAAAGGATGCCGGAGTCTGAAAGACCACCACTCGGGCACCAAGAACCAGAGCAATCTCTTTGGTTTTCTTCCAAGCCCTCAAAACTTCGGGGGTGGGACGAAAAAACCCGTATTGCTGCACCTCTTCAGGTGAAACTTTCCAGCCAAGTCTACGATACGTGGGGCTCGATGGTGGGTGAGTGATTAGTTGCCACGCCTTAACAGTGAACTCAAAATCTGCCGGCGCCTCTTGCCGCCACTTTAACGCAGTCTCCACCACAGGAGGCCTATAGAAGGTCTGCTGCACTTCAACAAGATTAAAAACTGAGAAATACTGCCTTCTCTCTTTTGGGAAACCACAACATCCTACCCTTACTCGCCCCATTACATGCTACTCCTTTCTGACCTGATATCTGAATCCAGAACGATCCGCCACGATATTGAGCAGCGTGATTGTAGCCCCCCTTGGTTTATAAACGCCACTCTCCCACTCGCTCACCGTCTGCTGCCTAATACCAAGAAGTCTAGCCAGTTCAACCTGAGTAAGTCCCATGTGACGCCGCAATGCACGAATGCTATTTTTATTCCAGCTAACACACTGTTTTCTTTTAGCCATCACAGCTATATTTTACACGTTACCGTGTAAAATGTACAATCAACACGCGCCCGTAAGAATTTGTCGGATAGGCAAATATAGCACACTCGGTTACTATAAAACTGCAATACAGTAAAACTCTTGATTTTCAAACAAACTATTGCTATAATTAAATTAGCAGTCGCCACTTCAGACTGCTAATTTTGTAGTTGTAAACGGCTGCGAGGATATCTACCAACAAAAAGGAGGGGAGAAGGTAGGTATGAATTGCAGGGTTTGTGGCACACCATTCTATATTGGTAGAACTGTATTCCGTTGTTCTTGTGGTGGCCTTGTCCACAGCTGGTGTTGGGAAAAACACGTACTCGAGGCACACAAGCCGTCATTCACCATCGGTACTGTAGATCTGGACGGCGATTTCGCACCATTAGGTAAGGAAATAGGTAAAGAAAAGGACTTACAGCCTCTTGGGAAACAGGTGGCTTAAGTCAAGTAAATCGAGGAGGTGCCATGCCGATTTATGAGTATTACTGCCCAAAATGCGACAGGGAATTCGAGCTAATGCGTCCGCTCAGTCAATGTGACTCTCCTGGCTTCTGCCCCTCCTGTGGTGAAAGAGGAGAAAAACTAATATCCTGCTGTGCCGCAAAGGTGGACTTTTATATCAGGCCACCGAGCAAGGCGCCCTTTAGAGGTAGAGGCAAAACAACAAGCAAATAGGAACGACGTCGCGAACTAAAAAGACACGGCCGCTCTGTGGCCTTCCATCATCGGACACTGGACAGTCAATATGGCAACACTGATAGACAAGAATTATACAGAAACTCATATTACTACCGAAGAGGCACCTGGCTATCAGGTGCTTTATACCTTACCCTGCTTCCGTTGCGGGGTATGTTGTCGCCGTTACCAACCACGTATTGACCTTGTCGAAGTAAGGAGCATAGCCGATAGCATCGGTATCACCTGGCAGGAATTTGCTGCCAATTACCTAGATAGTCGCTACTTCGGCGAGGAACAGTTTCTACTCCGTCAAGAGAATGGTGCTTGCATCTTCCTCAAGCAGGTAAACGAGAGAATAGCCGTATGTCAGATCCATCCCTTCAAACCATCCGCCTGCCGTGATTGGACACCGAGCCTGTACAGAAAAGAATGCCAAACAGGCCTAGCACAGCTCTGGAAGCTAAGTGTGGATCAAGAGGGCAACTTGAAGGGCAACACTGAAGACCTGCTCCGATTTCACTCGTTCCTTAGCTCACTTTGTCAGTGTTAGTTTGCAGAATTGTGCATGAGGGAAACAAACAGCGTTTCACCCTTTCAGCAGGATGACGAGTAGATGTCAATATTGCAGAGGTAACAAAAATGAAGATCTGTGTTAAAAAGATTTATTGCTCCAATTGTCGCCGCCTAGTACGCTGCCGCGAGCAGGCTACCAATGGGGCAGTCCAAGTCATATGCTCTAGGTGCGGCAAGCTCCTCAGGATATGGAATGGAATAACCTGGCAATCAGTGTAGCGCCATGACAAAGCATGACTATTGCGAGACACTAGGCATAGATGGAGACGCCGACGAGGCGACCATTAAACGTGCCTATCGCTCGTTAGCTACAAAACTGGCGCAAATAAACAGATTGAGGTCCACAACACACGACCATGCAACCTTTGCCTGGGCAATGGTGCTAGTCCACAGGGACCTATTACTTGCGACCAGTGTAAGGGCACCGGGCAGATCATTTTTGAACGGCGGTCTGGCTACAGTATTTTCCAACAGATCACTGTATGTCCGAAACGCCGGGGCAGAGGCCTTATCTACGAAAGTAAGGAGATTGAAATCAGAGTGTCCCAAGGGGCCGATGACGGCTATGTCATAAAAATACGAGGCGAAGGTGCACCAGGGGGAAACGGGGCAATCCCTGGAGACCTTTATGTGGTAGTGAAGCTCAAAAAACATCCCAGCTTCGAAAAGCATGGCGATGATATTTATACGACTCAGGAGATTTCTTTTGTACAGGTCGCACTGGGTAACAGGATTGAAATAGCAGGATTATACAGCCCTGTTCGAGTTGACATCCCTGAGGGAATCCAGGCAGACACAGTCCTGCAGATACCCAGTTAGGGGCTCCCCAGTTCTGAAGGAAAAGGTAAAGGTGATCTATTATAAGAGTTAAAGTGGTGACCCCACAAAACCTGGGCCAGAAAGAGAAGGAACTATTGAGAGAATTCGACAAAGTGCAGAAAGAAAAGCAAGCTGAACGAGCGAAAACATAATTTTTCAGTGATGCTTGCTAGTCAAGCAACACACCCACAGCATTTTTGCATATCGGAGTCTTGGGGGGCTACTGCGCAATACGGACAAATATGTGAAATCACAAAGAGAAGAAAACAAAGAGCAGTACGATCAATCCTGTTTCCCCAATCTCAGGTAACTATTGACCCAGGAGGTCAACTATGGAACTATCGCCTTTAGCCAAAGAAAAGTTAGCCAGGATCGGTGATCTATCACCCGCCGAGAAAGAAAAGTTAAAAGTCTCCGAGAAGCTGACCCAACTGCTAGCTGGCTACTTCACCAACAAGATCGATGTGAACAGTCTATGGCTGGAACTAAAAAAATATAAAGAACAAGGACACGAATCAATTGTCAGAGAAGCACAGCGCAGACTGCTTAACGCCATCACGCTCACCGGCAATCAAGCCGATTTCGAACACTGTCGAAGCGCGTTACTCGGTTGCGAAACCATCAAAGAACACAGTAGATACCCCGACCTAGAGCATGGCTTGAAAATGCTTGAGTCACTTCGTTTGCAATATCAACAGGAAAAGGAAAGGGCGTTTAACAATATCAAGCGGAGCATTCAGCAACAGGTCGAAATGGCTGCCAAGCAAGTGCTGAGGCAGAGCAACAACAGGAATATCTCAGTAGATGTAGAGGGCTCGGTAGAGGCAACAGCACGCACCAGCCCTCAGTGGAGAAACTTCTTAATAGAACACGACAGGATCTACGGGCAAAAGTTTGATGAGCTGATCGCAAGGATAAAAAGGCTACTATGACTAGCCATAGCCTCACAAACAGCCACAACCTCTTTACAAGCCTCACAACCTGTGTTAAAATAATTAGCAGTCTAATGCACAGAGTGCTAAAAATAACAACTGGAAGGAGGTAGGCGAAATGGCAACGAAACTTGAACCGTTAGGTGACAGGGTAGTAGTCAAACCCAAACCTAAAGAGGAGGTCACAAAAGGCGGCATAGTCCTGCCGGACACCGCCAAGGAGAAACCGCAAGAGGGGGAGGTTATTGCGGTTGGTCCCGGCAGGCTTACTGATGACGGCAAAAGAATAGCTATGGATATAAAAGTAGGTGACATCGTTATCTATGCCAAATACGGAGGCACTGAAATAAAAGAGGATGATGAGGAGCTGATTATCCTAAGAGAAAGCGACATCTTAGCCAGAAAGGTGAAATAAACAAAGCAAAAGGAGGTGGTTTGAAACATGGCAAAACAAATTATTTACGGCGAAGAGGCAAGGCGCGCACTAAAGGCAGGTGTTGATGCACTTGCCAATGCTGTCAAAGTAACCCTTGGTCCACGAGGGCGTCCTGTAGCCCTGGAGAGGAAGTTTGGCGCACCAAACGTAATCAATGATGGTGTCTCCATAGCAAAGGACATTGAGCTACCAGATCCCTTTGAAAACATGGGGGCTCAGCTGGTCAAAGAAGCAGCCACCAAGACTAATGACAAATGTGGCGACGGTACAACCACAGCTACGGTTCTGGCACAGGCCGTCATAAGTGAGGGCTTCAAGAACATCGCTGCAGGCGCTGATGCCATGGCTATAAAGCGTGGCATTGAGAAAGGGGTAGCCGCACTTGTAGAAGAGCTGAAGAAAATGGCGACTCCGGTGACCACCAAAGAACAGGTCGCTCAGGTAGCCACTATTTCAGCCGCGGATCCTGAAATCGGTAATCTGATTGCCGAAGTGATGGAAAAAGTTGGCAAAGATGGGGTGATCACCGTTGAGGAGTCGAAGGGTCTGCAGTTTGAGACCGAGTATGTAGAAGGTATGGAATTCGACCGCGGCTATATCAGCCCTTATTTTATCACCAACCCCGAACTTATGAAGGCAGAACTTGAAGACCCCTATATCCTAATCACTGACAAGAAGATCTCAGCGATTTCTGAGCTCCTGCCGATCCTGGAGAAAGTGCTACAGGTCTCTAAGAACTTTGTGGTCATCGCAGAAGATGTGGAGGGGGAAGCTTTAGCCACGCTGGTAGTCAATAAACTGCGCGGTACCATCAACTGTCTCGCAGTGAAAGCACCTGGGTTTGGTGACAGGCGCAAGGCAATGCTTGAAGACATAGCAATCCTCACCGGTGGCAAAGTCATATCTGAAGAAGTCGGCAGAAAACTTGACTCGGCTACAATGGCTGACCTTGGCAGGGCAAGGAAAGTGGTTGCTGACAAAGACAACACCACCATCGTGGAGGGTAAAGGATCTGAAGAGGCGATCCAAGCCCGTATCAAACAGATAAAAGCACAGATTGAAGAGACCACTTCAGACTATGACAAAGAAAAACTGCAAGAAAGACTAGCTAAACTGGCTGGCGGGGTAGCAGTGATCAAAGTCGGTGCCGCTACCGAAGTCGAGCTTAAAGAAAAGAAGCACCGGGTCGAAGATGCCCTGTCCGCAACCAGAGCCGCGGTAGAGGAAGGAATCCTGCCGGGCGGCGGTGTAGCCCTGATCAACGCCGTGCCTGCGCTGGACAAGGTAAAGGTGGAGGGCGACGAAGCTGTCGGTGTTTCCATCCTAAAGCGGGCTCTGGAAGAGCCACTGCGCTGGATAGCCGAAAATGCTGGACAAGAAGGCTCAGTGGTGATAGACAAAGTTAAACGCAGCAAGAAGGGCGTAGGTTATGATGCGCTGCGCGACGAGTTTGGTGACATGGTCGCTAAAGGTATTATCGATCCACTCAAAGTCACCAGGACCGCACTGGAGAACGCTGCCAGCATCGCAAATATGATCCTCACCACCGAGTCTCTTGTAGCCGACATTCCAGAGAAAGAGAAGGCCGCCACGCCGCCTATGCCCGAATATTAATCTACACTGAACCCCCGGGCTATCCGAAAGGGTAGTCCCGGGGGTCCTTTTTATACATTGAGCACTCTCTCAAGTAAATCCGCTTTTCTTATCGGTCCCACCACAGCCAGGTTGAAAGCATTAGGATCAAACAGCCATCGTGCTACTCTTTCTAAATCCTCTCTGGTAATCGCCTCCACCAAAGAGATGACCTCGTCAACACTGAGTATACGCTTCGTCAGCAACTCCTGTGCCCCAAACCACCCAGCAACATTGCGACTATTCTCCAGACTTAGCAGCAATCTTCCTTTGGCTATTTCTTTGGCTTTACAAAGCTCTGACTCTGACAGGTCATCTTTAACAGCAAGCAACTCATCAATAATTGCTTTGAGCGCAGCCTCAGCTTGCATCGGGTCAACGCCAGCATGAACTATGAAAGCGCCAGTATCAGTGAAATGGTCAGCATAGCTCTGGATTTCGTAGGCAAGCCCCTTTTCCTCCCTTAACTTGAGAAACAGCCGGCTGCTCATTCCCTCACCCAGAACAATACTTAAAAGGTCAACGGCATAACGGTCAGGGTCAAAGAATGACACACCCGGCACGCCCAAGCAAAGCTGGAGTTGCTCTGTTTCCCGAAATTCTATCCTCAACCGCCCTTGTCCCACAAACCCGGCACTGGAAAAACCACTCGGTATTTTGCCATCCTCCCACTGACTGACAGCCTCACTAATAACATCCAGCGCCTGTTTCTGGTCTATATCGCCAGCAATACTCGCCACAACATTGTTTGGCAGGTAATGGTCACGGTGAAACTGGGTAATCTGCTGCCTAGTTAGAGAACCCACGATCTCCTTGCTTCCAGCAATATCACGACCCAATGGTTTCCCTGGCCAGAGAAGCTCGTCAATTAGCATTGCCACACGTTGTCTCGGAGAATCCAAAGTCATGTTTATCTCTTCGACTATTACCTGGCGCTCCCGCTCTATATCATCTGCCTCAAGACGAGGATTGCAAATCAGGTCTACCAAGACATCAACAGCCAGAGCAAAGTGCTTGGTCGGCACTCGACACCAGAAAGATGTCAGCTCCTTGTCTGTGCCGCCATTAAGCAGACCACCCACGCTTTCTATAGCCTCGCTGATCTCCTTGGCACTCTTTCGCTTCCGCGTTCCCTTAAAGCAAAGGTGCTCTAGAAAATGGGCAACACCAGCCTGCGAATCCATCTCGTATCTCGGTCCAGCACCTATAAAAAATACTATCGATACCGAACGCGTGTGCGGTAACTCGCTGGTGATCACACGCATACCGTTGGCCAGAGTCGTCTTTTGGTACACTATGTCAAGATTCTACCTGTCATTCACTACGCCGTCAATATATATCACACAGCTTGGTTACTAAACAGCCCTGGTGATATCATCACCGATACTTGCTTGACAGGATCCTCACTGCAAGGGTTGGCGACAGCGGTAAAAACCACCGGCCTCCAAACTAGCGTGCCCTCACCAAGGGTGCAGAAGCTACAGCATCACTTTGGAAAGGGTGTCCGAGCAACATCGCGCAGAAGCTTGCACAACTTCCTTCCCCGCCGAGAAGTATAGTAAAATACGATTCCAAACGCACAGGAGGAAGAGATGAATCTCGCCAGGTTTTTAGAGGATAACATTAAAAGGTTTGGGGAATACGACTTCGTATGGTTTGAAGAGCAGTGGTACACCAATGTCCAGCTTAGTCACGAAGTAAATAAACTGGGAAATGTCCTGAAACAACTCGATGTAAAAAGAGGTGATCGTGTAGGCGTACAGTTGTCCAACTGTGTTGACTTAATCAAAGCTTTCTTCGCTATTTTCAAGATCGGTGCCGTGGTCGTGCCTGTCAACCCTTCACTCCGTGCTCCTGACCTCGCTTACATATATCAAGACACTGGTATGGCAACGCTGATCAGCAGCTCAGAATACATTGATAGAATAAAGTCCGCCATACCTGAAGCTCCACAGCTAAAAAATATACTGCTGGTCGACCAGCCCCTAGAAGGTACCCTTTCCATACGGACACTAATCGAAAAAGCCCCTGATCATCTGGCGCTGGCTGATACTGACAATGACGACCTTGCTGTGCTTCTGTATACCGCTGGAACCACCGGCAGACCGAAGGGTGTTATGCTTACACACTATAACTTCTATACTCTGGTATCCGGATATTATGAGCAGGTGCTGCTGGATACAAGGGGTATTTGTATTACTGGCAAGGTGCGGCAATGGGATCCTAGACAGGGTAAACTTATCGAGAAGGATATCGAGGTCTTCGGAGTAAACCGCAGACGCGTCTCTCTGATAACTCTGCCATTATTCCACGGCTACGGTATCTTCGCAGTCAACCTCGAATTCCTTACTGGTGGAAAATTGATCGTGCTCAGGAGATGGGACACTGAAGAGGCGATGAAAGCCATCGAAAGGTTTAAGGTCACTGATTTCCGTGGCATACCAACCATGTATATCCAGATACTGAACCACCCCAACGCTGACAAATACGATTTCAGCTCGTTAGAAACTTGCATCTGCGGTGCTGCACCGATGCCTTTGGAAATAGCCCGCCAATGGAAAGAAAGATATGGTATAGACATCTGGGAGGGATACGGACTCAGTGAAGCTACAGCAGTCAACTGTGGGAACGTGGCCGAAAGGCGACCTCCCAAATATGGCTCGGTAGGAAAATGCTATCAAAAGTGCAACACTATTAAAATTTTTGACGAGAGTGGTCACGAACTGCCACCAAGACAAACCGGCGAAGTCGTTATTAAAGGTCCCACCGTGATGAAGGGCTACTGGAATAAGCCCACTGAAACAGCCGAGGCTTTGCGAAATGGTTGGCTTTATACTGGTGACATAGGTTATATGGATGATGATGGTTATCTCTATCTCACCGAACGAAAGAAAGACCTCATCATCAGGGGCGGCGAAAATATATATCCAAAGGAGGTGGAAGACGTCCTGTATAAGCATCCACAGGTACTGGAAGCAGCAGTTGTCGGCATCCCAGACCAGATCTACGGCGAAGAAGTGAAAGCCTTCGTTGTGTTGAAAACGCCTAATTCAGTTACCGCACAAGAACTAATGGACTTCTGCAAACAATATTTACCCACGTATAAAAGGCCGAAGTCTATCGAGTTTCTTGACGCACTGCCAAAAAGCGATGTGGGTAAGATACTGCGACGGGAGCTGAGGAAATTGGGTTAATGTCACCCGGGCTCTGCTAAGCAACCCTGATCACGTTTAAACCAATGCTGGATAAGCTACAAAAGTCTAATTGACCTTTTGGGCAGCCATTGCTATACTTTTTACAAATTCCCAATTCACAGGAGGCAATTACACCGTGGAAAAGGCTTTAAGGTACCCGGTATTGATTGATATCGTCTTGCCTAAAAAGGGGCTTCTTGCAAATGCTGCTCTAGTGCTTGGCTTTGCCTTACTCACAGCTGCTTCAGCCCAAATAAGCTTCTGGATAGGTCCGGTGCCTGTAACCGGCCAGACTTTTGCAGTCTTGCTGGCAGGTGCTTTCCTTGGTAGCGCACGCGGGGCACTCAGCCAGCTAACTTACCTGGCCATTGGAGCAACAGGCATACCATTCTGGTTCGCAGCAGGCGGTGTCCCAGGAATCGCGCGCCTGCTGGGACCGACCGGAGGATATTTAATCGGATTTGTCGCTGGAGCTTTCGTCACCGGCTGGCTGGCAGAAAAAGGGTGGGATCGTCACTTCTGGAAAACAGCCTTAGCCATGCTTGCAGGAAATGCCACAATATACGCATTCGGACTGCCCCGCTTAGCCTGCTTTGTTCCCCCAGACTCTGTGTTGAAGCTTGGGCTATACCCTTTCATTGCTGGGGACGTCATTAAATTGATAGCCGCCTCTTTAGCTTTACCTGGCAGCTGGCAGATACTCAAACTCATTAAGAAATGACAGGGCTGTAACAGTCGAACCTGCTTGTGAGGTGCAAGTTTGGAAATCATCTGGCTGGGGCACTCTTGCTTTCGACTCAAGGGGAAAACAGTAAATATTGTTACCGATCCTTGCCCGCCGGATCTAGGCTACTCAATAGGCAGACTTTCTGCTGATATAGTAACAATAAGCCACTCCCACACTGGCCATACCTTCACACAAGCGATCGCCGGAGAGTTTAAAGTATTGAAGGGCCCTGGAGAATATGAACTCAAGAATACCTTCGTCACCGGCATCTCTACATGGCACGACCAAGTCCAGGGTGAAAAGCTGGGTAAGAACACGGTATACCTCCTTGAGGTAGATGGGCTAGTATTATGTCATCTGGGTGATATCGGACATCTACCTTCTTCCGAACTGATAGAGGAATTCGGCGATATTAATGTGCTGTTCATACCTATTGGAGGAGTATCAACCTTGGGTGGAACAACGGCTGCCGAGATGGTAAGGCGACTAACTCCCAGGTTTGTCATCCCCATGCACTACAAGACACCGGTGCTAACCAGAGACCTCGAACCCGTAGACAGATTCCTCAAAGAACTAGGCTTGAAAGAGGTCCCCCATCAACCAAAGCTTTCCGTCACTCGTTCTACACTCCCTACGAACACACAGGTGATAGTTTTAGACTATCCACAGTAACAGACCATCCTTTGACAGTATCTTAGCGCTACCGTAGAATAACGCTAGCCATGAGCTTAGCCAAAAAGTTGTATGAATTGCAGCAGATCGAGCAGGAGATTCAACAACAACAGGGAATACTGACTGAAATAAACTTTCGGCTAAGCGAAAACACCCCACTACTCCAGGCAAGAGAGGAGCTTTCTAGATTGAAATCCCACCTGGACCAGAAGGAAAAACAACAGCGTGACCTGGAGTGGCAAATAGATGACCTGGAAAATAACCTTAAGCTGCTAAACAACAAGCTTTACGGCGGCACCATTAAGAACCCGAAAGAGTTGATCAACCTGGAGAAGGAAATCGAAATCTTTAGGTCTAGAATCAAGCAAGCAGAAGAAGATCTCCTAGAGGTGATGGCTGAGATAGAAAAAATGCGCCACAAAATGAACACAAGCCAGGAACAGCTTAAAAAAATAGAGACTGAGTGGCAAGCCGAATGCAAAATTCTCAGTGAAAAACAGGCAGAGGTAGAGGTTCAGCTAGCTGAACTGGAACAGAAACGAAATGACATGGTCTCCCGAATCGACCCTCAGTCTCTGGAAACATACCGGAACCTTATACTGCGCAAAGGGCAAGCCGTGGTGAAAGTTGAACAAGGAAAATGCCAGGGATGCCATATCACCCTGCCAGTTAGCGAATGGCATAAGGTTAGAGCTGGTAATCTGGCGCATTGCAGCAGTTGTGGCAGAATTCTTTTTCTAGGCTGAACAAAAAGAGTTTAAATGCATCTAAAGATATTTGCTGACGGTGCCTCTTGGGGAAATCCAGGACCAGCAGCCATCGGGGTGGTGATCAAAGATGAAGATGGCACTGAGTTGTTCACAATCTCCCGATACATCGGGAACGCAACCAACAATCAGGCTGAATATCAGGCAGTCATTGCAGCGCTTCAGGCAGCAAGAAATTTCAAGCCTGAAAAAATCACGCTCCACATCGACTCAGAGCTGGTAGCCAAGCAACTCGACAGCCGCTACAAGGTAAAGAGCCCAACACTGTACCCTTTGCACAAGAAAGCCAGTGAATTGTCCTCCAAATTCACCAATTTCCGCATAGTGAACATCAAAAACACAGAAAATAATGCCGCCCATCAACTAGCCAAGACAGCTCTGAAGAAGGCTACCAAAAGCAGCACGACCCGGAGATAAGAAAATACACCGCAAGATTTTGCCGCTCAAGCCCATAAACTTTTCCTTCTCGGCTTCGTTTTTCTTAGCGAATCAAGAAATGGAGGCAGTAAATCCGTTAATTAAGGATTTCATCCTTTTTTGCATAGAACGCCGCGGCATGGAGTGGCCAGCCCTCTACGACGAAATGGCACGCGTAGCAGCACAGCGCCTATTTCGCGGACTGGGCATCGCCGAATTAAGAGGATTGGGCCTCTCTCTGGCGCTTGACAGCTTGGACAAGACTTTCGAACTGGTTAAGCAGCTCACAAGTCAACCCGAAAAAGACTGAACTGAGCTCGTTCAGAAACATGTGAGACGCCAGAGCATAAGAAACTACCTCCGGGCGAGATAGGATGAGGGGGTA
>DAOTWF010000019.1:0-9078 GCA_034435835.1 Dehalococcoidia bacterium | reverse complement strand
GCGCCTAGAGGGATTCGAACCCACGACCCCCGGTTCCGAAGACCGGTGCTCTTGTCCGCTGAGCTATAGGCGCAGAGTTTGTTATGAGATTGCCCTGTGCAGTGTTTTTGTGGTGGGGTGAGCGGAGGGATTCGAACCCTCGTTCTTCAGGGCCACAACCTGACGCCTTAAACCACTCGGCTACGCTCACCAGGGTCGCGAGGTCTATTATAGCCCAGCAAAAGGGCTGTTGACAAAGGTTAAACGCAGGGCTACAATTTGCCATCAAATAAGAAATTTCTGTGACGAATAGGTGGCAACCTAAGTTAGGTGACAAGATCGTCCGCCGCCCGCGGCTGAGTGTTTATCCATTAAGGCGTGCTCTCGGTGTCCCCGGGCTTTTCAGCGCTGGCTATGGCGATGTTGGCTCCTCCATCTATTATGCTCTGGGGCTAGTGGCGCTGGTGGCAGCAGGGGCTACACCGGTGGTCCTGGGGCTGGCTGGCATCCTGTTCATCTTTACCGCCTTGACCTATGCCGAGGGCACAGCCATGTTCCCCGAGGCTGGTGGCTCTGCCAGCTTCGCCCGCCACGGGTTCAATGACCTGGTGGGGTTCATCGCCGGCTGGGCTCTCATGTTCAGCTACATAGTCACTATCTCGATCTCGGCTCACACAATACCGTCCTATTTAGGTTTTTTCTGGGAGCCTTTGAAGACATCGCCCTTGGCGCACACGGCTGTGGCTATGGGCATAGTGCTGTTGCTCATGCTGATAAATGTTATTGGCGTCAGGGAATCGTCACAGGTAAATGTGGTGCTGGCTATTCTTGATATAGCCACCCAGCTCCTGATAATTGTGCTGGCTCTGGCGATACTGTTCCAGCCTGACGTTTTCTGGCAGCGGGTGACCGGCTACTGGCCCTCCACCGCCAACCTCATCTTCGGCATTGCCATTGCGGCGATAGCCTTCACCGGTGTGGAGACAGTCTCGCAGATGGCTGAGGAGACTAGGCGCCCGCAGGTGCGTGCACCCAGGGCTTATGTACTCATGATCGTTGTGGTGTTGCTTATTTTCAGCGGCATCTCGGTCTCGGCATTTTTAGCCATGACGCCGGTGGAGCTGGCTTCTGAGTGGGCAGCTGACCCGGTGGCTGGTGTAGCACACGGTGTTTCCAGAGCCATTGTACCGGATGAACTGGCGGCGAGGCTGTTTTCAAACCCGGTGCAGTTCTTTCTGGCTAGCTGGTTTTTCGACGTGCTGCGGTTTGCGCTCCCCCTCCTTGTGGCGATACTGGCGGCAACCATCCTGTTCATAGCCGCCAACGCCGGCCTTCTAGGTATCTCGAGGCTTGCCTTCTCCTTGGGGAGGTTTAACATGGTGCCTGGTGTGCTGGGAAAAGTGCACCCGCGTACCAAAACGCCCTATGTATCGATTGTCCTGTTCACGCTGGCGGCAATCCTCCTGCAGGTGCCGGGGTTCTTCCGCCCCGACTTGCTTGAGAGCCTGGGTGGGCTTTATGCATTTGGTTCGATGCTTTCCTTTGCTTTAGCCCATCTCTCAATCCTGGCACTGCGGTGGAGGATGCCCAAAGCAGAGAGACCATTTAAACTTGCCTGGAATGTGAGGTTCAAAGGAGTGGAGTTTCCGTTGACTGCCATTATCGGACTGCTGGGCACGGTCGTCATCTGGATAGTGGTGGTCATAATCCAGGAGTACAGTCGGTGGGTCGGTTTTGGCTGGATGGGACTGGGTCTGAGTATCTATTTCCTGTTCCGCTGGCGGAGGAAGGCTTCTTTAACCATGGCGGTTAAAAGGGCTGACTTTGACGGGACAGGGCGGTGAATGTGATTGCGCTGGTACAGAGGCGAAACTATAATAGTAGACGAGCGTTGGTAGACTATGAAGCTGGAGAGGGTGCTGGTCACGGTAAACGGCAAAGACACCGATGTGGAGACAGTTGGGTTAGCCTGCGACCTGGCAAAGAAAGCTAAAGCCAAAATCTATGTTGTCTATGTCATCGAGGTGAAACGCAGCCTGCCTCTGGATGCTACCATCGACTCCGAGGTAGAGAAGGCGGAGAAGGCATTAAGCCGTGCCGAGGAGATAGCTGCTGAGCGGGACTATGAGGTGGAGACTGGACTGATACAGGCGCGGGATGTGGGTCCCGCTATCGTGGATGAAGCTATGGAAAAACATGTAGACTTAATAGTTATGGGGTTTGGCTACAAGAAGCGCTTTGGCATGTTCAGCCTGGGTAGAGTTATCCCTTATGTTCTGGAAGAAGCTCCCTGCCGTGTCTTACTATATCGGGAGAGCATCGCTTGAAAGAGGCGCTAGTATGAAGGTTATTATCATGGGCTGCGGGAGGGTCGGTGCTCAGCTAGCCAGTCTGCTGGATGCTGAAGGGCACGATGTGACTGTCCTTGATATAGATGCCCACAGCTTCAGGCGCTTGCCACCGAGCTTTGGTGGCACTGCCCTGCTGGGCAATGGCACCGATCTTGAGACGCTGAAGAAGGCTGGTATTGCCCAGGCTGACGCTTTTGTGGCGGTGACCCAGGGAGACAACCGCAATGTGATGGCTGCCCAGATCGCCAAACAGATTTTCGGCGTGCCGAAAGTCGTCTGCCGGATATATGACCCGCTGCGTAAGGACGTCTACGAGGCGCTCGGGCTGGATGCACTCAGCCCGACCACGATATTCGCTGAGATGCTAAAGGAGAGAGTTCTTTCATGAGCGAGGATGAGACAGAATGTACATAATAATCGTCGGTGGGGGCAGCGTTGGCTATAGCCTGTGTAAAGTGCTACTACGGGAGGGACACGAGGTCCTGGTGCTGGACAAAGACCCCACTAAGTGCGATAAGTTTGAGGACGAGCTGGGCAGCGTTTGCATGAGGGGTGATGGGTGTGAAGTGGCTGTGCTTGCTGAAGCAGGGGCTTCGAGGGCTGATGTGTTCATAGCGGCTACCAACGAGGACGAGGACAATCTGGTGGCATGTCAGGTGGCGAGATACAAGTTCGAGGTGCCACGTACCATCGCTAGGGTTAATGATCCCAAGAACGAAGAAATCTTCAGAAAGCTGGGTGTGGACTGTCCGGTCAGCGTGACCAATGTTATTCTGGAGCACATCGAGGAGAAACTGCCCACACACCCGCTGATCCATTTGTTGAGTATGGGCGAAGGTAAGATGGAGGTGGTGGAGGTGAAGGTGCTGGAAGGTGCAAGATCGGTGGGGAAAGCGATCAAAGACTTATCTTTACCTACTGACTCCGTTCTAGCCCTCTTAATAAGGAACGGTCAGAAGCCTCAGGTGCCCACCGGTGATACTGTGCTTAAGGTTGGCGACCGCATAATTGCTCTCACCACAACTGAGAGCGAAGGGGCTTTAAAAGAGGCGCTGGTGGGTCGTGGGGCGAACGGTTAAGCGCGTATGGTGAGGGTCGCCTTTCAAGGGGAGAGGGGTGCCTTCGGAGAGGATGCCGCCATCACTTTCTTCGGCGAAGCTGGGCTTATCACCTATCGCCACCTCGAGGATGTGTTCGGCTCGGTCCTTAGGGGAGAAGCCGATTTCGGTGTGGTGGCGGCGGAGAACTCTTTAGCTGGTAGTATCAATGAGACCTATGACCTGCTGCTCGAATACGAGGTGAACATCTATGGTGAGATAGAGCTCAGGATAAGCCACTGCCTGCTGGCGTTGCCGGGAGAAAGGTTAGATGGTATAAGGGCGGTCTATTCCCATCCACAAGCGCTGGCGCAGTGCGAGGACTTCTTGAAAAAGCTGGGTGCTGAAGTAATACCCACATACAATACCGCTGCTGCTGCGAAAAGGATAAGGGAGGAGGGGCTAAAGGGGTGCGCTGCTATAGCCAGCCGACGGGCAGCGCGCATATACGGGCTGGAAGTCCTCGCCGAGAATATAGAGACCAGTGCAGACAACTATACTCGGTTCTTCGTTATTTCCCGGCACAAGCCACTGCCTGCAGCCAGGAACAAGACTTCGCTGGTCTTCAGCACCAAGAACGTCCCGGGAGCACTGTATGCCTGTCTGGGTGTTTTTGCCAGCAGGGGCATAAACCTTACCAAGCTGGAATCAAGGCCCAGCAAGAAAAAGCCCTGGGAATATGTGTTCTACGTTGATTTCGAAGGACACGTGGACGACGAGATATGCCGCCAGGCTCTGGCGGAGCTGCAGGAAAAAACGAACTTCATGAAGGTGCTCGGCTCTTATCCACGCGCTGAGGGCTAGACATCAGCGCAGCGCTTCGATTGCCTGTTTAAGCTTCTGATAGGTCGCTGCCAGTGTTTCAGGGAGAATCTTTGTATCGGCGATTACCGGCATGAAGTTGGTGTCGCCCTGCCAGCGGGGGACGATGTGGGTGTGTATGTGGTCAGCCAGCCCTGCCCCTGCCACTCTGCCTAGGTTCATGCCGATGTTGAACCCCTCGGGTCTCATCACCTCGGTCAACACCCTAAGACCCAGCTGGATTATTTCCAGGTGCTCTTTAGCCTCGGCTTTGTTGAGCAGGGAGGGATCGCCAATATGTCTGTATGGTGCCACCATAAGGTGGCCGGTGTTATAGGGGTAGGAATTGAGGATTATGAAATTGCTTTCCCCGCGGTAGAGTATTAAGTTCGCGGGATCGTTGTTCTCCTTCGGTTTTTGACAGAGAAAGCAGCCCGGCTCCTGTGCGGCTCTGTTTATGTATTCCATTCGCCACGGCGCCCAGATGCGTTCCATGTGCGCATCAATATTAACCAAAAGTAATGACCATATGCAATAGTAGCATGTTTGTGGTGGACTCCTCGTCGGCACATATCATGTCATGGCATTGACTTTAACGACTAACATTGTTATCTTGTAGCTAGGCATGGCTGATGTTCAGCTAAATGTGGTCACCAGTGGCAGTGTCACTTGGGTCACCAAGCGAGAGATAGAAAATACCTTCCGTGACTGCTATCGTAAATTCAGGATAAGGCTTCCTTATCGAGTTGATGTCCACATAGTGGACACAGAAGCAAACGTGCAGACGCTGCTCAAAGAGGAAAAACTGAGGATGGGGGTCACCACCAGCGGTGATGAGGAGTATATCTGCTACCACGATGCCTGGCGTGGCTATCCACGGATAATCTGTTGTCTGGAAAGGTTAGCCGCTCTGAGCAAGCAGGCAAAGCTGGGCGCCCTGAGGCACGAGGCAGCACACAGTGCCCTCCACGGCTCTCTCGAGTACTACATTTTCAAGATCCCCGAGGAGTGCCGTCATACAATAGCGGTAAAGGGGCTCGATGCCTCGGTACTGGAGCAGGTGCTCTATTTTGTATCGGTGGCGGTGAAGGACTTCGAAGCTACCAGATTTCTGGTGCAGCGTGGCTTTATCGAGTGCCAGTTCGCCTTCGCGCTGGAGTGGATACGTCCTTCTGAGGAGGACAAAGCTACCTGGAAAGCAGCTCAGAGTAACCGGCGTGCCAGGTTTATCTATTTAGCTGCCCTGATCAAACCGGTGCTGTTTGCCCACCCATTGCTGGCATTACCCAAGTCGAAAAAGGTCCCCCTGGAGCACCAGGTGCTTCTGGCGAGGAGAGTGGAGGAGATGCTGGAGTACCTTGGGACAGCCGAGCGCAATAGGTTCCTTCAGGTGGCTAACCTGATGGTGGAGGGATTCTCTGCCGACACGCACAAAAATGTCGATATAGCATTGCAGCAAGCTATGAACCTAGCCTGAATTTTTCCTCCTGCATCGGTGCTTCGTTACCAGAAAATTCCTAGCACAAATCACTGTATCACGCGTTGTAATGATAGAGATAGACGGTTCGGCAAAATCCGGTAGCGGCACCCTGTTGAGATATGCGGTCAGCTTAGCCACACTTCTCGGCGAGGAACTGCACATGTGGAACATACGCGCCGCCCGGGAAAAGCCGGGCTTGCGCTACCAGCACCGGCAGGCCGTGCTGGCTTGTTGCGACGTATCCCAGGGCTCTGCAGAGGGCGCTACTTTGGGTTCCATGGAGATATGGTACACGCCAGGGAAGGAGATGGAGGGGGGTAAGTATAGCTGGGATATCGGCACCGGTGGTTCCACCACCATGCTAGCCATGACCCTGCTGCCGGTGGCATGTTTTGCCGCCCAGCCGTCAACCTTCACTATATCGGGAGGGTTGTTTCAGGACTTTGCCCCTTCAGCTTATCATATGAAGTATGTCCTTTTTCCTTTTCTAAGGAGGACGGGCATTGATGTTGACCTGGAAATAAGGCGTCCTGGATATGCCGAGCAAGGTGGCGGCATCATCGAGGTGAGCATCAGACCTGTGGATGGGAAGCTCAGGGCAGTGAGGCTTGGTGAGCCTGTCCCGGTTTCACGAGTCAGGGGCGTGGCACTTTGCTCGCATCTGCAACAGGCTCGGGTTAGCGAGCGGATGGCTCGGGAGTGTGAGCGCGTACTAAAGCACGCTGGCTATCGTGTAACCATCGAGCCCCTTCACGACAGCACAGCCACCCATCCCGGTGCAGCCTTGGCTGTCTGGGTGGATGACGGAAGCCGCTATCTAGGCTCAGACATGGCTGGGAAGAGGGGTAGGAGAGCGGAGACGATCGGGAAGCAGGTGGCTGGAAACCTAATTGAGGATATCGATTCCGGAGCCACCGTGGACAGGTTTCTGGCTGACCAAGTAGTCATCTACGCCGCTCTAGCGGAGGGCGTCACCGAGTACCTGATACCGCGCCTGACTGACCATGTTGAGGCAAATCTCTGGCTGGTGGAGAGTGTGCTGGGCAGGTTTGGTGTTAAGGCGAGGTTAGAGGGCAAACGGGTGAGGATAAAAGGGATAGGGTATTCCAGCAAGTAGTTTCAGCTCAGAAGTTGCTGTTTCAGCAGTTTCAAGGCCTCTTCAAAAGGCGTTGTTATCTTTTCCAGCCTTTTCTGCCATTCCTCTCTAGCGCGGGTGTTTATGCGGCTCACCGCCGAACCTGAAACCCGCATCTGGTGCAAAATCTCCCTGCCAGCTTTTTCTAAGTCCTCTTTTTCTCTGGCTTGTGCTGACTGATGCTCCTGCAGCACCTCTTTGATCTTAGCCACGGTGTCTTTCATGGTGCCGTGCTGGTTCAGAATCAGGATACCTTCGATCGCTCTCTGTGCCCCGGCGCTGGAGATATCTATGGCATCGACAAACCGGTGGATGAGGAACCTGATTATCAGCTCCTTTTCCAAGCCTTCGTGCTTCGCCAGCTCGTTGCTGAGCATTCGAGCGTCGGGGTGGGCGAGGTACTTATCGGCTAGGGCTCCAGCAATTTGAAGGCACTCCTTCTCCTTCTGTTTCTGCCTCTCTTCCGGCGAGAGGTCACCCAGCTTTTTGGCCTTTTCCTGCGCTATTTCCCAGGCGCTCTTAAGTTCTCCCATCTCCGCCTTCTTTTTCTAGCAGAAAGTACTGAGTATATCAGGGTATACCGAGCTGGCATTCTGTCGGCAGTAGTTATGTGAGGCTCCCATATTTGGCGCTTGTCAGCATTTTACCTTATAATTGAGTCGTAATCAAAAAGATGGTTTACAGGGCATCGGGCCTCTATAGCTCACTAAAGTTAGCCGATAACTTCTACTGCTATGTCTGGCAGGGAAGGGGCAACAATTGCAACACCTGTCTATTTACAAACGTGCTCCGGGGCGAGCGCCCGCATGTGCTTATAGACCCAGGGCATATTACCAACGAGTTTGGAGAGACCTGTTTTGAGCATCTGGGCAAAGCCATGGAAAGAAACGGTTTCAAGGTGGCTGATGTGGGATTGATTATAAATACACACTGTCACCCCGACCACTGTCAGGCAAATGAGCTGGTGGTGGAAAAGAGCGGTGCCTGGGTGGCTCTGTCCGAGGAAGAGGATGAGTTCCGCAATACGCTGGGGCAGAAGATGTATTCAGTGTTCAGGATAAAGCCACCGCAGTTTGAGCCGCTTTTCTACCTCAGGGAAGGTACGCTAAGCCTTGGTACGCAGAACAAGGTGGAACTGCAGGTATTGCTCACACCGGGACATTCCCCGGGCTCTATCTGCCTTTACTGGGCGGAGAAGAGAATACTCATCACCGGAGATGTGGTCTTCTACGGGAGCATAGGCAGGACGGATTTTCCCAGCGGTAGCCTTTCCATGCTGAAGAAAAGCATAGAGAAGCTTTCGCAGCTTGACGTGGAGCTCCTGGTGGCAGGACATAGCACGGAGTATGGGAGCATTATCCGTGGCAAGTCCAATGTGGAGCGCAATTTTCAGGCGGTGAAGCTGTTCCTGTAATGGTGCAGGATATGCCATGGAAATAGACGAGAAGATTCAACACGCTATCACTAATACTAAGGTGCTCAGGGCGCCATCGCAAAGTCTGGCGACTTTTGGCAGCACCAATATATACTACTACATGATAACCGAGCTTACCGAATGGGTGAATGTGGTCAGGGAGGGGAGGGTGATCGCTGCCAGACCGAAGATCGTGACACCGAGTTATTTAATAAATCTGGAGGGCTTCAGTGCCGGAGCGAGGAGGTTTATAGAGATGGTGGCGGAGAGGCACCCTCATGAGCTCGGCATCTTTTATAGCTACAAGAATGAACCCAGAGAGATGAACATCGTGTCGGAGCCCGTGGAAGCGATAGTGGAGAAGATAAACCGTCAAATAGACAGCCAGCGTGATCCTCTGACTGCCATCATAAAAGGCGTCGAGGAGATGTGGGATGTCTCCTTGCTCAAATTCACCTATGAACTGACCCAGAGTTCGGTATATGCCAATGCGGCGGAGTTTGAGCGCAGGGGGCTGCTCAACATCGATTCCGCCGGAATACCGCGGGACGCACGTCACTACATCGAGGAGTTGTTCTCTAAGGCTGAGCGCGACCCGTGCTGGGCTTCGGAGCTTGCTGCCGAGCTGGGGCGCTGGGGCATATTTCATGAATACCAAGATCGCTTCTTTCGACTGTTCCGCAGGCGTTAGGAACAGAACGCTTATTGCCTTTTGACATATACTGGCACCAAGAGCTTGGAAAACCTATGAGCTCGTTCAGAAACATGTGAGACGCCAGAGCATAAGAAACTACCTCCGGGCGAGATAGGATGAGGGGGTA